>JAFRJC010000028.1 GCA_017432445.1 Eggerthellaceae bacterium | reverse complement strand
GTAGTTGGCATTGTAGGAAAATCCAAAAGTTTAGATTTTCCCACAATGCTTATCTTTTGGTCTTTGGTTCGGAATAGTGTAGTGCTGGCGGTCTATCTCTTGTTTTCGGTTGCTTGCTTCCTTACCGTACATGAGCATTCTTCCTTGTATTTTCCCCAGTTGATAATCGGCGCAAAGAACATATGAACGTCGGGCAGCTCAAGATGCATGGCATCGTAGGACAGCCACGGTATGCACGACGCATCGAACCAGTTGGGATGATTCACGATGTCAAAGCCGTATTCCCTGGTCTTCTTTGCCTCTTCGGCATCCCGCAGAGCCGCTGCGTAGAACTTCTCGTAGTCCTCATCGTATTCCGTATAGACGAGCGTGAAGGTCTCTGTATCCTCATGAAAGATGTACTGTATGGGATTGATAACGTCGTAACAGATCAGTTCGTCCGTTTCCCTAAGATACCCCATCCTGTAGTCCTCGCGGGAGTTCAGGACCTTTGACAGGATGTAAAGAAAGTTGATGTAGAACCTCGTCCCGGTCTCCTTGGAATGACGGACAAGGTCGGTGGCATCAATCCTCGCCGTCATGGAAGTCGAGCATGCGCAATCTTCTGTGAAGTGGCGGAACACGCCTTTTCTGTAGTAAGTGTCTTTATCGATGACCTTGTAATTCACTTGCATCATCCCCGCGAATCCCGATTTGTCACTCAGCCGCAATTTTACTGTTTGGGCGGGATTGCGGCTATAGCGAATGCCGGCATGGTCCACCGGGATATCCGCAAGGTTGGAAAGGGCTGCACGCGCATGGTTCAAACGCGTGGTGCGAGCCCCGGCGTCTCGCTGTTATCGTCGAAGCGTGGAAAGGCTATCGGTAAATCGTGGAACAGCTATCGACGGGACGTGCTGTACGCAGTGATGCGCGAACCCCTCCGCACTGGCATTCTGGGATACCTGCGAAGGGGCTCTGGCGACGAAGGCGGCCTATCCGGCGGCCCGTCTGCGGAACGCGAGCCTGAGGTATTCAACAGCGCCAGACTCGATCGACTCCGCGCTGCCGAAGCGCTCCATGACTCGCTCGGCCTCCGTATCGGTGATGTCGCGGTCCTCGCCGGTTTCCGGGTCGAACCCCACGCAGACCATGTTTCCGAAGACGATGGAGTAGAGCTCGCCTTCCTCGACCGCGTGCGAGTAGTCCATCTGGGAGAGATATCCCATCTCGGCCATCTCGCGCGTCGCGTAGATTGCCCGGTTCGCGGTGTCAAGCGAGGCGGTGAGCAGGCCCTCCTCGTTGACGTACACGGACGGCGCGTCTCCGAAGATGTAACCCGCCGGCTCGATCGGCCCACCGACGCATGCCTGCAGCCCGTGAAGGAAGCTACCTCGCGTATCCACCTCGAGCGTCTTGCGGTACGGGAGCCCACCCGTCGGGATGACCATAACCTCGAGCGTTCTTGCATTTCCCATCTTGACCTCCTATGGTTGCGGCCCGCCCCTTGCGGGCCTCGTGGCGCTTGTGGCGCCGGGGTTCCGGACAGATGCAAGGGGACGAGCGAAAACCGGCAGGCCCCGAGTTCCGCATGGCGGAAGTTTTTCGCGCCTTGCAGCTGGCTGGGCTCTCGGCGACGATGCGCTTCCGAGGTTCGCTGGCGGTGTGCGGCGGTTGGGGGCGATGGATGCGAGAACGCGGTCAGGTGTCCACGGCGTGGTACTCCCGAAGCTTGAGGTGGAGCCTAACATGCGCGTAACAGATAGATGAGCATGGAAAGAGGTGGCGCTCATGGGCTCAGAGAGGTTCGGCAAGGGACCCTACAGCAAAAACGACTACTTCCGTATGGGGGCGGCGATCGCCGTGGGCGAGCTTTACGATATGGCGGCTTTCAGGGGAATCCTATGCGATGAGGCCGAGGTGAGGTCGTACCTGGAGAGCTTCGGTGTGCGCGGTATGGACGACGTCGACGAGCTGGGCATCAAGGGCCCCTACCGACGAGACTTCGAGCGGCTATACTTGGGCTCACCGGTGGATTAGGCCCCGCTAGTCGATCACCGCCCCGCCGTAGAACTCGTCGAAGGTCGGATGGCGCCATGCGCGCATCGAATGTGACACCATGATGGTGCCGTACTTGGAGTCGCAGCCTTCCTTGTAGACCTTCTGCCAGTCTTGGTGCTCGCGGCACTCGGGCGGCATCTCGAAATCGGACACATTGCGGACGAAGGCGTACTCGCCCTTGATGCGGCCCCACTCGGCCGCGGATATCATCCTGCTTGCCATGATGGTGTCCTTTCCGGCGCGGGCCCAGGCGGACCCGCGCCTTTGCGTTGTCGGTTACTTGCGCGGCTTGATGCGGGCCAGCGGTCCGTGGACGTAGTTGTTGGAGTTCCAGCTGAAGTCTCCGTCGTGGTCCATCCAGGCGACGTACGGCAGGTCCGGGTAGGTGACCTCGGTCCTGCCGTCATCGGCTTTCACCCACACCGAGATCTTGTTGAACTCGGGCTGGCCAAAACCGACTACCGGGTAGGCCTTCCAGTCGTCGTAGTGCGAGAACAT
>JAFRJC010000027.1 GCA_017432445.1 Eggerthellaceae bacterium | reverse complement strand
AGGTCCTGCTCATGGACGAGCCGCTGTCCAACTTGGACGCCAAGCTGCGCAACCAGATGCGTGCCGAGATCATCAAGCTTCGCCAGCGCATCAACACCACGTTCGTCTACGTCACGCATGACCAAACCGAGGCCATGACGCTGGGCGACCGCATCGTCATCATGAAAGACGGCATCACCCAGCAGGTTGGCACTCCTCAGGAGGTCTTCGACCATCCTGCCAACTTGTTCGTGTCGGGCTTCATCGGCGTGCCGCAGATGAACTACTTCGACGCCGAGCTCGTGCGCGAAGGCGATTCGTACAAAGTCGAGGTTGACGGAATCATCGTGATTCCGAGCGCCGAGAAGCAAGCTCGCATGCTCGCCAACGACGTGCAGTCGCAGCCCATCACGTTGGGCATTCGTCCCGAGCACGTATCGCTGGTCGAGAAGGGACCCAATGCGCTCGTCGGTACGGTCGACGTTTCCGAGATGATGGGTTCCTCTGTGCACCTGCACCTCAGCTCGCAGGGCAAGGACGTCATCGTGATCGTCCAGACCGTGGACGTCGACGAGAGCCACAAGGGCGGATTCGACATCGGCGATGAGGTCTCGTTCACCTTCAGCGGCGATCTGATCCATCTGTTCTCCAAGGAGGACGAACACAACCTCGAGTTCTAGTCGAGTTTCGCAAGCGGGTTTTCTGTCCTGTTTCCTTCTGAGTAGGGCTTCGCCTCAGCGCGTGGCCCTACTTCTTGTTTGGGAAGGCTGGGCGTCCCGTTGCGTTGCTCAGAAATCTTCGATCTCCTCGATAGCAAGAGAATCGTCACCGAGGCAAATGTGCAGACGATAGCCATGGCAGTTCGCGGTGTTCCATTCGAAGTACTGCTTGACGTCGCTGGCATAGCAATCCAGGAAGGCCATCATGGTGCCGCCGTGGGCGACCAGGTACACGTCGTTTTCGCCACGTGCAGCGATGGCGCGAAGGAAGGCGTTCATGGCGATGCGGATGCGCTCGTTGAACTGGGCTCTCGACTCTCCATCGGGGCAGGGGTCCTCACACCAGCTGTCGACCCAGTTGCGATAGTCCGCGTCATCTGCCATTTCATCGGCGCTGCGGCCGGTGAAGGCGCCGAAATCCATTTCCTGGATGTCTTCCACAACAACTTGCTCGGCGTTGGGGAACATGATGGCAGCCGTCTCGTGGGTACGCTTGAGCGTCGAGACGTACACGCGCTGCACGTCGGGGAAATGAGGGGCTAGGCGCGCTTGCTCGCGTCCCTCTTCGCTGAGGGATTCGTCGTTCTTGCTGCCAACGTAGCGCCGCACGGCGTTACCCGGTGTTTGGCCGTGGCGGATGATCGTGAGTTGCAGACGGACAGGCGCTTCGGAACGGGGCGACTCCGTTGTCGTGCGGCCTGATGACGTCAGTTCGGCAGCTGCGTCGGCCGCAGGTGATGCGTCAGGTGCTTCCATCATGCCACGACCTCGCGTAGGGCGGCGAGGAAGCCCTTGTTCTGTACCGTCGTGCGCACGGCGATGCGGTACCACGACGCGTCGAGGCCGCGGAAGTTGCCGCAGCGACGGATGACGTAGCCGCGTTCGAGCAGCGCATCGTAAAGCGGGATCGGGCTTTGGAATAGGATGAAGTTGGCATGCGAGGGCACGACCTGCATGCCGCATTCGCGCAGCCCCTCTTCCAGCTTGGCACGTTCTTCGGCCACGTACTCGCGCGTCAGCTCAAGGTAGCGAGGTACGCCGAGCGCGGCCACGCCCGCAACTTGGGCAGGAGACGAGACGGCCCAAGGCGCGCCGGAACTCCGGATTGCTTCGAGCAGCTCGGAGTCGCCGCAAAGGCAGTATCCCAGGCGGAATCCCGCCATCGCGTGGCTTTTTGTCAGGGCCTTCACGATGATGAGGTTTTGGAATTCGTCGAGTAGCGGCGTGCATGAAGCCGAGTCGGTGAAGTCGATGAAGCACTCGTCGACGAGTACCTTGGCATCGCAGCTGGCCGCGGCGATGAGGACTTTGCGAAGCAGCTCATGGGAGATGACGCGTCCGGTCGGGTTGTTCGGCGTGCACAGCACGACGAGGTCGATCTCGGGATCGATGTAGTCGAGGATGCGCTCGGTCACGTCGAAGTTCTCGCTTGCCACCAGGCTGTGGTGCACGACGCGCGGACGGGCAAGCTGGAATGCCTGCTCGTATCCCGAATAGCACGGCGAGCAGACGAGCACCTTGCGCGGCTTGAGCGCCTCGGTAATGCGTGCGCCGGCATCCCGTGCGCCTGCGGTAGCCACAATGCGCTCCGCCGGCACTTTCTCATGTTCGGCAAGCGCGGCGACGAGCTCGCGGCATTGGGGGTCGGGGTAGGCCTCGAAGCTCGCTGCTTTGACCTTGAGCATGCGGATGACCTGCACGGGCATGCCCAGCGGGTTCAGGCTCGCCGAGAAATCGACGACATCCTTCATGCCGTACGTGTCGCCGCCATGCTGGAAACGGCTCATCGTCTCGTCTTTGTTGACCTGTTCGACCATGCTAACTCCATTTCGTTGCCGCCATTGGCGGTGATAGCCAAAGGGAAATCATACCTGCAAGGCAATGGGGGAGGGCCGTCATTTGGACCTAAGCGGAGAATCTCCGTGAAGTGAGTCCCTTTGCAGTATGCGTGGCCGGGGAGCGTCCTGCGCGGTTGGGGACACTCCCCAACCGTGCGTTTGCAGTTGTGCGTTACGATTTCCTTAGCACGCCAACGATGCAGGCGAGTCCCAAACCGAGCGCCGCGGTGGCGTACATGAGCTTGTTGGCGCGTTCGATATCGGCCGTCTCGACGGGGCGTGTCTCGTCGCCGATGGTGGGCTTTTCGACCATCTTCCCGAAATACTTGTTGGGACCTCCCAGTTGCACGCCGAGCGCACCTGCGCAGGCAGCTTCGGTGTGGGCGGAATTGGGGGAGGAGTGCTTGTAGCGGTCTCGCTTGAAAATGCGCCAGGCGCCGTTGCCGTCGAGGTTCACCAGGTTGGCGGCGGCGCACATGAGTCCGCCGGCCACGCGTGCAGGTACGACGTTTAGCGCGTCGTCGAGTTTGGCGGAGACGCGGCCGAGGTTGATGTATTTGTCGTTCTTGTACCCCACCATGGAATCGAGCGTGTTCACGGCCTTGTAGGCCATGGCGGCAGGCGCGCCGCCCAAGCCCATGAACAGCAGCGGCGCGATGACGCCGTCCGAAGCGTTTTCTGCGACAGTTTCGACGGCGGCCTTGGCCACGCCTTCCTCGTCGAGCTCGTCGGTATCGCGCCCGACGATCATGCTGACGGCGTGGCGTGCGCCCTCCAGGTCACCCTTTTCGAGCGCTTCGTGCACCTTCATCGACTCGTCGCACAGCGATCGTGTCGCGAGGAGCTGGTAGCACAGGACGGTCTCGGCGCCGAGAGCTACGAGGGGATGCAGTTTTTCGCAGGCCTTGAGCAGCAAGAATGTTGCGCCGGGGATGAGAAGAACCACGTCGGCTGCAAGCGCGGCTCCGGCGAGCTGCTCGGTCTGGTCTTGCGACAGCGGCCAGGCTTCGCCTGCCTCATGCGCTTCGGGGAGCAGGTATTTGCGGATGAGCCCCTCTTCGAAATCGATCTGCTTGCCGATGAGGCGCACGGGATGGGGCCAACCGTGCGGATCGCCTAAAGCGGTGTCGAGCGCGAACCCGGCGACCATGGCGATGACATGACGATATTTCATAAGCCAACCTCGACTCGATGTGGACTGCTTGGCTTATTGTACCGCAGTTCGATTGACCGTCCGCAGGGTGAGCAATCGGGGAATCGTGCGGTAGAATCAGGTGAAGATGATTGCTTACCCCCGAGTTATCGATTATCCCAAGAGTAAGCGATCGGTTGGACGGCGAGGAGGATCAGGGGATGGTTGAGACGGCTGGGGATATCGAAATCAGGTCTGCAACCGTGCGCGATGCCGAAGCGCTGGCTGGCATCTACGAGCCGTATGTGCGCGATACGGCGGTGTCTTTCGAGCTGGTGCCGCCATCGCCTGAAGAATTCGCCATCCGCATCGAGCGGGTGTTAGCGCGCTACCCCTACTTTGTGGCTGAGCGGGAAGGCGTGATTGTGGGATACGCCTATGCGGGGCCCTTCAAGGCACGCGCGGCATATGATGCAAGCGTCGAGCTCTCGGTTTACGTCGAGCAATCAAGCCAGGGTGGGGGCGTTGGACGAGCGCTCTATACCACCCTCGAGAGCAAGCTCGTCGAAGACGGCATGACTAACCTCTATGCGTGCATCGCGTATCCGCGGGAAGAAGACGAGTATCTCACCTATGCAAGCGTCCGCTTCCACGAGCATTTGGGTTTTAACATCGTCGGTCGTTTCCACGGTTGCGCACGAAAATTCGGCCGTGTTTACGACATGGTCTGGATGGAAAAATTGGTCGGTTGACGGTTGCCCCTCGCAAAACAATTGGTTTCCCAAAATGGTGGCGTTTTGTCGCGAAGCGTGATGAAGCATGACGAACAGTGACGAATAGTGATAGAACGCAAAGCAACAATACTTATCTACGAATAATTAAAATATAGCTAATAAAAAGGGAAAACAATATATCTATGTGCGTTAAGTGAATAATTCGAAATCTCCGATGTGGGCGGCTATAGTATCGCTTCGCGCCCAAAGGGATGCATCCCTTGGGCAATTCAGAGCAAACGAACCATATAGGAGGTTTCACTATGAACGATTATTCCAAGACGCTCGTGAAGATGAAGAAGGCTAGCAAGCTCGTGCGCCTGGCACAGCGCAAGAACGGCCCGACGAGCTACCAGCGCGGCCAGGGCGCCCTGCTCCGCGTGCTGCTCGACAATGACGGCGCAACCCAGCGCGAGCTCGTTCCTGCTCTCGGCATGAGCCGCGGCGCGCTGAAGGACATCGTGCGCAAGGCCGAGCGCAACGGCTACGTCACGATCGAGGACGCAGGCGACAAGCTCTACGCCGTGAAGCTTACCGACGAAGGCCGCAAGCTCGCCGAGAAGCACGAAGCCGCTCAGGACAAGACGGCCGAAAGCATCCTCTCCGCGCTCAGCGAAGAAGAGCGCGCACAGCTCGACGCGATCAACGAGAAGCTGATCGTTTCGCTGAAGGAAGCCGGCATCGACGGCAAGGGCAAGGGTCACAAGGTTCGCCGCAAGCACAAGCGTGCCGCTCGCCGTTAATGTGCCTGGAGCTGTAGGAACAGCTCCAACGGCT
>JAFRJC010000026.1 GCA_017432445.1 Eggerthellaceae bacterium | reverse complement strand
GTGGACCCATTACCGATCAGGCGCTTCGAGGGCAGGAAGAGGAACTATCTCATCCAGCGCGACGAGCTCATCGACTGGTACGACAGGAACTTCCTCTACTTGCAAGAGAGCGGCCAAGAATAGACGACGACTGAAAGAGGAGCATGATGACAAGCGACGGCTCGCGCGACGAGTTCGTCGTGGTGCATCGGTTCATGATTGAAGAACTCGGACTCAAGGGCGCGACTCTCCTGGTATATGCGAGGATCTACGGGTTCTGCGAGACGAGCAACCTGGACTTCTACGAGAGCAAGCCCAAAACCGCCGAGTTCCTAGGCCTATCCGAGAGAACAGTATTCCATTCGATCAGGGAGCTCACCGCCAGGGGCCTGATCTACGAAGTAGGAAGCCACGAGCTCGGGGTGGGAAGAAGCACCAAGGTGTATCGCATCGCGCGGGCGCCTTCCGCAAGGACCAAGTCCGAGGCGGCTAGGAATACGTGCGCCAAGCGGCAATCCCCGGAGCCTACTTACGACGATGCCCATGACGCAGAGCGGAACGCCCCTGGAGGATTTCCCCATGAGAATCCTTCAGGGGGTGTCCCTCCGCATGAAGGAAATTCATGCGGCGAAACGCTACCCCATGAAGAAATCTCAGGCGGCAACGCCGTGCCCCATGAAGGAACTGCATGCCGTCGCCTGAGAGAAGTTCATCCGATAAGAAAGTCCGAAAACAAAGAGTTCATAGGAGAGGATCTTTGATATGTCCGGCGAACATGGAAGCGAAAGCCATCTCATAACGCCAGAAATGGCAAAAGAGCAAGGTTTGAACAGCCCGAAAAGCGAAGGCGCGGATTGCCCCTTCTGCGGGCGAATCCTCGAGCCGAGAGGCGTCATGCTGAACGGCCGCGTCGCCTGGGTGGCGTACGAGTCCTGCGGCTGCGACGGCGAGGCGGCGGCAGCGAAGGAGGAAGAGGCGCGGGAGCGCGAGGCAAGGGAGCGTGAGCGCAAGGTAAAGCTCATCCGCTCCGGCGTGAAGAAGCGATACCTGGAGGCGACGGTCGACGAGGTCAAGGCGCAGCAGTACATGGAGAGGTTCGGCTCCGATGACGGTCGCGGGCTCTACATCCACGGCAGCGTTGGAACCGGGAAGACGTACCTCGCAAGCGCTCTTGCCTGCACGTTCATCGATGCGGGCTACTCCGTGGTGCTCACGACCACGTTGGCGATGCTCGAGGACATCCAGGACACCTACGGCAAGGAGGCGTCGTCACTGGATGCCGTGCTCCGGTTCGCGAGCAGCGACGTCCTCATCTTGGACGACCTCGGCAAGGAATCGGCTTCAGCATGGTCGGCCTCTATGATCTTCCAGATCGTCAACTACCGTTACGAGGCCATGCGGCCCCTCATCGTCACGTCGCAATACGATCTTGCTGGCTTGGAGAAGCGCATCTCGCGGCAGGGAGAGTACGAGAGCGCGCGTGCGATCGTGTCGAGGCTGCGGCAGATGTGCCACGAGATTAAGCTTTCCGGAGAGGACCGCCGACGCGGGTGAATGTGAAATCTTGATGGCTAATCGACAGGGGGAACCGTAGCGGACCATAACGCCTTCTCCATGCCTTCACGGCAGGCTCAGCCTCGTATATAACGGGCAAACGAGACGTGCAGCGGTCTGCGTCGGAGGCGTGCCTAGCGCGCCTACCACCTACTCAAACCAACACCAGACCGCAAAACGTGAAGGCAGCCGGTCTTCCACTTTCACCACGCCGGCTACTAGATGCGAAAGAGCGTCCCCCTCAACGCTCACTTTGGCACGCAGCCGTCGCGCCGCCTGCCGTCTCAGCTTGGGCGCCATGCCCGAAAGGGCGTGGCGCCCGCCATCTTCTTGACGCATGCACGGCGTGATGGCAATGGCGAGACGGTGGGACATTCTGTCCCATCCGCTCGAATCGAGCGACGAGGTGGGACATAACGTCCCATCGGAAGGAGGCTGACGGTCATGGCGAGCGATTTCGGCGACGAGGCGGGCCAGGAGCTCTACGATTGGATGATACGGATCGGGCAAGACGCCGGGGGCAAGGCAATGAGCGACGCCGCGGGCAGACTGGCCCAGGCGCTCAGGAACGCAAGGTCCGGTATCGGCCCGCAAGCCGAGACGGAGGATGCAGCGAGGCCCGAATGGGCGAAGCTCGACATGGCCGAGTTCAAGGAGCTGCCCGAGTACGAGAGCATCCAAGCAGCGATATCGGCCAAGCTCGAATCAGCCGGCCTTGCCCACTCCTTCATAGACGACCAATCCAACGGGAAAACCTACCTGCTGTTCAGGATAGAAGACGCCGAGAGGCTCGACGGGT
>JAFRJC010000025.1 GCA_017432445.1 Eggerthellaceae bacterium | reverse complement strand
GTGATCGGGGTTTCGTGTTTGAACGCAGGTCCTAATTATTATGTTATATTCGCTGAATGAACGAAGAGAGCCGAGAGGGGGTCGACCGTGGCTAGTTGGAGACTGGCGAAGAGCATTCAGCGCCTGCGAGACGAGATCGAGTCAGTTCACCGTGGAACGACGTTCTGGACGATCGGAGACGAAGCGCACCAATCTACCTGGTCGGATCACAATCCGAGTGAGTGCTGTGACGTAGTGTGCGCGGGCGACGTTAAGGGCAACGGTGGTTTGAACCTACCTAACTTCGTAAATCACCTGATTACGAATCCCCACCCGAACTTGCGGTATGTCATCTACAACCGCAAGATCTATCAGCGTAAGAACGGATGGCGGACGGAGAACTACTCCGGACGGAACGCTCACGCCGACCACGTCCATGTGTCCGTGGGCAACGGTCCGGATGGACGGAGTACAAGCAACTACGACAGCACTGCATCGTGGGGGATCGCAGACATTAGCTCGAACCCGCCTCCCAAACCATCGGTACCTGCATCGAACTGGACTCAGGAAGTGATCATGGCGCTACCAACACTGCGCAAAGGCGCGAAGGGTGCGGACGTCGGACGTCTGCAAGGGCTTCTCGTTGCGAATGGCTACAAGGATTCAGCGATCGATCATATTTTCTGAGCGAAAACCGACAAGGCACTACGTCGATTCCAGAAGGACAAAAAAGTACGCAACTCCGTAACGAAGGGAAACGGCGACGGAATCGCCGGTCGCTATAGCTGGACGGCGCTGCTAGGCGAATAGTTCATGCCTGAGATCAGTCCGGAGTGGTGGACGGCCATAGGAATCCTCGTGACGCTGTTGTTCAGCGGTATCGTGGGGAAAGTCTGGAAACCGATGCGGAAAACCGTCAACGCCGTGGACGTACTCACCGGTCGGCCACCTCGTTACCCCGGAGACCCTGAAGAGCGACCGGGACTCGTTGAGCGGTTGGATCGAATCGATACGAGCATCGCAGAGCTGAGAAACGGGCTCAATGAGGTGCGAACAGAGGTTTCCAAGATCGAAGGAGGGTGTGGAGAATGAAAAGCTCGGAGAACACCAGCGGACCACGCATGACGATTTATCTGTTCGGCGCGTCCGTCATTGCACTTGCGGCGTTCTACGTAGATGCGGAAGCGAAAGAAATTGCGCTGTGGGAAGCACTGCTAGGCGCAGCCATCCCGTTCGGGGCACTCATCATGGCGACCGTGCGAACGCGTCCCAAGCGGAAGGTTTCCGGACAGGATGAGTGACGCGCTGCTGATTACGCTGCTCGCGCTCGCCTGCTACCGAGTCACGCGATTGGTGACGACGGACAAAATCGCAGAACCGATCTTCGAGCCGTTCAGACAGCGGCTCGAAGATCGCTGGCAGCGCAAACACTATCCGGAGTATGTACCGGACGCTGTTCGATACTCCCCTACGTGGAACTCGAAGCTGGCGTTCATGCTCTCGTGTCCGTGGTGCCTTGGATTCTGGGTGTCCGGATCGGGAACACTGATAGTATCGATTGTGTACGGGCTCGATTACCCAATACTCACGTGGTTCGCTGTGTCAACCGTAGTCGGGTTCATCGGGCGTTTCGACTCGGAGTAGGGAAGTTCATGCGACTACCGGCGTTCAACAACGTGACGGCATCCGCTGCCGTCATTCCGCCACGTCGTATGCATGACCCCGAGTACACGTCGGAGCAGGATCAACTCTGGGATTACTATCAGCGGCTTGAAGAGTTCTCGGCGGCGGTGAACTGGAAGGCGAACGCGATTTCGCGCGTTCGACTCATTGCTGCTGAGTTCACGCCCGGCGGGGACGAACCGATTCCGATCACGGAAGGTCCGATTGCCGACGCGGTAGCGCAGTTCGCGGGCGGTATCGGCGGACAGTCGCAAATTCTCGGAGAAACCGCCATTCACCTCAATGTCCCCGGTGAGGGGTGGCTGTGCGGCGTCGAAGACGACTTTGGCGATATTACTTGGAAAGTTTACAGCGCCGATGAGCTGCGGGTGCGCCGCATTGAGGGGAATATTGAGCGCTACCAGGTGCGGACTGGGGAGAGTGTTCGCGCCTGGGCAACGCTTCCAGACGACACGCTTGTAGTTCGATTCTGGCGTCCCCATCCCCGATGGGGCTGGAAGGCAACGTCACGAGCTGCGTACGCACTGAGCGCGATGAAAGAGCTTGACCTCATCAACCGCAGGATCATAGCGGAGACCATCTCGCGCATGGCTGCAAACGGTGTGATCCTGTATGACAGGGGGAAACTGAGCTTCCCAGACCTACCGACGCCGGTCAATGCTGAGTCGGTCGACCCGTTCGCACAGATTCTCGTCGATGTCGGATCAAAGGGCATTGCTGACCCTACGAGCGCGCAAGCAGCGATCAAGATTCCGATCGGAGCTGATCTCGGAGACTCCGACATTCGGGTATCCGACCTCATCGAAGTGATCGACTTCTCTAACCCATTCTCTGAGCGAATGCTCGATCAACGTGCAGCGGCCGTAACCCGCCTGGCAACAGCGCTCGACATCCCTGCCGAACAGCTTACTGGACTCGGCAACATGAACCACTGGGGAGCTGCGCAAATCGAAGAGTCGGGCATCAAAGTGCACATCACGCCCGACATGGAGATGATTTGCCACGCCTTCACAGAGGGTTACCTATACCCGACGCTAGAAGCAGAAGGCAGAGCGATCGTCGGTCCGCAGGGTGGCCGTCCGGTCATTTGGTACGACCCATCTGAGATTGTCATGCGTCCTGACCGGTCGAATGAGGCGCTTGAAGCCTACGACCGAGGCGAGTTGACCGGAGCTGCGTTGCTGCGTGAACTAGGTTTCTCTGCTGCTGACCAGCCTGACGAGGATGAGCTAGAGCGCATCATTGACCTGAAGCGTCGACTCAGCGTCATGAACGAGACGATCACCACGGAAGAGGAGCCGGGCGCTGTCGACATCGATAACCCTGATCTGACCGAGACGCAAGAGACCGAGATCAGTGATTCGGCTCCGGAAGATGTGTCCGCTCAAGCGCAGCGCCTTCTGAGGAGTTCTAGCTATGGCTGAGATAGAGCCGCAGTCGTTGGAAGAGCTGGAAGATGCTGTCACAGCGTTTGAAGCGCTGGTGTCGTCCGGCCTTACTGAGGTGATCGCCCAAGTCATCGAAGAGAGCGGCATCGATGATGCTGAGCTATCGTCGCTTACTCCGGCTGACATCGACAGGATCACTGCTCTGTGGGAAGCCTACGTGGTTGGGACGCTGCTGCCGTTCCTTGCGGTGTCCATGTCTGCTGCTTCTGAGGAGACCGCACAAGCGCTCATATCTGTGATCGGAGATCAGCCGTTCCTCAATGAGCCGTTGGATACCCAGCGGTACATGGCACAAGCACAGAATCGTCTTGTCGGCATTGGAAATGAGCTGTGGTTTCATGCACGAGCAGCAATCGCTGAAGGTCTCGCCGCCGGAGAATCGATTCCGGACATAGCTACTCGGGTGCGGGCCGCCGCCGGGGTCACAGAGCCGCGAGCGCGGGTCATTGCACGGACCGAGAGCCACGGCGCGAGGAATACTGTGAACGCCGCGAGTGTACGGCGTGCCGCAAGTGCTTTCGGGCGTTCTAGTGCGTTCTCGCGACGCTGGCAGGCCGCGAATGACGAACGCACTCGGGAGACGCATCGTGACGCAGATGGGCAGACGGTTGGGCT
>JAFRJC010000024.1 GCA_017432445.1 Eggerthellaceae bacterium | reverse complement strand
GAACCAGCAGCGCATCGCAAAGCACCTGGTAGAGGCGCGTAGTCGCGGCGCCAAGATCGTCGACGTCGGGTTGCTGTTCGATGCCACCGCAGGCTTCGCGGACGAGTTCATCCCCGTAAAGCCCGGCAGCGACCCTGCGCTTTCGATGACGAGGGTCAACCTCATCATCCAGCGCAAGCAGTACAAGGAGGACTTCCTGTTGGCCTACACCGTGGCGCCGTTCCTCGTGCGCGACGACGATGGCATGTACCTGCGCGACGCCGAGGGCAACTACATGGCTTGGGATGCCGATGCAAACGCACCGGTCAGCATGGTCATGGGCCAGCAAGCGCTGCCCGTCGACCACGTGGTACTCGACGGTGCTTTCGAAGTCGATGGCGTTGCCTGCAAGACCGCGTTCGCACGTCTGCGCGAGCATGCGGCCCAGTACACGCCCGAATGGCAGGAGACCATCACCGGCGTGCCCGCCGAAGTGGCCATCCGCCTGACCGACGAGTACGTGGCCGCGCCCAACGCCTACATCTTCGGCGCGCTCGGCTTGCGCTACCAGAACCAGGGCGAGTCGTACCGCTCGTTCTACCTGCTCGGTGCGCTGACCGGCAACCTTGGGCATCCGGGAGCAGGCGTGACCTCCGAGATGCTGCCGAGCGGCTATCCGCTGATGTATAACAACTCCGCCATCTCGATGCCGAACGGCCCCGAGGGTTACAAGGGCAAAGTCATGCGCCAAGCCGATTTCATCGAGGCTTGCCTGACCGAGAAACCGTACCCGATCAAGGCGTTCTGGGTCATTGCGGGCAACCCCGTGCACAACTGCCCGAACCGCGGGCTGTGGCTCGACCATATCTTCCCGCAGATGGAGCTCATCGTAGACATCGACATCTGGATGACCGACACCGGCCGTTACGCCGACTACGTCCTTCCCGACTGCATGCCGTTCGAGCGCTACGAGCTCGTAGTCAGTGCTTCGTATAACCACGTCGTGCTGCAAGAGCCGGCCATCGAGCCCATCGGCGAGGCCAAGGACCCGACGTTCGTCTACTCCGAGCTCGCCAAGCGCGTGGGCTTCGGCGAGTACTTCGACAAGACGGCCGAGGAGTGGATCCAGGTGCGCCTCGACACGACGTGGCCGATGATTGCCAATATCGACCCGCCGCTCACCTACGAGCGTCTGAAGAAGGAAAAGGTCGTGCGCGCGGTCACGCCGCCCGTGCCGTGGGATCCCTTCATGGGAATGGTGTTCGACACGCCGCATCGCCGCATGGAGTTCTACGCCGAGAAACTCGTGTGCGTCGATGATGCCCTGGCCAAGTACCTGCCGCCGCTCGAGGCTCCCACGCCCGCGAGGTTGGCCGATGGCACCGCCAAGGGCAAGTACCACTTCTTCAGCGGACGCCAGCGCTTCTTCATGCAGTCGATGTTCACTGAAGATCCCGTCATGCGCGAGCTGTCGGGCGGCAAGCCCACGGGCCGCATGAACC
This sequence comes from Eggerthellaceae bacterium, assembly GCA_017432445.1. Classification (GTDB taxonomy): domain Bacteria; phylum Actinomycetota; class Coriobacteriia; order Coriobacteriales; family Eggerthellaceae; genus UBA9715. The sequence goes on along the minus strand of JAFRJC010000024.1, from coordinate 41,482 downwards.
CGGTTGACGCCGAGGCAGAGGGCATCAAGGACGGTGACAAGGTCGAGGTCTACAACGGTCGCGGCCACTGCATTATCGAAATGCGCCTGGATCAGGTGATCCCGCCCGGAACCATCCAGATTTGGTTCGGTTGGCGCCACGAGGCGTTCGAGGAAGGCATGTATTCCGAACTGCTCGTGCCTCTGGGATCTTACGAGACCATCGACGATCGTGCCGAGAACTGGGTCAAGTGCACGATCGAGGCCAACGGCTACCATGCGGGCTACGCAACGGGCGGTTTCGGCCTCATGGCGGGAGCCTGGGACACCATTTGGGATTGCGCATGCGACGTGCGCAAGGTCGAGGCGTAAGGAGGGTACGAAGATGACCGAGATCAACGAGAAGACCATCCTGGTAGACCTCCAGCGCTGCATCGGCTGCTGGACCTGTTCGCTCGCCTGCAAAGTGGGCAACAACCTGCCCGATGACGAGTTCTGGCTGACCGTTCGGACGCTGGGCTCGGGCGAGGGCATCGACCGCCCGGCCGGCACCTGGCCAGACCTCCACATGAGCTGGATGCCCATCTGGTCGCAGAGCTGCGTGAAGTGCCCGAGCCGCATCGCGAAAGGCGAGAAGCCTTACTGCGTGAACTCCTGCCCGTGCGACGCGCTCACGATAGGAGAGGCGGCAGCCGCCAAGAAGGAAGAGCTGCGCGAGCGCGGCTTCCGCTTCTTCGAGCTGCCCGCCTGGGAGAAGTCGAAGAGCGACGTGCTGTACGCCGAGAAGAAATAGGGTTCTGACAACGTGTCGGCTGCTCGGGGCGGCCGACACGTTGTTTTAGAGGGGGTTTCCAATAGTGTGCCGATTGCCCCGAGCAACCGACGCAAATCCGAAGGACGAGAAGGAGGAAGCGTATGTTGAAGGAAGGCGAGTCTTTCGTCTACACCGCCTGTCCCGGGTGGGGCGACCACGACTACTGCGCGCTGAAGACCATCGTCAAGGATGGCAAGATCGTGCGCATGGAGAAGGCCGACTACTTCGGGCCCGAAGCTGCGGATGCGCACATTTGTCAGAAGGGGTGTTTGGCCGGACGCCAGCCTTATGATTCCAAGCGCCTGAAAGTGCCTCTGAAGCGCGTCGGCGAGCGCGGCGAGGGCAAATGGGAGGAAATCAGCTGGGACCAGGCGCTCGACGAGATTGCCGAGAAGATGAACAAGATCATCGCCGAGGACGGCCCGGCGGCTATTGCCATGTGGAACCTGCGCGCAGGCGTGCCGCCCGCGTACAGCCTGGAAGCCCTCATGCCCGAGCGCTTCGGCAACGTGCTGGGGCTCACCTGCCCGATGGAGTCCATCGGCTTGGACAACGGCCCGTTCTACACCGAGTACTACAGCGTCGGCTCCACCGCAGCGCATGTGCTCATCGACCCGCGTGTGCTCGACGAGACCGATATGGTCTACATCTGGGGCTGCAACCCCATCGAGAACCAAGTCCGCTTCGCGCAGCATCTGGTGAAGGCCCGCGAGCACGGCGCCAAGATCGTCGACATCGGCCTCATCTTCGACGGCACGGCCGGCTTCGCCGACGAGTTCTACGGCATCAAGCCCGCTACCGACGGCGATCTTGCCATGGGCATGATCAATTACATCATTCAGAACGACATGGCTGACCTGGCCTATCTCACGCGCCGGTCCATCGCTTCCTATATGGTGCGCGACGACGACGGTATGCTCGCGCGCGACGAGGACGGCAACTTCATCGTGTTCGACAACGATGCCGGCCAGTTCATGGCCGTCGCGCCCAAGGGTGGTGAGCTACCCAGCGAAAACCTGGCGCTGACCGGGCATTTCGAGTGGGAGGGCATCGGCATGGTGCCCGCATTCCAAAAGCTTGTCGACAAGGCCGCCGAGTATCCGCTCGACGCCGTATCCGAGAAGACGGGTCTGCCGGTATATCTGATCGAGAAGCTGGCCACCGATTGGGCGACGACCGACAAGGCGTTCATCTGCAGCGGTTACGGCTTGCGTTACCACAACACCAATGAGACCTATCGCCTGCAGCACCTGCTCGGCATCATCACCGGCAAGTTCGGGCGCCCGGGCGCGGGCGTCATCGAGGGCCTGCAGCTGCAGGGCTTCCCGCTGAACTTCAACGACATGGCCATCGTGTTGCCGCATGGTACGTTGGATTCCGTGAAGTCCGTCCCGGTGCGCATGGCCCAATGGTTCGCCAAGGCCGAGGCGCCGAACAGCCCGTACAGGGCCCTGCTCGTGGCCGGTGGCAACCCGGTGCATCAGCAGCCCGACCGCCAGCGTTGGCTTGACATCGTCAACCAGATGGAGCTTGTGGTGGATTACGACATCTGGCTGACCGACACCGGCGAAATCGCCGACTACGTATTGCCCGACTGCATGCCGTTCGAACGCGAGGACCTTATCACCGGCGCGTGCTACAACCACCTGGTGCTGCAGGAGGCGGCAATCGAGCCGCCCGAGGGCTGCGATCCGCGCGACCCGGTGTTCCTGTGGTCGGAGCTGGCCAAGCGCGTCGGGATTGGCGAGTACTTCGACAAGACAGGCCCCGAATGGCTCGATGTGCGCCTTGATACCGACTATCCGCTCGTTGCGAACATCCAGCCCAAGGTCACCTACGCGCGCCTGAAGGAAGAGAAGGTCATCCGCGCCGCCGTGCCCGAGTTCCCTTGGAACCCGTGGATGAACCCCAACGAGATTTTCCCCAACGAGACGGGCCGCTTCGAGATCTACGCCGAGCGGCTGAAGGACTTCGACCTGGCCATTCCGCATCCAATCGAGCCCAACTACCTGGGCAAAGACCCCGATCATCCCTTCCAGCTGTTTACGGGTCGCCAGCGTTTCTTCATGCAGTCATCGTTCACCGACGATCCCGTGACCGTCGAGCTTTCGGGCGGCACGCCCTCCACGCGCATCAATCCCAAGGACGCGCGCGAGCTGGGGCTCAAGTTCGGCGATAAGGTCGAGGTATACAACGCGCGCGGTCATGTGGTCACGCGCCTGGAAATCGACGAGTGCGTGCCTGCCGGAACCGTTCACGTCTGGTTCGGCTGGCGCCGGCACCACTTCGAAGAGGGCACGTACGCTGAGATGGTGCATCAGTGTCCGAACCTCGATTCGACTTCAGTCGTCGAAGACAAGTGGTGGGACGACTGGATTGCAGGCGGTCACATCGGCAACTCGTGGGTCGAGTTCATGGCCACCGAGATCGGCTCGACCGACTGCTATTGGGATTCGATCTGCAACATCCGCAAGTACGAAGAAGCGTAAGGGGGATTGATTATGGCTAAGAAGATGCTGGTCGACCTCCAGCGCTGCATCGGCTGCTGGACGTGTGCCATGGCATGCAAAGTAGGCAATGGCCTGGAAGACGATGACTATCGGATTACCGTCCGCACGAACGGCTCGGGCGCAGGCATCGACCGCCCGCAGGGCATTTATCCGAATTTGCGTATGAGCTGGCAGCCCATCTACCAAAAGAGCTGCACGTTCTGCGCGCAGAACGTAGCCGAGGGTCATTCCCAGTACTGCGTCACGGATTGCCCGACGCATGCGCTGGCCTGGGGTGACGATGACGATCCTGAGTCAGCCTACTGCCAGGAAGTCAAGCGCTGCCTCGATTTGCACTACCACCTGTTCGAGCTGCCCGCTCGCGAGGGTACGCGTGCGAACGTGACCTACGCCGTGCGCGAGTAAGGGCATTTGGCGATTTACGCCGATTGTGGTTTCAGCAAGGGCCGCTCTGCAGGTTGCGGGGCGGCCCTTCTTGCTAGTCGTGAAGATCGGGCGATTGCGGCTTGCGTATAATGGAATCCGCTTTTGATTCTTGGAGTTTGTTACTGCATGGGCGGAAGGAGCTCATCATGGCGCTGAGTGCAACCGAGGCCTTGGAACGTTTGAAGGCGGGAAACGCTGCCTACGTCGAGGCGCAAGCCAACACGGGCGATATCTCGCAGGAGCGAGTGAAGGAGCTATCCGAGAACGGGCAGGCGCCCTATGCCTGCATCGTGTCCTGCGCCGATTCGCGCGTGGTTCCCGAGCACATCTTCATGGCTGGGCTCGGCGAGCTGTTCTGCATTCGCGTGGCGGGAAACGTCATCGGCGATATGGAGCTTGCGAGCTGCGTGTACGCTGCTGAACACCTGGGTGTGAAGCTCATCGTCGTTTTGGGACACACTCAGTGCGGGGCGGTCGCATCGGCACTCGAGGTGCTCGCAGCGGGAGATACGCCCGAAGGCGCGATGGCTCCTGTGCTGGCAGGCGTGTGTGCGGGCGTTGGCGAGGAGCGCGAGCCGGTCGCAGCGAGCCAGGCGAACATGCGCACTGCCGTCGACACGGTGCTGGCCGATCCTGAAATCGCGCACCTGGTTGCAGGCGAGGGTTTGGTCGTGAGCGGCGCCTTGTACCGCACCGAGACGGGCGCGGTCGACTTCTAGCCCGAGCAATCAATTTTTCAATTTGCATCCTGCAAGTAGCTGACGCTCACGCCTCCTCCGCCCAAGCCTTTTGGCTTGACGTTGTAGGAGCAATTATCTGCCTTCCGGGCAACGATTCCTTTCGCCTTGTGTGGTTTTGGTTCGGGAGCAGCCATTCGAGAATCGGGTGATGCCGCGCTCGTATATACTCACGTCTTGCAGTTGTTCGAGTGTCTCGAAAGGACTAGGACGGCGCCAAGTTCCGAACCTGGTCAGGTCCGGGAGGAAGCAGCCATAAGGGACCGCTGACGAGCGTCCTAGTCTTTTCGGGGCACTTTTTCATGTGCGCTTTCGATTGGTGGGTCGGCAGGTCGGGTGCGGTGATTCGTTTCATTTGCCCTGAGCTGCTCGCAACGTGGGCGAACGCGATGGGGAGGCCATGGGCTTCATCGACTTCATAATCAGCTTCCTTAAGGATCCGCGTACGCAGATCGCTGCGTGGATTGCCGCACTCGGGCCTGTTTTGGTGTACTGTCCGCTGTTCCTCGTCGTGTTCATCGAGACCGGCGTTGTGTTCTTTCCGTTCTTGCCGGGTGATTCGCTCCTGTTTGCGTGCGGCGTGTTCTCGGCGGAAGGGTGGGGCCTCAACCTGTTCGCCACCCTGATCGTCTTCTATGCAGCTGCCATCTTGGGGAACACGTCGAATTACTGGATCGCGCGGTTCTTCGGTAGCCGCATTCTGGATTCGGGCAAGGTCAAGGCGCTCACTCCCGAGCGCATGGCCAAGCTCGACCACTTCTTCGAGAAGTACGGCGGCCTGACTATCGTCATCACCCGGTTCATGCCGTTCTTCCGCACGTTCGCGCCGTTCATTGCCGGTACGGGTCATATGAACTTCGCCAAGTTCACGCTGTTCAACGCTATCGGCGGCATCAGCTGGGTGAGCCTGTTCGTGCTGGTAGGCTATTTCTTCGGCGGCGTGCCGTTCGTGCAGCACCACTTCAGCACCATCGTGCTTGCCATCATCTTGGTATCCGTGCTTCCCGGCATCATCGGCGCCGTGAAGGGTGCCATGGGTTCCCGCAAGAAGTAGTATCATGGGTGCGATGCGGTTCGCGGCTTGTACTGCATCATGTCAGACGTTATAAAAATTGATTTATGTTTGATTTTCAGGATTTTCGAGGTGTTGGTGTTACAAAATCGCAATATTGTTTGATTTTTTCAAAGTCGTTTGGAGCAGCAAAAACGCCCGGCCTTTTGACCAGGAGAAATGCAACACGTTGTCAGCGAATTCTCGGGTTGGTTGTAAAAAATCAAACATTATTAGAGTTTTGAAACAAAAAAGTTCGCAAAAACTGAAAAATCAAACACAAATGGGATTTTGTATCGTAAAAGCGTCGTTTCTACGTTCAACTGCGGTTGATATTCGCTTGGACGGAGCAACTATGCTTGTGCGGAGCAACTGAAGGGCTTGGATCAAATGGCAGAAGCACTGTACAGGAAGTACCGCCCCCAGGTTTTCGAAGACGTAGTGGGGCAGGAACCCATCGAGCGCACGCTTAAGAACGCTATCGCCCAGGACAAGGTCAGCCACGCGTATCTCTTCTGCGGGCCGCGTGGCACGGGCAAGACCACCACGGCACGCTTGCTTGCAAAGGCGTTGCTGTGCCAGGCGGGCCCCACGCCCGAGCCCGACGGCGTTTGCGAGGATTGCCAGCTCATCGCGGAGGGCTTGCATCCAGACGTTTACGAGCTCGATGCGGCGAGCCGTACGGGTGTGGAGAACGTCCGCGAGGAGATCATCAGCCGCGTGCAGTTTGCTCCCACGCGCGGGCGTAGCAAGATCTACATCATCGACGAGGTGCACATGCTTTCGGTTGCGGCGTTCAACGCGCTGCTCAAGACGCTCGAAGAGCCGCCTTCGCATGTCGTCTTCGTGCTGTGCACCACCGATCCGCAAAAAGTACCCGAAACCATCCATTCGCGCTGCCAGCGTTTCGACTTCCGCCGCATCACGCCCGAATCCATGGTGTCGCGCCTGGGCGCCATCTGCATCGCCGAAGGCGTCGAATTCGAGGGCGAGGCGCTCGACCTCGTGGCCCATCGGGCCGAAGGCGGCCTGCGCAACGCGTTGACCTCGCTCGAGCAGATCATCGCGTTCGATAACGGCAAGGTCACGTTGGCCGGCGCCGAGCGCCTGCTGGGCTCCATCGATTCCAACGATATGGCAGAAATCGTCTCCAGCATAGGTCAACGGGATATAGCGAGCTGTTTCCGCTGGACAGCATCGTATGTGGAGACGGGTGCTGACCTGGCTCAGTTCGTGCGCGACATGGCCGAGCACATACGCAACCTGTACGTGCTTGCGCTGGTGGGCGATGATGTAGAACTGGACATCAGCGAGACGACCCGCCATCAGATGATATCCGAGCTGGAATGGTTCGGACCCGATCGGTTAGCGCGGCTCATGGGGGTGCTTGGCGATCTCTCCTCCGAGTTGAGGACCTCGTCGAATCCACGCCTAGCTTTCGAAATCGCCCTCACGCGCATGGTGCGTCCCGATTCCGACCTCACGCTCGAGTCGCTTGCCGAGCGCATCGAGGCTTTGGAGGGAGGCTACTCGGCGGTTGCGCATGTGTTGCCCGGTACGCCGACGCAAGCTTCGAGCATCGATCGCACACCTGAGGGCTATGCCGTAATCGAGCCGCTCGAAGAGGATTATCCCGCTGCCGAGCCAATTTCCGTCCAGCCGCAGGATGTGCAGCAGGAAAACAGGCTGGCGCAACGTCAGGAGTACCAGCGAGAGCAGAGCCAAGCTGCTGCACGATGGGAAGATGCGGCTCCTGTAGAGCAGCCAGCCCGCGAGGCACAGCAGGCAAAACCGGATGGTGGGAGGCTCGCCATGCTGGAGAATCCCGCAACCGTCCAGCGTGTTTGGCAGGCAGCGCTTTCCGCGGTCAAGAAGCAGAAACAGGCTTACGGCGTGCTTTTCATGAACGCGAAGGCGAGTTTCGATCCCGATTCGCAATCCTTGAGGGTGGCATTCCCGGCAGAAGCTGCGTTCGCCTTCAACGCCGTTCAGAAACCCGAGGTTCAGGAAGCGCTCGCGGCTGCTCTTGCGCATGCCGTTGGCGGCGAAGTGCCTTTCAGATACGAACGGGCAGGGCAGGGCGGCTCGGTGGAAGCGCGTCCCATGGCGTCTCGTGTGCAGGTGCAGGCTCAACCGCAACCGCAAATGCAGGCGCAAGCTCAGGTTCAGCCACAACCGCAACCTCAAATGCAGGCGCAAGCTCAGGTACAGCCACAACCGCAGCAACAGATGCAGCGCCAACCGGAAGCATGGCCTCAGGCTCAAGGGCAGAAGCCGCAACCCGAGCCGGCTCAACCGCAGCCGCAACCTCAACCTCAACCCGAGCCGCAGCCTCAATACCAAGTTCAACCGCAACCCCAGAGGCAACCGCAGATGCAACAGCAGGCGCAACCCCAGGTGAAAGCCCAGGTGCGGGAGCAGCAGGAAGCCCAATATGCCGTTGAGCAGTTTCCCCAGGAACCGCTGAACCACCAGCCTCCAGCTTCCGCTCCAGAGCCGATTCGTGGCGATTATCCTCCCTACGACGATGTCGTCCCGTACGAGGAAGCTCCTTACGAGGCGGTTCCCTACGAGGAATTCGACATGCCAGCTGCAGCAGGTGCGTCCCGAGGAGACTATGCTGATCAGCGTCCTGCGCAAATGCAGCCAAGTGCCGCAAATGCAGACGTTTCCGTAGCGCCGAGCAACGGCACCGCCGTCCAGGCGGGCGCCGCAGCCGAAGCGCAACCGGATGTCGAGGCCCTGCTGCAGGCGGGTTTTGGCGGGGGTGTCGTCTTCAGCGAGATTGAAGACTAGCAAGAACGCGAACTGAGTCGAAAAGGACAGCCTTCCTCGACTTGGTGGATAGGAGATTGCCATGGATATGAACGAGATGATGCAGCAAGCGCAGATGATGCAGCTCGAGTTAGCCCGTGCTCAGGAGGAGATTCAGGCCATGAGTTTCACCGCAACAGCTGGTGGCGGCATGGTCAAGGCAACAGCCCTTGGATCCGGTTCCATTGAAAGCATCGAGATCAACCCAGAAGCTGTTGACCCCGATGACGTTGAGATGCTGCAGGACATGGTGCTCGCGGCGGTAAACGCCGCCCTGAAAGGCGTGGCCGAAGCCGGCGAGCAGCGCATGGCTTCCGTGACGGGCGGCATCAGCATCCCCGGGCTCTTTTAGTCCGGAGAGGGGAGAGGAAACGCCATGCAGTCGGCACCGGCATTGCAGAGGCTTCTCGACGAGCTCGAACGACTTCCCGGGATCGGCGCCAAGTCGGCTCAGCGCATCGCATATTGGATGATGAACACCGATGCCGCGACCGTACTGCGCTTGGCGGACGCGATAACCGAGGTGAAGCAGACCGTCCATTTCTGCGAGCGCTGCTTCAACTACGCCGAGGGCGACCTGTGCGAGATCTGCCGCTCAGATGAACGCGATCTCGGCATGATCTGCGTGGTCAGCGAACCGCGCGATATCGCCGCCATCGAACGCACCGGGGTGTTCTCGGGAACCTATCACGTGCTCGGCGGAGAACTTTCTCCCATGGAGGGCATTGGGCCCGACAATCTGCATATAGCCGAATTGATGAGGCGGCTAGCTTCCGAAGAGGTGCGCGAGCTCATCCTGGCGACCAATCCCAACGTGGAGGGCGAGACGACCGCGGCCTACATCGCGCGTATGGTGAAACCGCTCGGAATCACCGTGTCCCGCTTGGCCAGTGGCATGCCGGTGGGAGGAGAGCTCGACTTCGTCGACGAGGTGACCCTCTCTCGCGCCATAGAGGCCCGCCGCGAACTGTAGCGAACGCCGTCCAGCTGCCAATAAAGCGGACTCGCTTTTCAGCCATCAACGTCGCGGAGCGTGTTGTTGGGGATATGGGCAAGAATGTGTGTCTGGTTCCCAGTTGGCCTCCAGTTCATCGCTGGAAAATCAACTGTTTGGAAATCGGCGACCTTGTTTGACAGGTAACGTAGCGAGAAGCCCTGCGGTGCCCCAGGTTCGCGTGAAAGCTCGGCGAAGCGGCCTTTGGGCCGTGAGTCGAGCTTGGAGCGCGAAGATGGGGCACCGCAGGGCTTCGCAGCGTGCAGTTGTTCCGCTGTTCGTAGAACAGCGGAACAAAGCAAGAAGCCGCCGCATACCCAGCAGGTGTGCGGCGGCTTCCTCTCCAAGAAGACGGTTAGGACTCGTCCCCTCCCAGAAACAAGGCCTACGTCGATGTAAAGGTGCGCTTCAACGGTTCAAATACCGCTGACGGACATTATAGCACCGTTCACCCCAAATAGCACTAGAATTTACATCTCTTAAAAATCGTAATCAATCAGCAAAAACGAGATAAATCGCTCATATATAAGCGAATGATTTGCCCAGAAGGCGTAGACGAGGCCCGAAAACGACGCGATGGCACTGCTCTTGAGGCTTTAGGCTAGGCGAAAGATTCCAATACCAGTTGGGCACGGGTTCCGATGGGAGTCGTGTTCGACTTCAAGAATTCCGGCACATCGGCGATGGGCAGCTCGAAGACTTCGATGAGCTCGTTGGGTTCGGTGTGAGCGTCGGTTGTGCGCTCGGCTTCCACGAACACGATTTGCACGGTTTCATCGGTGAGTCCCGTCGAGGAGAAACCCGCTTGGGATAGCGTGCGTACGCCGCCCTCGTCGGTTACGGCATAGCCGGTCTCCTCCTCGAGCTCGCGGCAGGCGCAGCGCACGATGTCTTCGCCAGGGTCCACGAGGCCGGCTGGAAACGCGATGCACCAGCTGTTCAGCGGGTAGCGGAATTCCCGGATCATCACGAGCGTGTCGTGCGGTGTGCGCGCCACGATGCATACGGCATCGGGCGCTACGTCCACCTTGCCTTCCCCGCGCGCCTCGAGACCTGCACGGAACGCGTCGATCGGCTTGCGCGATGCGCATTCGTAGTTGTGCAGCCTGCCGTCAGGCATTTCGTAGGTGAGCACGTATTTGTTCACCCAACCGCTCGCGACTTGCTCGATATCGAGGAGTTTCGGCTGCCTGGCCATGAGACCTCCATTCACATCGCCAAGTCAAAAGCACTTCCCTCGATGTCGAGCGTATCGGGGGAATGCCCTGCTTGGCTATTTTTTGATGATTCGGCTTTGGGTCACGACGATGCCGACGGGCAGGTCGTGATCGTCGTGCGTAATGGGCTCGTCCTGCAAGAACTGATCGCGGCAAAGGCCGATCGCCGTACCTTCGAAGGTGGAAAGGAACACGTCATAGAACCCGCCGCCATATCCAAGCCGGTAGCCGAGCGTATCGAATTCCAGCCCCGGCACGATTACCAGAGCATGGTCTGCGGTTGCGGGATCTGTGAGGGTTGCGGGGTCGTCAGCCGGCTCGTCGACGCCGAACGGGCTCGTGACGAGGCCTTCGAACGAGGTTACACGATGCCAGTTCATCTGGCGCGTGCCCGGTATGCAGCGAGGCAGCGCGACTGCCTTCCCGCGCGCCCATGCGTCGGCTATAAGCTCGCGCGTGTCCACCTCCGCGCCGAACGAGAGGTAGGGAAGCAGCAGGTCGGCTTGCTCGTATTCAGCAAGTTTCATCACCTGGGCCGCTATACCCGCATCTGCGGCGGCGCGTCCCTCGGCGCCAAGCGCCGCACGGGCTGCCTTCAGTTCCTTGCGCCGTGCATCCTTCCAGTTGAGCTCGTGTTCCATTGCCATGACGCCGCCCCTCTCGCCAACATATGCCCGATTCGCTCGTACCATAGTAACCCAATGTCGCGTTGCGCCCCAGATGCGAAATTGGACAAAAATGTCACGCTGCCCCTCTCGGCGCATCGCAGCATTGGGGTACCATGGAAAGGGAAGGCAGCAATCACGAAAAGGGGCGGGCATGATTGAAGGCACGTACGATGTGGCGATCGATACGCCCAAATACCATCGCCGCGGCACGTTGGCGCTGAAAAGCGCGGGAGAGGCGATAGCCGCGCGCCTGATCATCGGCGACAACGAGCCTCTGATATTCGACGGCACGTGCGCCGACAAGGAATTCGTCTTCGCAGGCGAGCGCGATTTGCCGAGTCTCGGCTCGGTTCACTACGAGGCGAAGGGCAGTGCCTGGGGCAATTCCCTGGACATCAAATGCCAGACCGATGTGGGGAAGATCGAGATCTTCGGCACGCGCCTGTCGACCTCCGCAGGTGATTTCAAGAGTTCGCACGAGTACGTGATGAAGGCCTCGACCGGCGATTTCGACGGCGGCGACTCCATGATGTATTCCGGCCTTTACGCCGACGGCGGATAGCGGAAACGATACAACTTCCCGTTAAGCTGCGGGGCTGTGGGGCAGGACGCTCATCTCACGCAGCCCGCGTCATGCTAATAGCGGTTTAGCATTGTCTTAGCCCATCACCTTCTCCTCCACGAACCAGCGCGGATCCTCATGAAAGAGGTAGGTGCTCGTTCGCCCGATGCGCACGAGGTAACGCGTGCCTGTGCCGCCGACTTTGAGCGAAGCGGCTTGCCGGCAGTCCAACACGCGGTCGATGTCGAAGGTGCGGCCGTCTTCCCAGGTGATGGCGACGGGCGTGATGTGCCCGTCTTCGTCGGTGCGCGAGAGGACCTGCACGTAGTGCTTGCGGCGACTGTCAATTCCCTTGACCATGGCCTTTCTCCTTCTCCCGTCTCCTGGCGCGTTCGCCTTCAACCTGAAATGGCAAAACGCGAGCCGATTGTCTTTTCCTTACCTGTGGAAATATCCCACGGGGTGCACCGTGTTCTCGTCCTTTATGTCGAGGCCTACAAGCGAGGCGTCCAAAAGCTCGGTACCGCGCACGATGCAAGTGTTGCCGTAGCGTCGGCGCAACTCGTCGATGCATGCGTCGAGGCCTTCCCAGTCGGGTTCGTCGGCCTCGAAGAGCGAAAGCTGCACGCCGGGGTCGGCTTCCACCAAATCGGTTGCGCGAACGTGCAGGGCGCGGATGGGATGGTCCTCGTCGAAGGGCTCGCATGCGTGTAGCAGCGCCCAGGCTGCATGCGCCACATGGCGCGTGGCAGCCGAGGGGCGGTCGAGCTTGACTTGGCAACCGTAGCCCGAAAGGTCCACGTCGTTGCACACGCCGATGGCGATGGTGCGGGCCCGCATGCCGTCGGCGCGCATGCGCTGCGCCACTGATTCGGAGAGCAGCCAGATGAGGGCCTGCGCATCGGCGGCGGTCGTGATGGGGTGGGGCGCCGTGAGCCCGTTGCCGTAGCTTTTCACCTCGCGCCAGACGTCGCGCCGTGTCGGATCGTAGGCTTTGACGGGCGTGGTGTCCTCTCCGCGCGCGAACGTGCGCAGGATGAAGCCGACCTTGCCGAAGCGGCGTCGTAGGTAAGCGTCTGACGTGCCAGCCAGCTGGCCTATCGTGCGGATGCCGTAAGCGTGCAGCTTGCGCTCGGTGGCCGGCCCCACGTACAGCAGGTCGCGCACGGGGGATTCCCAGACGATGCTCTGGTAGTTCTGCCGCGTGATGGGCGTGATGGCGTCGGGTTTCCTGTAGTCGCTGCCGAACTTGGCGAAGATCTTGTTCCATGACAGCCCGATGGAAACCGTGCACCCCAGCTCCGCCTTCACCCGCTCCGATATCTCGCGCGCCACGACGAGCGCGTCGCCGCCATGCAGCGGAAGCGATCCTGTGAGGTCGAGCCAGCATTCGTCCAGACCGAACGGCTCGACCAGGTCGGTGTACTGGTAGTAGATGTTGCGCGCCATCTCGGAGTAGCGGCGGTACAGCTTGTAACGCGGAGGCAGCACGATGAGGTCGGGGCATTTTGCACGTGCCTGCCATAGCGCCTCGGCCGTCTTGATGCCGTATTTCTTGGCTTCGGTGCTTTTTGTCAGCACGATGCCATGGCGCAGCTCCTCCTTGCCCGCCACGACGACGGGCTTGCCGCGCAGCTCGGGCTGCTCGGCCTGCTCGACGCTTGCGTAGAACGAGTTCATGTCGCTATGCAGTATGACGCGGTCCATGTTCTCCTCCCGGGCGCAATCTTCCAAAGCCTTGTAAAAGGCCTGTTCAAAAGGTCTTCTATTGAATAAGTCGTCCAGTTGCGGCGCATTTATTAACAAACACATGTTCGCACTTTTGAGGGTGGTTCGTCAATCGAACAGACTGTGGAGATTGGTGGAGGGAAATCCCGATTCCCAAAATCCCCAGGGGTTTTGTATCATTGAAACGGTTCCCGTTTCGATTTGAAGGGTTTCGGCATGGCTTTGACCATTGTGTTCGACTTCGACGGCACGCTGCACGACAGCCTGTACATCTACCGGTTCGCGTTTCCACAGGGCTACCAATGGCTCGTGGATAACGGGCATGCCGGTCCCCGCGAGTTCGCAGACGACTACATCGCCGGCAACATCGGGCTCAAGTGCGAGGACGCGTGGATGCGCGTGTGCCCCGACATCCCGTGGAGCATCACGGAGCACGCCGCCGCGCGCGTCGGCGAGGTCATGGACGAGTTCATCGAGAACGGCACGGCGCGCCTGTTTTCCGGCGTGCCCGAAATGCTTCAGCAGTTGAAGGATGCCGGCCATACGCTCGTCTTCCTCAGCAATTGCCGCAACGCTTACCGCGATGCTGTGCGCCAGACGTTCGGCTTCGATGCGTGGTTCGATCATTACTACACGGCCGAGCAGTTCGACGGCATCCCGAAAGAGGAGATCTTCAAGACGATCCGCGAGGAGACGCCCGGTCCCTACGTCGTCATCGGCGACCGAGACAAGGACCGCTTTCTTGCCGAGGCGTACGAGCTGCCTTTCATCGGTTGTCTGTACGGGTATGCGACTCCAGGGGAGCTGGATGGGACGGCGTATCTGGCCGAGACCCCGGCCGACATCGTCGGCCTCGTGGAGCGTCTTGACGAGAAGCTTTCCGCGGAGAATGATTCTCCGCGCCTATGAGCAGGAGGCATTAATGGCACGTGAATCAATGAAATCGAAGCGGGCGCGGGCGCTTGCCGTATGCGAGCGGATGGGCGAGCATTACCCGCATGCGCAGCCGGCGCTTGATTTCGGAGGCGATCCGTTCCGCCTGACCATCGCCGTGTTGCTTTCGGCGCAGACGACGGATGCAGCCGTGAACAAGGTGACGCCAGTGCTGTGGGAGCGCTATCCCACCATCGAAGACCTTGCAGCGGCGAACGTGGAGGACATCTCCGAAATCCTGCACTCCATCGGGTTTTTCCGCACGAAGGCTGCCAACTGCGTGAAATGCGCCCAAATGGTGCTTTCGGAGTTTGGTGGCGAGGTGCCGCGCACCTACGAAGAGCTGCAACGTTTGCCAGGCGTGGGCCGCAAGACCGCCAACATCGTGATGAACGCCGGCTTCGGCATCGTGGAGGGCATCGCGGTCGACACGCACGTCTTCCGCATCGCGCACAAGCTGAAGCTCTCGAACGCAAAAGATCCGAGCAAGACCGAAGAAGACCTGCTGAAGCTCATTCCCCAAGAGCTATGGGAGCCTGTCAACCACCAGTGGATCCTGTTCGGCCGCGAAATCTGCAACGCCAAACGCCCCAAATGCGCCGAATGCTTCCTGGCCGACCTCTGCCCGTCGTGCGAATGACAATCCTCTTGCCCGTTAGAACGGAAGTACACCCAAGCCTTCGAGCAGCACTTTCACGCCGATGAGCACGAGCACGACGCCACCGGCGATGGTGGAGGGCCTTTCCCAGCGCCCGCCGAACTGATGCCCGATGGCGACGCCTGCGAAGGAGATGGCGAAGGTCGTGACGCCGATGAGGACGGCGGAGAACGCGATGTCCACATCCAGGAACGCAAAGGTCACGCCCACGGCGAGGGCGTCGATGCTCGTGGCGATGGCCAGCATGAGCAGCTCCTTCAGGTCAAGATGCGAGCTGTCGTCATGCGAGTGTTCCTCGTGGAAGGCCTCCCAGAGCATCTTTCCGCCGATGAAGGCCAGAAGGGCGAAGGCTATCCAGTGCGAGACGGCAGTGACGTAATGCGCGAATTGCTCGCCGAGAACCCAGCCCAGCACGGGCATGAGCGCCTGGAATCCACCGAAGAACAAGGCGATGATCGCCGCGTGGCCCGCTTTGAAGCGCGGCATGCCCAGCCCTTGGCAAATGGCCACGGCGAAGGCGTCCATGGATAGCCCCACGGCAATTAAAAACAGTTCGACGATGCCCAAGATACCCCGATTCCCCTCTCAATGCATCTGGAGCTATGGTACTAAAAGATTGTCCTGCATTCTGAAGAAACCTTCGGACACCAGCTCGGCCACGAGAGCTTCGCATATCTCGGTGTCGAGCGCATCTCTGCCCGCATCTCGCTCGTGGGCGTTCAAGGCGGCGATTACCTCGCTGGTTGCGATGCCGTCGGGGTGGGCGAGGACCCGCTTGAGGACGAAGCTGCGCTTCTCGCGATGAGATCCTTCGAACTTGCTCTGCCGCGCGTGATGGGCTGAACGGCGCGACGGGTTGGCAACCTGAGATTTCAGATACGCGCCGTAATCCAAAAGCGCGTAATACCAGGCGCGAGGCCCCCACTCGTCACGGCTCGCCTCCAATGCCGAGTCGCCCGTTGGACAGGTGTCGGCGATGTAGGGGACAAGCTCCTTGTCACTCACGCCCTCGCGTTCGGGGAACAGTTCGTGCAAGAAGACGCTGCGCACATTGGTTTCCAGGTAAACGGCCGGGCGGTTGTAGGCGAACGCCATGATGCCGGCGGCGGTGGCGGGCCCGATTCCAGGAAGCTTCACCAGTTCGTCGGCGGTTTCAGGTAGGTAGCCAGCGTATTCTGCCGCGCAAGCCTCGCAAGCGCGCTTCAGCGCCAGTGCTCGTCGGTTGTACCCAAGTCCCTGCCACATCTCAAGAACGAGCGGCGTATCCGCAGCTGCGAGCGCGTCTATGGTGGGGAAGAGCCCCATCCACCGTTCCCAATAGCGCAGCACACGGCTCACCTGGGTTTGCTGCAGCATGACTTCGGAGACCAGCACGCCGTAGGCGTCATCGATGTTGCGCCAGGGAAGGTCACGGTAGCGCGCCAGCCCCTCTTCGCGCACTTTGGAAACGAAGGCGTCGCGCGATTGCGCGACGCCGGACCAATCTGCTTCGAAGGTGCGCGCCTTGGCGGACGCGCCCGCATGTTTCTTGCTGGCCATGGAACTATCCCAGAGCTACTCCCGCGCGCCGTTGATGAGGTCTTCCAGATCGTCCATCTCGCTTTGGAAGCTGCGTATGACCTCGTCCTCCAATGCGCGGTACTGGTCGGAGTCGACGGGTTGGCAGGCTGCGAGCTTCTCGAAGATGTTGTATGGCGTCACAGGTACGTAGCCGCGATGCACGAGTCCTTGCTTGTAGGCGTCCTCGATTGCCTCGCGAGCTGCGATGTAGATGTCGTAACGGGGCAGCCCTTCGGAATAGCGCATGAGGTTTACGCGGTTGATCTGGCGCATCGACGGGTGGTTACGCGCGATTTCCGACCAAATTTCCATTCGTTCCTGATCGGTGGGGTAGCCGATATCCACAATAGTCAAGGGTTCGAGCATGTCGAGGAAGAAGGGGTCGGGTTCGCCCGTGAGCGTGGCGGTTGCCAGCACCAACACATCCGGATCCTCAACTGCCGAGCGGATCATGTTCACGGCTTCTCGTGCGCCGCGCGAGATGTTGGCCATGACGAATCCGCTCATGCCTTCGACGTTTTCGGGCATAGACGGCATGATCCACGAGTCGAGGTCGTCGATGACCAGGATGGCCGGCGCCTCGAAGCGGTTGTTGGCATGGTTCATGCGCGGCCGGGAGTTGCCCTGGGTGGTCACGCACAGCAAGGGAACGCCCTGCATGCCCTCTTCCATGGACATCCGCAGCGCCGGAAGGCCGATTTCGCCGATGGTGGCGTCAATGAAGCGGCCTGCGTCTTCGATGACAGGCGCGCGGATCAGCAGCGTGTCAAGGGCGGGTGCGCGGTCGAGTCCGTGCCGCTCGTTGAGCATGCCGAGGAAGCTGGTGAAACCCTTATCGTGTTGCAGGCCGATACCAAAGCTGCGCATGACGGAGATGGCCTCGTCGTATCCGACGAGGTTGCGGTAGTTAAGTCGATAGCCTTCGTCTTCGGCAATCGCATCGGCGCTCTGCGTAGATGCGGCCTGAGTTGCATTGCCGGCTGAGGCCGTCTGGCTGGCAGCATTCTCGGATTGCGCAATCCGGGAGGCTATCATCTTGGCGATTGTCGCGGCTTCGTTTTGCGCTTGCTGCGAAGGTTCCTCGGGGCTCTTCTCTGGAACCGCCTGCTCCTGGGTCTTGGCGGCTTCTTCGGCTTGCTTCTTCGCAAGCTCCCCTGCTTTCGCGCGATCCTCGTCGCGTGTGAAGACATGGGCGCCCGAACCTTCGTTGGTTGCGCAGTGGTAGCTCTTCCCAACGGAGTAGTAGTTGCGGAACTCGTCGTAGGGGTTGAAATCATCGACCGGTGCGGAGCTTAAGGCCGCATGGCCGGGTTTGCCCTTCGGTCTGACGATCTCTTCGGGTATGTGCGCGTGCGAAGCTTCGCCTTCAGAAGGTTGGGCAGGGATGTCGGAAGCTTTAGGCTCACTGTCAGGTTGAGCCTGGGCTTCGGTTGCGCCTTCGTTGACTTCGGTGCCGTGTGATTCGTCGGCCTGCGGTGCGGCCATGCCCAGCACGCCGACTCCGGGGATGGAGATGCTCTCGACTTTGAGCACCGAGCCGTCACCGACGAAATCCTGCGCAATCATCTCGGCCATTTCCTGAAGATCGTCGCGCGAGAAACCGTACTGTTCCAGGCGGTCTAGCGCCAACGTTTGGAGTTGATGGGCGCATGCGGCGATTTCGGATCCAGTCAGGTAAGGTTCGAGTTTTTCGAAGACGTACTCTGCCAGCGAGCGCTCCTTCAGGTCGCACGCTAGATGCCAGGCTTCGCGCAGGCCCGAGAGAGCCATGCCGTCGGGGATGTTGGGATCGATGACGGCTTTTTCGTATGCGGCCAGATACAGGTGCATGCCCAAGACAAGGTCGCCGGCCTCGCAGGCGTCCGCCGCGCGTTTCAGGTACCCGTTGTATGACTCGCTGCAATCGTTGCGGTTGGGCATCTCGTTCGTCTCGAAATTGTCTGTCATGACCCAACCCCCTTCTCATCTCATATGCATCTCTCGATAGTTTGCTCGTATTATCGCATGGAACCGCCTTAAGCATTCCGCTCGTAGAAAAACCGTTTCAAATATTGGAGATGTGGAAAAGGGTCTGACCCTTTTCCACATCTGAACTATACTTAGCCGTTGTCTTTACGAAATACGTGAAAGCGGAGGAATCATGGCCGATAGAGTTCGAGTTCGTTTTGCGCCCTCACCTACGGGACGCCTTCATATCGGCGGTGCGCGCACGGCAATCTTCAATTGGGCCTTCGCGCGCGCCATGGGCGGCGATTTCATCTTGCGCATCGAGGATACCGATCCCGAGCGCTCTACGAAGGAAAATGTCGACGTTATACTAAACGCCATGAAGTGGCTCGGCCTGAACTGGGACGAAGGTCCCGAAGTCGGTGGGGAGGCAGGCCCCTATTTCCAGATGCAGCGCATGAGCACCTATACCGAGGCGCTCGAGCGCCTGAAGGAGCGCGGGGCGGTTTACCCCTGCTTCTGCACCAAAGAAGAGCTCGATGCCAAGCGCAAGGCAGCCGAAGACGCTGGTCAGGCTTACGAAGGCTACGACGGCACTTGTCGCGACATGGATCCTTCCGAAGCAGCCCGGCGCATCGAGGCTGGTGAGCCTCACGTATGGCGCCTGAAGGTGCCGCATGACCACGGCCCCATCATGTTCAACGATGCCGTGTACGGTCCGACAAGCTTCCCGGCTAACGTCATGGACGACATGATCCTCGTGCGCACCGATGGCAGCCCCACGTACAACTTCGCTGTGGTCTGCGACGACGCCAACATGGGCATCACGCATGTCATCCGCGGCGACGACCATCTGTCCAACACGCCGCGCCAGATTCTCATCTACGAAGCGCTGGGGTACCGGACGCCGACGTTTGCACACCTATCGATGATTCTTGGCCCCGACGGCAAGAAGCTCTCGAAACGTCATGGTGCCACGAGCGTGGAAGAGTATCGCGACCGCGGTTTCCTGCCCGATGCGATGGTCAACTTCCTGGCGCTTCTGGGCTGGTCGCTGGACGGCGAGACCACTATCATGTCGCGCGATGTGATTTGCTCGCAGTTCTCGCTCGACCGCATCACCAAGAAGGACGCCGTATTCGACGAGACGAAACTCTCGTGGATGAACGGCCAGTACATCCAGAAAATGGGTGCTGCCGAGTGGGTGGAGCTCTCGAAACCGTGGCTCGCGCGCGCCCACGCCGAGGGGTATCCGTATGTCCACACCGCCATCGTGCCGTCGTCCGACCCCAACGCGCCCGCCGATGACGCCGAGGCCGAGCCGCTCAACGATGAGCAGTGGGCTGCATTCGAAGACGAGCTGGCGGCGTGCCCAGCGTTCTACGAAGGGCTTTACCCACTTGTCGCCGAGCGCGAGACATCGCTTGCGGAATGCGAGTCCAAGTTGGCGTACATGTTCTGGGGTCCGTGCGTGCTGCTCGACGAGAAGAGCGTGAACAAGGTGCTGAAGAAGGAAGGCGCCCGCGCCGACGAGGCCATCGCCGCCTGTCGCGAGGTGCTTGCCGATGAGGCGAACTCCTGGGAGGCCGCCGTGCTCGAGGAGAAGTGCCGTGCGCTCGCCGAGCCGCTCGACATGAAGCTGAAGAACCTGCTGCAGCCTCTGCGCGTCGCAATCTGCGGTAATATGGTCTCGCCGCCGCTGTTCGAATCCATCGAGCTCATGAAGCGCGAAGACGTACTTGCGCGCATCGACGCGACTGTCGCACAAGTCTTCTAAATGCGGCAATCGGCCAAGCCTTTTTTCTGCATTACGAAATGAGCCGGAGAATACATCTCCGGCTCATTTGCGTCATTTCGCGGCGAGGTATTCGCGCTATTTCACGGTACTGCGGTTTTGGGATTGGGCATAGGCGTCGGGAACGGTGCCTCCACATTCGTCCTCAAGGTAGTACTGTAATGCCTGATAGACCAAATAACCTGTTGACCTGAACGAAGCATGACCTGCTTCTGCGAAGCAGTAATAGGTGTCACCACCATGCGCGATGAAATCCGTTGTGGCGATGAGGTACTTTTCATCCGGATCGAAGCCCTTGCCGTTAACGTCTGTGATGGTGATGCGCGAACCAGGATTAGCTGGCTTGTAGTATGTGGAATCCGGATATTGTTCGCCCTGCTCGTAGGGGACAGATGTGTCGAGCTCAAATGTAATGCCCGATACCTGGGGGAAGGAGCCCATCGGTTCGGGAGAGCCCTGGCAAGCCGCCTCGAGCGCCTCGAGCAGCTCCGCGCCCTTCACCTCTATGGTGCACACCTGGTTTGAATACGGGAAGACGTTATGCAAATCACCGAGCGTTACATCGCCAGCGGCAACTGATTTGCGGACGCCTCCACCGTTGATGATGCATGCATCGGGCTCGTCTCCAAGCGCCATTCTAGCCTCCCACTTAGCGGCGTCGGCTACGAAGTCTCCCAAGTTCGTCTCGTTGCTGCGCACGCCAGGATTCTCCCCATCGAGTTCGAACGAAGTCGTGCCGATTTTCTTGGACATACGCCCCTCGATGTCAGCTGCAACATCATCGATTTGTTTTGCGAGCTCGGCGTTGGAACCGTCGTACTCACCGACGGCGACGAGCTTTTCTTCAAACGTGCCGTTTTCGTAGGTGACGACACCGATGTTTGCGAGGTAACTGCCTGTCTCGACGGTAAGCACGTCGTTACCGGCCTTGTCCTTCAGCAACTCGTTTTGCACCGCATGGTCATGTCCGTTTATGAACAGGTCGATGCCTTCGGTATTTGCGATCACGTCGCTTGCACGATTGGGCGCGCTCGAGCCTGTCTCACCGAGATGCCCCAGGCATATAATCAAATCGCAGTCTTTGGATTTGAGCTCGTCAATTTGAGCTTGTGCGCAAGCATACAGGTCGTCATTCTGGGCCATGATGAGTCCCGCCACTCTCGTGGGGTCGGTTTTAGTCATGCTTTCGGGTGTATCGAGTCCGAAGACGCCAACCTTCGTGCCATCGGAAAGATCGAAGATGGCATTTGGTTGGACGAACGATTCCCCAGTTGCCTCCACGGTTATATTGGCGCACAGCACGGGGAAATCCATCTTAGCGATACGTTCTTCGAGCACGTCCGCGCCGTAGTCGAACTCATGGTTGCCTAGGGCCATCGCGTCGTAACCGCACGCGTTCATAAATCCTGGCGTGACTTCACCTTTAGAATCATCGACGAGCAAGTTGCCTTGTATCGCGTCTCCGGCGTCAAAGAGAAGCACGTCGTAACCTTCTGCTTCGTAATCGGCCTTCAATTGCGCCACCGCGGCAAAGCCCAGGTGTTCGTCGTTCGCCTGGTCATATCCATGAGTGTCGTTTGTGTGCACGATGGCGAGTTTCGCCTGGCTTGGAGCTGAGTTGCTCGAAGCCGTCTGCCCACTTGAGCACCCGATGAGCACGCATGCCAATGCGAGTGCGGTTGTGATTGCCAAAATGAAAGATCTTACTCTTGGTGTCATCGCAAATCGGACCTTTCGAATACGGTTGCAACGCCAATCATGCGCTTCCGTTATTCTACTAAAACTGATGCGAATGGGTAAAGGAAACGAATGAGCCATGAGTGAGTAGCTGCCAAATAGCTATAATTTGGTCAGTTATTAACCTGAAACTTGAGGAGAATGCATGCTTGACGAGAACTGCCCGATAGAGGAAGTGCGTGCGCTGTTCGGGAACGACCGTTTCGCGACAGAGGCGTGTGGTTGTCGTGTGCTGGAGGCTTCGCGCGGGCATGCGGTGTGCGAGTTCGACATAGCTGGCATCCACCGCAACGCCCAGGGCGGCATCATGGGCGGCGCGATCTTCACGTTGGCCGATTTCGCGCTGGCAATAGCATGCAACATGGGCGAGCAACCCACGGTGGCGGTGAGCAACACCATCGACTTCATGAACGCTGCGAAGGGGAGCACGCTGATTGCCACGTGCGAAGTCGACAAATCTGGCCGTTCTCTGGGTTTCTATACGGTAAATGTCACCGATGACTTGGGCACGCCCGTGGCGAAGATGACGGCAACCTGTTTTCGCCGTCCGAATGGGGCTTAGCCGAGCCTTGACCTACAACACCCGTTTTTTGCCTTCGACGATGTACTTTTGCGCATAACTCCATCCTCGAGAGGTGAAGCATTATAATAGGCCAGCAACAATTACATCGGCCGTTGTTTTAGCGGCTGTCAACGCTTAAGGAGCGCGTCATGGCAAAAGCCCATTCCTTCCTGTTCACGTCCGAATCCGTTACCGAGGGACATCCCGACAAGCTGTGCGATCAGGTATCCGATGCGATTCTGGATGCTATCTTGGCCAAGGAGTCCCAGCTTCAGGCCGAGGACTACGTGTCACCGAGCGGTCGTCCTGCCAACGTCGACGAGGTGCGTTGCGCAATCGAGACGTTCACGACCACCGGAATCGTCACGGTAATGGGCGAGGTGCGTACCGAGGCTTACGTCGACGTGGATACGGTTGTGCGCGACGTGGTCCGCGACATCGGCTACGTCAGGGCGAAGATGGGCTTCGATGCCGAGACGTGTGCCGTCGCCAATTATCTGCATTCTCAATCAGCCGACATCGCCATGGGCGTGGACGAGTCCTACGAGGTCCAGCAGGGCAAGGCCGCTGCCGATGACGCCTACGACCGCATCGGCGCAGGTGACCAGGGCGTCATGTTCGGCTATGCCTGCGATGAGACCTCTACGCTCATGCCCATGCCCATTTATCTCGCGCATCGCCTGGCCGAGCGCCTCACGCAGGTGCGCAAGGAAGGCACGCTGGATTATCTGTATCCCGACGGGAAGACGCAGGTGACCGTACGCTACGTCGACGACAAGCCTGTTGCGGTGGAGAAGGTTCTCGTGTCCACGCAGCACAGGGCCGACGTCGAGGTGACGCAGATCAAGGCCGACATGATCGAGCATGTCATCACGCCGGTGTTTGCGGCAGAAGGCGTCGAATGGGAAGGCGCCGAGGTATTCGTGAATCCCACCGGCCGTTTCGTCGTGGGCGGCCCCATGGGCGACACGGGTCTGACCGGGCGCAAGATCATCGTCGACACCTATGGCGGCATGGGCCGTCATGGCGGCGGCGCATTCTCCGGCAAGGATTGCACCAAGGTCGACCGTTCTGCCGCATATGCTGCGCGCTGGGTCGCGAAGAACATCGTGGCTGCTGATTTGGCTTCGCGTTGCGAGGTTCAGCTAGCCTACGCCATCGGCGTCGCGCATCCGCTTTCCATCTACGTGAACACGTTCGGCACGGCTAAGGTCGACGAAGACGTTATCGAGCAGGCAGTGGAGAAGGTGTTCGACCTGCGTCCTGCAGCCATCATCGACGCCCTGAAGCTGCGCCGTCCCATCTACCGTTTGACCAGCAACTACGGGCATTTCGGCCGCGAGATTCCCGAATTTACCTGGGAAGCGCGCGACAAGGTCGACGCCCTGCGCGAGGCTTGTGGGCTGTAAGCTCCTCCATCATCTTGTCAACATGCGAAAAGGGGCCATCGGCCCCTTTTCATTATCTGGGGCGATGTCAACTGCCGGTTGACCCATATGCAGTTGCAAATCCGTAGAGTTCCCCTTGTAAGAAAGGCCGCTTGATGCTTCGGCAAACAGGCCGAGGCCATTGCAATACGGCTTGACAGACGAGAGGAGCACATCATGAAAAAGGATTTGACCGAGCTGGTATTCATCGTCGACCGCAGCGGTTCGATGGGCGGACTGGAAACCGATACCATCGGTGGGTTCAACGCCACACTGGGCAAGCACCGTCAGGCGCCGGGTGAGGCGGTCGTATCCACCGTCCTGTTCGACAATGAGATGAAGGTCTTGCATGACCGGATTCCCATTGCCGAGGTGAAGGACATGACCGATCGCGACTACCAAGTGCGCGGTTGCACGGCTTTGCTTGACGCGGTGGGTGAGGCCATCCACCACATCGGCCGCGTGCACGGTTACCTGCCCGACGAGTACCGCCCCGAGCACACCATCTTCGTCATCACGACCGATGGTTACGAGAATGCAAGCGTCAAGTATGACTACCGCACGATCAAGGCGATGATCGAGCAGAAGAAGGAAGAGGGATGGGAGTTCCTGTTCCTAGGCGCCAACATCGACGCCGTGGGCGAGGCAGCCAAAATCGGCATCTCGGCCGATCGTTCGGTGACATATATGGCCGATGGTTTGGGCACTAGGCTGCAAAACGAAGCGGTGGCCAAGGCTACATACGCGATGCGTTGTAAAGCTCCCGGCGCGAAGCCAATTGACGGCAGCTGGAAGAGAGACGTCGAAGCCGATACCGCCAAGCGCGGCGGCCATCGGAGGGGCTTCTTCAGCCGTTAGGAAAGCATAGCTTCGGGAGGCGTCCAGGCGCGATTCCCCTTGGTCACGAGCGCCCTTTCTGGAATCCGCCAGGTTCCCTAACGGGAGCAAAACGCAGCCAGGGTGATCTGGCGGGTTTCGGAAGGGCGCTGGTGTTGCGGAGATACAGTGGGGTACTATAGAAAGCGAATGAGAGAGGGGGGCGGCGCATGCCTTTCACCATAGAGCGCAACGATTTGGCGCACGTCAACGTTGATGCCATCGTGGTCTCGGCCAACGAGGGTCTCAAGATCAACGGTGGGGTAGGGCTCAGCGTTGCTCGCGCTGCAGGCCTGGCCGAGATGCAGGCAGCTTGCGATGCTTTGGGTGGCTGCCCCACAGGGCAGGCGGTTGCCACGCCGGCATTTGCGCTTCCCGCCAAGTACGTGGTGCATGTCGTGGGCCCGATGTGGCAAGGCGGTGCGCAAGGCGAGGAAGCCGTGCTGCGCCAGGCGTACGACAGTGCGCTCGCCTGCGCCGACGAGTGCGGAGCGCGTTCGATAGCGCTGCCGCTCATTTCCGCGCATACGTTCGGCTGCCCCGTACGGCTTTCGTTCGTCATCGCGGTCGAGGCGATCAAGGCCTTCCTGGAAGACCATGACGACACCGAGGTGCGCCTGGTGCTGTTCGGCGACGACGCCATGGCGGTCGGCCGGTCGTTTTACGACAACATCGCGCAGTACATCGACGGCCACTATGTGGAAAGCGTCCAGCCACGCAATTATTCGCAGAACATTCCCTCCAGAGACGAGGGACCCGTTCTGGGGCCGCAGTTCTCTGAGCGTAGGGAACAGCATTGGGTTGAGGCGGCGGCTTCTAAGCCAAAGCCGCAGTACGCGCAGCCGTCGACGAGCTCTCGTCCGGATTACAGCCGAAAAGAAGCGCTGCCTGGCGCCGCGAAGGGACGTCGTGGCGTTTTCTCGCGCATATCCGATGCGGTAGAAGATGTCCGCGATCGTCTATCGGAGTCGCGCAAACCGCCTAAAGACAAACCACAGACAGGAACCTGCGTCGTGCGGGACGAGCGTGAGGAGCTTCTCGGTCCCCATCTCAGCGCTGAACAGTATTGGCGAATCCAGGATGAGGCAGAAGAGGCTTCATGGCGGACGGGCGTGTGCCCGATTTGCAACGCGCCAGTCGAGGGCAAGCGGTATTGCCCGGGTTGCGGGCGCTCCGTTCCTCCGTACGCCCTGCCGTCAGATACAGCTGGTTCGTTTGCCCCGATGGACGCGCCAAGCCAAGAGGCGGAATTCGTTTTCGATGTAGCGTCAGCCGAGTTCGAGCGGGACGAGCTGCCAAGCATACTCGAAGACAGCAGCGAGGATTCCTATCTCGATTTAGACCTAGGTTTCGCATCTCGCCGAGAAGAGAAGGTGCCGCTTGAAACCGCTACGGTCGAAGAGTACGCACCGCCGGCGCCGTCCGCGCAGCAAGCAGCGCCTAGCGCAGTTATGCAGGCTGCATCGGCGCAAAGGCCTTCTGGCGGCAGCCTGAAATCGTGGCTCGATAGTCTCGACGCGCCGTTCTCCACAACGCTGCTGGCGCTCATCGACGAGCGCGGACTGACCGATGCGGAAGTGTACAAGCGCGCAAACATGAGCCGCCAGCTCTTCAGCAAGATCCGCTGCGATGCCGGTTACCGTCCCACGAAGAAAACGGTCCTGGCCCTGGCAATCGCGCTCGGTCTTGATTTGGGGGAGACGGTTGACCTGCTGCAACGCGCAGGATTCGCCCTATCGCATAGCAGCAAGGCGGACGTCATCGTCGAGTACTTCATCGTCAACGGCAACTACGACATCTTCGCCGTGAACGAAGCGCTTTACGCTTTCGACCAACCGTTGCTGTAGAAGCATTCGAAGAGAGAGCAATTTGCCCAAAAAGGCAGGATGTTCGTGTCAGGAGAAAACCGTCACGTCACAGCAGGCTTTGCGGATCGACGTCGATGGCGACGTTGACGTTGCGTTCGGGCTTTCGGGTGCGGAACAAGGGCAGCAACACGGGGTGAATCGGCACGCCGAGCGGGGCTTTTACCAGGATATGCCAGCGATAGGAGTTGCGCAGCTTGCCGATGACGCAAGGTGTAGCTGCCAGAACCTGCCATTCTCCTTGCGCGTAGTCGCGTACGCGCTGGGAGATGTCGTCGCGTAGGCGTTGGGCGGTTGCGCAAACCTCTTCCTCGTCGCTTCCCCAAACCAGAACGTTTGCCAGGTTCACGTACGGCGGGTAGCCGAGCGCTTTTCGCTTGGGTAGCTCATCGCGCAAGAACAGCGCACGATCGTAAGAGGCGGCCGCGCGAATGGCGCACGAGGATGCCTCGTAAGTCTGCACCATGACCTTGCCTTCCAGTTGGGCGCGGCCGGCTCGTCCGGCCACCTGCTGGATCAGGTCGAAGGTGCGCTCGCCCGCGCGGTAGTCGGGAAGGTGGAGCTGCGTGTCGGCGTTGATCACGCCCACGAGCGTGACGTCGTCGAAGTCGAGCCCCTTCGCGATCATCTGCGTACCCAGGAGCACGGCTGCGCCTGAGCTGGCGAACTGGTCGAGCAGGCGCTGGTGGGCGCCTTTTTGCGAGGTCGTGTCGGCGTCCATGCGAATTATGGGCACGGCGCATCCTGCCAAGCTGGGGAAACCGTCGATGAGAACGCGAAGGTCGTCTTCGACGCGTTGGGTGCCCGCGCCGAAGCGTTTGAGGTAGGGGCTTCCGCAGACAGGGCAAACCGGCGGGGCCCCTACGCGGTAGCCGCAGTGATGGCAGGCAAGCGCGTTGCCCCGCTCGTGGAAGGTGAGCGATGTGGAGCATGAGGGGCATGCCGGAACGAAACCGCAGTCGCGGCACAGCACGAACTTGGCGAATCCGCGTTGGTTGAGGAGCAGCACCGCCTTGTGTCCGGCCGAAAGCTCGGCTTCGAGCGCCTCTGCGAGCTGCCGTGAGAACATGGAACGGGACCCGCTCGAGAACTCCCGTGCCATATCAATGACGGTCACGGAGGGCATGGGCCTGCCGTTTGCGCGCTCAGGCAGGCTAACCCGCTGCCAGAAAGGATCCTTTGCGGCGGCGTATAGGCTTTCGATGCAAGGCGTCGCCGATCCCAGCACCACAGCCGCTCCCGAGCGGCGGGCCATCCAGATGGCCACGTCCCGCGCATGGTAGCGTGGCGCGCTGTCCTGCTTGTAGGAACCTTCGTGCTCCTCGTCTATGACGATGAGGCCGACGTCATGCAGGGGGGCGAACAAGGCCGAGCGCGCGCCCACCACCACGCGGGCATCGCCGCGGCGCACGAAATCCCATTGATCGTAGCGCTCTCCGGCGCCCATGCGCGAATGCATGACGGCTACGGTGTCGCCGAAACGGCCTCTGAAACGCGCGACCGTCTGCGGCGTGAGCGATATCTCGGGGACGAGCACGCAGGCGGTCCTGCCTTGCGCCAGCACGTACTCGATGGCTTGCAGGTACACCTCGGTCTTGCCCGATCCGGTCACGCCGTCCACGAGGACGACCTCGCCCCGCTTGTTGTCGAAAGCTTGGCAGATGGCTTGCAAAGCCTGGCTTTGCCCATCGGTGAGCTGGGGTTTTTCAGAAGGAACGAACGCTACATCGCGTTTTTCGGTGAATTCGGCGCCACGCAGCCTGCGACGGTGCTCGATGCGCACGACGTCTTTTTCGGCTAGCGACTTTATCGTGCTCGATATCGACCCGAACTCGAGCGCTAGCTCGGCGGCGCGCAAATCGCCGCCTTTCAGGGCGTCGATGATCCGTTGCTGTTTGAAGGCGTTCTTGCGGGGTTCGAAGTCCGCTGCAGCCGGCCCGAGCGTGACCCACCTGTCATCGACCTCACCGATCGTCGGCTGCTCGAGCTTCCAATAGCCTTCAGGTACGCGCACCATGCGCGGCACGCCGCCGGGCGGCGTGAGCAGGCGCACGCAAGCCGAAAGCGGGGCGATGTATCGTTCGGCCAGCCATTGCGCGCACGCAGCGCCTTCCTCGTCGAAGTAAGACGAGCTCACTGCACGTTCGATGTACTTCAGCTTTTTCGCGGATATCCCGTCGGGCAGCGCGTCGGGCGTGTACTCCTGCATTTCCACCACGAAGCCCACGGCTTTTCGGCCGCCGAGCGGCACGATGACCGCGCATCCGACGCAGATGTCGAAATCGCCGCTTTCCACCTCTTCAGGCACGAGGTAGACATAAGGCGCGTCGAGCGCCTGCGTGGGGATGTCGAGTATGACGGATGCGAGCTTCATGCCGAGAAGTATACTAAACGACGCAAAACCTCAGAGGATTTGTATCATTGCCGCGCATTTTCACATTTTGGTGGCAACTATCTTAAAGCTTGCAATAGTCTTCGAAAACGTGCTAATATAATCAGCTGTATTTTTGCGCCCAAAATTGGGTAAGCGTAGTAAACTAACGGCTTTTCGAAAGGAAGTTCGCGTGGCTGATACTCCAGAGAAGACCGAAACGAAAGCCAAGAAAACCACCACGAGGAAAAAGGCTACAACAAAAAAAGAGATTGAAGCAACCACCGTCGTGGAAACGCCCGAAGAGGCGGTTGAATCCGAAGAGCAGGAAAAACCCAAACCAGTAAAGAAAACAACGAGGAAGAAGGCTGCAGCAAAGAAAGAGGCTGAGGCTGAAGCTGTTTCCGTCGCGGAGGCATCCGAAGAGGCTGTCCCAGAAGAGCAGGAGCAGCCCAAGCCAGCTAAGAAGACGACGCGGAAGTCGTCGAGCCGCAAGCCGAAGGAAAAGAAAGCAGAAGCAGAAGCCGAAGCTGAGGCCGCTGCAGAGCCTGAATCCAATCCAGAACCCGAGCTCGAGCCCGAATTCGAGCCCGCTGCATCTCCTGCAGTCATCGAGCCGCTCGCGCAGGACGACGAATTCGGTGATGATGACGACGCCGAGCCGGTTGACGTCACCTCGGCAGAGCTCGAGAAGACCGAGGCCGATGCCGTGCGTGTCGACGAGACCGAGGAGGATCTGCTCGAGGGCATCCCCGAGGAGGAACTCAAGGCCGCGAGCGACATGGCGCTTCCCAAGGTCACGTCGCGCTCCAAGGTGAAGTCGACCCGCCGCCGCTCCATGGACGCTGGCGTCACCATGCTCACCGGCGACCCGGTTCGCATGTACCTCAAGGAGATCGGCAAGGTCCCGCTGCTCACGGCTGCCGAAGAGGTTGACCTGGCCATGAAGATCGAGGCCGGCGTCGCCGCGACCGAGGAACTCGAGCGTGCCGAGGATGAGGGAATCGAGCTGCCCCGCCGCGAGATGCGCCGCCTTGGCCGCATCGAGCAGGTGGGCCTGGACGCCAAGCAGCAGCTCATCGAGGCGAACCTGCGTCTGGTGGTTTCCATCGCCAAGCGCTACGTCGGCCGTGGCATGCTGTTCCTGGACCTCATCCAGGAAGGCAACCTGGGCCTCATCCGCGCGGTCGAGAAGTTCGACTACAAGAAGGGCTTCAAGTTCTCCACCTACGCCACCTGGTGGATTCGCCAGGCCATCACCCGTGCCATCGCCGACCAGGCGCGCACCATCCGCATCCCGGTGCACATGGTCGAGACGATCAACAAGCTCGTGCGCATCCAGCGCCAGCTGCTCCAGGAGCTGGGCCGCGAGCCCACCCCCGAGGAGATCGGCGAGGAGATGGGGCTTTCCGCCGAGCGCGTGCGCGAGATCCAGAAGATCTCGCAGGAGCCCGTGAGCCTCGAGACCCCCATCGGCGAGGAGGAAGACTCCCAGCTCGGTGACTTCATCGAGGACAACGAGGCGGTCGTGCCGCCCGATGCCGCTAGCTTCAGCATGCTGCAGGAACAGCTCGGCAAGGTGCTCGACGGTCTGGCCGAGCGCGAGCGCAAGGTCATCAGCCTGCGCTTCGGGCTGGAAGACGGGCATCCCCGCACGCTCGAGGAAGTGGGCCGTGAGTTCGGCGTCACCCGCGAGCGCATTCGCCAGATCGAGTCGAAGACGCTTGCGAAGCTGCGCCATCCTTCGCGCTCCAGCAAGTTGAAGGATTACCTGGAGGAGTAATTGATTCCGGCGGCCTGACGGCCGTCGGAATTTTTGTGCACTGTTCGCTCCGTTAACCGTCGGGAGAACATGATGGAGCTAGAGTTTTTCGCCAGCTGTCTGCCCGGTTTGGAGCAGGCGTTGGCACAGGAGCTCAAATCGTTTGGAATCGAGCGCGTGCGTCCCCTGGGCGGGGGCGCCGCGTTTTTCTGTGAGGCCGATGCAGCGCTTCGGGCTTGCCTGTGGTCGCGCCTGGCTTCGCGCGTCATGCTGGTCGTGGGCCGCGTGAATGCGGGCGATGCCGAGCTGCTGTACGCGGGCGTCTATGACATCGCCTGGGAGGACGTGCTGGCAGATGGGGCGACTATGGCAGTGCGCGCCCACGGTTCCAACGACGAGCTGCGCAATACCCGCTTCACGGCGCTCAAGGTGAAAGATGCCATTGCCGACAGGATGCGGGCGAAGCGCGGTGCGCGGCCCGAGGTCGACACGCTTGCCCCGCGCGCTTCCGTCGACGTGCGCATCCGCGATCGCCGCGCGACTGTCTCGCTCGACTTCTCGGGAGAGGCGCTCAACCGTCGTGCGTACCTGGCATCCGACGACAAGGAGGATGCGGCTTTGGCGTGCTCCCTTGCTGCCGGCGCCTTGGCATTGGGCGGCTGGGATGAGCTCGTTCGCAAGGGCGCGTTCTTCGTCGACCCGGCCTGCAGTGACGGCATCGTGCTCGTCGAGGCGGCGCTTGTGGCTTGCGACGCTGCTCCCGGGCTTTTGCGCAAGAAGTGGGGCTTTCAGGGTTGGGCGTTTTACGATGAAGGCGCGTGGCAAAAGCTGCACGCCGAGGCTTGCGAGCGTTTCGCGTCGGGTTTGGCGCGGTTGGGTGCCACTCCGCCCGATTGCATCACGCAGGCCGAGCTGCTCAAGCAGCCGCTTCCCGATCCCGACCGTATCCACTTTCTGGGAACGGCTACGTCCTCGCCGATGATCACGCGGGCGCGCAACCATGTGCGGCATGCCGGCTTGCGTTCGGTGGTAAGCGTCGAGCTCGCAGGTGCGGCCGATATTGCGCAGGTCATAAGCGAGCACAAGGCGCTCGGGCATGCGCACGTGCAGATGGTCGCGAGTAATCTCGATGCAATCTCGCGCGCGGATGCGCTCGCGCTCGTCCAGGCGGACGAGGCAGCGTTTGCTGCTGCGGCTGCGCTTGCGCGCGAAGGCTCGCGCTTCGTGGCCGTCGGGGCGCAGGACATGGCTTCGCGATTTGGTGCCGAACCGGTTCTGCGCCAGATAATCGGCCGAGGTCGCGTGGAAGTTCCTGTAGAAGTGTTCGACATGCGGCCAGCTGGCGTGCAATCCATCCAGATTCCCGACCTTGCAGGCGGTGCTCCCCATGTCGTCGAGGTGTTCGAGGCAGCATCCGAGCAGTTCGCAGCCCGCCTGCGCAAAATGTTCAAGGAACGTCGCAAGTGGGCGCAGCGCGAAGGCGTATCGTGTTTCCGCATCTATGATGCCGACTTGCCGGATTACGCCGTGGCAATTGATTGGTACACGGGTGCTGGTGATGCGCGGGGCAATGACTACCTGCACATTGCCGAGTACGCGCCACCTGCTTCGGTCGATGCCGACAAGGCACGGCGGCGTTTCAAGGACGTGCTCTCCATTGCGCCTATCGTGTGCGGGGTGCGTCCCGACCACGTGTTCTCAAAGACGCGCGTGCGCGAGAAGGGCGGCGGGCAGTACCGCAATGCGGGCGGCCGCGCCTATGTGACCAGCATGGAAGAGGGCGGCTGCCTGTTCGAGGTCGATTTGGCCGGCCGCCTGGATACGGGCATCTTCCTTGACCATCGGCTGACGCGTGAGCTCGTTCGCAGCAAGGCTGCCGGCGCGCGTTTCTTGAACCTGTTTGCCTACACGGGCACCGCTTCGGTGTATGCCGCTGCAGGTGGGGCGAAGTCCACGACGACTGTGGACCTTTCGCAAAACTACCTGGATTGGGCGCGTCGCAACATGGCGGCAAACGGCTTTTCGGGGGAGGCGCACGAATTCGTAAAATCCGACGTAATGCGCTGGATAACCGAAACACGTCGCACGAACCGCCGCTTCGAGCTGGTCTTCGTCGATCCGCCGACGTTTTCCAACTCGAAGTCCATGGGCAAGCGCACGTGGGATGTGCAACGCGATCACGTCGAGCTGCTCATCGGCGTTTCGAGGTTGTTGGCGCGCGAAGGGGGAGAGGCCATCTTCTCGTGCAACTTGCGCTCCTTTAAACCGAATGTCGATGAGCTGGCCAAATACGGCGTCGCCATCGAAGATATCAGCGAGCAGACTATCCCCGAGGATTTTGCGCGCAATCCCAAGATTCACAAGTGCTACCTGGTGAGGCGTGCGTAATCGCATTGCTGGGGGCTGCCCCTAGCAATGCGCTTTTCTCGATCTGAGCAGAAGGCGAAGAATCTTTCGTACGACGAGGGCCAAGCCTTCGTTTTCCGTTAGGCGTCCAGCATCATGTCGCCGTCGGTGATGACGCCGGCGCGGCGCAGGGCGAAGGCCACAAGCCAGCTGATGGCGGCGGGAAGCACGAAGCAGACGAGCGCCATGCCGAGCCACTCGAACGGGCCGATGGCGATGCCGTCGGCAATCCAGCCGGAGTACAGGCCGATGGGGCCCACGAGGCCACAGGTCCCCATGCCCGACGCGATGGCGGGGCCGTTTTGCGCCATGTGGAAGATGCAGGTGGCGATGGGTCCGGTTATCGCAGAGGCGACGATCGCGGGAATCCAGATAACCGGCTTGCGCATGATGTTGCCCATCTGCAGCATTGAGGTGCCAAGTCCCTGTGAGATGATGCCGCCCCAGCCGTTGTCGCGGAAACTGGCGACGGCGAACCCGACCATCTGGGCGCAGCAGCCGGCGAGGGCAGCACCGCCTGCCAAGCCAGTCAAACTGAGCGCTGCGCAGATGGCGGCCGAGGAGATGGGCAGCGTGAGCGCAATGCCCACGACGACGCTGACGACGATGCCCATCCAGAACGGTTGAAGCTCGGTGGCCCACATGATGAAGCCTCCGATAGCCGAGGCAATCGCGCCGATGCCGGGAGCAATGAGCATCGCCAGCACGCAGCCGAACCCGACCGTCACGGCGGGGGTGACTAGGATGTCGACCTTCGTCTCCTTGGACACGGCCTTGCCCAGTTCTGCTGCGATAATCGCAATGACGAGTACGGCGAGAGGCCCTCCGGCGCCGCCTTCGCTGTTGGCGGCGTATCCGACGGTGATCAGCGAGAACAGCACGAGCGGCGGGCACTTGAGCGCGTGCCCGATAGCGCAGGCCATGGCGGGGCCGGCCATGGCGGACGCGAAGGCGCCGATGTCGTTGAACACGGCCACGCCCGAAACGTTGCCGATCGTGTTGAAGATGGTTCCGATGAGCAGCGATGCGAACAGGCCCTGCGCCATGGCAGAGAGTGCGTCGATAGCGTAGCGCTGGAACGATACCTCGATGTCCTTGCGTGCGAGAAACGCCCTGAATCCGCCGGGTTGTTTCTGTTCGCGCTCCTGAGCCATTGCGGGCCTCCTTACGACGCGGCGCACCGTGCGAATTATTGCGAATCACAATAGCACGCGCAGCTGAAAAGGGAAGGGGTTGTTTTGGAATCGTTGGTCTGTGTCAGCATATTGATAACATGCTGCTTTTAAATCGATGGATTGCGGTTAAAACAAGTTCGGAATGACGATGCCTTTCAAAGCGGGAATTGATGGTAATCGTTTGCGCAGGCCCGCCCTTGCAGAGCCGTGGCCTGCAATACCTCTTCTGTCAGTAGCGCGTTTCTTCGAGCGGGCCCGTGTTGGCGAGTTTCGAATCTTTATAATATTGATAGGCTGCACTAACGCCAATGCGTCCAAGCTGAGGAAGGATCCCGTGGGGTTATGAGAATCTGCTCCTATTGCGGTGGCACCGTCGAGGACAGCGTCTACACCTGCCCGCATTGCACGTCCTCTTCCTTCCAATACTTCTGCCCTCGATGCGGCGAAGCTTACGACGGCCCGTTTTGCCCCGCTTGTAGGGAAAAGGACGAGGCCGCACATGCGCAAGCCCAAGAGGCTGCCGCCAAGGCCGTGGCTGAGGACAGGGCCAACGAAGGGCTTGCCTGGAAGACGGCCCTTACCGTGTTTCTTC
This sequence comes from Eggerthellaceae bacterium, assembly GCA_017432445.1. Lineage (GTDB taxonomy): Bacteria > Actinomycetota > Coriobacteriia > Coriobacteriales > Eggerthellaceae > UBA9715. The sequence continues at coordinate 6,317 of JAFRJC010000024.1, read as the reverse complement.
CCTTCGTGGGCGGCTACTTCCTGATCAGGGAGCATGTCAAAACCGGTTTCAGGTTGTTCGGCATCGTCTGGTGCTCGCTGCTCGCGCTCGTCGTGAGCGAAAGCGAAACCAGCTCGGCGGAGGTGAACGTCCTCGCCGTTTTGATGTGCCTGGGTCCCATCATCGCGTACCTCTACCAAGCCAGAAAGACGCTTCTGGCGCCGGGCAATACCCAGGGAAGGCTTCTGATCGCGGCTTGCGCATGCGTGTTCATTGCGTCGATTGCAGGTTGCCTGATAAACGGTGGCGTGTTCGATTGGCTTGACTAGCCACCCGAGAGTCGTGTCAGCCCATATCTTGGCTTACACCGGCTCGTAGTAGACTTCGAGGATGGTTCTGTACAAGGCATCCTTATCGGGGATGAACTGTTCCCAGGAGCTTTTCTCGTTGTAAATCGATTCGCCCTTCAGGCTGATGAAATTGATTTCAACATCATCGCGGTCCACGAGCGACGAGGCTATGTCACCGAAATCGGAGATACTCAGGTTGGTGGTCGAGTGCTCGCTCATCAAGTTGAAAAAGTCGATGAGAAGGTTCGGGTTGCTGTTCGATTCCTCAAGCAGTTTCGAACAGAGGATGCTGATGAACTGGCGCTGGCGTTCCTGCCTATCAAGTGCCGACCCCAGCTTCTCCTCGTCTCGCCATCGTATGTAGGCCAGCGCCTCGTTTCCGACGAGCGTCACGGTCTTGCCCTTGACTATGGAGGTCTCTGGAATCGTTTCGAGCGCTTCGAGTGTGATTCCGCCAGCGGAATCTGCAAGTGCAGAGAACCCGTCCAATCCCGTCGTGAAGTAATAGGGCACAGGGGTGTTCTGCAGGATTCGGGAAACCGCCGTGCACACGAGCTCGCTGCTGCTGGCGTCGTCTTTGCCGTACGAGAACGCTAGGCAGATCTGCATGTTCTTCGTTCCCCTGAAGGTATCGGTGCCCATGAATGTCCGGTCTACGTCGACCATGGTATCGCGGGGAACAACGATTCCCGTCAGCTTGCCGAGCCTCTTGTCCAAAGCGATAACGACGATAACGTCGGCCTGGCCGTTGAGCCCCTCGACTGGTTCGGCCCATCCCTTGTCATGCCCGATGAGGCAAATCGACAGCATGTCCCCGTTTTGTCGCCACTGCTTCCCGTCGTAGGTGACCGTCTTCAGTTCAGGGTGGCTGTCGTCGCCCCCGGCGCAACCGATGCAGGCACAGGCGCATGCGATTGCGATGCAGCAGAGAGCTGCTATCGGGGTTGTCAACAGCTTGTGGAAACCGCTGGGGAAGTGCCGGCTCGCCTGAGCTTCCCCATTTCGGTTCGGCGTCCAGCCTGCATGCGGTTTGGGATGATGCGCTGCGAGGGTTCCCGGCTGACGGTTGGAACGGGGCTTTGGCGTCATATCGCTATGCTCCGAGCGATTTCGAGTCGATAAGCACCCCTGTGACGATATAGCGGGCCGAATCGTTCGCCGGCCTGGTGCACGTGCTTAACTGAACTACCTTGTCCTTGCCCGCTTCGAGATGAATGCCTTTCCGGACGTTCTTGACGAGCGAGTCGGGATTGACGATGTAGTCGAAGTACTCTTGCAAGATCTTTTTATCGGAGAAGTCGAACGAATTCATGATATGTCTGTCGTCGTATTCGTAGGCCGAGACGATCTGGTACGTGAGCATCCGGTCGGGAGTGTAGATGTAGAAGTACGGATGGCTGTCGAAAAAGTCCTGGTTCTCCAAGAGGTGCAGCGTGCTGAACATCTCGTCTTTCAGGTCGGACCACTCCTCGTACGTGTGCCCGTATATTACGGTGACTGGATCGGAGAAGTCGAGCTTGTTCACGAACTGGGTGTAAATGGCACCGTAAGCCGATTCTGCATCGTTTATATCATGGACGAGGTAGTAGTTATCTGCGAGTGGATGCTGAAGTATAGGCAGGTCAACGTTCGAATCAGGCAGATTGATCCATGCGTACACGTCGGGATTCTGCTCGGTCAGCTCGTCGAAGTTTATCGGGTTGGGGATCGGCGCAGCGGAGCTGCTTGCCGAGGAAGAAGAACTTGCCGCTTCCGATGGCTTCGGCAAGGTTTTTTCTGCGGGCTCCGACGCGAATGTCGAGGCTGGCTCGCCAGGGTGCGAGTTCGTATTGTTCTGCGATGAGCAGCTGCAACCCGCAAGGGAGCAGATGGCCAAAATGGCAAAAGCGCACAGTAACGCGAATCCTGTGCGCTTTGCCTGGTTGATGAGGTTGTGATCGGCGCTTCCTCTGCGTCCGAAACGAGAGCTGCTCATATGATCTCCAGATGTCTGGTTGCAGGCCGGTGCAACGCCATGGTGCTCCGATGAGTGCAGAAGGGGCTTCTTCAAGGAAATGGGAGGCGTCATATGCGCCTCCCACTAAAGTGCGTGCTATTCGAAAGCGGGGCTACAGGATGCCACCCGTCTTCGGCGATTTCGAGCTCGTGTCCTTGCCTTTCACGGTTGCGGTTGAGCCGCTGGTCTTCTCGCTCGCGCTCTCCTTCTCGCTCGCGCTCTCCTTCTCGCTCGCGCTCTCCTTCTTGTCCATGTCCTCGTCCTTTTCAATTTCGTCCGTTGCGGGCTGATCAGAGGTCTTTTCAACGGCGAACGTGACGATGGACAAGTTGTGCATGTCGAAATGGACCATACCGTCGCGTCCAACGGTCCTCTCGCGCGTCTCGGTCGTGCCATCGCTGTGTTCGATGAAGATGTAGCAGGTCAGGTTCGTATTGTCGGTTCCTGCGTAATACGCGATCGTGACCTTGTCTCCCTTGTTGTAGTTGTCGCTATTGATAACGAACGATTGTACCGACACGTAATCGCGCTCCACGAAATTCGACGCCTTCTCGTTGTCGACCACGTCCACCTGCATCTCGGTGCCTTTAGTGGTTTCAACGCTGAAGTACTCGACGTTCTCCTTGACGACCTTGCCGTCTTCATAGACGTCTGCCACCATGGTGACCTTGGATATCCCGTTGGCATCCGATGTTTGAGTGTCAACTACTATAATTCCGGTGTAGTCTTCGGGTGCGATATCTTCGCTCGTGGGGCTGTCGATTGCCATGGCAATCGAGGGGAATGCCATCATGAGGAGCGTGGCAAAGAAGACGGCTAGTAATTTGGTGCGCATCGGATAGTCCTTTCGATATGCTTTTCGATAACCTTCGATAAGTTAAATCGCTTGCCTTTACTGCGCAACTATAAGATTTGCAAAACATGTAAAAAACCCGTTTGACGCGCATTGCCTTTGCGGAAGGCCGGTTTTTCGAAAACTCGACTTCGAGGACATGAATATACAAATTAGTCACAAAGGCATACGGTTTTGCATGCTTGGATATGAGTAAGTGTCAGTTGAAGATGACGTACGACTCGCTGCCCGACATGAGCCTCACGCTCATGTCGGGCAGCGAGTCGGCGGACATCCTGAACGTCTCGAACCCGACGGTGGTGAGGTTCGTAAGGAGCGGTGAGCGCTGAGGGCCTTCCGTTAGACGGGGCTTGCGCCCCGGAAAGCTATCCGCGACTCCTGCGCCTCGAGAACGCGAGGAGCGCCGCCGACGCGGCCGCCAGGGCCAGCGCTATGGCGAAGGCGCCGGCCAGCGGGTCTCCCGTCTGGGGAGAGGTGCTCGCAGCGCTCGAGGACTTCTTGGTCCACTTGGCGTAGAGCGTGACGTCGGAGGTCACGGGCGTCGAGAAGTCGTAGGCGTTCTTGCAGTCCTTGTCGGTGTACCAGCCGCCGAAGGTGTAGCCGTCGGCCGTGGGGTCGGAGGGCCTCTTCGCCTTCTCGCCGTCCTCGACCTCCTGGGCCGCGGGTGCCGTGCCGTGGCCGTTGGCGTCGAAGGTCACGGTGTGCGTGGACGGCTTGGCGGCTATCGCGAACGAGGCGTCCACGCCGTCGCCGTCGTCGAAGAGTGCCGTCACCGTGTGCTTGCCCGCGGGGAGCTTCGCCAGGTACGACTTCTGCAGCGACACGATCACGCTGCCCTTCGCCGCCGTCCAGTTGACCCTGCGCGAAGAATCCTTCTCGGGTACCGCCTTGCCGTCGACCAGAATGCCGGCGAAGTGGCCGAACGTCGTCTCGTCGTCCACCGTGCGCTTGAAGGTGAAGGTCAGGGGCTCGCTTGAGCCTTCGGTCCAGGTGCCGCCAGCGCCGGTCACAACCTTGTACACACCCTTCTCCTTCTCGGTGAAGGTCGCCTTGTAGGTTGCCTGACTGTCCACGGCCACGACCTCGGGAGTCCAGCCCGCGAACTCATAGATATACTTGACAGTGGCGGGCTTGGTCGGCGTCTCGCCGTCGTACTTCGGCTGTTCACCTGCGGTGTACGCGCCGCTCTGCAACACCGTGTCGTCGTAGTTCACGAACTCGACGGTGTAGTATGCGAATGTGGTGCTCTCCTGATAGACATCCTCGTAGTAGTCAAGCTCCGTGGAAGACGTCGTGTAGCCGCTCGACGCGGGCGGGTTGAACCTCAGGACGTAGCTTCCCGACGCAAGCTGCTCGCCTTTCGTGGTGGTGGGGTTGTAGACGTACGCTTGATCCTCGTTCGAGTATTCGAAAACGACGCCGAGTCTGTTCCCGTCCTCCGTTTCAAGATACAGGTAGTTGTCCAAGCCCGCCTGTGACACGCCGTCTTTGGTTACCGCCACGTCCAGCCTGGCCTTGGACTCGAATTTCGCGGTGACCGTTACGTTCTTTTTGGGCATGATGAAGGTGGTTTCCGCTGACTTGGCATCGACGAAGCTCACGCCATCCTTGCTTGTCCACGTGTCGAAATACTCACCGATTCCCGGTTCATTCGCCTTGATGCTCACCGTCTCGCCCGGCAGCGCCGAGGTGCTGGCAGGTGAGCCGCCAACTACAGTGACGTTGTAGGCGGTCGTAGACAAATCATTGGTGAACACAGCAGGTTCGTACTTGTTGGCACCCTCTATGTCGACACCTTCTATTGTTACTGTTTGTTCGGTAGGGCTCGCCGTCATTCCTGGGAGGAGCAGCGTCGTGTCCTCCTTGACCATGTAGGTCCCGTAAGGCAACTCGTCAATTTGCTTTGTTTTACTCACGCCATTCGCGATCGTGATTTGCACGTCTTCTACTTCCTCGCCGTCGTCGTTGTAAACGAGGAACCGATATGTCCCATCCGCCAGTGTTGTGGTTGTGGGCCCACCGTTCACTGTGACGTTCAGCGTAATCCACAAGCTTCCTGCCTCCACTTCAGGTGTTCCGTCATTGCTCAACGTGACATCTCCGCCAACCGAGCTGACCGTATCACCGTTGGTGTTGGGCCCAACCTCCTGACTAGGCGTCGGGAGCTCCGCTACGGTTTCGTTGCCGGCTTCCTTGCTGCCCAGCGTTCCGGTTTTGTCGCCGTTGGCTTTGACGTCAGACTTGCCGTCGGTTCCTTGCGTGTCGGTTTTGTCGCCGCTGGCTTGCGCGCCGGATTCGCCGTCCGTGCCCTGCGCCCCGGATTCGCCGTCGTTGGCTTGGGCGTCGCCACCCTCTGTCACCGCGGGAGACGTATCGGGGGAGGCTCCGTTGGGCTGCTCCGCAAAAGATAGTGCGGGGACGAGTGTCAGTCCGATAACGAGCGCGATTGCGCCGAGGGCCGCCACGGCCCTGCTCCTGTGCTGCCTGTTTCCCTTGACCATGGTGTACGTCCTCTCGCGAGAGCCCCGTAACTGATCTGCGTCACGTCATCTTCTTCTATATACGACTGATTATCGCAGATATTTCAACCGATTGAAACCAGAGCCCGGGAGCTGGTCAGAGCCTGTTATCTGTAGCGCGCCCTGCAATGGCCGGGCGCCTTCTCCAGCATGGAAGCGAGACCAGGAATGCGATGGCAGCGCCGCCTGCCTAATGGGCGAGATCATGTCTGGAACAGTTGAGAAGGACACCCGAATCGTCTAATTCCGCGTGGCTTCGTAAGCCTTTTCACACAGTGTGCACACGGTAGATGATTTGCATGTCGATAAAAGAAAAGGTCAACCGCTAAAAACACGATTGACCAGGCATATTTTGGTGGGCCCAGCAGGACTCGAACCTGCAACCAAGGGATTATGAGTCCCCTGCTCCGCCATTGAGCTATAGGCCCGTTTGCGTTGGACTATTCTAATGCAAAAACGCCGTTCGCGCCAAAAACTTCAGTGATGATTCAAATACCCCGTTCCGCAAAGCCTATGCCTTCGAGTAACCGTACATGGCATAGGCCTGCGTGGTCAGCAGATCGGGATCCCAGGTTTGCGACGAGCGCTCGACCGAATACGGGTCGATGATGATGATCTCG
>JAFRJC010000001.1 GCA_017432445.1 Eggerthellaceae bacterium | reverse complement strand
CGCCAAGCCCCTCAAGTTCGGGGACGCCTCGAGAGAATATGTCGTCCAGCGATGCGGAGATGCGCTTCTCCAGCTCCACCTCGTCCGCCGAGGCAGAGTCGCCCATGTTGCGGGAGAGGCTCGCAAGCGCATGCGCGTAGAGGATGTCAGAGGCGACCTCGCGGCGGGTCTTGCGGTTCTCCGACGTCTCGCACTCCACCTCGAACTCAAAGGTGCCCACCTTTACGTGAGCATGGCCAACGAGCGCCTCGGCCGCGGTCTGCCGCCCGTCTATCTCGAGCCTGCCGTCGGCGGCCATGTCGCCGATCCACCATACGCTGCCGACCGGCGCAAAGGAGACCTGCTGCGGCGCAAGCCCGTACTCGGCGGAGACGACGACGTCGCACTTCGCGGCGGAGCCGAGGGTGAACACCTCGCCGGCCTTCCCCTCTTGCGGCGTGAGCGTGGCTATGCGCTTGCCGCCCTGAGTGAATATAAGCGGTTTCATTACGGCATTTCCACTTCTATCTTGCGTTCCTTCATCTCGTTCAGGCGCTCGGCGGTGGTCTCGCTGTCGTTCTCGAGAGACCAGTTCACCGTCACCACGAGCAGCATCTCGTTCATCTCCACCTCGTTGGAGGTGTTGCCAAAGAGATATTCCCCTATCCACGGAATGTTGGAGAGCCAGGGCGTACCCTTCTTGTTCTCGCTCTCGGAGTTGTACTTGTAGCCCGAAAGCAGGATGGACTCACCAGGGCGCACGAGATACTTGGACTTCGTCTGGTAGCGGGATATCCTGCTGCCGGTGTTGTCCATCGGCTGCTTGTTGTCGAGGTTGAAGTCCAGGTTTACGGTGTTGGCGTCGATGATAAGCGGGGTGGTCTTGATGATGTAGCCGTATTCAATCTGGACGAGATCGCCATTGGATTGCGCACCAGGCGTGGTCATCAGGTTGAACGTGCCGCCGCTCTGGAACTCGGCCTCGATGCCGCTCTGCGTGGAAAGCGTAGTGGAGTAGAGCGACTTCGCCGCACCATTCCTCTTGAGGAGGTTGATCGTAGCCTTCACGCCTTCGACCTTCGCGTTCACTGCACCCTTCCAGTCGTGGGACCATTCGTTGCCATGTTCCGTGGCCGTCTTGATCGCCCTGGTCAGCGAATCGGAAGTGGTAGAGCCTGGCGAGCCGCTACCGGTAGAACTCGTCCCAGTACCTGTGCCTGTGCCGGTATCAGTGCCAGTACCGGTATCAGTGCCAGTGCCAGTGCCAGTCGTCGACGACGAGGTGGACGATGTGGAATGGGACATGGCGCGGTCATACGAGAAGTCATTGTTCGCCTTGCGCGTTCCCTTGGTGTTCTTGCTGTGCTCGTAGCCGAAGTTCCAGTCCATCCCCGCCGTGATCGCTTCAGGGCCGGAGAACCCGAGGTTGCGCGACATGTTGTCGTTGTACGCAACGAATTCGATGCTGATGAGTATCTTCTGCTTGAAGATCCTCAGCTCGTCGATGTTCACCGTGATGCCGGGGAAGTCCTTCACGAATCCCTCCACCCGCTTCTGCAGCTGCTCAATGGACTGCCTGTCGTACATCCGCCCGGAAAGGCACACCTCGCGCCCCACCACGTTCACGACAACGTTCGTGATGCCAGAGCGCTGCAGGAAGTCCTTCACCAGTTCGCCTATCTGCGCGGTAGAGTACGTCACCTGCGTGACGATGCGCGTCGCATCGAGGTTCTTCACCTGGTCCACGCGGCGGAGGGTGTCCACGTTGGCTGTTGAGCCGCCCACGACCACCTTGTCGCCCACGATAGCGATCGACACTTCAGGATCCTCGGAGAACATCCCCCTCAGGACTTCCCAGTACGGGGGCACCACCTGCACTGGGCGCGAAGCGAATACGCCGCGGTCGTCCACATAGCTGAGCACAGCCTCGCCAAGGCGCACACCGGACACCACGGCCTCGCCCGTCTCGCGCAGGGCAACGTTGAACACCGCCGGGTTAGAGCTACGCACAGACGTGGCCTTCAGCGCATCCGTAGAGATCGTCTCGCTCTCCACCACCGTGACGCCTGGCATCTTGCGCACGACCACCGCATCGGCGGAAAGCGCTGCGAAGGCCGAAGCCGCCGCAAGAATCTTGAGATATCCTTTCATGTCTTACTCCTTACTGTTGGTCTGCCGTCAGTGGAACGACTTGACCGTTTCCCCGAACGAGTTGCCTGGCGCTACCGTCACGCTGTTGCGGTCCTGTTCCGTCTTCGTATCGCGCACGTTCCTCAGCAGATAGGTGATCTGCCCCATCGTGCGCGCCTGCACCAGCATGATTGCCGCCTTCGTCGGCAGCGAGAGCGTCATCGTACCATAGCCGGAGGTGTCGCTCTGCAGGTCGTACTCGCGGTCGGTGGCGATCACCGGAACATTCTGCAGGATGGCGCTCGATACGACGCGCGATCCGGCCTCCTTCGCCGCCTGCCCCGTCACGAGCCCCAGCTTCTCCTCGGTGGCCGTGAGGATCACGTCGATGCGGCTGCCGGGCTTGATGAACCCGCACACCGAGCTTACCGAGTCCACCGGCACCGTAACGGCGCGGTGGCCATCCGCGATCAAGTCCGCGAACGGCGTTTTCGGCTCCGTCTCGATGTCAATCCAGAACACAGGCGTCTTCGCGGCGATCAGGCGCTTGGCCTTACGCTTGACGATCTTCTCCAGCACGTCGGAGAACGCCTTCTGGTAGCCAGGGTCGGTCTTCTCCGGCAGCGCGATGTGCATGTTGGAGAGCGAGTCGAACGGTATCTCCGCCGACCCGAGCATCTCCTCGCCGATCTCGGAGCCCTCCTTTATCTCCATCGTCGCCACGAGGATCGACGCCTTGGGCGTCGGCGCGACGGCCGTGCGGTTGGCTATGTACTTGTTCACGGCCACCACCGCGAACAGTCCTACGAGCACCGCCGCCACTACGGCAAGCTTCGTATGGTTGTCAGTCTTCATTTGCTTTTCCTTTCGTGTTTGAGATGTAAACTTCATCGTCTGTGAAGCGGTAGTTCACGTCGCACCCGCCGCTGGCGCGTGCGGTCGCCTCGTGGTAGAACGTAAGGTTGCGCTTCACGTGGTTGAACGCGAACTTGCCGCCTTGCGCAAACCTGCTCTTCTCCCAGCCAGCCCTTTCCGCCGCCTTCGCTATCGCGCCAAGGGCACCGTCCAGGGGCATATCCACAACGCAGTGGACTATGAACGCAGCGCCACCGCCGCGCTCTATCAGCTCAGTCATCATCGGGCTGCCTATCACAACGTCGCGGATCACACCAGGCATCAGCTCCTTCACCCGCTGAGCCGAACGGCGCGCAAGGACGTCCGGAGAGGTTTGCTCCGTGGCCTCCGGGACCAGCTCCGCCGGCAGCACAAGGTCCTCCATGATCGAATCGTCGCCCTTGACGGGCCGCACCTCCCTCAACACGAACGATCCCGTCGGCGTCCTGTACATCCGCTCCATTCCGGAGAGGTTCTTGACCGTGAGCGCGTTCGGGTTGTCCACCCGCTCCCAGTTCGCGCTTCTCGCCCTCTCGTCCGCGACCTCAACGGCAAGCTCATACGGCATGTGCATGCGCTCCGCCTTGCGTTGCGCCGCAATCCCCGCGATGTTCACGCGCAGATCCTTGTGGATCAGCGCCGATAGCGGATAGAACCTCGGCGCCGGGACCACCGGCATCTCCGGCGCCGCCACATTCCTGTCCGCCTTGTACGCATGCGTCATCGCGGCCCGGATCGTCCAGCGGACAGCAAGCACGCCGGCCACGACAACCGCCACGGAAAGGGCTGTGCGATAGAGCTTCTTCCTCATTGCACCAGTCCTTTCAGCCACTTCTGCTTCGCGCACCAGCTCTTGAATGCCCTGACGTATGTCTTCGGAGCCACAGGCACCGAATCGATCACCGGCATATAGCATTTCACACGGTGGCGCTTCTTCGGATTCAGCTTGAGGCTCCATGCCGATGCCAACGCGTTGCCCTCGAGGTTCTCCGTAAACTGCGCCACGCCAATCTGTCCGCCCTTCTGCGACGGCATGGGAAGCCATGAGTACGCCTCCGCGGGGAGCACCGTGGGGATGTACGTCGCCGTGGATATCCAAACCCAGCGGTCGTGCGGAATCACGTCTATCAGGTAGTTGAACGTACGGAAGGAGACGAAGTTTATGAGGCCGCCGAGTATCTTGCCCACCAGCTTCCAGAACCAGCCGGAATCCTCGAACTTCTCCCCGTTGACGATGGACCTTAGGTACTCTACCGCTTCCGTCAGGAAGTTCTCCACCACGCCGGCGCCGCCCTTCATGAGCACCTTCTGCGTGGATGTGGCCACGTGCGCCACGTCCACGAGGTAGTTCTTGGCGATGTTCTTCGCGGGCGAGCCCGGGCTGGCGCCCTTGGAGTAGAAGTCGGCCATGTGCGCCTCCACGTCCGCGGCGAGGCGCGTGGCGATCTCAAGCTGCTGCTCGGTGCGCAGAATGCGCGTGAAGTCGGCGGCGAAGGCGATAGTGGCCACGATGAGCGGCGCGACCACGGCGAACTCGAACATCACGCTCGCCCGTGCGCTCACAAGCCGCCTCTTCAGCCTTCTCAATATGTCGTCTTCGCTCTTCATCGCCTTTTCGTCTCGTCCGTCAATGGTAGATTATCGAATTCACCGCCAACCCCAGCGTGGAGTTCCACCCCTTGAACACCTCGCCCACGGGGACGAGCTTCGCCGTCGCGCCGACGCCGAACCCGGCCGGCCTCTGGTTCGTCTTGTCCTCCTCGCTCTTCTTCGAGTGGGGCACCACGTCGCCCGTGATGCACTGCGCCCCTGCCACCGCGATGAACGGGATCTTGTGCGTCCCGCGCTTGCTGTCGTCCGGATTCCAGAACCCGTCGATCGGCAGCGTGTGGACGTTCCCGCCCAGCTTGAAGGCGATCCAGAACGTCGGCGAGGGCAGCACCCCCTGGTCGTCCACCGTCGTCGTCTCCTTGCCGTCCTTCTTCTTCTTGGTCACCTTGATCCCTTCCTTGCTGCCGCGCTTGGAGACGTAAGGCTTGATCTCCCACGCCTCGCCCGCGCCAGTGATCTTGTAGAAGAACTTCCAAGGCTGCGTGGACGAATCGAACGCCGTCGTCTTCTTCACCTTCCACGGCGACTTCTTCACCTCATCCTTGCCGGAGAGCTCAAGCGGCAGCACGAACGCATCCTTGAGCGGCCAGGAGAGCCCCAATGAGTACACCCCCAACTTTCTGTTCTTCACGCTTGCCCTCATGCCTGGGTCTGCCTCGTTTTTCGCAGCGAACAGCTGCGCGTTCCATACACCGAAGAGCGCAGCCCCCTTCGCGTATACCATCGCAAGGTACTTGAGGAAGTACTTGCATACTCGCGTGGCGATCCATCCTCCCGCGCCGGCGAACAGCACCGCAAACGTATGCGTGACGATGGCCAGCCCCTTAAACACCCACCCGATATAAGGGACGTTAGCCATCGCGTCCAGGACCTGCGCGGCCGCCTCCAGCCCTTCGCCCGCCATCCGCAGCTTCACGGCAAGCGACAGCCCCTCGTACATCTCGTCGTTGATGTTCTGCACCACATTCATGCCACGCGCCTGCCAGATCGCGTGCGCGAGCGCCGCCGAGTCCGCCGCGTTCTGCAGCCGCATCTTCGTCTTCGACAGCTGCGCGGTGTTCCACGTCATCGTAAGCATCCCCATCACGAGGAAGATGACCAGCGCCACCACCACGCCCACGCTACCGCTCTCCGAAGCGAGCCGCCCACGCATATTGCGGATCATTTCCAATTCCACTTCCCCCCATCATATTCCTGATTGTCCTTGTCGATGAGATTATCGCCCGTGTCGCTTCCCGGCGTAAGCGAACCGGGCGAATCGTCGGCAGGCAGGTCGCCGCCGTCTATCATCTGGTCCGGCGTAAGGCCTTTGCGCTTCGCCTCCCCGGCGCTCGACAGTCCAAGCAACACGCCATAGTCCACCTCGAGCAGGTAGGACTTGTTCACCGCCTTCTGGTAGCGGTTCTTCACGTAGTCCAACATGTCGCGAGTCCCCTTGCCGATGTCATACGGGAAGTAACCGGCGGGGAACTTGAAGTTGTTACCGTCTAAAATCGCCGCGTTCCTCGTCTTCACAAGCGTGTTCATGCAGCCCACCACAAAGTATTCGCCCACGCATTTGCGGCGGTCGGACACGAAAGAAGTCACCTTGTTTCTGTACGTATTCCATTCATTGCGCAACTCCACCGCCGCCGTGTCGATCTCCGCGAGCTTGGCCCGGAGGTTTTTCTTCATCGTGTTCCACTTCTTGCGCGCACTCTCCGCCGCCTTCTCTGGATCCTTCACCACGGCGTCGTCATCTGGATCCAGCACGGGATCCTCGGGGTCGCCAGCGTAGGTCGCGGTGCCGGCGAGGATGTCGTCTATCTCCTTGATTTCCTTGTAGACCAGCTTCAGCAACAGGTCGAACGATCCGTCCGCCGCCTCTGCCGCTTTCCTCAGTTCGCCGTCCTGAGCCTTCCACGCCGCGAGGTTGTGCTCGTCGATCCAATCCACGATGTTATGCACGTTCACCCTGCGGCGATCGGCGAATTGCATCATCTTGACGTAGACGACCTCCGCGGATAGACCCGACTTTTTAATCCATTCCTTGTCCTCTTTGGACATCGTTTTCAGACAGTCATTGTAGAGATTCTTGAAATTTCCAAGACCGTAACTGAAGGCGTTCTTGGTCGAGTCGGCGAATGTCAGGTACTTCTCTTTTTCGTACCACTGCAGCAGCCCGCTATTCCCCCGCAAGGCGCAGATGGACGAACCGTAGCGCTTGTGCCAGGCACCATCCCAGTAGAAGTATTCCTTGGAGTGGCAGTTCGCCAGTTTATCCTTGAAACTATCTCCCTCAGGTGACTGATCGTCGCTGCCAGTCAGCTCTTTCCAGCACTTTGCATAATCTCCACCGACAGGATAGCTGTCGCTGTCATCTGCATTAAACGGCCAGATGTCCTTGAGTTCCGGAACATACTTCCAATAATAGACGTCGCCCCAGTGAAACGGCCCCTCCCCATACGACAGCTTATCCTCGCATATCCTGTACTTCATGCAGAACAATACGCCCTTCAAGTAGTCCTTCATCTCCTTGGCGAGATCCTCCAGCGCCTGGCTGGTGTTGTTCGTGTAGTCGCCCGGCGCGAACGACGTGGCGCCCTCGGAGTACAGGTGCTCGTTCTGGATGTCTGGCTGCGGGAACACCATGCTGTGCCCTCGCACCAGCGGCGGCGCCACCTTCGGCGCCGCGCGCCCGGAGACCACGGGGAACAGCCAACCGCTCTCGTACGGCCAGTTGATCTCCACGTGCACCATGGCTAGCCCGTTGTTGTTCGGCGGCCAGCCATGCGCCGACGTCACCATGTAGCCGTCGCTCTTCACCTCCTTGTCCGCCACCTGCGGATAGGCGAGGCGCCCGTGCGCGCTACGGCTTTTCTCCTTCGCGAAGAGGAACGACTTTGAGTCCATGTCCGTCACCGTGAGCACTTCCTTCCCCGCCACGGACTTCGCGCGCGCTATGCGCTGCGCCGCCCCGAACATCTGCCGCGCGTGGTATGCCGCCGCGCTCTTGCCGTTGAAAAGGTCGTCAATCTTGATGCCGTCCTTGCCGAACAGCTTTTCAAACACCGCCTGCAGCATCTCCTTGAGCGCGTCCGCGATTGGCTCGATCGCCGCCTGCACGATCTTGTTCACCAGCTTGCTGATCAAGTTGTTCAATATCTCGTTTATGCTGCCCCCACCGGGCACGTCTATTGGTATCGAGAAATCGATCTTCACCAGCTCCTTGATCCAATCCGGGATGCCCTTGGTCAGCGCAGTCATGCCTGCCTCCAGCAGCGCATTGAACCCATCGCTGAGCGTCTTGCCGGGAGATTTCCCGAAATAGCCGATTCCGCAGGTGGACATCAGGAAGAGCGTAGCGATGTTGCCGCGGTTGTTGAAGAGATTCGCCCCATGGATGGCTGTGTCGAGGCTGGCGAGCGCATCCTTGATCGCCTGGGGCATGCTGCTGCCGGCTATGCCCGTCTTCGACTTCTTGGAGAGATCGTTCGAAAACTCAAGCCCGTCCGATCCGCGCACCATCGCTATGCGCCCCACGGTCCACGCCGCGTGGTTCGCCATTATCTGCGCATCCCAGAATCCCACCACCTCGATGAGCGCGCTGCACGCCATCATCACAATCGGCATCACAATGGCGAACTCCGTGAAAACGGAGCCGCGCGGCGACTTCAGCCGCCGCTTTGCGCGATTCACCCTCGCGCCGTCATTCCTTGTGAGCCACTTCAGCATGCTGGTGGGTTGCCAACGGCCGTTGGCGTGCCGCCTCTGTTAGAAATCCTGTATGAACACGGCGATCAACGTACCTACGGTTATCGCAAGCGCATACGGCACCATCGGCGGGTTCCTCAGCCCGCGCACGCGCCGCGGCATCCCCACCATTATCCGAAACGCGTTCGCGAGCGTGGTTAGCAGAACTCCATGCCACGCCATGATCGCCACCGCGATCACGCCGCCCGCGATGCACGTATTGCACAGCACCCTCAGCACCATCGGCCAGCCGACGATCGCCCCGACCGCCGCCATAAGCTTCATGTCGCCACCGCCCACCACGCCAAGAAGGCAGAACGGGAGGAACATGCCCCCCGCTATAGCCAGCCCCAGCGCGGAATCCTTCAGCCCCTCAAGGTCGCCTTCTATCAGACCGGCACCGATGCCCAGCACTATCCCGCCGAGCGTCAGCCAGTTCGGAATGCGCCGCTCCCTGATCTCGCCGTAGCAGGCGAACGCAAGGATGAACGGCAAAGCGATCCAAACGATCGGCATCAGAATATCGGGAGCTTGATCAGCACCTCTCGGAACGCATAGTCAAGCCCCAGCCCCTTGAAGAACCAGCTGTCAGGGTTCAGCATCACGGCGGCAGCCAGGTACGTGACGCAGGTGACGCACGCATATTCGAGATACACGCTCGCCCGCTCAGACCCAAGCCGCCGCCTGATGCGCTTGAACATCCTGACTTTTCCGCCAAGTTAGGGGTTCTTCTGACCGCCGCCACCGCCCTTGTCGTTGGCCTTGTCGAGCGTCGAGTGAAGGTCCACCTTCTCCACGCCCTTCTTGACCGTCTCAGTCTGCTCGCCGGTGGCGCCGAAGAGCTGCTTCAGGTCGTCGCCGAAGAACATCGCCGCAGCTGCGACAACGATCGCCACGAGTCCCGCGAGAAGCGCGTACTCGATGAATGTTGCACCCTTGCGGGAGCCGAACTTCCTCTGTGTGTTCATTTGTGTGTTTTCCTTTTCTGTTTGCAGGCCAGAGGCCCATTTTAAGCCACCTTCGCCCATCACTTGGGCGTCACGTCGGCGGTCTTGTCTGCCATCGTGTTGAAGAAATTCTTGATTGCGCCGCCGTACTTCATCACGCCCACGGCGCCCACGATGCCAACGAGTGCCGCCAAAAGCGCATATTCAAGGTACGAGATTCCCCGTTTGCGCAACCGTCCAGACAGGGTCTCGCGCCCCGCGCAACCGCAGTTCGCGAACCCAACCGCTGCGCCGGAATTGCTTCCGTCGCATATCACTCCCCCAGTGAGATCTCTTGTCGCCATCGCAACTACTCCTTGGTTTTGTCCTGGTTGTCCTTTGAAACTTTGCCCGATATTCTATCACATTCCCGCGGCAACAGCAACACTTTTTTTAACTTTTGCCGCCCGGAATGGATTCGAGAGCTTTCCCTTATGCCTTTGCCGCCTTGAGCTTCGCCGCCACGTCGAGCATGCGCGTACTGAGGTCGGCGAAGGTGACGTCGGTGGAGTACACGTCCTTGTAGTACGCATACGCCTTCTCGAGGTCGCCCGCCTGCTCGGCGCAGAGGCCAAGCTGATAGACGATCTTCTTCTTGAGCTCGTCCATCGTGGGGATCTGGTCGCGCGCGGTCTCCAGCTGCATCACGCCCATGTCGAGCTGCCCCTGCTTGACAAAGCACATGGCAAGGTAGTAGAGCGACTCAAGACGATCCTTCGGGCTCTTCTGCGAAAGCTGGAAGTGCTGGATGGCATCATCGAAATACTCGTAGGTGAAGTACTGCAGGCCAAGCTCGAAGTGCAGGTGCAGGTCGTTCGGGTAGCGCGCCACGCGGTCGGCGAGGTCGTCGAACACGAACTGGTTCTTCTCGGCTTCGAGCTCGTCGGCCTCGGCCGTCTTGCCCGCCGCCTTGAGCTGTTCGATGCGATACTCGTAGTCGGCTATGCGCGTGGATGAGAGCATGCGGTCAAGCTCCGGGTCGGAACTGTTGATCGAAACCGCCTTCTCGAGCGTCGCGATGGCCTCGCCGAAGCGCTTGTTCTGCGAGTAGAGGCGCGCGAGGGCGCGGTAGAAGTTAAGGTTGCCCGGCTCCTTCTCGATCTGGGCGATCTTCTCGGCGATGAGCGCATTGGCATCGTCGCCCACGACCATAGCCTTGTTCGCCTGGTCGAGCTTCTTCGCCTGCTCCTCGTTCGCAAGTATTTTCTGATAGCCGCCCTTCTTGCCGACGGCATCGTTCCAGCCCGCCGACATCGTGGCCTGCGCCTCGGTGTTCTTCAGGAGCTGGAGAATGCGCTGGTCGCCGGGCCTGAGAGCGATGAGCTTCGAATAGGCGTCGCGCGCCTTATCGTACCGCTTGGCGATCGTGTAGTAGGTCGCGATGCGCTCCAGAAGAGCGGGGTCGTTGTTGCCGCATTCGTAGGCAGCCTCGATCGTGATCGCCGCCGCCTCTGGCTTGCCCGCCGCCTCGGCCGCCTTCACCGCGCACTCGATGTTGTTCGGGTCGAGCGGGTTCTGCATCATCAGCTTCTCCGCCTCGGCCATGGCCTCCACGCCCTGTCCTTTCTTCGCGAGGCCCAGCACCTTTTGGCGCGCAAAGTAGCTTCCCATGCCTTGCATCTTCAGCGCAAGGCCGCTCGGCGGATTGCTCTTGAACTTCGCAATCTGCGCCGCGCGCAGCATCCTGCGCGTCTCCAGCGCGTCCGGGACGTAAGACAGTGCCTGCATGAACATCTCCACCGCGAGGTCGAACTTGCGGCCTTCCATCGCCTGTCTTCCGCGATTCGTGAAGTTCTGCGCCTTCTGCGCCAATGCGTCATTCGCCATAGTATGTTGCCTTTCTTCTCAAAACGATTTTGAAATATACCACAATCCGCGTTATTTTTCAAGTGGTCAGCGCGGATCGAACAGCCCGGGGTTGTCGGTGACCACCAGCCCCTCGTATGCGTAGGGGCGCAGCCCGGTGCCGCGCATCGAGAACGTGTGCCGGCCGGCTTTGAGGTTGAAGCCGCTCACCCGCACGTCGTGCCCGCAGTACGAAGGCAGTGAGACCGGCACCCAGCTCATGAACCGCCGGGCCGTGCAGTTGAGCCGCGACCACTCCAGGTCGTCGATGCGCCCGTTCGCGCTCCAGTTGGTCTCGGCGCGCCCGCGCAGGAGGATGAAGTAGCGGCCGTCCTTGGGGAGATCAAACGAGTACGTAACCTCGTTCTTCTTCCCGAACCCAGACTTGAGCGAGACCACCTTCCCTCCCTGCGCATCGGGCGCGTCCGCAATCGCTGGGAGCGTGCCGGAGACCGGCTTGAACGCATCCACGTACACCGCCACCGCATCGCCCGTATCAGGCTTGAACGGACAGACGAAGTCCGTCGCCACGTACACCGACACCGGGCGCGAGAGCCCTTCCGGCGTGCGCACGAGGAACGCGCCGCGGTAGTAGTGGCGGTCCTTCAGGCGCTCCGGGATGAACTTCACGGTGAACGTCGTCCTCGTGCCGCGCTTCAGCACGCCGGCGGCCGGCTGGACCTCGAACCAGTCGAACACGTCGTTCTTCGCCACCTTGAACTGCACGTCTTCGTCCCCAGCCGTCGCGGTGAACTTGACGGTCGGCTGCGAGAGGACTCCCTTCTCGAACTTCACGCCCTCGATCATGCCCCGGTCGATGGTGAACTTTGCCG
This sequence comes from Eggerthellaceae bacterium, assembly GCA_017432445.1. GTDB lineage: Bacteria > Actinomycetota > Coriobacteriia > Coriobacteriales > Eggerthellaceae > UBA9715. Next base: position 26,043 of record JAFRJC010000001.1, on the reverse strand, counting down.
GCCTGTACGGCAGCGCGATCGCCCCCTCGCGCGGCACGGTGACGCCCTTCACCGTTCCCCTTTCCACGGACTTCGGCGAGCGCTCTACACCGTTGAAGTGTATCTTTCCCTCGAAGCGGTTGTCGAACAGGCGATACCATATCGCAGGCTCCTGCACGTTGATCGTCTCGGACGGGTTCGCGCCGCCCACTGAGTTCCAGAACTCGTTCCCCGTGATGTACGCGCACGCCTCGTCGCCGAACAGCGAGATGCCGCTCGTCTTGATGAGCGGGTACGCGAAGCCCATACTGTCGCCGCCGCCCGTGAACACGTTGTCGAAGGTGTAGGACGGCCCCACCATGCATCCCTGGATCGAGACGCCCGAGACTGCCTGCTCGAAGCGGTTCTGGAAGCAGCGCACGTTCTGCTGCCCGCCGTCAAGCTCAATGCAGTCGTCGTTGCAGAAGATCATGAAGTTCCCGTACACGTCGGCGTCGCGGTTGAGCCCACCGTTCTCGATGAAGTTGCCGCCAGACTCCACGGCGTCGTTGTACCGGTGCTGGTCGGAGCCGATGAAGTCGTTGTATCGGATCACCGTCGAGTGGTCCGGCTGCGACGCGCCCACCGCCTGCGGCCCCGCCGGATGCGAGTAGAACCAGCTGTTCGCCGTCGAGATCGGGTCGTGAATCCAGCAGCGCTCCACCACGCACCCTTCGCAGCCGCGGCTGATCACGATCGCGGCGTCCCAGTTGATGATGCCGACCTTCTTGCCGCGCGGGTTGACCTCGCGCAGCTTGCCGCCCGCGCGCTCGCTGAAGTCTGGGATGCCCTTGCGCCCCCAGCCCGCGATGTCGCAGTTGCGGATGCGCACATACTTCGCCCCGTTCAGGGTGAACACGTTGCGCGACTCCGCGCATCCGCGTATCGTCATGTCGTCGAACAGCACGTACTCAGCGCCCTCGACGACGAACGCCGGCGCCGCGTTCGGTACGTTCAGCGTCGCGCCGCCCTTAACCGTGTAGCGTATCCAGCCGTCCTTCGTCCCCTTCTCGGTCACCTTCATCGGCGCCTTGAACGTCGCGGGATCGAGCATGACGGTCCGCGCCACGGGCACGTTGCTCGCCCACGTGCGGAAGGACGACGTCGCGAACGTGCGTCCGCACGCCGAGAGCTTCAGCTCGTAGAGGCTGTCCTCGTCCAGGTAGAAGAGCGAGCCGCGGTAGTCCTTGGTCTCCGGGAAGTACTCGAACGCCGTCGCCTCCTTCCACGCGCTCTCGCCCGCCTTCGCGTACCGCGGATCCTTCCGGTATTCCACCTTGAACCCGTCGATCGCCTTCGCCGCGCCCCAGCAAACGCCTGCAGAGTTGAACGTAGGCCGGACCCGCAGTTCGCCGTCGGCGACAGGCGCGATAAGCGCGATGCGCTTCGCCTTGTCCTCCGGCTTGCGCTCCCTGTACTCAGCCACCGCCGAGATCGCCAGCGCACAAAGCATGATCGGCACCGCCACGCGCGCCCCTACCACTGCTCTTCGATGGATATTGCCCATTTCTCTTTCCCTTTCCTTAGACTCCACAAGACTTTCCGTGTATTCCGTGGCTTCAAACCAGCCGCTATCCCTTCCTCGGTGGCACCTTGAAGTCCTCGGGCTTGAAGTAGTGCGTCTGGTGCGTGTCGGCCGCGACGTTCGCCGCCAGCACCGCGACGGCGGATTCGTACGCAAGCTCTGCCGGGCAGTTGAGCTTCTCGCCGTGGCGGCAGGCCGCGAAGAAGTTCTCAAGATGCGGCATGTGCGCGGGCTTGTTCATCTCCACGGCGAGCGGGTTGCCCGTCGCCTGCGCGGAGATGCGCGTATCCACCGCGATGTCCTTCGTGACCTCCTTCTTGATCTTGTCGCCCTCGGTCGGGAGTATCCAGCCCTTGTCGATGAACGTCTGCCATTCGGCGTCGGAATAGCCGCCCTCGCGCAGCTCGCGCTGCACCGTGTTGCCGCGCGCCGATATCTCGGCGATGGTGAGGGCGGCGTTCGTGCCCATGAACTGCTCGTAGAACCCGCCGCGCGCGTTCGAGGAGATCACCTGGTACACCGCCTCGTTCTTCGTGCCGTCCGGCATCTTGAACTCGTAGATGCAGTACACGCGGTCGTACGTCTGCCGGCGCGGTGTGAACGCATCGCGCCCGCCGATCGCCGTCACGCTCGTCGGCGGCACGCCCCACGCCCAGAAGAAAAGGTCGATCTGGTGCGAGCCGAGATCCACCATCGAGCCGCCGCCGTACTTGTGGAACCAGCGCCAGTTGAGATACTGCTCCGCGTTCTCGTATCCGTACTTCGTGAGGATCGCCTGCTTCGGCGGACGCTTCACCGAGAAGAACGGCGCAAGCGTGCGGTTCCACTGCGCATAGGCCGTTGTCACGCGCCCCAGCATCTCCGGCACCACATGCTCGAAGCAGTGGCGGTAGCGCGGATTGGAGCGCCGCTGGTGACCGATCTGCAGAAGCTTGCCTGTCTCCTTCTGCACACGGCACATCTCCGCCGCCTCCTCGAGCTTGTTGCTCATCTCCTTCTCGCAATAGACGTGCTTGCCCTTGCGCAGGCAGTAGCAGGTGTGCTCGCAGTGCATCCAGTCCGGCGTCGCGACGACGACCGCATCGATGTTCTTGTCCTCCTTGTCGAGCATCTCGCGGTAGTCTTCGTAGGTGTTGATCTCCATGCCGTAGCCCTTGAAGAACGCCTTCGCCTGCTGGCACTGGAACTTCCAGATGTCGCACACCGCCCGCACGCGCACGCCGGGGATGCGCGCGATCGAGGCCGACAGCACGCGCCCCTCCGCGCCCCAGCCGATCATCGCCACGTTGATCGTTGCGTCGTCCGGACCGATCGGCTGCTTGTCCGCCGGCAGCTTCTTCGCGTCGTCGCCCAAAATGCTGAAGCTCGGCAGAAAGCTTGCCGCCACCGCCGCGCCCTTCAGGAAATCTCTTCTCTTTGCCGTCAAGTCCATCTCTTCTCCCTTTCAGCCGCGAATTATACCACAAAACGAATGTAAAGTGTAGGTAGGGTCACGCGTCCTGCGTGACCGCTGGGTGAGTCAACTCCTCCACTCCCAACTCCTACACTCTTAACTTTACATTTTACACTCACCAGGCCACCTTCGCGAATCCAGAGGCTGGGACATTGAGTCGGCAGATGCCCTTGGCCACGGATGCAGATCCTGCCGGTTTGCCGAACACATCGAAGAACTCGACACGGGCATCCGCCGCAAACTCTGCTAGCAACCCCTTTCCGCCCGTCGCATTCACGAGAAACACCTGCCTGTCTGAAGCCCCCGTGTTCACGCAAACGTCATTGGCGTGCGCCACGATAATGCGCTCCTCCGCACTCTCGACTTTACATTTTCCATTTTACATTTTACATTTTACATTCTACTTGATCGGCACTTCGACGGTGACGGGATTGGCTTGCGTCGGCTTGTTCTCGTCGTCGCCTCGGTTGTCGGCATCCTGAGTGGACTGCGTGACAACCGCGATGCCGGGAATGCCGATTGCGTAGAGGCTCATCGTCTGCGTCTTTGCCGATGGCCGCAAGTCAGAGCATCCAGCGAGAATCGCCGCGCCGGAACCAACCGCCGCCGGTACGATTATCTGCAAAGCGGCCTTTGCCGCCTTTGCCCAAGGCAGCGCCTTGAGCCATTCAAGAATCTTCTTCATAATAATCTCCAGTTAAAAACGGGAAAAGGCACGCTCGGCGCGCTTCGTTTCAACGTCTCCCACTCATGAATTGTGGCAGGTGAAAAGAAGCGCGCCTTGCGTGCGCAGTCGCGATTAAGGCTTACGCCTCGGCGACGGTGGCGACGATCTCGGCGGACTGGCCGTTGATGGTCACCTTGAAGCGCACCTCGCTGCCCTCGACGATGCCGAGGTCGGTGAGAACGCTCCACGCGCCCTCGTCAGCCTTCAGCATGCCGCCGTCGAACTCGACCGCAGCGCCGGTGCCGTCGCCGTCAAGGCGCACGAACTCGGCCTCCTCGGCGCGGTTGTTCTTGCACCAGATGGAGTCGCGGCCCGCAGTCCAGCCGTCAAGGCCGGTGCCGTCGAACCAGACGCTGCTCTCAACGCGGATCATCGGCGACTCGATGCCGGGCGCGTGGACGCCAGTCAGCTCCGGGCCCGTAGGCGCGGCGCCAGCCTTCACCGTGACGCGCTTCGCGTTGGACGCGCGCTCGGTCTCGTCCTCGGCGGTGCGGTACACCGTCACCTCGTAGGACTTGCCGGCCACAAGCGCCGACGGCCACGCGAACGACAGGCAATCGGGACCCGCCGCCGTGAACGTGTCAACCGTCACGGACGCCTCGCCGCCGATCTCCTTGAACACCACGCGGTCGGTGTCGCCGTCAAGGTGAAGGAAGCGGCCGAGGACGCTCACCGCAGAGCCGGAAACCAGCTCGTTGCGAATAGGAGCGTCGCCCTGTCCCGTAGGAAGCAGCCAGTCGATCTTCGGCTGATTGTCCGCGCCCTCGAAGGAGAACGAGAAGTCATCAAGCCCAAGGTTGAAGTCCTCGCCCTTCATCAGGCGCGCGTTCACCTTGTTCGCCTTCGTCAGGTTGCCGTTCGGGTCAACGGTGCCTTCAAGGTAGAGGCGGCCGTAGAAGTACTTGCCGAAGGCGATCCCGTTGCCGTCCTGGAACTCCTTGTAGATCTGCTCCGCGATGCCGCGGGCGATCTCCTCGGCGGCGGAAGGCTTGGGACCCACGATTAGGCCGCGGTCAATCGCATTCTCGACAACCCGCGTGAGAGACACGGGAGCCTTGCGGTCGACGAGCACGGGCACAGCCTTCGCAACGGTCTCGCCCGGAGCGGTGGCCATACGCACGGTATAGTTAAGTCTTGCACTCATGTCGATACCTCCTTAACCCTCGGACACAATGGAGCAGCCGCGCTTGTTCGAGACAAACGTGGTCGCACCCCTCGTGCGCTTCGCCTGGACCGTGAACGCCTTGCCTGCCGTCAGGGTGTTAGGCAGCGCGAACGAAAGAAGGTTCGGGCCAGCCGCGATGAACTCCGTGACGGTAGCCGTCTCGGGCGTGTCGGTCGATCCCTCGGGAAGCACCTCCACAAACTCCACCGCCTGAGAGTCATCGTCCTCGGCGAAGAGGTTCGTTCCGTTGAGGAGAACCGTCTCGCCCGGGATAAGCATGCTCCGCAGGGCGCCGTCGGCGTCGGAGATGGCGTAATCCACGGCGGGGATGTTGCCGGAATCCACGTTGCTCCACGAGAAGTCGGCGAGCTTCAGCTTGAAGCCGTCGCCCTTGTAGAGCCGCACGTTGATGCCGTTCCTGTCGGCAACAAGCGTTCCGTTGCCGTCGGTCGTGCCGTCGAGGTACAGGCGGGCGTAGAAGTAGTCGCCGAACTTGACGCCGTTGCCCTGCTTGAACTCCTCGAGCATCTGGCGGGCGACGCCGTCCGCAACGCCCTTTGCGGCGTTCGGCTTGATCGCGACGATAAGCCCGCGATCTATGGCTTTGGATACGATTTCCTCAAGCGAAACGCTATCTGCGCGCTCCACTATCGCCGGTACGTATAACACACCACCGGTTGCACGGTTCGTCTGCTGACGCACCGTGTACAGCATGACTGGCTTGTCTGCCATGTCCTGTTCACTTCCTGTTTCCCTTTGACATGCCTCCATTTGCGGATAAGAGGCGGCGAGAGGTAAAGGGAGACTTGAAAACCCTCTCGCCGCCGAAATTTTTACCCCCCTGGGGGGGAGACGCGATTACCCCTGGGGGGGAGACGCGCTTGCCCCTGGGGGGGAGACGCGCTTACCCCTGGGGGGGAGACGCGCTTGCACCTGGGGGGCTGACGCGCTTACCCCTGGGGGGCTGACGCGCTTACCCCTGGGGGGCTGACGCTACAAGTCTTCGGTCCAAGTGTACTTGTCGGGCAGACAAAGCCCCTTGGCCCTAAGCTGCGCCGCCGTGAGAGTGCGCAGAAACGACTTGTCAAGCTCAACGCCGGTTCGCGGCTTCGTCCACGTGGACGGCAGACCGCCCATGAACGCCTGCGTGATGGCGGCTTCGTCAATGCGCTTCGGGTCGCCAACCGACTTCGTAAAGCGGTAGTCCACGCCGTCGATCTCCACGACCGAGTTGAACACGCCGGAGCGTATCTCGGTAAGCGGCTCGTCGAGCGCTTCCGGCTCCTGGAGCGCGTAAACGCCTGCGGCGTTGTTGAGCGCTTCGTACACTTGGCCGATCTTCCGCGCCCAGTCATACGCTTTCGCCTTCGCAAGCGCAAGCTTCACCACAACCGGCACGGCTTCGCGGTACTTCGCGTTGCTCGTCAGGGGATACGGAGCCTTAAAGTCAGGCCCGACGTATTCCTCGATGATATCATTCAGTTCTTTCGCTGTCATCTTGTTTCTTACTCCTTGTTCGGCCTTCCAACGCGGAACTGGTACGAGCAGTTCGGGCAAGTCACCATCGTGTCGGGCGTGACGTAGTCGGGGGCCCTGTGGTCCTTCAACCTCGCCTCGCGGTACAGCTCGTCGACCTCTCTGCTGGACTTCTTCTCGCCGCAATGCTTCACGGTGATCTTCTTGTCCTTCAGCCAGTCCGCCGCCGAGCCGAGAGGCTGTATGCGGACGAGGATGCTCTTGCAGTCTGCCGAGGCGAACGGGAAGAACCTCACGGCCTCCTCGCCGCCGCACGTCAGCCGCACGTCGTATCCCTTGCGCATCTGCTCCTTGACCGAATCCAAGATTGCGGTCGCGTCAATCGTGACGACGCCGCGAGTAGGTATCATCCTGTGGAGCGCACCACCTCCGCCGCCGCGCTTGATCTTGATTTCGCACTCGTTGTCCCAGTCTATGTCGCAATCGACATATGGTGAATTGCGTTTCTTGCTCATTTCCTGTTCCTTGTTGGTTGGTTTGTTGTTTGCTTGCGGGGATCGTGTCGCGGAACATTCTCGGCCACCTCGGCCCGCAGACGCACCGCGAAAAACACGTCCCCTCACATCTTGTCACCAAAACACCAACATAGGGACACCAAAACGACAAAAAAGCGGGTGCGGAACATCGTCCGCACCCGCATGAATAGGGCGTTTTACAACAAATTTAACTTTTTTTTGCCGCGTGTGGATTCTCGCCCTTTTTCACCCCTTCGGAGTGCTTGGACTTGCCGACAGATTCGTGCACGCCGAAGAGATGCAAGAGCTGCCTCCGGTGACGGTAATACTCCTTTTTTGCGTCTTCCCACGTTGGCGGTACTTCATCAGCGCTAAGTTCATTATGCTCGTTTGCCGTTCGCTCCCGTTCTGGATTATCTGCGCGAACGTTGTCAGGCACCACGGCATCTGCCGACGAACCTTTTCCCTCGCCGCGAGATAGCGCCGTCTCTGATCGTACGTCCATTCGTCCTCTCCGTCTATGTGGTCGATGATGTCTTTCGCACCTTTGCCGCCGTCAGTGAACAAGTGCGACTTGTCTCCGTCGTCAAGCATCGTGAGTGCTGTAGAAATCGGGATTGACCTTCTCATACAAGCGGCTCCTTCTCCTTGCACCAAGTCAGCGGTACTGTCGGCCAGAAGTTGGACTCCAGCCAACTGTTGGCGACGTTGGCTTTGTACTTCAGAAGTCTCTCGTCATCTTCGGTCGCCGCAAATCGGTACAGCTCCATGTACATATGAATTGCGTCGCTGACGAAGAGCCTAACGACGAGAGTATCTGACAGCACCGCCGACTCGATCTTTGTGGCGACATCTTTCAGGAACGCCGCCGTCCTTTCGTTGCCTTTCAGCCTGTTGCTGAAGGACATATCCATCAGCTCTTGCCAAAGCTGTTTTGCCGACGGAGCGCCCGGTGGGATTTTGCATTCTCTCTCGCTCATTCCTCGCCTCCTTCCTTCGACTTGGCAGGCTTTTTAATCTTCCCGCACTCATCTACACGATGAAAGCGGTTGGCAAGGCGAATGCAATCCTTGTTCGCAAGCACCGCCTCCACATACGCGTCACCCTTCACGCTCTTCATCGCACATAACGCGTGGTACATCAACTGTTCGGCGATTCGTACATCGATCTTGACGTCAAGCGAGCCGCACCAAAGGGGCAGGCAGGAGAAGTCCAAATTCGCTTCCCGCAAATCCGCTTTCCGCAAATCCGCGCGCGTCAAATCCGCGAACCGCAAATCCGCGCCCCGCAAATCCGCTTTCCACATATCCGCTTTCCGCAAATCCGCGCGCGTCAAGTCCGCTTGCATCAAATTCGCTTCCCGAAAAACCGCGTGCGTCAAAACCGCGTGCGTCAAATCCGCGAACCGCAAATCCGCGCCCTGAAAGTCCGCGCCACGCAAATCCTCGTACCGCAAGTCCGCGCCCCGCAAATCCTCGTACCGAAAAACCGCGCGCTCCCCGTTTTGACCGTAGCTTTCAAGCCACCTCTTATGCTCGGCGAGTTTTTTCGCTATTTCGCTCTCTATCATCCCTCGCCTCCTTCCTTTGCGGCCTCTTCCGCGCGTTGCGCGGCGAGTGCCTTTGCCGTCTCGATGGCGTTCACCTGCGCGATGTACGCCGCCCACTCTATCGCTTCGTTCATGCTTGCTCCTTTTTAGGTGTTGTTGTCGTCCCTGCCGGTCACAAGTGCGTAATCGTGACTTGTGGCAATGGTCCAAATTTCCATGATAATCTCTTTTGCCCTTTCGGTCTGCTCTTTCATTGAGGTGAAATAGCCGTAGCTAATCCTTCCGTTGAGGGTGTCATAGACAGTTTTCATGTCTTCATGGCTGATTGCAATCGCTACTGTGTACATGATGCTCCTTTCGTGCTGTCGGTGTGATGCTCGGTGTACCGGTTCAAGAGGCCCTGAAAGTAAGCCGCCTTGTTTTGGATCGGCGCGCAGGCTTCTCTTGACTGTTCGATCTGCGCTTGCATCTGCCGCATCTTTGCCCGGAATGCGCCCTCTCCGATCTGGTTGGCGACACTCAGCCACACGGCGCGGTCGCGCTCCGGGTCCTTACGGCTGAACGCGCGCACCGCCTCGTCAACGGCAACGGCGATCGGGTCGAAGTCGCCGCCGAACTTCTTGCGGCGCCAGCTCCTGTATGACGGATTGCCGCCGCGCCTCTCGCCCTTCGCGTGCGTACGCGCGGGCGCGCCCGTTAACCGTACGGTGCTATTACTGGTATCTTTAGATACCGACGTAGGGTACGTAGGGGTATTTTCACGCGCGCGCGAGGGCGATGAACTGGGGCGCCGATTTTCGGACTTGTCAACATCCCGCGAACAGGTTGCTGACAGCTTGCGCACACCCTTTCCCCGGGAGGGTCGCGACCCCTCGCGACCGATACCACCTGTGCGTTTCCTGCTCATTCCTCGCCTCCTTTCCGGCGGCTCTCCGCGATGTGGATTCCGGCATACACGCCGATTCCGAACCACATGAAACCGATCAAGATGAACTCCATCACTTCACCGCCTTTCCACGGGTGCTTCCACCTTTCGGTATCAAAAAAACGCGCTTTTTCGCGGTGATTCCAATCATGCCGACTTGGGTGGAAGCACCTTTCAGGCACAAGATTGCAGCTTCATCGAATGTGATTTTTAAACGCTGCGCAATCTTTTCGATCTTCCGGCGTATGCAAGCGTACCTTTTGGCATCCTTGAAAATTATCTGAAGCGTCATTACTTGCCTCTCTTTCTCTTGAGTTCGTTTTCGCGGATCTGTACAATTATGATCCGGTAATCCTCTTCATCGAGGATCACGTCTCGTGTAGCCTCTTCAAAAGCGCGAATGTACGCAATGCTTTTGTTGTCATCGTCAATGTGGCTGAATTTCTTTTCAACCGCACGACACAAGTGCAGGTCAATGCGAAGGTTGATTTTCGCCTTCGAAACCTTTCCCATGTTTGCCATCTGTCTTTGTCTCCTTGTTTCGCAAGAAGCACCATTGCCCCTTACGGATGCGTATGGTATCACAAGGTGCTTCCACCTGTCAATGGGTTAGGCGAAAAAAAATTCACTTTTTTCAAAGTCCAAAATACCGTCATTTTACCGTCATTTTGGGATGCAAAAATTAGCCTAGAAAAACACCTCTTCGTTCCAGAAACGGACGCCGACAAAGTCTTCAAGGAAGTGGCTCACGGCGTAGATCGCGCCATGCGAACCGCCACCGTTCAGCACCACATTGCCACCGAAGGAACGGACCACCCATCTCTCGTCCTCAAGCCCGGCAAGCCCCCTCGCCTTTGCAAACTCCGTGTCACCGACATGAAAGACTGCCGCGTCATGTCCGCCCACCGACACTTCGCCGCCCTTCGCCGCCTGCGAAAGCCACGTCTCCAACTCCTTCGCCGCCGTGCGCTCCCACGGCTTCGGCTCGGCAGGCAGCAACACGGAGAATGGCGTGGCAGCGACGCTTCCGCACAGCGCCGCGCACACAACCGCAAGAGGCCAAACACCGATTCTGAACCTTCTCATCGCGGGAAATGGTAGCACACCCGCACAGCCCATGCAAGCGGGAACCGCACCAAGGTACGTTAAAGGTACGTTATCTCAAAACGTGTCGCCAGCCTTCCAGACCGTTCCAAGGACAATCCCATCGGGAAACGACTTCCCGTGCAGATATGCGCGCACGGCTTTCGCAAGCGATGCGCCATGGGCTATGGGATCCATCTCAAGCCTTGTGAGCGACTGATCCCATATCGGGAGGTGTCCCTTGTTCACGAAAGACGCGATGGATACGTCCTCCGGGATGCGGACTCCATGCTTGCGCAACGCAAGCAGTCCACCCTGCGCCAGATAGTCGTCCGTAAACAATATGACATCCGGCAGACGCGGCTTTCCGTTCCTGAACCATCCGGCGATGATCGCGTACGCCTCCTTCGCCACGCCCTCCGGGTCAAGACCGGCCGATGTGCGTTCCGTCCGCACCTCCACGCCCATGATGCGCAGCCGCTCCGCCACGTCAAACGCAGCAAGATTGCATTGCAGCTGCACGACGGAATGGACATTGCGGCGGGCGCAGGCGAGGATGAAGTCCTTTGCAGCCAGACCGCTGGAGAACTTGACGAGTCCAACGCAGTTCGCCGCATCTGACGGGGCGGTCTGCGTATCGTAGTCGATGACCACAAACGGCCAGCCGGCATCCTCGATCATCTTCCGCGACGTCGCGTCCATGCCGTTCTCCAGAATCAGGTCCCACCGTTCCTTCAACAGTTCCTCAAGCTGAAGATAGCTGTTTTTTCCGCGGCATCTGCTAATCGCGATGGTGGAGACGCCCCCCTTCTCGTGAAGGAGCCTCGTCCGCAGTTCTGAAATCACCCGGTCTGTGTAGTAGCAGAAGTAGGGATTATGCGAGAAGAAGAGCACGCGCCAGCGGACGACGGTGCCCGTCCGCGCCAGCACGACCGATCCGACATGCCGCCGCGTGCGGATCCATCCCTCGCCGGAAAGGCGGCGGAGCGCCATGCGTGCAACCTTCTCGCTGACATCCGCCGCTGCCGCAAGCTCGAGGATGCCCGGCAACACGTCGCCAGGCCGGTACCGTCCTTTGACGATTGCGGCCTTGAGCCGCTCGACGAGCTGATCCGTGAGTGGACCGCCAAATGTCCGATCAAGAGCGAAATCCGATCCTATGGAACTTCTCATCCGTTAGCCTTACCGAATGAGGTATATCGTGCCCTTGCGAACAAGGTGCAGTTCGCCGCCCACGACAACCGCCCTCACGGACGCCTTGCTATTGCCGTCAAGCCGCAGGTCCCAACTTGACACGTTCTCGAGCCCCGACACGTTCAGGTATGCGCCAGGCAGCGCAAGGCTGGTGAACCGGCCGGCGTTCAGCACGTTCAGCGTGCACCCGTCGGCGTCCGAGAAGGAGAAGCCGTCTATCGTGCCTGCCCCGTTCGCGTCCACCACGAGCCCGCGTATCGGCGCCACCTCGCCCGACGCACGCAACGTCGCGCCAGCGGCCACCCGCACCGACCTCACGCGCGTGAGCGGCATCGGCGCGGTCACGTGCCCGGCCACCCGGAAACCGATGTTCGTGTACTTCGTGTTGAACGGCGTGTCGTCAGAAACCCAGCGTCCACCGCCCGAATTGACAGGATTGTTCGTCACCGTATGGAGCAACGTCCACGAGGCGCCGTCGAACGACCCCTCCAGCGAGAAGGTGCTCGGGCAGTTCGACACCGACGCGGCGTTCATGGACGACGAACAGAAGTCGTACCGCGCAATCTCGGGCGTGCCGTTCGTGAGCCGCGTGACGAACGTAAGCCTGTGCTCGGGATGGTCGATGGACGATGCGTCGGTCGCGCTGCTCGCATCCCAGTACCAGCCGATGAACGTGTTGCCGCCGGAGGTGCTCTTGTCCGTCAGCTTCTTGAGGCCGTAGCTCGCATTCGCGTAGAACCACCATTTCCCCGTCCTGCCAGGGCCCATCGTGCCGGGCTCGATCTCGGCGGAGTCGCCGGTCACGTCGTAGTATCCCTGCACCTCATAGCAGTCGGCGGGATAGGTGAAGCCCACGTTCTGCCGCACGCCGTCTGCGTCGAACAGCGAGAACTCGTCGAACTTGTGCTGGTATCGGTATTTCTGCTCCATGTCGCCGAAGCGTGTCGCATGCACCTCGTACGAGTTGAACCTGAACCACGTGTACTGCTGCCCCGTGCCGAGCACCTCAAGCGTGCCGCCGTTCACCGCGATGTCGCCGCCGAACTCCAGGCTCCCCGCGAGCTTCCACGTGTTGGTGCCGTCCTTCGCGATGGAGACCACGCCCGCGCCGTCCGACACGCCCTGCAGCACGTTGACGAACGCGTTCGTTCCGTCGAGCGCAAACGTCTTCTCCCCCGCTGTCGCCGCCGACACTCCGCCGAAATCGATTCTGCCGCCGGACGCGCGCAGCCTGCCGTTGCCGAGGAGCGCGATGGGCCGCGTGGAGCAAATCGCCTCGCCCTCGCCCACGTAATCGAGCACGCCCTCCGTCGCGGCGGCGCCTTGCGCGTTCGTCGTGCCGAGAAGCAGCGCGTAGTCCACCGCCACCCCGTCTTCGCTGTTGCCGAAATGCTTCTCGTACAGGTCCGTCGCAAGCCCGAGCGAGCACACCTCGCCCTTCTCGGCGATGGACTCGAACTGCAGCGTACCCTCCTCCACGGCGATCACGCCGGTGTTCTTCCTGGAGGCGTGGCTGTTGAACCTCCACGTTCCGGTGCCGCGCTTCGTGATATATACCGTGCGCGTCGTGTCGCCGGCAGAAGCGAGCGTGTCTATCTGGCAGGCCACCACGCACGGAACCGTGTTCGAGCCTGAAAGCACGAGAGTGGTGTGTGGCGTCTTGGTCGTGCTGCCCGTGCTGTGGGTAGTCCACTTGCCGGTGAACGTCACGCCGCCGGTCGCGCCGGCGTCGAACTCCGGCTCATGGTACGGGCTGTAGTCGTACCAGCTGATCACCCAGTTGATCTGCCGGTCCGTGGTCTCGCCGCCGCCGAGGTACAGGTACCGCGAGCCGTTGTACAGGAACGCGAGGCTTCCGACCGTCCCTACCGACGACGACGGGTCGCTCCTCATGCCGAGCGTCTCTATGCCGAGCATGCTCTTCTCCGTCTTGCCGTTGTACGTCCATGGCCTCACGGACCCCGTAAACGTGTGCGCAGACCCAAGCAGGTACACGTTCGTCGCGTGCGGCTGCAGGTCGATCTCCCCCTGCATCGTTCCGCGGATCAGCGATGGCGGCGCGCCGTTGTTGCCGGATATCCGGATTCCGCCGCGCACTCCCGGCACGTACGTCGACACCACGCCCTCGCTGTTCAGCGAGCATGGGCACGTGATGGGGGTCTTGCCGGCCGCATGTGCAAGGTACAGCGTGGCGCCGTTAGAGACGGCGATGTTGCCGAAGTTGTAGTAGGAGGCCACGGTCAGCGGCTCCACCGTCAGCGCCAGCGAACCGTTCTCCACGATGAAGTTGCAGTACTGGTACGTCTTGTCGCCGCACTTCGAGAGCGTCACGTTCGCGCCGCCCCTGTTCACGAACCAAACGTCCGCCATCGCGTTGGTGAGCGTGATGTCGCCCGATGCGAGCATCACGATGCGCGTGGTGGAGCTGAAGCTCACGCCCGTGATCGTCGGCAGCGACTTGAAGAGCTCCAGGTCGCCGGCGGCGACCTCGATCTCGCCGGCGTCGTTCGCGAACTTGGCGGTGTCGCCCGCCACTGGCGCAATGCCGCCCTGCCAGTTGCCGCCGTTCGACCAGGAAGGGTTGTTCGCGACGTCCGCGCCCGTCCACGTGCGCGTTGCGCCGCCCACGGGCATGGACGCAGCCAGGGCAAGCAAAAAGCCAAGCCAGGGAGGCACGGGGCGAATCATCCCTTCAACCCTCCACCTTACAGCCCCGCTTCGGCCTTGGCCTTGGCGAGCACGTCCGCTACGGACACCTTCTCGCCGCCCTTGTCGTACGACTGCGCCGCCGCCTCCATGAACGCGAACAGCTCGATCGTCTCCTCGGGGTCGATCGGCACCTTGCCTGTGCGGAAGAACTCGAGTATGTGCTGGAGCAACTTCTCGTAGCCTTCGTAGCCGCCCATCTGCACCATGCCGCGGTCGCCCATCTTGCGGTCTGCGCACATGATCACGCCGCCGTACCAGGGCGTGCCGCACCAGGCGGACCCCACCCTGCCGTCCTTCCACACGCCCGTGACCATCTCCACGTTGCCGCCGCCGGGGACGCATGTGACCTCCTTCACGCCGCGCCCCATAATGGTGACCAGCGGCTCGAACGCGTGCATCCCGTACCAGTAGTAGCGAGAGTGGTGCGGCTCGACCCCACCCGGCGAATACGTCACCGCGCCCCGTATCTTGCCGAACTCGCCCGCGCGCGCGGCCTGGGCGTTCTTCACGTACCTGAGCGCGGAGCTTGAGAAGAACGGGCAGTTGTGGCGCTTCGCGGCGTCGAACATCTTGAGCGTGTCCACGAGCGTGTGCGCTACGGGCTTGTCCACGTAGATGCGCTTTCCGCTCTTGAACACCTCGAGCGCCTGCTCAAGGTGAAGCCGCCCGTCGTTCGTCTCCAGAAGCACCGCGTCCACCTTCGCGAGGAGCGCGGGGATGGAGTCCACCATCTCCACGCCGTAGCGCTCCATGTCCTTGAGGAAGCGCGGGTAGCGGTCGATGGAGGACTTGATGTCCCGGCTGCCCCACTGGTACGCCGCCACCACCTTGAACCCCTCGTGCTCCGGCTTCTTGTTCGGGCGGTTCAGCAGCCCCGCGAACGCCGACGCGTGCGAGGTGTCGATGCCGATGATGCCCACCTTCACGTCATCCGCGAACGCCGCCCCCGCGAGCGTCGCGCAGACCGCAATTGCCTTCCAGCTTTTCATCATGCCATCTCCCATCCCTTCTCGTACTCTCGCGACCACATGTCCGCGCCGGGCGAGCCCTTCGCGAGCTGCCCCGTCGTCGCGTCCATGCGGATCGTCTCGCCCGTGCGCAGGGCGATGTTGCCGAGGTGCGTGAGCAGCGTGGACTTGTGCGCCACGTCGGCCGGGGCCACCGTGTTCGGGTTGTGCGCGCGCACGGCGTCGATGAAGTTCCCCATGTGCCCCTTGTCGAGGTCTCCGGTCGGGTTCGTGAAGCTCAGCTGGCCGGAGGATTCAAGCATCGACTTGCGGCTCCACTCCTTCACCACCTTGCCGGTGATGCCCTTCTTGCGCTCCTCGCGCGTGATCCCCGCGGCGGAGAGCTGGAAGCACTGGCTTCCCGGGCCGAACACCACCGCGCCCTTGGTCCCGTACAGTATGCAGCCTGTCACCCAGTCCATGTACGGCTTGATGCTCGTGATGGATACGCCCTCCCACGTCATCATCCGCCTTCCCGGGAACTCGTACGTGATGTTCTGCACGTCGAACCACTCGAAGTCGCCCTTGTCGCCGAACAGTCCGCCGCCGCAGGTGATGCGCTCCGGGTAGTCCGCGCCAAGCGCCCAGCGCCCGATGTCCACGAAGTGCGTGGCGTTGTTGCCGCACTCGCCGGTGCCCCAGTGCTTCCACCAGTGCCAGCCGTAGTGGACGATGTCCTCATGGAACTCGCGCCTCGGCGCGGGCCCCTGCCAGAGATCCCAGTCCAGCCAGTCCGGCACCTGCGCCGGCTTGCGGTGCACCGCCCCGCGCCCGCACATGTACCAGCACTTCGCCCAGTACGGCCGCCCGATGCAGCCCGCCTCGATGTCCTTGATCGCCGCCTGGAACTCCACGGTGGAGCGCCGCTGGATGCCCATCTGGAACACCATCCCGGTCTCCTTCTGCGTCTTGACGAGTATCTCGCCCTCGCGCGGACAGTACGAGCACGGCTTCTCCACGTACACGGCCTTGCCGGCCTTCATCGCCATGTTCGCCGCCGGCGCGTGCCAGTGGTCGGGCGTCGCGATCACGATCGCGTCGATGGACTTGTCCTCGAGCACCTTGCGGATGTCCTTCTCCTTCTTCGGGACGATTCCGCCCTGCTTGGGATGGTTGTGGACGAAGTCGGCGGCGAAATCGCGTGCGCGCGAATCCACGTCGCAGACCGTCGCGACGTCGGCATACGAAGTGAATATGTTGAGCAGCTGCTTGCCGCGCCCCTTCTCGTGGCAGCCCATGATCGCCACCCTCACGCGGTTTGACGGCGCACCGTCGCCTATCGCACGCCCTGCCGCCGCAATGGCGAACGCACCGGTGCCATTCTTCACGAAATCACGTCTCTTTAACTGCATTTTGGCATCTCCTTGAATTGACCTTTTTTGAGTTGCGGGAAAGATACCATAATTCCCGCACCATTTCAACAAAAAAAATTAATAATGTCGCAAAGGCGCAGGGCGATTGGGCTTATCCACCTTGCAAAAAGACGGTCTCCCCCCTGCCGATGCGCCTAATCCCCCCTGCCAACGAGCAGAATCCCTATGGGCAACGGCCTTTTCAGGTACCCCTGTCTCCAATTTTAGGTACCCCTATGCCACCTTCCGAGGTACCCCTAAGGGGGGTGGTAGGGGTACCTCCCAGAGGTGGTCAGGGGTACCTCGGAAGGGTGCATAGGGGTACCTCACAGGGGGTGGTAGGGGTACCTAAAAGAGGCGTTGCCCAGCCCTACTTTGCCTTTTGCCACCTGGCAGAAGGTCTTTCGCCAAGGGGGATTTGCGTTCTGCCCCACGTCAAGCCATCGGGGCCCGGAAGCGGAATCGTCCAGTCGGGCGCAAGCTGCATCCCGTTCAGGAAGTCTCGCCGCTCAACCACGAACCTGTCATGGTACATGGTGCCGAAATATCCTTGCCACGACCTGCGTATCTCACCTGTAGCCGGCCTCGCCGCTATGCGTGTAGACTGGGTGTGTCTATGCGTGTAGACTGGGTGTGTCTATGCGTGTAGACTGAGTGTGTCTATGCGTGTAGACTGAGTGTGTCTATGCGTGTAGACCATGTGGCCCGACAGGCGTTTGGCGGCAGCGTCCATGTGTGAGGATGCCTCGGTTCCGCCCCGCCCAATGGCAGGCAGTGGCGCCTTGCGATCATAAAGTCCCACAGATTGGGTATATATCGCATATTTTGGCAGTTATGCCATTTGTATGATTTGCAGCACGAAAAAGCGGGATTGTTGGCGCGAGGACTCCCCCCAGCACCAGCGCGGCTGCTTTTTCAACCGCCACCGTCTTACTTCCAGTTGATGTAACCGCTGACCGGGGTGAGGTAGGCCGCCTTTTCCGGGGCTGGACGGTATCGCGTGCCGTGGTACCAGTCGGTGAACCCGTTCTCGGCGCGGTAATATTCGCCTGTCTGCGTATCCTGCACGCGCTCGTAGCCCAAAGTGGCATCGCTGCGCTTCTGCGACAGCACATCATAGGTCGCCTCGCGGCGACGATAGCTGTCCATGATCATGCCCCTTATCGAGTCGGCCGTCTGCATTATGTACCTGGACGTTCCCATCACCTGGGCCCACGCCGCGCGCCGCTGCTGGTGGAAGGCCTGCGTGAAGGATATCGAAGCGAGGCAGCGGTCAAGCACGGGAAGCCACTCCACAAACTCCTCGTGAGGCGCAGTCTCCGAAATGACGGTGAACTCGGTCACTACGCCCACGTCAATCATCCCGGCCGACGCATTGAACGGGTTGCGTTGCACGCGCTGGCTCATCATGCCCGAGACCACGGCATGGTAGAGCCCCTGCACCGTCCGGCCCGACGAAGCGGACGTGCACTGGGCGACTATCGCCTCGCCCCCCACAGGCGTTTTCCCGAGACGCTCAAGCACCGTGAACTTGCGATAGCCGCAGCTCGCCCCGAGGGCGGCGAAAAAGCCAGCCGTGGACAGCTCGCCCACAACCGGCATCTTCGCGAAGAGGTTCGCCGGCCCGTAGTTCTTTATGTACCAGTTGCGCGCATCCAGCGACTTCAGGCCGAAGGCGTCGTTTAGGCAGAAGTAAAGCTCCCGCTCCGGGCGCCGCGGGTCGAACACCGTGATGGCGTAGCTGATGATGTCAATCTTCCCGGACGGCTTCAGTCCAACGCGCACCCTCCACCCGCGCGGGACGTCCACCGAGAAGAATCCGCTCGGGTCGCGGTACTTCACGTACGATACATGCCTGGCCTCGGAAGGCCTTATGCGCAACGCCCCCTTGGGCGGCGGCATCGTGGACGGCGGCTTGCCGAACCCGCACAGGCACGGCGCGAGCGCACATAGGATGGCGAATGCAAAGCGATTTATGTCCATGGTTTTGTCCTCAATTTCCCTGATGCCCATCTTGCGGCGGAACCACCCGTTCATGTGTCGGGGGCTGGATGCGGCCGGATATCCTTTCCGCGAGAGACGTACGCCGCCCTCTCACCGTGTTCGTCTCGATTGCCTTCGATGTGGCCCACTTCGAGCCGATCACCAGCACAAGCTTCCTCCCGCGCGTTATCGCCGTGTACAGAAGGTTGCGCTGCAGCATCATGTAGTGCTGATTGTGCAGCAGCACGATCACCGCCGGATACTCGCTGCCTTGCGATTTGTGGATAGTAGTGGCGTAGGCGAGCGCCAGTTCGTCCAGGTCGCCCGACGCATACTCCACCGGCTTGCCATCGAACGTCACCACCAGCCTGCGTTCGGCCGGGTACGCCTCCGCGATGAAGCCCACATCTCCGTTGAACACGTCCTTGTCGTAGTTGTTCCTGAGCTGCATCACCCGGTCGCCCTTCCTGAACAGCGTAGCCCCGCGCTGCACGGCCGGGCCTTCCGGATTGAGGCGCCGCTGCAAGAGCGCGTTGAGGTTCTCCGTGCCAAGCGCGTTCTTGCGCATCGGCGAAAGCACCTGCACGTCCTCCATCGGATCCATGCGGAACTTCCGCGGGATACGCGTCGCCATGAAGTCGAGCACGAACGAGAGCGTCTTCCCCGGATCGTTCTGCGGGATGAAGTAGAAGTCGCTGTCCTCCCCCGCTTTTGGGCACTCGAAGCCTTCGCCGGCGTTCACGCGGTGGGCGTTGCGCACGATCAACCCTGAGTTGTCCTGGCGGAATATCTCAGTCAGGCGGGAACACGCGATCGCGTCGGACGCGATAAGATCGTGCAGCACGTTCCCTGGACCCACGCTCGGGAGCTGGTCGGTATCACCCACGATTATCAAGGTGGCCGATGGCGGCAGAGCAAGCAGCACGTTCTCCATCAGGTAGATGTCCACCATCGACGCCTCATCGAACACGAACACGTCCCCCGCGAGCGGGTTCTCAGCGTTGTACGTGAACTTACGCGTCTGCGGATTGTACTTGAGAAGGCGATGAAGCGTCTGCGAAGCCATGCCCGTCGCCTCCGAAAGCCGCTTTGCCGCCCTGCCTGTCGGCGCCGCCGTCACCACGTTCAGGAGCGGACGCCCGTTCCCGTCGCGCCGTGCGCCGAAGATGTCGACGAGGGCGCGCACGATTGTCGTCTTGCCCACGCCGGGGCCGCCGGTTATGATGCTTACCTTGTTCTGGAGAGACATGCGCACTGCGCTCGTCTGGGCCGGGGCGAGGCGAAAGCCCGTCTTCTCCTCCCACCACGCGATTGCGCGCGCCGGATCAATCGGGTCGAACGAACGCGCCGAGTCCAATAGCCTCCGCACCCTGAACGCCACGGTCCGCTCCGCGCGCAGTAGGTCACGCAGGTACACCCGGCGCGGCTCCTCCGCAACGCCGCCAGGATGCTCCGCCACTACGCGACCGGCCATCTCCTCCTCCTTCAGCGCCTCGGCGAGCCGCTCGACCGGTATGTCCACAAGCTCGTTCGCATGCAGCAGCAGCTCCGGCTCGGCCGTCCAGCAGTGCCCTCCCGCCTCGGCCTCGGACTGCAACGTGTGGACTATT
Source organism: Eggerthellaceae bacterium (assembly GCA_017432445.1). GTDB lineage: Bacteria > Actinomycetota > Coriobacteriia > Coriobacteriales > Eggerthellaceae > UBA9715. The sequence goes on along the minus strand of JAFRJC010000001.1, from coordinate 5,752 downwards.
GCCGCCCGCGCACGCTCCGGCGCATCCTTCGCCATGCCCACCGACATCGCAATCTTGTCGGCGGTGGAAAACCCTATCCCCCAAATGTCGCGGCAAAGGCGGTATGGGTCGGACTTGATTATCGCAATCGAATCGGCCCCATAGCGCCTGTATATCTTCACCGTCTTCGCCACGGATATCCCGTAGCCTTGCGTGAAGATCATCACCTCGCGCGTGCCGCGCTCAGCCTCCCAGCTCTTCTTGATGCGCGCGGCGCGGGTCGTCCCGATCCCAGGCACCTCGCGGAGCCGTCCGGAGTGGTGGTCGAGCATCTCGATGGTGCCTTCGCCGAACTTGGCGACAATGCGCTTGGCATACTCAGGCCCAATGCCCTTTATCAGCCCAGACGCAAGGTAGCGCTCGATCCCGGCAACGGAATGCGGAGTGGCGCACGTTATCTCCTTCGCCTTGAACTGCCGCCCATGCACCTTGTCGGTCACCCATTCGCCTACCGCATGGAGGTCCTCGCCCTCCCATACCGCGCCGCAGGTCCCCACAACGACGACCTCCGACGGTTTCAGCCCGAACTTCCCGTCGCCGTCACCCGTGGTGACGCGCAGGACGGAATAACCAGTCTCGTCATTGCGGTAGACGATTCCGGCGACCGTCCCGGCGAGCGCATCTGGAAATCCCTCTGCCACCAACTGCTAACCCCAAGCCTGAAACTTCAAACCAGGCTCAACGCTCCGCTAACCACGCGGCTTGAACCGGTGCACGCCCACGATCTTGCCGGCGTCGGTGTTGTGCACGCGCACGACCAGTTCGCCGCCCTCGACCTTTCCCTCGATGAGTGTCTGGAACGTCTTCGCGCCCCTTCCGCCGCCGATGATCTCCGCCCACGAGCGCCCGTCCTTGGCCGCGTCGTAGCGGTAGCGGTGCGTGTGCCCGGCAAGGACGAGCTGGGCCTTGTTCGCCGTGAGGATCGGGCCCCACATGTCGGCGCACTCCTTCTGCCACGTCGCGTAGTCCTCGAGTATCGTGCCCGGATTCGCGCCGGGATACAGCTCAACGATCGGGATGTGCACGAACGCCACTATGTACGGCGCGGTGACAATCTCCGGGCGGCTGAACTGGTCCTTCAGCCATTCCGTCTGCGCCACGCGATACGTGGTGAAGCGCGTGAAGCCTCCGTTCGCGGGATGGAAGTCCGGCTTGTCCTCGCCCGTGTCCAGCCCGATGAGCGCGATCTCGCCCATACGGAACGCGAAGTTCCGGTCGAGCGCGATGTCCCGCATCGAGCGTTCCGTCGGCAGGCGCGGCATCATCACCTCGCCGAGCCTGTTCGCCGCCGTCCCTCGGAAGTCGTGGTTGCCGCGGTTGAGCAGTATCGGCGTGTCGGCCGCGTACCCCGCGTTCTCCGGCGGCACGAGGTAGTGCTTCACGAAGTCCTCGCGCACGTTCGTGAGGCTGCTCGGGATGTCGCCGTTCCACACCATGCTCGGCACGCCAAGCTCGCGGTACTTCTTCGTGATCCTCGCCATCTGCGTGAACTGGGCGTGCGTGTCGCTCATCATGCCGAAGTGCGACGGCGCGCTCTCGCCAGGCGTCACGAACGAATGGACCGCGCTCCAGACGATCTCCGAAGGCTTCGTCCAGTAGCCAATCGGATGCTCAAGCTTCGCCGCGCCGGCGCGATACCAGTAGCGCGTGCCTGGCTTTAGGCCGGTCATGCGAACCTGCAGCACGCGGTCGTCTATGCCGGCGAGCGGAAGCCCGTCCGCCATAAAGCGCTTTGCGTCCTTCAGCTCCGGGTTCTCGGCCAGCTCCACGAATCCGTTCGCGAGCGCCGTCACCGCGAACGCCACCCCCATCGATTCGGGCGCCGGCGCCTGCAGGACCGGCTCTCCGTCCAGCAGCCCTTCCGGACGCGGGATCTTCATCGCGTGGTACCTGTCGTGCGCCGCCTGCTCGGACTTCATCATCGCCGCCCCCGGCTTCAGCGCCGCCGCCGCCGCCAGAAGCGCCGACCCCTTCAGGAACGACCTTCTCTCAATGCTCTTGACCATCTTTCTGTCTCCTTTTCTCTTTTCTAAAACTGGATTATATCACAATCGACACTTCTTTTCCACGCGAGCTCCCGCCTCTCTACTCATAGTCGAAGGACGACCCTCCGATAGACTCTCGCAAGATGGAATCGCCAGGGATGGAAGTAATGTCGGTAATCGGCAGCACCGTCTCGAGAACCGCCAGCAGGCGACGGATCTCGGCGCTTTCGCGTCCGCCGAGGTACGGCACGGCCTTCAGCACCGGCTCGAGTATCGGCTTCATCACGGCGATCTCGTAGTCGAGGGCCGTGTTGAACACGGCATCGGCGAAGCCACGGTAGGGATTGATCCACTTCTGCTCGCCGGCGGAGACCTTCTCCCACATGAGGATCGTCTTCTCCGGCGACATGTCGCGGTAGGTCTTGTCGCGGACGATCCGCCGCATGAGCCTGGCGTCCTCGAAGTACAGCCAGCCGCCGCAGTCCGCCACGAGCTGCGTGAGGGTGTTCACGTAGACGCGGAACTTCAGCTCGTCGCCTACGCCCTCGGTGAGCTTCGGGTTGATCGCGTGGATGCCTTCCAGGACGACCACCACGTTCGGCGGCGGAATGAAGACGGCAGGATCGTCATACCCTTCGTGCTTCACGAAATCGAACCGCCGGCGATGGAGCGGCTCTCCCTTGAAAATCTTCAGGAGGTCCTCCGAAAGGCGCACGCGGTCCACGGCCTCGAAGTGCTCGTAGTCAAGGTTTCCTTCGGCATCGCGCGGATTCCGGGCGTCCCCCACGAAGTAGTCGTCGGTGGAGATGCGCAGAGCCGTGAGGCCGTTCGCCTCCAGGGCTCGGCAGAGCCGGATCGCGGAGGTCGTCTTGCCGGCGGCGGAGGGTCCTGCCTCCAGCACAAGACGCACGGCCGGTATGCGCGTTGCGATCAGTTCGGCGATGCGCGCAAGGCGCTCGGCGTGATGCCTCTCGCACTTTGCCACGAACGCGGGCACGTCTCCGGTCGCAAGCAGTTCATCCAGCTCCGAGACGGAGCGTATGTGGGGATTTTCCTTTGTCATGATTTGAACTCCTCCGAAGTCTTTCTGCCGCCGTCCAACGCCGGGTGGCGATGCGCCCAGACGGCCTGGCGCGCAACGCCGAGCAGGAGAGCGGCGTCATCCTTCGTGACGACCCCGCGCGAGAACACGCGGTGGATGCCCTGCATCATGTGGTCGGCCTTCTGCTCCTCCATGTAGCCTATCTCCTCGAGCATCGAGCGCCACATCTTCATGAGCTGCATCTTCTGCCCTTGCGGAGCGGGCGGGGCCTTCTCGTGCGGCGGCTGGTAGCGCCCGGTCGCCGTGAACAGCTCGTAGCACGTGATCAGCACGGCCTGGGCGAGGTTGATGGAGGTGTAGCCTTCATCGACGGGGATGCGGATGAGGTGCGTGCACTGGGCGATCTCCTCATTGAGGAGCCCCTTGTCCTCCCGCCCGAACACCACGGCGACGGGGCCTGTGGCGGCTATGGAGAGGATGTCGGCGGCGCAGTCGCGCGGAGCCTTCACGTGCTGGCGGTAGAGCCCGCCGCGCGCCGTGGTGCCCACCACGGCCACGCAATCCGCCACGGCCTCCTCGAAGGTCGGATATTCCTCGCGGCTCTCGATGAGATCCGTCGCGTGGACCGCCAGGCGGTTCCCCTCCTCCCAGTCGTTCTGGAGATTTGGCGCCGCAAGCCTCAAGTGGCGTATCCCCATGTTCGCCATCGCACGGCAGGCGCTCCCCACATTGCCGGTGTACAGCGTACCTACCAGCACCACCCGTATGTTGTCAAGCGTGTCTATTGCGCCGTCGTTCATTTCCGCCTTGCCCATTTGCCGCCTGTCATCGCCTCAGTAGATCTTGTTCTCGCAGCCGTCGATCAGGCGGCGGATGTTGGCCTTGTGCTTGTAGATGGCGACGATCGCGACGAGCGTGACCACGATGCTTAGCGGAAGGTTGCGCCATCCCTCGCTGCCGAGCCATGGGAACCACACGCCAACGGCGAGGAACGCCGCCGCCACGCAGCTTCCGAGCGAGATGTAGTGCGAGAGCCACACCGTCACAGCCCATATCCCGAACGCCGTGAGGACAAGCCACGGGACAAGCCCCACAAGCATCCCGAAGCCGGTGGCGATGCCCTTCCCGCCCTTGAACTTCATGAAGCACGTGAACATGTGCCCGACAACGGTCATCAGCCCTACGGCAAGCGGCAGATGCGCCTCGCCCCCAAACGTCCTTGCAAGGATCACCGGCACGAAGCCCTTAAGGAAGTCGCACAGGAACGCCAATAGCCCCCACTTCTTTCCGACGGTGCGAAAGACGTTCGTCGCGCCGATGTTCTTCGAACCGACCGTGCGCACGTCCACTCCGCGCATCTTTCCGATCAGGAACCCGAACGGCACCGAACCGGCGAGATACGCACCGAAAAGCCAAGCCGCCCAAACCATCGCCTTCTCCATCTATGCTCTCCTTTCCAAGCTATCCACTAACGGCTATCCACCACATCCCCCACGATGGCGGCGAGCTGCTTCTCGATGACCGCCATCGAGAGGTGCTTCTCGAAGAAATCGCGGGCGGCGGCGAAATACGAATCGCGGTTCGACCAGTCGTCGCGGTAGGCGCGAACTGCGTCCGCAATCGCCTTCGCATCGCCCGGCGGCACGAACTTGATCGCCTTGCAGTCTTTCGCCTCTGGCGGATAGCCCGTGCAGAACTCGTTTATCGTCGGGCGGCAGCACGCCATGCATTCGTACACCTTGTTGCCGATCACGCGCGCCGCCTTCGCCGTGGTGCCGAACACGCCAAGCACGACATCGTGCGCAGCAATCACCTTCGGCACCTCCACGTACGGCACTTTCTCAAGAAACGTGATGTTCTTGATGCCGGCGGCCTTTGCCTCGGTCGCCGCCTTATATGCGCCCCAGCCGAGGAAATCCCACTGAACACCCTCGTCCTGCGTCATGCGCGCCGCCTCCACGATGTACTCCGTTCCGTGCAGCGGCAGGTACGCGCCGTGATACAGCACACGGAACGCGCCAGGCGCCGGCACCACATCCGTCGGCTTGAAGACCGATTCGTCCGTTCCCGTGAGCAGCACGCGCAGACGCTCGCGCGGGACGTCAAGGTGCTTTTCGCAGAAATCCACGTGGCAGCTCGTATCCCAGCAGACGATGTCCGGCGCGGCCATCATCTTCTTCTCGCGCGCCAGCAGCCTCTTCGCGCGCGGCTCCTCCGCCTTCCACTTCAGCTGCTCCAGGACCTTCTTGTCCCATGCCGAGATCATCGGGTCGAATATGACCGGTATCCCGCGCCTGTGCGCCCAGCGGCACGCGGCGAGCACGTCGCGCTGCCTCGCCACGGGCACCCACACGAGATCAGGCTTCGCGCGGAACTGCAGCCCCCTGAAGAACGCCTCCACGTCCCCGAAGCGCGGCCACACCTTCACGAAGAAGAAGTCCACCTCCCATCCCAGCTTCTTGAACAGCGAGATGTACACGCGGTTGCGCGAATAGCCCGGATCGAACCGGCCCCACCACAGAACTCTCTTCTTCTCTGCCATCATTTGCCTTGCCTGAATCTTCCAGTTTAGAGTTTAAAGTTCAGAGTTCAGGGTTGGTGTTGCAACTATGAACCAGAAACTGCAAACCCACAGCTAACCCAGCGCGTCGAACGCGCCAGACGTGAACCCCTCGCCCGCGGCGTT
>JAFRJC010000006.1 GCA_017432445.1 Eggerthellaceae bacterium | reverse complement strand
GACGCGCAGCTCGGCCGCCGGCTGATGCACGTGGCCGCCACGGTCGTGGAGCCCAGGGGCAAGGGGCCAAGGCGCCAGGCGCGCACCAAGGGCGGCAGGTCGCGCAACGTGAGCCTGGGGGACGCCGCCTGCGAGGCCATACGCGAGCACTTGGGGTGGCAGCGGGCGTTCCTGCCCGACGAGGCGGCAGCCGACCGCGAGCGCGCGATCTGCTGCGGGCCGTCAGGCGAGCTGCTGCGCCCCAGCGCCGTCTCGAAGGGCTTCAGGGCCCTGCGCGACGAGCTGAAGCTGCCCGCCGGCACGTCGTTCCACACGCTGCGCCACACCCACGCGACGATGCTCATCGTGGGCGGCGCCGACATGAGGACGGTGCAGGAGAGGCTCGGGCACGCCAACGTGTCGACCACGCTGAGCCTCTACGCGCACGTCGTGGAGGGCCGCGACAGGGCCGCAGCCGACGCCTTCGAGGCGGTCTCCGCGCGCATAGAAAAGGGTGCGTGATGGACGGTTTTCGGGCGGTTTCGTTCAGCGAAACGGGTGCGCCGCAGACGGTTTTCGGGCGGTTTCGTTCAACAAAACGGGTGCGCCGCAGACGGTTTTCGGCCGTTTTGATTCGAGAAACGAGTGAGAAATGGACGCTCTACACGAGGAAATGCGGCGCGCGCATGCCGCTTGGCAGCAAAACCGGGCGAAGAAAAGCGAAACGAAAAAGCCCGAAATGGCGCGCTACGCGATCATTTTCACATGCACCGCGGAGGAATTCGAGAGCGTGAAGCTGAGCCTCGCCGGCCGGGAGCTGCACGACAAGAAGTGCCGCTACGTCCCGCTCGGGTGGATGCCCGGCGAGCCGCTGTAGGCACGAGATAGGAAGAGGAGAGAAATCTAGATGGCGAGGATGTACATAAAACTCGACCACGACTGGCTGAGAGATCCAAAGGTACGGAACTTTCGAAAGAAAGCCGGGAAACCGGCGCTTGTCGACCTGGTGCAGCTTTACATCCTCATGGCCAGGAATAAGGGGCGAGTAGATATTAAGGACTACGGCCAGAAAGAAGATGCGCTCGATGTCCTGGCAATGAGCGAGAAGAAGATGATGAGCTTCCTGGACCTCGTTGCAGACTGCGAAATTATAAACGCGGAGATGTGGCAATCACTTCAGGTTATTACCAGTAAACGAGCCGTAGATGATTACGAGCTGTCTCATACGAGGAAGGACGCGGGCGTCAAGGGGGGTCACGCTTCAGGTGAATCGAGGCGCACGAAATAACCAAGCAATTGCTTGAAGCAATTGCTTGAAGCAATTGCTTGGGTAGCAAAAAACGAAGCATCTTATTTATTTACTTAATTAATAAATAATCCCTAACCATTCTCGGGTCCTAACAGGAAGGAGCTGGACATGACGAACAACTACGACACGCCGCCGATGTTCCTCACGGAAACGGCGCAGGCGCTCCTCACGAGCGCCGCGAGGATCGTCGACGAGTGCGAGTGCGAGAACCGCTGCAGGCTCTACGCGCCGGGCCGCTCGTGCCTGGATTGCGCGTCGTTCTCGCCGGCGACCAACGGCTACCTCGTTTGCGACAGCTACGAGCAAGCCGGGGAGGCGGTCGCATGAGCGACTGCAGCACCAACGCCTGGGCCGTGCCGAAGGAGTCGGGCATCCCGCGCCACGACGGCACCGACGAGCTCGTCATCGACGTGTACGCGACCCCCGAGCAGATCGCCGGCGCGCGATCGCTGCGCATCAGGCAGGTGCCTGGCGCCGTGTTCATCCGCCGCCACACGTGCTACCTCGTGCTCGAGTACGTCGGCAGCCCGTGCAACGACTACCGGTGCAGCTTCTGCGGGAAGGTGCACAACGCCCCGCGGGCCGGCAACTTCTGCCCGCGCTGCGGGTCGATCGTGCTCTACATCCAGGTGCCCGCAACCGTCGAGGAGATAACCCTGAGAGAGTTACCGGAGGTTCAGATGATGGAGTTCTACACCGACCTGGCGTACGAGGAAGACCGGCTCGGCCTCGAGGGCTTTGACCGCTTGGTGGTCCACGACGAGAAGGGCGAGCAGCCCGACGTGTACTACAGGCGCGTGACGGCCAAGCACGACGAGCTGAGGGGCGATGCGGAATGAGCGAGATAAAGGCGTTGGAGAGGCTTCGCGACGAACTGACCAAGCGCGGAGAGTCGGACGAGATGATGGGGTTGTTCTTACATGACCACGAAGTCGCGATGCAGCTTATAGCATCGGTTTACCGTGAAGTGGACGAGCGGTTCGTAGAGTGGCCAGTAGACGCAGAAGGCGTGCCGATTCGCGTGGGCGATTGCCTGCAACTCGGAGATACGCGCGGCGAGGCGGTCGCGCTCAGATGCGGCGCTAGACACGAAGTGTTGACTTGGGAGTGGCTTGACGAATCGGGTGACTGGTACTACACGGCGTTCTCACGCCACGTCAAGTCGCGCACGCTGATAGACGTGCTGGCCGACTTCGCCGCCGATGTTGAGAAAGGCCGCAATGACCACGACACGGCGAGCCGGTACGCCGACGAGATACGCGCCATGTTCGGGGAGGTGGACCATGGCTAATGGAATCCCATCCGAAACTAATGGAATCACATCCCCGATTCCATGCCCGTTTTGCGGATGCGAGATGAAAGTCGAAGCGTATAGCTACTTAGGGCTCTGGTTTCGCGTCGTGCCTGTGGAGAACCATGTGAGGGGATGCTTCATGCGCGGCTCGGAGCATCGGAGATTCGGCTCGGAGGCTGAGGCAATCGAAGCCTGGAACACGCGCACGCCCGAGCAGGCAATCGCCGCGACGCTGGGCGATGACGTATACGACGCCGTGGCAAACGAACACGTCATCACCGCCGAACAGCTTCATGCGCTTCTCGACGAGTGGGACAAGCACCCTGGTCGGGCGGCGATCGATGGCGAGATGATGACGTATGCGGCGCTTTGCGGCGGGAAGCGTGAGAGTTCGAAAGAGCGCCTGCAAAAGATGCTCGACGAGATGAAGAAGCTCGCGAGAGACGGTCGGCGCGAGTGGTGCGGGCGTTCGCATGGCGAGTTCGGTATCTTCGTTGCTTTGGATGATTTCGCCGAGACGACCGAGCAGCGAATCGATAGGCCATGGATGTGGAGGTAGGCGAACATGAACAACTTGCAACGCATCATCGAGAACGACATGAGGGCGGCAATGCACATGGCCGTGGAGCTTTGCGAGCGCGGAGACTTCGATAGCGTCAACGAGGCGCTCCGATGGTTGATGCAGGAGCGCGACGACGTCGCGACTCCAAGCGGCGGGGAGTGCGTACCGCATGGCGAATGGGAGCGCGTCAGCCAAACGCAGGAAGTGCGCCACGTGTTCTGCGAGTGCGGTCGCGAGCTGGGGATGGACAGGCGCGATTCTTTCCCGTTCGAGCGCACGCAGCTGTTCGCCATGCCGAATTACTGCCAAGAGTGCGGGCGCAAGATTCGGAAGGCGGTAGAGCATGGCTAAGTGCATGGACTGCCTGCACTGCACACACGACGGGCTGTGCATGATTGCGGGTAAGTGGACGCTAATCGACGTTGAGCACGATTGTCGTGCGTTCGTCAGGAAGGCGGTGAAGCGATGAGCGATTGGGCGTCACGCTTGCTTAAGGTCTTGGCGCTCTTCTTCGGGTTGATAGGCGCAGGATATCTGGCAGGGTACCAGAGCGACGGGGCGTACGACCTGGACACGATATTCGTCGAGGGCCTGCTTGTCCTCATCTACCTGGGACGAGCGGAGGAGAAGCGATGAGCTTCAATCTCGCCAAGGGCAAGAGCAAGAACACGATGATATTCGCGATATTCGCAATCGCGTACAAGAACTGGGCGGTTGGAGCGGAGCCGAAAATCATCCAGACGAGCAGCATCACGAAGAACCCTGATGCCGTCGCTCTCACGCGCGATTGGGGGCTGTGATGCTCGAATGGCTGAAAGGTAGGAATGAATGAGGTGCTTAGTCGCGTGCGAGGAATCGCAAGCTGTCACGTCACGATTGCGCCGGGGGGGGGGTCGAAGCGTATTCATGCGATTTACTGCCGACCTCCGGCAATCATCCCGAATGGCACATACAGGCCGATGCGCTGGAAGTGGCAAAGATGCAATGGGACATGGTGCTCGCGTTCCCGCCATGCACGCACCTGGCCGTCAGCGGCGCGGCATGGTTCGAGGAAAAGAAGCGCAACGGATTGCAGCAGATGGCTATAGGGTTCTTCTTAGCGTTCACAGCCTTAGACCACGTGCCGCACGTGGCGATAGAGAACCCGGTGGGCATCATGAGCACGCTCTACCGCAAGCCCGACCAAATCATCAACCCGTGGCAATTCGGAGACCCATACGAGAAGAAAACGTGCCTATGGCTCAAAGGCTTACCGCCGTTGGAACCGACGAACATCGTGGAGCCGAACCCGCGAATCGTTTACGCGAGCGGCAAGAGCGACCCCGACTGGCATGCGGAAACAAGAGGGCTGAAAGGCCATAAGCGCAGCGTAGCGCGGAGCAAGACGTTTCCGGGCATAGCTGACGCGATGGCGAAGCAATGGAGGTCGTTGTGATTAACGTTAACAAGATGGTCGAACGATTGAGGGGTGATGCGTGATGTGCGCGTTCTGCAAGCGCGGCTGGTACGAGTGCTACCCCGTGGAGAGCACGATTGAAGGCCGCTCCTACATGGAGCTGGGCGTGGAATGGGCCGAAGGCCGCGACATGCTGACGTTCGGCACCATCGGGGGGGTTCGCGCGTTTCCGCGTGCGATTCTGCCCGATGTGCGGACGGAAGCTGAGGGGTGATGCGGAATGACCAAGCAAGAGATCGCCCGCGCCAGGGCAACCATCGACGCGCTGAGGGCGCGTTACGGCAAGGGCAAGACGAAGCTCACCGATGACCAGATAGCCGAAGGGCTAGAGCATTACAGGCCGAAAGGCAAGGTTGATGTTGTCGTGCTCGACGAGCTGAGGGGTGATGCGGAATGAGCGTGCGCAAGGGCATCTGCAAGACGTGCGGATGGTACGACACCAAAGGCTGCGTTTGCAAATACGGCGTGATGGACAGGTTTCGCGGCATCAAGGAGCCGTGCGGTTGGTGGAAGCGGAAACGCATAGCGAAGGGTGATGCGGAATGAGCGAGCGCGTGTGCCTGATCGACGTGGACAGCATGATGGAGAGCGGTAACATCGCCGACTTCGCCGCCGAGATACGCGAGCAGATGGGGGCGGAACTATGAGCATAATCACGCACTTCATAGCTGCGAGCATAGGCGCGACGCTCGGAGTGCTCGCGATGGCGGTCCTCGTCGCCGGGCGCGATTACGACGCGCTCGAAGAGTACTTCGCCTCCGCGCCCGAAGACGGCCGTGAGCCCCGTGACCGGGAGCTGCCATGAGGCCGGCCGATCTGCTGAAGCTGCTCGGCCTCGGCTTGCTGGTCCTGGCGATGACGCCCTGCTGGCTCGTGCTCTGGCTCGTCGGGGGACGGCAATGAGAGCGTGCCAAAACCCTGCCAAAAGCGCGGCGCCGACAGCAGCGGCCGTCCCGCGCTGCTCGGCAGGTCAGCGGCAGGAAAACGAAGCGCGGCCGCAGGCGCTGCGCGTATAACAACTAATTATTTATTTATTTTCGACGGGAAGGAGAACGCGATGGGCGAACAGCAAGGAGACGAGCGCCGGCGCATGTACTCGCGCCTCAACCGCACGACGAGCTATGCCCTCGAATGCGTTGCCAATGAGGACGCCGAGGGCGAGAGGATCGCGTTGAAGCACGGTCTGGAGCTGATGCTCGACCTGCTCGGCAAGTTCTACGACGAAGGAGGCGACGGCGACGATGCCGTGGAGCTGGATGGAATGCGAGATGTGCCGGGAGAGGCTCAAGATCTACAGGAAGCCGGGGCAAAGGAGGAAGAAGGGCCACGTCAAGCATATGTGGTGCTCGTGGTGCAAGGCGGTGACGCGACATCGGGAGAGGTACTGAAGACCTGCCTCACGTGCGACCACTCGAACAAAGAGGTACACGCCGACGACCAGCTCGTGTGCTGGCTCGACCCGTCTTGCGGCCGCGCCGTCAGCACCTGGACGGTCTGCCCGCGATACGATCGGGAGGTCGTCAATGGCAAAGGGTAAGTCGTTCTGCCCCCACTGCTACAGGGTGGTACCGGCCGGGCAGAGCTGCCCGTGCAGGAACAGGGACGCGCTGCGCAAGGCCCGGGAGCCCTGGCGCGCGAGCTACCGCGACCCCGAGTACTTACGCAACAGGCAGAAGGTCATCGACCGCCAGCTCGGCCGCTGCAAGGACTGCGGCACGACGTGCGCTCACTTCGACACGGGCACGGGTATGTGGGTGACCGCGCCGTATGGGGGCGAGGTCGACCACGAGCGCCCCTTGTGCGAGGGCGGGACGAACGACGTGTCGAACCTGGCCCTGCGCTGCAAGCGGTGCCATGGCCTCGCAGACTCGGCCAGGAGGAAGCGCAGGTCGAAGCCGATACGAAGGGGATAAGCTACAGGAGCCGTTCCGGATACGGGGCCGAGATCAACCAGTCGAGGTTATTCTAAGGAGGCAACATGAAAGAAGCAGTCTACAGCGGGAGCCGCAACCTCTACCCGCACATGGTGACGGCGGCGAAGTCGCTCATCGCCAACAGCGGCGTCGAGCGCGTATGGTTCCTGATCGAAGACCCGGTGTTCCCGCTCGACCTTCCCGACATGGTCGAGACGATCGACGTGAGCGGCCAGGGCTACTTCGGCCCCAAAGGCCCGAACATGAAGACGCAGTTCACCTACATGGCGCTCATGAGGGTCTGCTACGCGAAGCTCCTGCCTGACACCGACAAGGTCCTTCAGCTCGACGTTGACACCGTATGCGTCGACGACGTCGACAGCCTGTGGGAGACCGACATGGGCCAGGCGTGGTTCATGGCCGTGAGGGAACCTGCGCGCTACGTCACGGACAAGTCGGGCGAGAAGCACCGCCTGGACTACAAGCCGTACGGCGAGCGTTACTACAACATCGGCGTGGCCATGTTCAACCTCGAGCAGATAAGGAAGGACCGCATCGACGACTTCCTCATCCACGCGCTCAACACCGAGCGCCTGCCGTACATCGACCAGGACGCCTGGGACAAGTACGGCAACGACAGGTGCATCGACCTCCCCACGCGCTACAACGAGAGCATGGTGACGGGCTACACCGACGACCCGGCCATCGTCCACTACGCGGGATACGGCAACGGCTGGCACTCCCCCGGCTTCACCGAATGCCCGAGACTCGAGCACCTCAAGAAGTACCGCGAGATGGGATGGGACGAGGTAATGGAGCGGCACGAACGAGCTGGCCAACCTGGCGTCGCGAAGCCGACACCCCCTAACCCCTTCTGAAACTGAAATCGGAAGAAATGGAGACCCCGCCGCACCTTTTTTCGCGAATTCGCGAAATTGAGGTTTCGGGGACGCTAAGAGAAACCATAGGGGACGCTAAATCTCACGTCCGTGCCATGCTCGGAGCCCTCAAAGGGAAACGATCGGAGGGTTGATGGTCGCGAGGGTATGCGAGCTGTGTGGCCGGGAGTTCGAGGCGAAGCGCACGACCGCCAGGTTCTGCTCGGACAGGTGCCGCAAGAAGTCCCACAAGATCATGGGCAGGCAGCCGGTGGCGCCGCCGTCGGCCCCTGCCCCGCTGCCGCCCGCGACGTTCGACGACGTCGCCGCAGCCGTGGACGACGCGCGCGCGGTCTCGAACGCCTTCGCGCGGCTCTCGACCAGCGCGCCACGCCAACTGAGGCCCGGAT
>JAFRJC010000023.1 GCA_017432445.1 Eggerthellaceae bacterium | reverse complement strand
TCGTGTGCGCGAGGCTATTGGCCTTCTGGGCCATGGCAATCACCTTCCCCTCGGGGCTTGGCGACCTGAACAATCACCATGCTAGAGGGGAAGGGTCTTTTTGGCAAAGCCTAAGTACCCACCACCCGCACAGCGGGTGGTGACATGTGCCGCGCTACGCGCGGCACAGGGTTGAAGACCCTTGAAAACAACGCGGCGGAGCCTGAACTCCGCCGCGCCATGATTTCACCTAAGTATGATCTGAGTTTTACAGGAAGCGCACGCGCAGGACACCTTCGCGGGCGGACATCTTTTCGTAAGCGTCATCGCCCACAGGGTCGTCGATGTCGATCAAGGCGTAGGCGTACTCGCCGCGCGACTTGCTGAGGATGTTGGCGACGTTGTGGCCGTGGTCGGCGAGTGCATCAGTGATTCCGCTGATGACGCCAGGGATATTCTTGTGGGCAACGGTGATGCGCTGACCCTGCGGACGGCGAGGCCCAAGGTTCACGGCCGGGAAGTTCACCGAGTTGGTGATGTTGCCGTTCTCCATGAAGTCGACTATCTGGCGCACAGCCATGACCGCGCAGTTCTCTTCGGCCTCGTCGGTGGAGGCGCCCAGGTGCGGCAGCACGATGGCGTTCTTCGCGCCCATGATCTTGGGGTTCGCGAAGTCGGTGACGTAGCGGCCGATCTTGCCGGCGTTCAGGGCCTCGACGAGCGCGTCCTCATCGACGAGAGTGTCGCGCGAGAAGTTCAGCAGCACGGCGTCTTCCTTCATCAGCGCGATCTGCGCGGCGCCGACCATGCCCTTCGTCGCATCCATGGCAGGGACGTGGATGGTGATGTAGTCGCACTCACGGCAGAGGTCGTCGAGGTCTGTGACGTGACGCACGTCCTTGGAGATGCGCCATGCGCCGTCGACCGAAACGTAGGGGTCGTAGCCGTACACGTCCATGCCGAGGTCGATTGCCGCGTTGGCCACGAGAGCGCCGATGGCACCCACGCCGATGACGCCGAGCTTCTTGCCCATGATTTCGCGGCCGGCGAAGGCCTTCTTCGCCTTCTCGGCAGACTTGCCGATGTTTTCGTCGTCGGCGTTCTCGCGGCACCAAATGGCACCGTCGACGATTCCGCGACTACCCAGGAACATCGCGCAGAGCACGAGCTCCTTGACGGCGTTGGCATTGGCGCCGGGCGTGTTGAACACGACGATACCCTCATCTGCGCAGCGTTCGAGCGGAATATTGTTCACGCCCGCACCTGCACGCGCGATTGCCAGCAGGCTTTCGGGGAACTCGACGTCGTGAAGCTGGGCGCTGCGCACGAGCACGCCATCGGCTTGGGCGAGTTCATCAACGAGCTCGTAGCCCTCGGGCAGCTGGTCGGTGCCCTTCTTCGAGATGTTGTTCAAGCAATGTATGCGAGTCATGTTAGATCCTTTCGACCACAAACGATGTCCGCCTATTCTAGCGCGATTCCAGCGATATGGGTCGAAGAACATTTCTGCGACTCATTTTTGAAACGGATGCCAGTATTGCATGATGGCTACTGAAATGAAAAATCGCCCGACAGGGCGATTTGAATGAACTGGCGGAGAGGCAGGGATTCCCTATTTTTCCGCTTCGCGGAAAAATCACGCGCTTCGGCTAAAGCCTCCGCGCCGAAACGCTACGAACGCGCCACTGGCGCGTTCGCTTAACGCGTTTCGACCTCATCGGTTCGAATCATGCACCGCCCACTGAAATGAAAAACGTCCCAGGTCGGGACGTTGACTGAACTGGCGGAGAGGCAGGGATTCGAACCCTGGTTACCGGGGTCGCCGGTAAAACGGTTTTCGAGACCGCCGCATTCAACCGCTCTGCCACCTCTCCACAGATGGCGAAAAAATGGCGGAGAGACAGGGATTTGAACCCTGGATACCCTTTTGGGGTATACACGATTTCCAATCGTGCTCCTTCGGCCAGCTCGGACATCTCTCCGCATCCGTAAGCCTCGCGCCTTAATGCGGCGCAGCAACCAAGTATACACAATATCCCCTCGTCGTCGCAAGAGGATTTTTCGTGCACGAATGGCACAAAACCTCTGAGGTGTTTGCGTCATTCCACGATTGGATCGGGGGTTTCGGGTAGCACAGATTTCTGCAAGTCTTCGGGCTTCAGATAGCTCTCGGCTTCTCCTTCGGCAATTGCGCGATTCAGCTTGAAGCAAACTGCAGTGCCGACGTTTGGCTCGCTCTTGACGTCCATATGCGATTCGGGACCGAAGTAGCCTTTGATGCGATCATGCACGTTCTTCACGGCAATGCCCATGCCGGTATCGGATTCTCCATCCATCATATTGGTGAGGGTATCCTCCGTCATTCCCTTCCCATCATCGTTTACGCAGATGATCACATTGTCATCGTCGATTTCGCCCGTTATCGTAATGGTCAGCTTGCCTTCGGAGCGCATCCCGTGCTTCACGGCGTTCTCGACAATGGGCTGGATGAGGAACGAAGGAACTTCGATATCCATAATGTAGGGGTCGACATCGATTACCAACTCAAGGCGATCTTCTCCGAAACGTGCAATCTCGAACGAGAGGTAGCGCTCCACCTGCTTCAATTCTCGCTCGAGGGGTATCAGGTCGTCGGAATCTTCCAATGTCGATCGATAGAACGCTGCGAAGTCGCGCAGCAACTCGCGCGCCTTAGCCGGATCGGTTCGAATAAGCGACGATATGGTGTTGATCGTGTTGAACATGAAATGCGGGTTAATCTGGGCTTGGAGGGCTTTCAATTCCATGCTCGTCGTCAGCTTCACCTGCTCTTCCAAAGCTGAAGCAGCAATTTGAGTGGAAAGCAGTTCTGCAAACCCTTGGGCAAGCGACTCCTGCGTCTTGCTGAGCTTTCTGCCGCTGCTGTAGTAGAACTTCAACGTGCCCTCGATCGATTCGCCAATGCTGAGCGGCTGCACAATTGCTGCTTTGATGCCCGCAGATGACGCCGGCAACCCAATATCGCTGGTATGGTGCAAAATGCGCGGCTTTCCGTCTTCCAGCGTCTGGTGCGTGGTGGTGGTGCGAATCGGGCTCCCTTGCCTATTTTCCTCTGCGTTGTACCCCGCATACCCCAAGATTACTTCACGGTCGGTAATCGCAACGGCTATTGCCGATGTAGCGGGTAGCATCAATTCGCAAATCTGCTGTGCCGCCTCGAACGACATACCCTGCTTTGTGCAGTCGAGCATCTCGCTTGCCAGCTTCAGCAGCTCGTCGGTTTGACGGGCAGAATTGGTATCGGGATTGAGCCATATCCACATAAAGGATACGAGCGAGAGAGTGAACGCAAGCCCCGAAAGCAACTGGAGCAGCATCATATTGACGCCAGAGATGCTCAGGTAGACAAGACCGCAGCCCGAGAAAGCCACGATGCACGCGAGCGCGCCCAGCAAAATGCGTCTATAACGCAAACTCTTCCGATCCATATGCAAATCCCCACTACGAACAGCATGCTGTCATTACGACCCGCCAGCCGAAACTCAGCAAACACATATCTCCCTAGCCGAAAAGCCCGAACTCCTTCGCCATCAACATCACCGCACCCACGAGCAGCAAACCAGCAAACGCGAAGCGCAATGTGCGTTCGGGTATGCGCTTCATCAGCTTCGCACCCATTAGGGCACCCGGAATCGCACCGCAGGATACGGCTATGCCGATGAGGAAATCGACATTCCCCAACAGGCATTGGACCACCGTGGCGGGCAATGCCAGAATCATTATGGCGATAAGCGACGTCCCCGACGTCAGCTTCATGGGCATACGGAGAAATGACACCATCATCGGCACCATCAGGAATCCGCCACCCAAGCCTATGAAGCCTGATGCCAATCCAGCCGCAGCCCCGATGCCGAACGCCATCGCATACTGCTTTGAGGTAAACGACGGCATCGCAGGCACCTCGGGTTCCGAAAGCCTTGCCGAACCAGCTCCCTTGTTTGATGCAGAGCTTGCGCCTTTCGGCATGGCAAGAGCTTTGCGAAGCATCGTGATCGCTGAGTAGGCAATCGCCAGGGCAGCTGCGGTCATGATCACCCAACTCGGCGAGATGTCCGCAAGTCTCACGCCCATCCAGGAAGTAAGCGCGCCACCCACTCCCAAGGTTACGCCCAGCTTCGGCATGCAAGTTCCATTGCGCATATGCGCAATGGCGCCGGAAATCGACGTGGGACTGATGGTGAATAGCGACGTCGCGGTACATCCAATTGCGCTTAAGCCAAAAACCAGCCTGAAAACTGGCAGATAAACCGTGCCGCCACCCACACCGAGCATGCCTGCAATAACGCCAACGAGCGCTCCGAGCAACGCAGCTGCAACCGCTATGAGCGCTACGCTCGTCATGCAATGCCCCCTGGTGTTTCTCGGTGACCCGACGCCACCACGCGACTCTCCCCATTTTCTCTACCAGCTTATTGTACTAGTCTCTCGTGACCAAACGAGGGGAACAAGGACGTCGCATCAGAAAGCGAACGGGCAAGGTCGGCGATGTGCAATCACTCGAACAGCTCGGCAGCACGCTGAAGCTTGCCGACAATCTCGATATGCTGGGGACAGGCGCTCTCGCACTGGAAGCACTGAATGCACTCGGATGCCTTACCTCCCGCCATCGTTTGGAAGTTGCACCAGAACTTGCCGTTGTCCGTGCCATACATGCCAGCGCGGTTGAGCGACTCCATGATGGGTGCGATGCGGATGCTCTTGGGGCATACCGCCATGCAGTATTGGCAATTCGTGCAGGGGTTGTCCAGAAGCTCATCGAGCTTCTCCTTGGCCAGGCGCAAGGCGTCAAGCTCAGCGTCGGTTAGCGGCTCGTACGTGCGCCAGGTCTGCAGGTTCTCCTTCATCTGCTGCACGTTGGACATACCGGAAAGCACCGTTATCAGGTTTGGCACTCCCATGGCAAAGCGCAGTGCCCAATCGGGAAATGCGCGATCGGGACTCTCGGCGCGCAGCACCTCGGCCACCGGCTCGGGAGGTGTCGCCAGCGTACCGCCGCGCACAGGCTCCATGATGATGACGGGTTTGCCATGCTTTTGGGCAACTTCGACGCACTTGCGCGACTGCGTGCTAGCGTTTTCCCAGTCGGCATAGTTCACCTGCAGTTGCACGAACTCCATCTCGGGATGCGCCGTCATGATCTCGTCGAGCTTCTCGGCGTTGTCATGGTGCGAGAAGCCGATGTGGCGCACTTTACCATCAGCTTTCAGCTGCTTCACGAAATCCCATATTCCGAACTTATCGAAGGCGGCCGTGCGCGGACCGCCCGTGTTATGGATAAGGTAGAAGTCGAAATAGCCCGCACCCGTCTCCTCCAGCGATATGTCGAAGTCCGACCGCGCGTCGGCTGCCGTCTCTCTCCTCCATGCGGGAATCTTCGTAGCCAGCTGATAGCTCTCGCGCGGATACCGTTCCACGAGCGCCTGGCGGATGGCGGCCTCCGAGCCGTCGTAGGCACGCGCCGTGTCGAAATACGTGCAGCCAGCCTCCAGGAACAGGTCAACCATCTGCTTGACTTGTTCGACGTCAATCGAGTCATCCTCGAGCTTCGGCAATCTCATCAGGCCGAACCCGAGCTTGGGAATGCTCTCGCCTAGGTATGACATGGTTTCTCCTATCCCATCACATTCGTCGATTGCACTTGATGCAACCATTGAGACTTTCGATACGCCATGGATCCTCTGGGAACGTATCCCCTATTCATTTGAAGGTTGGAGGTTGCCATTTGGCCCCCTTGCCACCCGTCTATTACTTGAGGAAGGGCCTTGTCTTCATGAAGACGTAAATGGCCAGCGCCACGCCCGCGATGAGGCCCAGGCCGCCGAACAGGGGCACGCCGCCAAGCGTCACGGCGTTCGTGCTCGCACCCAGGATGCAAGCTCCAATGACGAGGCCTACCGCGACGAGCGCAATGGCGACGAGACCGGCTGCAGCGCGGATGTCTTTCGAGAACCTCTCGTTGCTCGATAGCTCCATGCCGACCTTCACATGGCCCTTCTGCACCATATCGAGAGTCTGGTCGATGCGCGTGGGCAGCGCCGCCATGGCGGCCGCGCTGTCCGCGGAACGACCGGCAAGGTCGGCAGCCACACGTTTCAGGCTGTTCGGATCGAAGCTCGACTTCAGGTAATCGACAAGCACGGTCATGATGTTGAGCCTGGGCGATATATGGTGAATCGTCCCCTCGAGCGTAACCAGGCCACGGCCTAGATTGGTGAGGAACGGATCGACGTCCATACCGACTTCCGTGCACGACGACGTGAGCGACGAGATGAGCGCACCCGTGTCGAACTCATCAAGATCGACATCGACGAACTGGCCAGTCACGTCCTCGCACATCTCGAGCAGAGCCGCGTGGTCGACAGGCCCCGTAGGCGTTGCCACTTTCAGCACCGCACGCTTCAGCCTGTAGGAGTCACCCTTTACCAGCGCGAGAATCAGGTCTTTCACCGTGTCGCGCTGCGTCCCGGTCATGGTGCCCATCATGCCGAAGTCAATCCACTCGATGCCGTTGTCCTCGGTTATCATGACGTTTCCGGCGTGTGGATCAGCGTGGTAGAAACCGTCCGCCATGATCTGCTCCATGAAGTTGTGCGCAACGAGATAGGCGATTTCGTCGCGTTCCTCATCGGTCTTCCCCAGCGTCTCGATGTCTTCGGCAGCCGGCGCACTGACGAAATCCTCAGTGAGGATGGCGCTCGTCGAGTAGTCGCGATAGCACTTGGGGCTCGTCACCTTCTCGCGCGGCTCGTTGTTCGCGTAGAAGCGGTCGAGATTCGCCTCCTCGTTGGCGAAGTCGAGCTCCTCCATCGAGGTCTTGACGAGCTCGGCTACCAACTCCTTGAGCGACAGGCCCCCTTTGCTCTTGTTCACGGCGTCCAAGATCTCCACCAGGCGCTCCAAGATGGCCAGATCGTTGGTCACTGTTTCCACGATGCCAGGCCGCTGGACCTTGACGGCCACAACCTCGCCGGTGGGCAACACGGCACGGTGCACCTGTGCAATTGACGCAGAGCCTAGGGGCGTCTCGTCAAATTCGGCGAACAGCTCCTCCACGGGCTTGCCGAGCTCGTTTTCCACCTGCGCCTTCACGTCCGCGAAGTCGAGCGGGCGGGCATGCGTGCGCAGCGCGCCGAGTGCCTCGCAGTACTCCATGGGCAGAACGTCGGGATGCGTCGAGGCGATCTGGCCGAGCTTCACGAACGTCGTGCCGAGGTCCTGGATGAGGTCGACCGTCATCTCGGGCGTGAGCCCTTCCTTCAGGTCATACTTCTTCACAATGGCGAGGATTTCCTTGAACCGCGCCCTGCTCTCGGCTTTCTCCTCCTTGGAGCGCCTGCGAGCCTTCCTCATAAAAAGATTGACGTCTGCCATGCGTTTCCCTCTTTCTCGATCACCTCAGGCTCTGCCTCAATGTGAAGCGAAAGGCAGCAAGCTTTCATTTAAACCTGGTTAAACCGCCAACACTCGATGTCAATACGCTGAAATAATGCTGTTGTTACCATCTGCTCGGCAAGCATATCACATGCGCTCTTTTCATTAATGAAACCACGTATAATCGTTTATCGATGCAATGCGTCGATAACGCATTTGGGTTTTTGCTGAAAGGAGCGATCGTGACAACAGTAGATGATTTCCGAGAAAAAGCAGAGGCAGCAATCGACCAGGCAAAGCCCCTCGTGGCGGCTGCCGTTATCGGCAAAGCAGCAGCAGAGGCTGCCGGCGTAACTCCTGAAGACGTACAGGCTGGCGCAGAGCTCGTCGCCGAAGCCGTGGAAGGCGCAATCAGCCAGGCAGCCGCAGATGTTGCCAGCATGACCCCTGAAGACTTGGCTGCTGGAGCGGAGCTGGCCGCAAATGCGGTAGCGAGCGCAATCGACAAGGCGGCTGCAGACGCCGCCAACATTACTCCCGAAGACATAGCTGCTGGCGCAGAGCTCGTCGCCGGGGCAGTGGAGGACGCAATCGGCCTGGCGGCTGCAAAGGTCGCCAGCATAACTCCCGAAGACATCGCCGCTGGAGCGGAGCTGGCCGCCGAGGCCGTGGCGGACGCGATCAACAAGGCTGCCGGCACCCAACAATAGTCAAAGCTGGCGCTCCTTAAATCGAACGTGAAATAGATTCTCATGTTTATTGTGCATTTGGCACAATAAACATGAGAAAATGGGTGCATTCGTCAAATGGACTCCCCAGGGCACCTCTCTACAATGGAGGCTGGTGTTTTGTCGTTTGGGGTGGTGGAGACAATGCTCACGTTGAACATAATTGCGCACGAACTGCGTTCGTGCGGACACGTCGTACGCACGCAGATGGATAACCCGTCATACTTCGGCTTTAGGCTGTTCATCAAGGATGATTCACTCGTTGCTCCCGACGTGCTGTATCTCTGTGGCACACGCGCAGATGTTTCCGAAGCTGTTCAACAAGGATGCTCTGTCGTCTACGTCAACTCGAGCGATTCGACACCCGATAACCGCGCCATCCTCTCGGTGCTTCAAGGAGAGTCGGTTCTCGTCGTATTCAACGCCCTGCTCGACGCGGCATCCCGTTTCGACAAATGGGAACGCGAGATGGATTCCGTGCGCCTCAGGGGCGGGGAGCTCCAAGAGCTTCTCGACATCAGCACCCCGTTTTTGCGCAACAACGTCGTGATAGTCGATCCTTCCCTCAAGCTCCTCGCATACACGAAAGACGTGCCCTGCGACGACCCCATAACAGTTGAGCTCATCACGCATGGGTACCACACCGAAGAGAACATTTCCAAGTTCAAGCTACATAAACGCTTCAAGCCCTGGGCAGATGAGGAAGGCTTCATCGTCAACGACAGCTTCGAAATCTGCAAGTACGTCACGGTCGTCAGGTCGTTCAAGACCAAGTCGTCGTTCTCGATAATCATCATCATGATGTGCAACGTGGCGGATCCCGACGATTACCTCTTGGACGTGTACGACCTGTTCGCACAGCGCGTGGAGTACTTCGCGTTGCGCGATTACCCTGACGACAAGCCATCGGGCAACGCCGTTGACACCTTCCTTAAAGACCTGTTCCTCGGCAAAGTCGGTAACGACGAAGCTATACGGGAGCGCGGCCGGATAGCTGGGATTCCCAACGAGGCGCGCTTCTGCCTGTTCTACATCCGCGAACCAGAAGGAACCATGCCCAAATCGAGAATCCTCTCCGATGTGTCTCGCCTGGTCGCACCCGCGAAAACCACCCTTGTCGGCGATGCCGTCGTGGTTCTTTGCTTCAATTGCCGAAGCAAACGTTGCGCACTGCACTGCGCCGCAAACTCATGCCCATTAGGCCACACATCCCTGTCGTCGCGACTCAACGACATGATGGAACGTTTCAACCTGATCTGCGGGCGGAGCTCGAAGTTCGCCGAGCTCTCCTCCGCGCCCGCCGCATTCGAGCAAGCACGCATCGCATGCGAAATTGGCTGGCAGAAAACGATGCGGAAAGGCGAGTTGAGCATCCCTCATAACTGGAGCAGAGTTGTCTCATTCGATTCGTGCATCATCGATTACATGATCGGGTCGTTCATGCAGAAAGGCGGCGAGCTCATCGGCCTCACGTACGCCGGCTATGTCCTCGAGTCGATTAGAAAGCAAGATTCATCTGCGAGAACCGACAACTACGTTTTCCTTTACGAGTACCTGATGAACGAGAGGCGCGCCTCGGTTGTCGCGGAGAAGCTGCACATGCACCGAAATAACGTCAAGTACCGCATCGACCGCATCGAGAGCCAATTTGGCATCGACACGAACGACTCGACACTGCGTTTCAACTTCCTCCTGGCGTACCGCATACGCGAAGCTATGCTTGTGCAATCAGCACAAGCGATTAAGGAAAACTCGGTCGTTTCAGCCCCGTGACTCGCTTAGGGCCAAGCTTCTATCCTTTCCCACCAACGCAGCAAAAAACTGCGCAGCAATGACGAGGAAAGGATTTGCGATGGCAATCAAGAAGCACGAGGATATCCGCCTGAACGTTAAACCGTTGTTCCTGACCCTGTACCACGAGTACGTGTTCGAGGGTCCCTGCCGCTTCGGCGAGGGCATGCAGCTCGAGAAGGAATTCGACCTGCACATGGCCGCCGAGAAGTTCAAGGGCTGGTACGCCCAGCTGCAGGCAGCCATGCCCGCCGACGTCGTGAACCTGCTCGAGCCGGTGAAGGTCGAGCGCGACGAGCAGTTCCTGACCAAGGATGAGATGATCGAAAAGCTGGCCGAGGGCAGCGAGGAAGTCGACCTGTACTACATCGGCTATGCAAGCCGTCCGTACGACCTGGCGCTCGAGTTCGCCATGCGCGTCGGCAAGCCCTGCGCCATCACTCAGGCCTGCTGCGCATCGGCCATCACATCGGCCGAATTCCTGTCCCGTGGCCTTGAGTTCTACCCCTTCGAAGACTGGGCCGACGCCACCGAGTACATGACCGTATTGCGCGCTCGCAAGGTGCTTCGCGATTCCAAGATCCTAGCCGCCACCCGTATGACGAGTTCCGTGTCGGTGAGCGCCCCCGACTCCATCATCGACCCCGAAAAGATCACGGCCAAGTTCGGTACGCGCCTGCGTTTCGTGTCGGCGCACGAGCTGCTCGACCAAATCAGCTACGACGACCCGATGAGCAACCATTGCACGCCCGGTCGTGCCGGCTTGAACCTTACCGCCGAGGACGAGAAGGGCATCGACCAACTGACCGACGAAATTATCGACGGCGCAGAAGAATGCCAGATGACCCGCGAGATGGTTAAGAAATCCGTAGAGGCGTACTGGGGCATCAACAAATTCCTGGACTACTTCGAGTGCAACTGCTTCACCTGCCCGTGTCCCGACCTTTGCGCGACGCGTCGCCTGAACGAGAAACAGTTCACGATGTGCCTGAGCCATTCGCTCAACAACGAGCAGGGTATCCCCTCCGCCTGCGAGTACGACCTGGGCGCGCTCGTCTCGAAGCTCATGCTGCAGGCAATAGGACGCCGTCCATCCTACATGGGCAACTGCTTCACCAGCCCCATCCGCAACGGCGTACGCGCACCTTTGCCCAAGGCCCTGTTCTTCACGCCCGAGCACGTCGACGCGAAAACCGAGGAGCTCGGCGACGCCGAAAACGTCGTGTTGACCTTCCACTCCGTCCCCAACCGCCGCTGGGAGTCGTTTGACGAGGTCTACCGTCCCTACGCCGTGCGCGAGTTCGCCCGCTCCGGTTTTGGCGCCACGTTCCGCTATGAATTCGAGGCTGATAAGGGGCAGGTCATCACGATGTGCCGTATCGATCCGACGTGTGAGAAGCTGTTCGTGGCCAAGGGCACGATCCTCACTTCGATGGGCTATGGAGAGACCAACTGCTCGATGGGCGTGTTCTTCCAAGTGAAGAATTCCAAGGACTTCTTCAAGAAGCAGGCCGCCGTCGGCAATCACATGCCGCTCATCTACGGTGATTTCGAAGAGCAGATTATCGAACTCGGCGAGCTGCTCGGCCTGGAGATCGTGAACGCCTAGCGTTCGGGCCGAACGCTTGTAAAGGCCCCGCCCGCCGCCTTCCCAACAGGTATCGGGCGGGGCCATAAGCGCCAGAGAGCGCTTCCGGTTCTGAAGGGTGTTCCGCTCGTCGTTCAGCGGTTTGTGTCGACCACCCCCACCTCCCAAAACCGCAACCGGGCAGGCGGCGGAACCCTCTTCGGGACCGGAAGCGCCTCTTGCAGAGGAAGGATGCGCGCATGACCACGAAGATGACCTTGAAGGAAAGGCTCGACCTTGCTGCGCTCGACGCCGACGCCGCATTGAAGCAGTTGCTCGAAGGCGATCTTGACCGCAACGGGTTCCGCCGCGAGGTACGGGCGTTCACGTTGGCAAAGTTCTTCCTTACCGAAGAGGAATGCGCGCAAGCGGGAACCGATGAGCTTCTGGAACTCGCAAACGTGAGCGTGGAAAAGATGCTGCGCAACGCCGACAAGAGCGTGAAACTTGCCGAGGGCTCTACCACCTGCACGAACCAGAGCTCTACCGACATAAAAAAGGTGCTGCTGTCACTCACGCTTCAGCGCTCGCTCGGCGTAAAGTTCACACCTGAATACTCTGCGAACCTCGAAACCATTACGCAACTTGCCGATGCGCTGTTCGATGCGCGCGGCAAGGCCGAGTTCGCTCGTTAAATCGACCAGCCGAACTACCAATCACCCAGTTGAGCTTTCTGGAATGGAGCAGGAGATGGAATCTCCCCAGTCAATACAGGAACGAATCGTTCGCGAGATCGAGGAAGCGGGCGACCCGTTCAACCAGTTCGAGTACCTGCTCATGAAAGCAAGCCTGCTCGAAGAAATGCCCGAGGAACGCAAACGTCCCGATGTGCTGGTAAAGGACTGCCAGTCACAAGTCTGGCTATACCTACACGACGTGAACGACCGTCCAACCATCGAGGCTGACAGCGACACGCTCATGATCAGGGGAACCATCCAAATCCTGAAAGAGATGTTCGACGGCCAAAGGCCCGAAGACGTCATCGCGTGTGATGTGAACTACATCGCACGCACGGATCTGGCATACGCATTTGACTCGAAGCGCGTTGCAGGTCAAGCCGCCATCGTGAAGCGTGTACAGGATTTCGCCCGATCGCTTGCCGCCAAATAGGCGCGCCATGCTCTAGAGAGGGTCGCCGTAATGAATACATACGAGATACGCAGGGATTTTCCCATACTTGACCAACAGGTTTTCGGGCATCCTCTCATCTATCTGGACAACGCCGCCACCATGCAGATGCCTTCGCCGGTACTCCAGGCAATTGTGCGCCATTACCACGCAGACAACGCCAACGTGCACCGCGGCATCCACGCGTTGAGCGAACGTTCGACGCGCGCTCTGGAAGATGCGCGTGAACGGGTATGCTCCTTCATCAACGCGCGAACCTCCGACGAAATCGTGTTTACAAGCGGCACGACCGCATCGTTGAACATGCTCGCAGACATGCTGGTCGGCAACCTCCGTCCAGGAAGCGCTGTCGTATCCACTCTGATGGAGCACCACGCCAACTTCGTTCCCTGGCAGCAGGCATGCGAGCGCACAGGGCATCCCTTTCTCGTGGTGCCACTCGACGAGCGCGGTGATTTGGATCTGTATGCCTATCAGGATCTGCTCGAAAACCACGATGTATCGCTTGTCGCTTTCACGCACGTCTCGAATGTGCTGGGCACGGTAAACCCCATAACGGACATCGTCGAGCTCGCCCATGAACATCGCGCCTTGGCTGTGATAGATGCTGCCCAGAGCATCCGACACGAGGCAATCGACGTCCAGGCGATTGACTGCGACTTCCTAGCGTTCTCGGGCCACAAGATGGGCGCACCGACGGGCATCGGCGTCTTGTACGGCAAGTACGATCTGCTTGAAAACCTGCAGCCGGTGCGCTTCGGCGGCGAAATGGTCGACGACGTGTGCGTTGATAGGACCACCTTTGCGCCTCCTCCGCTACGATTCGAGGCAGGAACGCCTAACTACGTTGGCGCAATCGGCTTGGCCGCAGCAATCGACTACCTTGAGTACTTGAGGCTGGACGACGTCCGCGAAAGGGAAGCCCAGCTCGTGCATTACGCCGAGGAGCGTCTTCAAAGAATTCCCGGTCTGCATATCCTCGGAAACCCGAAAATGCGCATGGGATGCGTTTCCTTCACAGTCGATGGCGTACATCCCTTCGACCTGGCCACAATGGCCGACAAGCTGGGGGTTGCCCTGCGCAGCGGCAACCAGTGTGCCCAACCTCTGCTTCACGAAGCGAATGGCGTGCAGAACGTCACGCGGCTCTCCCCCGCTTTCTACAACACTGTCGGGGAGATCGACATGGCCGTTACATGCATCGAGCGCATAGTCAAATTGCTCAAGCGGTAGCCCGACGGCATCCCGATTGCTTCAACAGGGAAAGGCTCTTGAACTATAGCCCCTATCAGCGAGCAATCGCTAACTGTACTTTAAGTCGCGATTGCTGATTAGCCAAACCTCGAGTCTCATGAAGAACCGCTAATCGTATTTCCACTTGTTGGCGATCGCCACAAGCGCTAACGAGGTCAGTGAACAAACGCTTTATTGTCTCGGATTCGCAATGCAGCGCCCCGTCTCGTGCTATCGTTAATGTATGACTGAAAAAGGCACAAAGACGATGCAGTTTCAAGTCCGAGAAGAGGACTTCGAAGCCGCTTTTTCTTTTGTCGAGGAGCTTCTGGCGCGGGAGGACATCTCCGACAAGGTTGCCTCGGAGGCCCTTATCGTTTTCGAGGCCCTGTTCCAAAAGCTGCTCGATTCGGAATTGGACGAAGGCGCCACCCTGGATATCTCGGGGAGGAAGCGGCTCGGAGACCTCAGCCTGAGTGTCGGATTCGAAGGGAAGGCGTTCGTCCCCTATCTTGACGGAGAAGACTCTGTCGAGAGCAAGATCCTAAGGGCCCACGATGACAAGTTGGATTGCAGCTACCGCGCGGGATACAACCTCATCAGCATATCGGTAAGCAGGAGCTACCAAAAGACGCTGTCCACTTGTCTCATAGCCTCCTTGTGCGCTGTCATCGTCTATTCCATCCTGTATTTCACGGTTGGCAGCCAAGGGCACCGCGAACTGTTTGAGGGATACGTCCTCCCCTTGGAGAAGATGTATGCAAATGCGGTGCTCATGATCGGCGCACCTATGACTTTCTTCTCGCTCCTTAAGAATCTGACAGACACCTACGTCGTATCCCAGAGGAACTCCGGTGTCAGAGGCCTTCAGATAAGCACCCTTGCAACATCGGTCGTCGCCATCCTGTTGGCGTTCGTGACAATCTCCATCTTGAGCATCCCGTTCTCCGGCCTGGCAGGAACGGATTCGGTGTACGGAGGCTCGAGCATTGACCGTTCGTTCGAGGATATCGTTGTTTCGCTCGTACCACCGAGCATCTTCGAGCCCTTCGAGGCGCTTTCCCCGGTCCCGCTCATGGTCGTCGCACTGCTCGTCACCTATGCGCTCTGTTCCACGGGCAAATACTTCGACGCCCTTCGACAGGCGATGGAGGCCTGCTATGCACTCTTCTCTCGAATGCTGCGCGTCGTGATTGCCGCACTTCCCGTGTTCTGTTTTCTCGCGCTCACCGACGCGCTGCTCGACTCAGGTTTTTGGGCCCTTCCCTTCATCGCTGGCTATTTCGTCGTATTCAACATGAGCCTCCTGGTGCTTTTCGCATCTTATGCCGTCAGACTGCGCGCACGCGGCATTCCCGTAGTTCCCTTCGTGCAGAAACTGATTCCCCTCATCCGAGAGAATCTCAAGATTGGCTCTGCAATAGACGCTGTCCCGTTCAACGTCAGATACTGCGCCAGGACCTATGGAATGAATCGCGAAAGACTCGAGCAGAACATGCCGGTGCTCGCCCAAATCAACCTCGACGGCAATTGCTTCTTAATCATGCTTATCGCCCTCGCGTTCGTTTTCATGACTGGAACGAACGTTTCTTGGCTAAACCTCGCCGGGATAGCCACGCTGGTGTTGTTCCTGTCGTTTGGTGCGCCGAACCAGCCCGGCAGCATCCTGATTGCCACCCTGATAATCACCTCGTATTTGCATTCGTACGAGATGATGTGCGTGGCGATTTACGCTGAAGCGCTCTTTGGGAGCTCGCTTAACATCGCCAACGTCATCGGAGACGTTGTGTCAGTCGCCATTGGCGAGCAAGCATATACCAAGGAATAGGCGTTGCCTTCTTAACGGATCTCTTTTTTCTGAACGCGGATCCAATCATGACCACCCGCATAGCGGGTGGTTTGCTCTAAGGGTATAACCCTGATGGTGCCGGCCAGGGACTCAAGTCCCTGGCCTTCACTTCGTTCAGGCCCAATGGCCCCTTGACTCGTGGCAGGCCGGTGAAACCGGC
>JAFRJC010000005.1 GCA_017432445.1 Eggerthellaceae bacterium | reverse complement strand
GCGGCTCGTCCCCATGGCTCCACCGGAAGACGGCGTTGCGGTCCACGCCGGTCGCCTCCGCGACGCCGCGGACCGTCCCGCCTGCGTCCAGCGCCCTGCGGACGGCGCGCCAATCCTCTATCGAATACCTGCAGCCTCCCAGTGCACCACTCCTTCTCGCATGGTGCAATGACCGCTAGAATCCGCCCGGCCCCTGCGTCTCATTAGACAAAAAACGCCCCTCCTGCTCGGCTTGATGCGAACAGGAGGAGCGCATGCGCTTTCGAACGGCCCGTTTAAAGAAAGCGCTGATCGAGTTACAAATACTCAGCTATGCAAGGCGTTCGAGCTTGGTTTGTGCCATCTGCGAGTACATTTGCGACTTGGCGAAGTGCGTGAGCGCCTCTCCCCAAAGTGCCATCTCATCGGTGGTCGACTGGCCATTGCTCGTAGCTTCGAAAGCGAAGGAGGCGC
Source organism: Eggerthellaceae bacterium (assembly GCA_017432445.1). GTDB lineage: Bacteria > Actinomycetota > Coriobacteriia > Coriobacteriales > Eggerthellaceae > UBA9715. Next base: position 12,499 of record JAFRJC010000005.1, on the reverse strand, counting down.
GATCCATGCCGAGCTCCAGCTCGGTTGCAGCTACGTCAAGCGTGTTCTCGATGTCGAGCGAGGCTTCGTAGGTCATCTTTTCCGCGCCTGCATTCCTCATCTTGACGAATTGGTTGCGCGCCGCCCAGAAGTAGTTTTGGGCGGTCGTGTCGGCATCGTTGGAAACCGCCAGCGGGCTGTCGGCGAGCGTGAATCGCACGTACTCGCCTGTGGCGCCACCAGGCATACCAACGCCGTTAGGAGTGCCGACCTCGAAGTATGCGGTCATATCAGCGGGCTGGAAGACAGCTTGCGCGAAGCTACCGGTGTTGTCGTTTACGCCTTCAGCGCCAGGATCGTTGCGGGTCCACTCGCCGGTCTTGGCGTCAACCCAGTCATCGGAATAATAGGCATCCTTAGCTGTTTCAAAGGAGACGCCGCCGTTCTTCGCAGCTTCCTTCAAGTTGGCGATCATGGTTGCGTAACGGTTGGCAGAACCAGGATTGATTTCTCCACCGTTGTACTCTTGGAGGTCCTTGTTGACGAGGTGGTTGGTCTGTGCCAGATACTTGCCGTCCTCATCAGCATCGCCAGGAACGCGAGTGCCCGAAACATCGGAGTGGCTTTCATAGGACGTGATGCCGCCGTCGGCTGCCGTCATGAGGAATGCTCCCGTCACGCCCGCGCGAGGTGCGCTCTCCAAGAAATCGATAGCCTCTTTGGGGCTTCCGCAGTTCTGGACCATGTTGTGGAAGAATACCTCGTTGATGACGCCCCAAATGGGTGGACCCCACTGCGCGGTGAAGACCCACGAGAAGCCAGCACTGTTCAGGCCTGCATTTTCGGAAACCGAACCAGCCATCGGGTTGGCGATGAAGTTGTAACCTTCTTCGGGATAGGCGAGCAGGATGACGCTATTAACCTTTTCGGGGGTGATCATCTTCGTGACACCGATAATTGGCTTCCCGTCGGCGCTCGCCTTGCCTTCAGCGGCAAATCCCGTGCAGGAGTGCAGTTCCTCGTCTTTTGCAGTAGCGTTATCGGTTTCGGGCAGCGTGATTCCTGTCTCTTCTGGATACGGCTGATCGAGAGGCGGACGGCACCATAGCTCGGCCGAGTAGACGGTGATCGTCAAAAGGTCGTAGTAGTCGACAGTGTAGCCGGCGTCGGCGAGTCCCTTCTGCATTCCTTCGATCCATCCGCGAAGCCCGGGGTTGTATTTGTCAGCGTAATACGCCCAAACCTGCATGTCGCTATGTGCAAGTTCGGCGCCATATTGCGCTTCAACCCTGCTCTTGAGCATGATCATGTTGCGGTAGATAAGATCGGGTACCTGGGAAGCGTACTGATAACCCATCTCCTCGTTGGTGCCTTTGACGACGATAACGGGCGGAGCCGGATTTGTCGCCATGGCTTCTGGTACGGGGTTGTTGGTGGTGCTCGATTCCGCGGAGCCAGATGCCGAAGCGGCAGATCCTGAGCTTGAGCTCGAGCTACTCGAGCATGCGGTTAGCGAGAACGCAAGCACGGCAGCGGCGAGAATCGCCAATAACCAGGCGCTTCTCTTCATAAGCCATCCCTTCCTTCCATTCGATTTGCGATTTCTTCTTCGCGAGCAACGCCGAATGGGCAAAACAAGCGTGAATCTGCGATTCGGCGCAGCCTGTCCTCTGGAAAGTCGCCGAATTCCCTTTGCAGATGAAAACCTGCAAGCGACAGCGGACCGTGTTCTGTCGCGGAGGCGGCGCATGACCAAAGAACACGCCGAGTATATGAAAAGACGACTACACAAATAAATTGGCCGATAGTGCCGTTTCGATGCAAATGATGAGGCTGTGGGTAATTCTGATGTAGCACTATAGAACCGCTAGTTCTAAAAGGAGTAGAGCGTGAGTATATGACGGTTCGAGCAGCTCCTCTATAATGCACAGTGCACAATGTGGGCTTAGGGAAGGGGCCGCATATGACTTGCAAGCTGTTCGAGAAGGATTGGCTTTTCATTCTCGATACGATCTATCAGCTCAATGCGATTGGCGAGAAAGAGGCATTTCAACGCGAAGCGCTCAAGTGTTTACGCATGAGCATCCCGTGTTGTCAGGGCATCTTTTATTCCCACCTGATAGAAGACGGCCGCATAGTGAATCTTGGCGATCCGGTTGTTCTCGGAGATGAGGCGCTCTATTTAGATGAGTTTCACGAACGTTATCTCAAGGACTCTTTTTTCGAACGGCATGTGCTTGCGTCGCGATGCGAGGTGATCCGCGATACTGATGTGTATCCCGAAGAGGTGCGCACGCAAACCGAATGGTATAAGCAGATCTACGTGAAACAGGGCATTCACTATGCCCTGCGTGCGGTGCTCGTTTACAACCAGCAGGCCGTTGGAGAAATTGACTTGTTCCGTCCGAAAAGCGATCCTGATTTTTCAGATACAGACATACGCGTACTTGATATTCTGGCTCCGCATGTGGCGCAAAGGCTTTGGAAGCTGATAGTGATAGAACAGACCCACAACGTGGCAAGGGGCCTATCGAGTGCTTTCTTCGATACGTTTGGGCTTACGCCTCGCGAAGGCGAGGTGATAGCCGCAATCGCGACCGGCGAGCCTGACCGCGAAATCGCGCATAAGCTCTGCATCTCGACTTCCACTCTGAAGAAGCATATTCACAACGCCTATCGCAAGATTGGTGTGCGAAACCGTCAGCAGCTATTTGCCGCCATTAACAGCAAGGCGAAATGAGCTGACTGCTCTGAGGGCCCGAGATTCCTCTTGCGCATGGTGCTACTGCGAGAATCGCGGCATGCCAGTGAAACATGAAGTCAGATAGCTCGCTTCATTCTGTTGTCACATACCACAGGGGCTAGCGATCAAATCGCTAGCCTACGGGGTTGTGGTTTTCCTGCTGAGGATATGCTGATCAATAAGCTGAGCTGCTCTGCGGCAGGCGCGCAGGCAGGGGCGGCTGCGATAGTATTCTTCGTCTCTGATTGCAGGCTCGGCCAAGGTTTCGCCTTTCTTAAGGCCGAGGAGCTCTCGGCAGATCAAGGAGCCCTCAGTCTCCTCGAAGGCTTGGCACATGGTCTTGACCTCGTTGTAAACTGCTTTTTTGCATGTCTGATTGCTGGGGTCGGGGTTTTCTAGCAGGTATCCAGCTACCATCGTCATTCCCGAGACGGCTCCGCAAACTTCCCGTATTCCCCCAACGCCCGCGCCGAAGGGACATGCCACTTTCGTGGCCTGCTCGGTAGTCATGCCGACGATATCCGCAAACGCAGCGAATACCGATGAGCTGCAGCTGTATCCCTGTCGGAAAAGCCGCTCTGTTTCGTCGGCCCTTTGGATGCTTTTCGGGCATTCGGGATCAGTGCCCGTGTTTTGGCAAGGTTGCTCGTTTTGCTCGGGCGAATTGATCGTCTGCATGTTCTCTGCCATCGCGGAAGCCTTCCGTCTGGATGTCTATGTACAAAGTATTGTTCCAAAATTGCATCGGAGAATCAACGATTCTTCGAAGGCGAATGCTTGCAGGCGCACCCTGAAAAAACGAAACAAAGGGGTGGCCCCTTTGTCTCATTAAACCGTGAGCTCCGCCAGGATGTTCTGTCCTTGCTCGAACGACGAGTCGCTGAGCACGCAGAAGGTTACCGACGGATCGCGTTCGTCCAGTTCGGCGAGCTTATCCAGGCAAGCTTGGATGGCGACGCGCCATGCCTCTTCCTTTGGCCATCCGTAGATGCCCGACGAGATCAGGGGAAACGCGATGCTCTTGCAGCCGTTTTCGACGGCGAGGTCGATCGATTCAGTGTAGCAGCTCGCGAGTATTTCCGCCTTGCCATAGCCGCCCTCTGCCCACCGGGGTCCGACCGTGTGGATGACGTACTTCGCCTTGAGCGCAAACCCCGGCGTGATGACGGCGTTTCCCTCGTCGCAATGGCCGATAGCGTCGCACGCAGCTTGCATGTCACGCATGCCCGCGTTTTTGAAAATGGCTCCGCAAACGCCCGATCCTGCGTGCAGCCCAGAATTGGCCGCGTTCACGATGGCGTCCGACTCCATGTCGGTGATGCCCTTCTTCACGATGTCAATCTTTCCCATGGTCGGCTCCTATCGCTTAGGCAGTGCTGTTTGCGCATGTGGACTCGATGTAGTCACCCCACTCCTCGTAGCAGGAGCTAAAGTCATAGAACCCGTTGTCCATAACCAGCACGCTGGATTGGTCAATCATCCTAGGGGTGCTTGATCAATTCTACAATGCGAATTGTGGGCAAGGCACCCGATATTCCGTCTTATTTGCCTCATATGCGGAGTACAATGTTTCCGTGAGAAACGGCGGGATGACCGCCAGATGCGTTGAAAAGGGGAAGGCGCCATGGTAGACATGTTGCCGTCGCTTATCATTTACGCGGCAAGCATCTTGATGGCGTTCAACATCTATAGCTATCTGCGCTTTTCCAGACGTGTACGCGAACAGGGCAACTGGTCAAAAGAACGACAGGTCTTCAAAATCCCCATCGTGTTGCTCATCCTCTTTCTGCTGGGCTATCTAACCGTAGCCCTGGTCGGGAATCCCGATTTCGTGATCGCGGGCATACTATTCGGCGGAAGCATCTTCGTGTTCATAATGCTGATGCTCATGCAGCGCATGTTTGACAGAATCCGCGAGAACGAACGCCTTGAGGCGAAGCTGGTCGCGGCCGAAGAGGCGAGCAAGGCCAAGACGAATTTCCTCTCGAACATGTCCCACGATATCCGTACGCCCTTGAACGCGATCATCGGCTACACGACGTTGGCAAACGGCGATGAAGTCACCCAAGAGGAGATGAAAGGCTATATCGGGAAGATTGCCAAGGCGAGCCATCAGCTTCTCAACATCGTGGACGACGTCCTGGAGATGAGCCGGATTGAGAGCGGCAAAATGGAGCTCGAACCTTGTAACGTCAACATTGAAGATTGCATAAGAGAACTGGAGGACCTGGTAAGAACCCAGCTCGAAAGCAAGCACCTCAACTTCGACGTTTCCTGGGACGTGGCCCACAAATGGGTTCTGTGCGACAAGAACAGGTTAAACCGTGCGCTGATGAACCTCCTGTGCAACGCGGGGAAGTTCACTGACGAAAACGGCAGCGTCTCGTTGCGGCTTAAAGAACTAGCCGAGTTCGACGGCATAGGCGACTACGAGATCAGGGTGAAGGACACGGGAATCGGCATAAGCCCCGAGTTCGTGGAGCACTTGTTCACGCCGTTTGAGCGCGAGCGCACTTCCACGGTGAGCCGGATCCAGGGAACGGGTCTCGGCATGGCGATCACGAAGAACATCATCGACATGATGGGCGGCACCATCGACGTCGAGACCGAGAAAGGCAAGGGCACCGAGTTCATCATTATGGTCTCGCTCCCCATCGTCGAGGCGGAAGAGCAAGACGCCGCCGACGAGCCGGGTGCCGTGAGCTTCGAGGGCATGAGGGCTCTGCTCGTCGAAGACAACGAGGTGAACAGGGAGATTGCGCAGATGCTGCTTTCCCAGGCAGGGTTTGAGATCGATACTGCCGAAAACGGAAAGCAGGCGCTTGATATGGTAAGCGCATCCGAACCCGGGTTCTACGACGTGGTTCTCATGGACGTACAGATGCCGATGATGGACGGTCACACCGCCTCCAAGGCAATTCGCGCCCTGCCGGATTCGGCCTTGTCCGAAATCCCGATCATCGCGATGACGGCCAATGCATTCCAGGAAGACATCCGCGCGGCCGAAGAGGCCGGGATGAACGGGCATATAGCGAAGCCCCTGGATGTGACTGCCATGATGGGCACCTTGGCGCAGGTCCTCTCAGCGTGAGGATTCTTCAAGCTGCCGGAAATGAGTCGCAGGACCGTCTTGCGACTCATTCTTCAATGTGATTCTGAGTGCGGAGTGCGGAGGCCTCATCGGCCTGCTTTCTCGAGCTCCGTGTGGAGGAGCCTCAGCAGATCGTCGGGATTGAAGGGCTTCGCGATATGGGCGTTCATGCCCGACGCGAGGCAGGCTTGGACGTCCTCGTCGTATGCGTTGGCGCTCATGGCTATGATGAGCAGCGACTTGAAGTAATCCCCGTCCAGATTCCGAATGGCCTGCGTTGCCTCGTAGCCGTTCATGACGGGCATCTGGATGTCCATCAAGACGATGTCGTAGTAGCCGGCGCCCATCTCCTGTACGCGATCCACGCCAATCTGGCCGTTTTTCGCCTGGTCGACCGACAAGCCGTGCTCTGCAAGGATCATGGTGGCGATTTCCGCGTTGATGGCGTTGTCCTCGACGATGAGAACCCGACGGCCGGCCAGGTCGACGTCGATGTCGGCGCCCGCTTCGGTGGTATCGTCTTCCTCGAGGGATTCCAGCTCCAGCTCGACGGTGAACTCCGATCCTTCGCCCGGTGCGCTTTTCACGGAGATCGTGCCGCCCATGAGCTCCACGACCTTGGCCGTAATCGCCAGGCCCAGCCCCGTTCCCTGGACGCGGTTGACGGTCGTCTTTTCCTCGCGCGTGAAGCTCTCGAACAGGTGGGGGAGGTATTCCTCGCTGATGCCGATGCCGGTGTCGCGGATGATGAAGCGGTATCTGTTCTTATTGCCTTTTGCAGGGTATTCCTCCGCGATCAGGTCGACCGTCTTTCCCTCTGGCGTGTATTTGATCGCGTTGCTGATGATGTTGATGAGCACCTGCTCGATGCGCAGCTCGTCGCCTATTACCTTCAAGTGGTGAACCGTATCGTGCTGGTAGGTGATACGCAATGATTTGTCCTTCGCCTGCAGCGCCGTGATGTCCTCGATGCGCCTGAAGATCTCGCCGAGGTCGCACGGGCCGTTGGCAAGCTGCATCTTTCCGCTTTCGATTTTGGAGATGTCCAGGATGTCGTTGATGAGGGATAGCAGGAAATGGCTCGACGAGCCGATCCTGTCCAGAGCGCTCGTCACGGCGTCGCGGTCGTCGAGGTGGCTCTTGGCGATGTTGGTGTAGCCGACGATGGCGTTCATCGGCGTGCGGATGTCGTGAGACATGTTGGCGAGGAAATCATTGCGTGCGCTGGTTCTCGCCTCCGCCATCCGCTCCCGGTACTCTTGTTCCCGCTTCATCTGCGCATCGATGTTGTACGTGCCGATGATCAGGTGCCGACCGTCCTTGTCATCGAGTAGCGTGGCCTTCATGCTGACGAACACGGGCGTGTCGCCGAACATCAGCCGGTATTTCATGGTGAAGCTGCCATCCCGCTCCAGGATGGACATGATCTTCTCTTTAGTGAAGGTGCCCATGAAGCGGTCCCGGTCCTCTTCGTAGATCAGCCGCTCCATGTTCTTGCGGCTGACGTTGAAGAAATCGTCCCCCTCTTGCTGGATGCCAAGCTCATCGTACTCCTTCGTCGAGCTGTACTGCACGAAGTGGTCGGTGGCGGGGTCGACCACGTAGGTGCTGAAGAAGTCCCCGGCGAGTGCTTGCGCTACGCGGGAGTAGGTGATGGAAGCCTGGTGCGCCTCCTCGTAGGCCATCCGGGCTCTTATCTGTTCGTCCACGCTGCTGATGCCGATGACGACGTGCCGCGCCTCTTCCTCGATCATGCGGGTGATCTTCAGGTAGACGTAGGTTGGCTCATCCCCGAACATCATTCGGAAGGTCATGGCGAACGAGCTGCAGTGGTCAAGGGTCTGGATGATGTCTTCTTTGACGAAGCAGTCGAGGAACCGCTCCCTGTCGTCTGGGTGGATGATCTCATCGAAGTAGGTCCTGGCGAACGTGATGAAGTCGTCGCCCATGGTGGGAAGCCCCAGCTTCCGGTATTCCGGAGACGCGCTGTATTCGATGAACCTGTTGTCTTGCACGTTCACGTAGTAGATGCAGAAGTAATCCGTTGCGAGCGCTTGGGCGATGCTTGACTGCGATACGTTTACTAGCTCGTTCTCCATCCAGTGGCTCCTCTGTTACCTCGCCGCCGCTCTTTGGCGCTGCTGGAATCAGTAGAAGCTGGTTCTTAGTCGGCGCAGGTATATCATACGATTTACGTGGCGTCCGTGCGCTTGATTTTTTCAAATTCGTATGAGACGGGATCGGGTGCTTTGTCTCAATTGGTCCATTCGTCGTCGGTAAAGGCGGCGGCTGCGAATACAAGGATTGGTGATCGCACCGAAGGAAGATTCTAGTGGGGCAGGGCGCCTTGAAGCGATCACCATCCGAAAACCGCTTTCACAAGATTGGAAATCATGCCGTCTACGGCTCCTTTGTCTAGCAACTCTGGCTCGGGCAGATGGGCTTGTTCATGCAGCTACCCATCTCCTTGGTTTTGCAGGGAGTTTCGAGGGGCGTACAAGTTGTGGATAGCAATATTACCCCTGGGGTGAATGGCCATCGTTTATATTGCGCGTCTTTTATTTAGCGGCTTCCTCTGCATAGTTGTCTTGCAGAGCGGAAATCGTGTCTTCCAGCAGCTTCGCTTCGGTAGGTGTCAAGTTGCCCTTCGTCTTGTCCTGAAGCATGAGAAGGATGTCGATGGTCACCTGTGCGGATTCCAGGTCCCTGTCGATTTCCCCGGTTACCTGGTTGGGCATCTTTCCCAGCTGTTGCCAACATGCAGATGCGAACATCGATATAGTTGGTGTCGACGGCATCCTTGCCCGCACAGCTGAAGTCGACGATTTGAAAAAGCTCGAAGTGCGCTTGATTGGACCCGCGTTTGCCGACTAGAGCTCGTGATAGTACGGGCAGATGTCGGCGTAGGAACCGTCGGGCATGCGGAAACCGCCGGGGATGGTCCCGAGTTGCACGAATCCCAGCTTCTCGTAGAGATGGCGGGCGCCCGCGTTCGATGCGACGACGGCGTTGAACTGCATCACGCGGAATCCGTGCGCACGTCCTTGCGCCAGCGAATCCTCGACGAGCAACCGTCCTGCACCCTTGCCGCGTGCAGCCGATCCCACGGCATAGCTCGCGTTGGCTATATGCCCGCAGCGCCCGATGTTGTTGGGATGCAGGATGTAGAGACCGATCACCTCGCCGTCGGCGACGGCGACACCGCAGTGCGTCTGCTCGGCGAAGAACGCCGTGCCGCTTTGAAGGTCGAGCGCATCCTCATGTGGGAACGCGATGCCGTCCTCCACGACCTCGTTCCAAATCTCCACCATTGCGGGAATGTCGGCAGGTTCGTATGCGCGGACTTCGGTCATCATGTGCCCTTTCGAGGTGTCGGCCTTTTGGTTTCTGCCCATTTTACTCGAGGTGGGGAAGGGCGCACATCGTCTTCTGGAGAACGATGCGCGGCAAATGCTCCTTTAGGTGCCAATCGCAGAAGCTTCCTCGTATAATTCGTTGGCAACGAGATGCTTTTGCAACTGCATTTCGAGAACAGAGGAACCATGGAACAACAGCCGGACCGCATTTCCGTGCGCGGCGCGCGCGTGCACAACCTGAAGAACATCGATGTCGACATCCCGCTTGGCCAGTTTGTCGGCATCGCCGGCGTGTCGGGGTCCGGTAAGTCGTCGCTAGCCTTGGGCGTGTTGTACGCGGAAGGCTCGCGACGCTACCTCGATGCGCTCTCAACCTACACGCGTCGCCGCATCTCGCAGACGGCCCGTGCCGACGTCGACCTGGTCGAGCACGTGCCGGCGGCATTGGCGCTGCGTCAGCGTCCCGGCATTCCCGATGTGCGCTCGACGTTCGGCACCTCGACCGAGCTTCTGAACTACCTGCGCCTGGCGTTCTCGCGTCTGGGCAGCCATACGTGTCCGAACGGTCATCACGTGCCGCCCTCCATGAACGTCGCGCTCGAGCAAGAGACCGAGTGCCCCGAGTGCGGTGAGCGCTTTTTCGGTCCTGGCGCCGAGGCGATGGCGTTCAACAGCGAAGGTGCATGCCCGACGTGCGCGGGAACGGGCATCGTGCGCACGGTGGACATATCGACGCTCGTGCCCGACGAGTCGAAGACGATCGACGAAGGCGCCGTGGTCGTGTGGGGCAGCCTCATGTGGTCGCTGATGAAAGACGTGTGCCGAGAGATGGGCGTGCGCACTGACGTGCCGTTCTGTGAGCTGACGCCCGAGGAGCGCGACATCGTCTACCACGGCCCAGCCGAGAAAAAGCACCTGCTGTATCACAACGAGAACACCGGCGTGGCCGGTGAGATGGACTTCACGTACTTCAACGCCGTCTACACCGTGGAGAACGCGCTGTCCAAAGTGAAGGACGAGAAGGGCCTGAAACGCGTCGCGAAATTCCTGAAAGAAGGCGAGTGCCCCGACTGCTGCGGCACGCGCCTGTCGGCCAAGGTGCGCTCGACGACGCTTGCCGGTATCAACTTGGCCCAGGCCACGGCGTTCACGCTCGACGAGCTTGAGGCATGGCTGCCGACTGTCGCGCCGAGCCTGCCAGATGAGCTGCAGCCCATGGCCGAGAGCATCCTGTCGGGCATGGCCGAGCCCATCGAGCGCTTGAAGCAGCTAGGGCTCGGGTACCTCTCGCTCGACCGCGCGTCGTCGACGCTTTCGACTGGCGAACGCCAGCGCGTGCAGTTGACGCGCGCTGTGCGCAACCGCACGACCGGCGTGCTCTATGTGCTCGATGAGCCATCGATCGGTTTGCATCCCAGCAACGTCGATGGGCTGCTTGGTGTTGTGGACGACCTGCTGCGCGACGGCAATTCGGTGCTCGTGGTCGACCACGACGTGCGCGTGCTGCGCCAATGCGACCACATCATCGAGATCGGTCCCGGGTCGGGTGCCGAGGGCGGGCGCATCATCGCGCAGGGCTCCGTTGACGACATCGAGGCGTGTGACGATTCGCGCATCCGCGGGTTCCTTTCCGGCAAACGCGCAGTGGCAGCGCGTATGCGCGCCAGGCAAGCCGACTTGTTTTCCGAAGGGGCCATCTATCTGCGCACCGATGCCATCCATACCGTGAAACCCCTCGAGGTGCACATTCCCCAGGGCAAGTTGGTTGCCGTTACCGGAGTGTCGGGGTCGGGAAAGACCACGCTCGTGCTGGAAAGTCTGATTCCCGGGCTGAAGGCTGCCATCGACGGAGGTCGGCCGCCTGCGCACGTCATCGACGTCGATGCGCAGGGGCTCAAGCGCGTGAACCTCATCGACGCCACGCCGATTGGCATCAATGTACGCTCGACGGTTGCGACATACTCTGGAGTGCTCGACGACTTGCGCCGCGCGTACGCCACGTCACCTGCAGCCAAGGAACGCGGGTTGAAAGCCGGCGACTTCTCATACAACACCGGCTCGTTGCGGTGTCCGACCTGCGATGGCACCGGCCAGATCTCGCTTGACGTGCAGTTCCTCCCCGACGTTGACATCGTGTGCCCGGATTGTCGCGGCTCGCGCTATGGCAAGGACGCTTGGCAGCTGCCGAAGGCGCTGAAAGGTGCGGGTGGAAACGTGGAGATGCCGTTGCCCGAGCTCATGGCCATGACCGTGGACGAGGCGTTGCAGGTTTGCAATGGCATGAAGAAGGTTGCTGCGAAGCTTCAGATTCTGCACGACTTGGGGTTGGGGTACCTGACCTTGGGGGAGGCCACGCCGGCGCTCTCGGGCGGTGAGGCGCAGCGCCTGAAGCTCGCAAGCGAAATCGGGCGCGACCAACGCCACGCGCTGTTCGTGTTCGACGAGCCGACCATCGGGCTGCATCCACTGGATGTGGAAGTGCTACTCGACGTGTTGCAGGACCTCGTGTCGCACGGCGCTACCGTCGTCGTCATCGAGCACGACCTCGACATGATCGCGAATGCCGACTACATCATCGACATGGGCCCTGGCGGCGGCGACGCCGGTGGGCGCATCGTTGCGTGCGGAACTCCCGAACAGGTGAAGGCCAATTCCGAGAGCGTGACGGCACGTTACCTGTGAGTGGAGGTTACGCCTTCTTTAGGAAAGGGTGACCTTTGTGCCATGCGGGCGGCTCGGGAAGTGGCTCGCCTTTGATGACAGCAGCTATGACGCGCCGATGGACCACAAGCGAAGCGACGGCGCAGCCTGCGATGAGACCCAGAGCGACATTGGCGATGTGCTTCATGGTGCGACCTTTCCTCGTGGGATGTTCACGTTAATTGTACGGCATTTTGGTCAGGATGCGACTTGGAAGAGTGACGAGTAAACCCTGTTCGGCGCCAGCGAATATGCTGGGTTTCCCGATCATCATCGCTGACGATCATTGTCTCACCAGGCCTGATGTTGAGAAAAACATTGAGAGGTTCCAGCCAGCTTGTGGTTGATGCCTTCAATTGTGTCTGCGCATGTATAATCGTATAGCTACAAAGGAATATCACTACCATGCGTTGAAAGCGGCATCGAAGCTTTCAACGCAGAACGAAAAGGCGCGCAAGGCAACGCAGCTCATCAGGGCGTTCAGCGCGCCTCAAGCATGTAAGGCGGCACATAATGCAGCGTGTGATACAGAGAACGAAACAGGAAGCGGTCTATTCGAGGCTGTCTGATATACCGCGCGGAAGCGCATCGGACCAAATTGTCGACGGCTGCCTCGTGCTCGAGGGCGGT
>JAFRJC010000022.1 GCA_017432445.1 Eggerthellaceae bacterium | reverse complement strand
GCGAGCGCCGCCACGTGGCCCGCGGCCAGGTCCATCACGTGGACGTAGTCGCGCACGCCGGTGCCGTCGGGCGTGTCGTAGTCGTCGCCGAAGACGTGGACGGCGTCGCGGCGGCCCACGGCCACCTGCGCCACGTAGGGCAAAAGGTTGTTGGGGATGCCCTTGGGGTCCTCGCCCATGAGGCCCGACGGGTGCGCGCCGATGGGGTGGAAGTAGCGCAGCAGGACGACGTCCCACTCCGGGTCCGCTACGACCAGGCTGCGCAGGATTTCCTCGATCATCCACTTGGTCCACCCGTAGGGGTTGGTCGCGGGCTTCTTGGGGCTCTCCTCGGTCAGAGGCAGCGCGTCCGGATCGCCGTAGACGGTGGCCGAGCTGGAGAAGATGATGCTCTTGCAGCCGTGCTCGCGCATCACGTCGACCAGCGTGAGGGTGTTGCCGATGTTGTTGGAGTAGTACTCGATGGGCTTCTGCACGCTCTCGCCGACCGCCTTGAAGCCGGCGAAGTGGATCACGCGGTCGACGTCGTTCTCGTCGAAGATGACGTCGAGCGCCTCGCGGTCGTTAACGTCGGCGCGGTAGAAGGACAGGCGCCCCGCGGCTTCGGGGCCCACGATGGTGTCGATGCGGTCGAGCACCTTCTCGCTCGCGTTGGACAGGTCGTCCACGACCACCACCTGGTAGCCCTGCTCCAGCAGGCAGACGACGGTGTGGCTGCCGATGAAGCCGCAGCCGCCGGTGACGAGCACGCAGGTGTCCTGGGGTGTCTTCCTATGCGTCACGGTCATCACTCCCCACCAATTCGACGAACCTATCGAAGGCAGCCTTGCCCACCTCGCCTGCGCAGAACACCGCGCAGTGCTCCAGCACCTGCGCGAAGACGGCACCGATCTCCTGCTCGATCACCTCGTCGAGTGCAGACGGATCGGCCGTCGCCACCGCGCTCGGTGCGAACTCCGGGTGGCGTCCCAGCACCTCGGCCGCCCACGTCGTCGTCAACAACACCAACCTCGAGACCGGGGGGCGCCTGCGCGACCCCGACCCGAGGGCCCTCAAGCGGGCCCTGCAGCGCATATCTGCCGAGCACGGTCTCAGCGCCCTCGCAGACCACGAGTCGGTCCCCTGGCGAAGGAGGCGGGTCGGCAGGGCCGAGCGCGAGATCATGGCGAAGGGCGAGTACTCATGGGTGGCCGACATCCGCGAGAGGATCGCAGTCGCGAGAGGGACGGCACGCACCGAGCGTGACTTCGTGGCACTGCTGGGGAGAATGGGGGTCGTCGTGGAGCCCTCGAGGTCGCGCGAGGGCGACTGGGTGTATGCGCTCGCCGAGACCCCCACCCGCAGGGTCACTGGCGCCAAGCTGGGCTCTGCGTACACGAGGAGCGGCGTCAACTCCGCGATGCGGACGGCAATGCGGAGCGCCTCGCCCAAGGCCGCAGAAAGAATCGTGAAGCTGGCGAACGGCGCGATAGAGGTCCGCGATCTTCGAGAGCTTGGAGAGCTCGCCCACGCGATCGGCTTCGTGTCACGCAACAACATCAGGAGCCTCGCCGAGATGGACAGGGTCATCTCGCGCTCGCGGGATGGCTCAAAAACAGCGCGCCTCAAGGCGGTTCGCGAGTCCTGCGAACACTACGGGCTGCTGCCCCAGACGGCCCCGAAGCCTACGGTGGTCCGCAGGCTCAACCCCGACCATGATGACGGCAGGCGAAGGCCAAATGACAACGGCTCCCACCAGCGCCACCACGAGCAGAGCACGCCAAGCAGGGGTCGCGAGCGATAGAGAATCTCCAGCTAATTGAGGTCAAACCGAAGTGGATTGTCTGAGCGGGCAAGCAACGACCAGAACCGCCTCCCCAGCTCCTCACTCAGACAATCTGGATTCGTTTCCCGACGAACAGGCTGTCTGGGAGCTCGTCGGGGCCGATGAAGACGGCGACTTCACCCGGTCGCTCTCGGTGAGGGGTGTACTCGGGAACCGCAAACCCCAGCTCGATACCCCCAACAAAGAGCCTCCTGTCCGCAAGCGGCCTATGGCACAACTCGCCATCCCGAAGCCTTCCCTCAAGCATGAGGAAGCGAACGCCAGCGCCGTTGCGATTGGGGATCCTTAGCCACTCCGCACTCACAACGGACGGAGCCGAGGACGCAGGCTTGCGATATCCGGCAGGCAGGACCACATCATCGAACTCGGTCGCCTCGTTCACCACAAAGGGGTCAACGAGCTCGGGTATGGTGTCGTCACCGCCATCGCCGACGCGAAGGTGAACCCCTCCCTCAAGTCTAAGCCCGAGGGCCAGCGGGTGGAAGCAGTCGTCGGCACGCCAGTAGACGCGCTCGACCACTCTTCCGAAAACGTCACTAACTGGATCGTATTCGCGCCAGGAAAGGTCATACCAGGAGTTGATCTCGTCGTTGGCGCCCCCGTCTGGGGGATACATGCGCAGGGGGCTCCCAGTCGGTGCCCACCCGAATGCGACAGATAGTGAGAGACCAGAGACGGACTCCACCGCCACGTCGAGCTCTTCGAAACGGAGAATCACAGGGGCATCGAAATCCCAAGTGTCTTGTCCCTCGTCCCTCGCATCGAAAACGACGTAGACCGACTCTAGGCGCTGTCCGACGAGCCTCGAAAGTTCCCCTCCAACTGCCGAGTCGATGCTGTCAAGGTCCTCATAGCGAGGAACGTCGAAGTCGGACAGCGTGGAGATGCCAGATGCGTCCGGACACATTCCGCCTATCTCAACCATCTGATTGTCTTCTCCCAGTCTGTTCCATCGCTAAGCCCTTCGAGCCACTCGACGGTCTCTTTCAAGCCAACTGTAGCCGGAATAAACTTCACCCTAATCCGCTCGTCCTCACACCCGACGACGAGCAGGTTGAGCTGGGGGACAACGATGAGCCTGTACCCCATCACGACTCTCTCGCAGGGTTCAGGGCTCCTCAGCACCGCAAGGAGCTCGTCGCGGCGATCCTGCCGGTTAAGTGCTGAGCCTATGAAGTCGAAGGTCTTGATCATTGTTACCCCTCCTCGTCCACGTCCGGCCCCCAGTCGAGCTCTGCGACCTCGTCTGCCGTCAGCAGCCTGACCTGTGGCGTGGCAGTGGTCACCACGTCCACGACGTGGTCCTCGCCGCAGACGCAGTAGTGCGTGAGCGGTCCGGGAAAGAGGTCGTCCGCGAAGGTGTAGCTGGGTAGGTGGTCCATCAGGCGGGAGCGCTCGAACACCTCGAGCCACCTGCCGCGCCGCACCTCGTAGTCGTCGGGGACCATGTACGACTCGTCCCGCTCCATGAAGAGCACGTAGCCTGCGAAGGAGACCTCCCAGTAGTCGTCGGGGTCCCCCTCCCTGGGGAAGCTCTGCGTGACCACGACCTTCAGGTTGTGGTCGATGTCGTCGGTCAGCGAGACTACCAGCGGCGCGATCTGTCGCCCCATCTCGACGTTGTCCAACCCGAATCCGACCATTTCTTCCTCCCAGCGTGAGTTTTGCTGCTGAACCGACCTTAGCAGGTGGACAGGACACATATACATCCGTTGGAGGCTTTGAGAATACTGTGGATTGGTGCCATCACCTGCAGCCCTGAAAAACCGTGACGTCCACCCACTCTCCGTGACGTCGTTTTGACGTCATCGCAAACGGCTTCCCCGCATGCAACTCAGTGCCAATCGTGCTGAAGTTCGCCAAGTGTTGCCACGTTCTCGCACGTCCAATCTGTCCGTACAAAACTGTTCGATTGTTGGCAACAGCCAGCATTATCGAGCGAGAATGAGCAGGTCAAAGGCGACACGAACCCGTCTTACCCAACCGCCGACAACTCCATCTCGCGTTTGGCTTACAGGCACACGAGTCCCCAAGAGGCATCAAAAAAGGCGCCCCGGACCATGTCCGGAGCGCCTGGAGAATCGCACAATTATGTAGCGGTCTTACTCCCACTCGACGGTGGCGATAGGCTTGGGGCTCAGCTCATAGCACACGCGGCAGATGCCGGGGACTTCGCCGAGGATGCGGTCGGTTATCTTCTTCAAAAGCGCCCAGTCGAGCTCGGGGACCTCGGCGGTCATGACGTCGACGGTGTTGATGCAGCGGATGATGCAGGGCCACTCGAAGGCGCGCTGTCCGTCGCGCACGCCGGTGGCGCGGTAATCAGGCACGACGCAGAAGTATTGCCAGATGTCCAGACCTGCGGCATCGATCTCCTCGCGGACGATGGCATCAGCCTCGCGCAGTGCCTCCAGGCGGTCGCGCGTGATGGCACCGGTGCAACGCACGCCCAAGCCAGGGCCGGGGAACGGCTGGCGGTAGACCATGTTGTCGGGCAGACCAAGCTGCTTGCCGACCACCCGTACCTCGTCCTTGAACAGGAGCTTGACAGGCTCAACTAGCTCGAAGTCAAGATCTTCGGGGAGGCCGCCCACGTTGTGGTGCGCCTTCACGCCGGCTTCGGATTCGAGGATGTCAGGGTAGATCGTGCCCTGGCCGAGGAACTTGATGTCGTCGAGCTTTGCGGCCTCCTCAGCGAACACCTTGATGAACTCTTCGCCAATGACGTGGCGCTTCTCTTCGGGATCAGCAACGCCCTCCAGAAGATCGAGGAAGCGGTCCACGGCGTCCACGAAGATCAGGTTGGCGTCCATTTGGTTCTGGAACACATCGATGACTTGCTCGGACTCGCCTTTGCGCATAAGGCCGTGATTCACGTGGACGCACACGAGCTGCTTGCCAATTGCCTTGATGAGCAATGCGGCCACAACAGAGCTGTCGACGCCGCCCGAAAGCGCCAGGAGCACCTTACCTCCCCCTACCTGGTCGCGCATCGCCTCAATCGCCTCTTCAATAAAGGCGTCGGCAAGTTCGGGAGTGGTAATGCGCTGCATGTGTTCAGGACGCTTGTTCGAAGTGAAATCCATACGTGCTCCTTCGTGGTCGTGCTCTTTGTCGCTATGCACATTGTAACGGCGCGCCAGCGAGATTACTTGTTCTTCTTCGACTTTTTACCCTTGGCGTTTTTCGACTCGGACGTCATCGGGTGGATGCGCGAACCGACCCAAGCACCGAGGATGCTGCCGACGGTCGGGATGACGAAATAGGCGGCGACGTCGCGCAAGATGAGCATCCCGTTCTTGAGGACGGGTACAACCGTCGTGTCATCAGGGGAATTGGCGAGCAGCGCGGCAGTGATGGTCTTGTCGAGCATCCACGCATTGGAACAGAGCATGCTGATCACGCCCAAAACCATGCATATGATCACGACGACGAGGTAGAGCTGCCGGTTTATGCCCGGTGCCGTGAGTACGATGATTGTCGAGCATATGAACATGACGACGCATGGTATGCCGAAAACAGCCGTCGAGAACCCGTCGACATCCATGTTCGCCACGTTGGCCAAAACACGCGATAGCAGAAAATACGAGGTCGCAATGCCCACGATCGTCACAACGACGATGGTCGGTAGATGCTGTTTCACGATATCGGTCATAGTTCCTAATCCTGTCGTTCTTTCGTTTGCACGGTTTGCAAATTCATTCGAGATGCTATTATGTCCGTTAATGGCCGCATACGCAAAGCAGATTTTACGAAGCACGCCTTGCGGCTTTTGTTGTGTATAAGCAATGTGAAGGAGTAGACCAAACATGTCAAATTGCATCGTCGCGCAATCCGGAGGACCGACCTCCGTCATCAACGCCACCGTCGCCGGCGTCGTCAAGGCTAACCAGCTCAACCCCATCTACGAGCACGTCTACGGTGGCCTCAACGGTATCGAGGGCATCTTGGCCGAGCGTTTCGTGGACCTCACGAATATGAGCGAAGAGGAAAACCACATCCTGCAGCAAACGCCCTCGTCCGCCCTCGGGTCTTGCCGTTACAAGCTCAAGCGCGACAACGTCGAAGACTTCCAGAAGCTCATGGACGTCATGGACAAGCATGATGTCGAGACGCTGTTCTACATCGGCGGAAACGATTCCATGGACACGGTGGCCGCGCTGAGCGAATACGCAGCCAACAACGGCATCACCGACAAGCGCTTCGTGGGTTGCCCCAAGACGGTCGACAACGACCTTATGCACATCGACCACTGCCCGGGCTTCGCCTCTGCAGCCAAGTTCATCGCCATGACAGCGCTCCAGACCTGGCTTGACGTCAACGTCTACCCCGCTTCCCGCAAGGAGGTCTTCATCCTCGAGACCATGGGCCGCGATGCCGGTTGGCTTGCCGCCTCTGCATGCCTCTCTGAGAAGATTGACGTCCTGATCCTCCCCGAACAGCCCTTTGACAAGGATGTATTCCTCAAGCGCGTATCCGAATGCGTCGAAGCGCGCTCCAAGTGCTACGTCGTCGTGTCCGAAGGTGCGCGCTATGCAGATGGCACCTACATCTCCGCTGGCGAGTCCAAGAACGACCTATTCGGCCATGCCGTCCTCGGCGGTGCGGGCGAAGCTCTCAAGTCCATGATCATCGATTCCGGCGTCGCGCCGCGCTGCAAGGTCCAGGACCTCTCCACCGCACAGCGCAGCCACGCTTCCGAGCAGTCCTATGTCGACCGCGCCGAGGCGTATCGCCTCGGCCAGAGCGCGCATATGCACTCCGCCGACAAGTCCTTCACTGGGCAGATGGTGGCACTGCGCCGCCGCGAAGGCGAGTCCTACGATGTCGAGTACTTCACGATCGCCGCTTCCGAGGTTGCCAACTACGTGAAGAACTTCCCCGAGGAGTGGATCTTGCCGGAGTACCGCGGCATCTCCGAAGAGGCCTTCGCTTACCTGCGCCCGCTTATCGACGGCACACCCTACATCATCTACAAGAACGGCCTGCCCGCGCACGTCGAACCGTACTACCTGCGCTAATAAGCCATCCTAAATCGAAGGTCTTTGCTTTTAATTTTCGGGTCGGAGGAAACATTTCCTCCGACCCATTTTCTTTTTTGCTTTCAAATTGAAATCTTCCCAACCGCGAATAGGGTTTACAATGAGACCGTGTTTTGGCGAGTGGGACGCCAGGGCATTTCGTTTATCAATATCTGTCCCAGTTGTATTTGTCTAGGAGGTTTTGAATGAAGGAATCACAACTTTTCATTAACGGCGAGTTCCTCGACAACGGTGATCGCGAGATGCGGGAGAATATCAACCCCGCGACCGAGGAGGTCATCTCGCTGTTCCCCATGGCAACTGAGGAAGATGTCGCGGCTGCCGTCGACGCCGCTTTCGAGGCTCAGAAGTCCTGGGAGAAGATTCCCGCCATCGAGCGCGCCGGCTATCTTATGGAGCTCGTTGACCTTGTCAAGGAGAACCAGGATCTGCTCGCCCGCACGACCTCCGAGGAAATGGGCAAGCCGCTCTCGCAGGCTACGGACGAAGCTGGTTGGCTGGCTGCATACCTGCAGTACTTCGCTGCACAGGCGCGTCACATCAAGGGTGAAATCATCCCGTCCGACCGTCCGAACGAGAACATCCTCATCTACAAGATGCCGATTGGCGTCGCAGGCCAGATCATGCCGTGGAACTTCCCGCTGTTCCTCATCGGCCGCAAGGTCGCCCCGGCCCTGATCGCCGGCTGCACCGTAGTCCTCAAGGCATCGTCTGACTGCCCGAACGGCGCCTACGAGTTCGCCAAGATCGTCCAGAAATCCAGCCTGCCCAAGGGCGTCATCAACGTCATCACCGGCTCCGGCTCCCTCACCGGCAACGCCCTTGCCTCCAACCCGAAGATCGGCATCGTCACGCTGACCGGCTCCACCCCCTCTGGCATCAAGACCATGAAGGCTGCAGCCGACAACGTTACCAAGGTATCCCTCGAGCTCGGCGGCAAGGCCCCCGTCATCATCATGAACGACTGCAAGCTCGACGAGACCGTAGACCATGTCATGCCCAGCCGCCTCGTCAATTCCGGCCAGGCCTGCAACTGCGCCGAACGCGTCTACGTCCAGGAGGGCATCGCCGACGAGTTCATCGCGAAGGTCACCGAGAAGATGAAGGCCGTCACGTTCGGTCCTGGTCTCGGCGGTTCGTTCGATATCGGCCCGATGGTCAACAAGGGCCAGCAGGATCATGTCGACGAGCTCGTGCAGTCTGCCATCGCCGAAGGCGCCAAGGTCCTCTGCGGCGGCAAGAAGGCCACCGTTGACGGCAAGGGTTACTTCTACGAGCCCACCGTCATCTCCGAATGCACGCATGACATGCGCATCATGAAGGAAGAGATCTTCGGTCCGGTTCTGCCCATCACCACGTTCAAGACGCTGGATGAGGCCATCGAGCTCGCCAATGACTGCATCTACGGTCTCACCTCGTCCATCTACACAACTGACTACGACACGGTCATGAGGGCCATGAACGAGATCAAGTTCGGCGAGACCTATGTCAACCGCGAGCACTTCGAGGCCTTCCAGGGCTTCCATCAGGGCGTGCGCCACTCCGGCATCGGCGGCGAGGACGGCGAGCGCGGCCTTGAGGAATACCTCGAGACGCACATCTGCTACATCGACTGGGATCTGAATCGCAACAAGGCGTAATCAACGCTTCCCGCATCATGAGGGGACGGCATCTTAGATGCCGTCCCCCTTTTTATTCTCCCGAGCCGCGCTGCAAACCAGTATCATTACATATACAGGCTATTGATCCTGTGATTGAACAACGTCGCCTGGTGCGACCCGACAGCGAGGAGCCCTCCATGAAATGCTCGATTCCCTACGGTAGTTCAGCGCTCGAACTCGAATTGCCCGACGAGAAGGTTGTTGGCCTGCTCGTTCCACCTGCCGAGCCAGTTGAAGGAGGCCTTTCGGAAGACGAGATCGTGCTCGCAGCCATGGCTGAGCCCTACGGCGGGAAGCGCCTGGCCGAAATGGCCGTCGGCAAGAAAACGTGCACGATCATCATCAGCGACCATACGCGCCCCGTTCCGAGCAAGCACATCATTCCGTTCATGCTCGAAGAGCTCCGCCTGGGTAATCCCGATATCGAGATTACCCTTCTCGTGGCTACCGGCTTCCATCGCCTGACCACTACTGACGAGCTTCGGAGTAAGCTTGGCGACAAAATCGTCGACGAGGAGCGGATCGCGATTCACGACGCCTTCAACCCCGACTCCAACGTGAAAATCGGCGTTTTGCCGTCTGGCGCGGACCTCGTCATCGACCGCGTGGCCGTCGAAACGGACCTGCTCGTGTCGGAAGGTTTCATCGAGCCCCATTTCTTCGCAGGCTTCTCGGGTGGCAGGAAGAGCGTTCTGCCAGGCGTGTGCGATGCGGTGACGGTCATGGGCAACCACTGCTCCAAATTCATTGCGAGTCCCAACGCACGCACCGGCGTCCTCGAGGGCAATCCCCTTCACAAAGACATGGTCGACGCAGCCCGTCAGGCAAAGCTCTCCTACATCGTCAACGTGATCATCGACGAGGAAAAACGCGTTGTAAAGGCCTTCGCAGGCAATCCCTTCCTAGCGCATGCGGCCGGAACGGAAGCTCTTTCGAAGACATGTCGCGTGAATGCCGCTCCTGCAGATATCGTCATCACCGGCAACGGCGGAGCGCCGCTCGACCAGAACATGTACCAATGCGTGAAGTCGATGACGGCTGCCGAAGCTTCCGCTGTCGAGGGCGGCGTCATCATTGAGTGCGCCGAATGCGCAGATGGAACAGGCGGAGAAGGCTTCTACCGCGCACTAAAGGATTGCGAGAGCGCTTCTTCGCTCATGGAAGAAATCCTGCAAATACCTCAAAACGAGACCAAGCCCGACCAGTGGGAGTACCAGATCCAAGCGCGCATCCTCATGCACCATCCCGTGATCTACGTCAGCAGTCCCGAAATGAAGCAGACTATCGAAGAGATGAAGATGATGTACGCCGCCTCGCTCGATGAAGCCATCGAGAAGGCCTTGGAGATTCGCGGGCAGGATGCGAAATTCACGGTCATCCCCAACGGCATCGCCGTCGTCGTCCAATAGTGCTTAAGCTGATTGCACTTGTATTCAATAACGGAATTGGGGTCCCGCGCCTATGCGGGGCCCCCTTTGTAAACCGTTGATTTATATATCCCGCACCATCTCGACGACATCGTATTCGCCGTTGAACTCCTCGTTCCCGCTGGGCTCAAACCCTTGCTCTACCCAGAACTTGATGGCGGACTCGCTTGCCTTGGGGCATTTGAGCTCGAGATGGTCGAAGCCCTGAGCCTTCATCGAAGCGCGCACGTCCGCGAAGATCCCCGACCCTATTCCCTGGCCTTGCAGGTTTGCGTCGACCATGAACCAGCCGATGACCGCATCATCAGATTCCGGATAACCGCAGATGAGGTCAAGGACAGCCGCGAGTTCTCCCTCGTCATCGTAGAAGCCCACGAAGTACTTGTCAGCGGGGCGTGCACCAGCTGGCACGTCGCTGATGATTTCCGTGAGCCGCGACTTCGAAGGCCTGATGCCCAGTGAGCGGTAGAACCGCCCGTTCGTCTTGGCCAACTGGAAGATATCCGTGATGTCCGCTTCTGTAAGACGCCGTACGTCGAAGGTTGTGCCGAGCGATTGGACATCGAGAACAGGTGCCGCACCGTCTTTTGACGTCATCCCGATTACCTGATCGAACTGGGTGTCGAAGAGCTCTCGGTAGACCCCGCCGCGCTCGAGCAGTTCTTCGTGCGTTCCCTGTTCGGCGATGACGCCGTCCTTGACCACGAGGATGCAGTCGGCTTTGAGTATCGTAGAGAGCCTGTGCGCGATAACGATGCTCGTCCTCCCAACCATGAGCTGTTCGAGGGCATCCTGGATAGCATGCTCTGATATCGAGTCGAGCGCGCTCGTCGCCTCGTCGAGAATCAGGATCTTTGGATCCTTCAGTATGACGCGCGCGAGAGAAAGGCGCTGCTTCTCGCCACCTGAGAGCTTAAGGCCCCTGTTGCCCACCTCGGTGTCGTAGCCCTTCGGTTGTGCGACGATGAAGTCGTGGATATTTGCAATCCTACAGGCTCGTTCCACATCCTCCATCGTGGCGT
Source organism: Eggerthellaceae bacterium (assembly GCA_017432445.1). GTDB lineage: Bacteria > Actinomycetota > Coriobacteriia > Coriobacteriales > Eggerthellaceae > UBA9715. Next base: position 12,617 of record JAFRJC010000022.1, on the reverse strand, counting down.
TCTCGTCTGCGTACATCAGGTTCTCGAGAATCGTACCGTTGAACAGGTACGCCTCTTGGGTGACGACGCCGATTTGCTGGCGAAGATACGTCAGGTCGAAATCGCGTACATCAACACCGGCGATGCTGACCTGACCGCTGGAAACATCGTAAAGGCGCGGTATAAGATTCACGACCGTCGATTTTCCCGAGCCACTTGGACCGACGATAGCGTACATTGCGCCACCAGGTACCTCGAAGTTCACATCGGTCAGCACCAGGCGGTCCTCATCGTATCCGAAAGCGACATGGTCGTAGCGTATCGGTTTCTGCTCCACATCGGGTTTTAGCCCGTTCTCAGGCGAGACGATGGTGTTTTCCCGGTCGAGGTAGTCGAAGATCCTCGTGAACAGCGCGAGCGAGCGCGTAAAGGTGACCTGGAGGTTGAGGAGCGACTCGACGGGGCGGTAAAGGCGGTTGACCAGGGCGACCATCGCCGTTACCGTGCCAACCGTGAGCGTAGGATCGTATTTCTGGATTATCAGCAGGCCGCCCGCGAAGTAGATGAGCAGAGGGCCTAGCTGCGTGAACATGCCCATGGCGACGCTGAAGAGAGATCCAGATCGCGTCTCCTTCATCGAGAGGTCGGTGACCTCCTTGTTCACCTTCTCGAAGCGCTCGTATTCCGCCTGTTCGCGCGTGAACATCTTCACGAGCAAAGAGCCGCTTGCCGAGAGCGTCTCGTTGATAGATTGGTTCATCTCATCGGTCTTGGCCTGGGTTTGCGTGGCGTATTTCAGGCGGGACCTTCCCGCGCTACGTGTCGGCAAGATGAGCAGGGGCAGCACCGCCAAGCCGACTATCGCGAGCTTCCAGCTCATGCTGAACAGAGCCACGAGCGTCGTCACGATGGTGGCGACGTTGCTTACGACCTTTGACAGCGTGCCGCTCACCACCGAGCTCACACCGCTGATATCGGTGTCCATGCGCGTGATGATGTCGCCCTGCTTCTCGGTGGTGGCGGTGGAATGAGGCATGTTCTGGAGATGCTGGTACATCTGGTGGCGCATGTCGAATATGATGCGCTGGGAGATCCAGGCGTTGACGTAGTTCTCCAGCACTCCGATGAGCTGGCTTGCCACCATGGCCGCAAGCGCAATCAGAAGCAATTGGATGAGGTACCTCAGGTCTTCGCCGACAAGCGCTTCGTCCACGATCATGCCGGTGACGATAGAGGGAGCCAAACCGACGATTGCGGCTACGATTATCGCCACGAAAACGAGCGCGAACTGCAGCCAATAAGGTTTGAGGTACGAGAGGATGCGCAGCAGAAGGCCCTTGGTCACTTTGGGCATGTTCGCCTTTTCCTCATCGGTGAGGTACTGACCGCCCGGCCCTCCAAAACCTCTCATTGGCGCTGGCATCGCAACCCGCTTTCGCTCGATTGGATTGTGAAAACGTTCGTGTCCTCATCGTCAAGAAGGATAGGCCGAAAGCCGCTTTTTCGCCCTGCGAACTGCAATCCTATGACGATGCGTTTCCCAACGCAAATGGTAACTGAATTGTTGAGCAGATGGGAGTGCAATCCCCAATGCCCTCGTTTGTTAATCTAGATGATCTGGGCAGCCTTGAGACCGAAGTATCCCAAAACGATCAAGCCCACGATGATGCGGTAGACTCCGAACGCCGTGAAGTCATTGCGCTTGATGTAGCTCATCAGGAACTTAATGGAAAGGATGCTTACGATGAACGACGTCAGCACGCCCACGACGAGCACGGCGAGTTCGACGCTCGTCATGACAAGGCCTGCGCTAGCAAACTTTATCACCTTTACGAGGCCCCATCCGAACATGATCGGTATTGCGAGGAAGAACGTGAACTCGGCCGCTGCCGTGCGAGAGCAGCCGAACAACATGCCTCCGATGATCGTGGAGCCGCTTCGGCTCGTGCCCGGAATAATCGCCAGACATTGGAACAGGCCGATTTTCAGCGCCGTTGGAACATCGATGTCATCGACAGTCGGGATCCGGAACATCGAAAGCTCGGGATCTTGAGAGCTCGGCGCTGCATGGCGGCCCCGGTGCGCGATAGCCTTCCGTTCGAGACGGCGGTTTCGCCTCTCCAAGAGGATGAAAACGATGCCGTAAGCAATCAGGGCGCAGGCAACGACCCAGGCATTGTAGAAGTGCTCGTTTACCCAATCGTCGAGCGCAAGGCCCACAATGGCCGCGGGGATGCATCCGATGACAACCATCCCCCACAAGCGCCAGGTTCCTTTGCGCTCTTCAGGCGTCTTGCGCCTGCTGAACGGATTCAGCTTGTTGAAGTAAAGGATGATGACGGCCATGATGGCGCCGATTTGGATGACGACCAGGAACATGGCCAGAAACGAATCCGAGACATCGAGTTTCAGGAACTCGTCGACCAGGATCATGTGGCCCGTACTCGAAATGGGAAGCCATTCGGTGATGCCTTCCACCAAGCCGATGAAAAACGCTTTCAATATTTCTATGAGCATGCCGCCGCTCCTCTGGGCCGTGTTCTAAGGTTGGCGATTCATGGTAGCACGCCCTTTTGGATGCCCGCGTGAAGCACGGGAAACCTCCATGCACCGCAAATGAGCTGAATGACATGTCCGCGGCTCGTGCGAACAGGCTTGAATATCGAACGAGCCGGAGAATGTCACTCCGGCTCGGCATCTACGTTGTTGTCTCACTGCTTGAAGAGGCTTTGGAAGCGCTTTCTCCGCTCTGCGAAGGTCCGCTCTTTCCTGGCCATCCCTGACCTGGACCGCCGTGCTTCGGTCGCTCCCCACCTGGACCGCCCCCTCCGGGGAAACCCTGGCCCGGACCGCCCATGCCGCCCTGGCCTCCCATAGAACCCATATCGGAAATTGCGAGCGCAGATCCATCGACCAAGTTAGATGAATCAGCTGTCTGTCCGTCCTTCGTCGAGGGAATCGTTCCGTCGAGTTGGCCCGATACGCTTTCGCTCCTAAGCGAGCAGAAGCTCTTCAGGGCCTCGACGCCTGATTGGAACTCATCGTAGGAGTAAAACGCATTTGGGTCCTTCTGCACATAAGGTGCGATGAGTTCGGCAGTCTCGTTGACAAGCGCCTGCATGTCGACCTCGTCCAGGAACGAAGCGTAGAGCTCGTGGTAGCGCTCGGTGTACTGCTCGTCTGAGAAGATCCAACCCACCATCGGACGTCCGTCAACATCGCCGTCTGTGACTGGCGTGTCGATGGGCTCGTTCACCGTCGACGTTGCGTCCTCGCTCGAGCGGAAGGTCCCGAATGCCAGGTTGTAATCCCATGGAATCATCGAGAGTTTCCCATCCTCTTCGTAGAGGTAGTAATTGTGTACCATGCTGCCGGTGTAGCTGTCGCCATTGCAGACGAAATCGTGCACTACGAAATAGCGGATAACCTCTTCCACATTGACGATTTCGTCAAGGTTTTCGTAAGACGAGAGCTGTTTGAGCGACGATATCAGCCTTTTCTTGTCGGCGTTGGAAACTGATGTTTTGGCGTTGTCGAATATGTTTTTGTAGCTATCTAACTCGTCACCGATGTACTTTAGCTTGACATCATCGGCCCCCATGCCGCCGAATCCCGGCATTCCGCCTCCAAAACCCGGCTTGTCGCCATTGAATTCGGGCCTTTCGCCATTCGTATCCGGCGCCTCGCCGCTGAAGTCGGGCATCTCGCCGTTAAACTCGGGCGCTTCGCCGCTGAAATCGGGCATCTCTCCGTTGAAGTCCGGCGCCTCACCGCTGAAGCTCGGCATCTCGCCGTTGGAATTCGGCATGTTTCCCCCGAAGCTCTGCTTAGAGCCTTCCGAATCGGAAGACGGTGGCGCGCCTCCGCCAAAGCTCGGCATCTGCGAGTCTGCGCTGGCATCAGAGCCTTCTGCGTCGCCAGACGACTCCCCTGACGCGCCATCCGCCGACGTCATGTTATTGGACTTATCTTCCATCGGAGACGCGGGCATCGAGCTCGCATCGCTTGCGCTTTCGGTACTGCCATCGGACTCGCCATCGGCACCATCTTCGTTCATCACGAGGTCGCCGTTCTCGTCAAACTCGAACTTGTCCATATCGAAACCGGCTCCGTTGCCGCGACCACCTCCGAAGCTCATGCTATCGGGCTTGTAGAGATCTCCGTAATCGGACCCGTAGTTGCGCTGCAAGAAGCTTTCCTCGACGCCCTCGACGACAAGGTAAAGGCCCCAGTCCTCCCCGTTTACCGTGATCCAAGCGTAGCTGCACAGTGGCGCGTCGACGCCGAACGCCGCCATCGCGCGATAGACCAGGTAGTCTTTCATGTAGGTCGTATCCTGGATGGTGTTGTTGAGGCTGAGTTTATCCAGGCCGTGGTAGCTTACGCCTGACGAGTACTGGTCGAACTCGACCTTGAAGCTGTAGCGCTGGCTATCGAGGCTGGCAACGGTGGAGAGGGACGTGTTTCCCTTTCCCCTGATGCCAACAGTGTTGTAAGTTTCGCCATCAATCGTGATCGAGCAGGGAGAGTATTCCTCGGATGTGCACGTCTCGATGAACTCGTCCCAATCGTCCATCACGATATCGATTTCATGGACCTTGGATGTATCGAATATCGCATCCTCGTAGCCGAGCATCTTGCCCTGACCGGCGCCGAACGCTCCAGCCGTCCCGGCCACAAATACCGCACAGGTGAAGATGACCGCGAAGATGACGGCAGCTACGCATATGGCTGTCATATGCTTGCTTGTGGACATGCTCCGCACCTATCCCAGGTAATCGCCGTTATAGCTGACCATCGCAACGTCGCGGACACCCGAAATGCCCGATAGCTTGTTGACGAAGGCAGTCTCGTCGTTCTTCAATCGCACTTCCATGTTTAGCTCGATCGTACCTTCGCGCACTGTCTTGCTCTTCACGACGCATTTGTCGCATGCGCCCTTGACGAGCTCTTGCGCCTCTTTCTCGGACTCTTCCCCATCGCACGTGAGCACGAGAATATAGGGCGTGAAATGCGACTTGCGATTGACGAATACGAGCATGACAAGTCCGATGAGGGCGCTGCCGAGAACTGCGAGCACGATCATGCCCGTCGCCAATACGATGCCGACTGCTATTGCCCAGAACAAAAACGCGATATCAAGCGGTTCTTTAATCGCAGTGCGGAAACGCACGATGGATAAGGCGCCGACCATGCCCAACGACAAAGCTATATTGCTCGAGACGGCCATGATGACCATGGCGGTGATGGGCACGAGGGCGACGAGGGCGACACCGAAACTCGAAGAGTACATAACGCCTTGGTAGGTCTTCTTATGAACCAAGAAAATGAACAACCCGATCGCGAACGCCAGCACCAGCGCGATCACGATGTCGAGGACGCTCACGCTCGTGACGTTCTCGAGAAAATCCGATTTGAAAATGTCGTTGAAGCTCATTTGTTCCTTGCCTTTCTCGCTTCTCCACACAACCCTATCCCAATGCGTTGTGATTTCTAAACAAGTTTTGACGTGCGTGAATGCGTGCACAGCGCGTTGAATGTATTCAGACTTTTCCTAACCGTACATGCGGGCCGCTGCATATTTCGAGAAGGCGGCAGATCGCCTCCCGTTGAGCTGGACGGCATCGCGGATGATGTCGGGTAGGAAGGCGTCCCACTTTACCTCGAGGACGCCGCGCTGTTCTCCCGGTACGGGCACGAGCGGCATCGCAGGATCGAGAAACGCAAGCGATCCGACTCCCGTGCGGACATCGCTGTCAATCGTTACGCGCACATTTCCCGGACGGTAGGCGAACGGTTCCCGGCGATATTCCACCACGACCTTGGGACGCAAGCCCTGCGAGCGCATCTTGCTCAAAAGCTCGACGACCACGGGGCGCGAAGGGTCGTTCATCCAAGCGAGGTCGCCATCTAGGAGCGCTTTGACCTCATTTGCCGTAACGCGTGCTTTCGCTTTCTCGCCAAGTCCATTGCTCTTGCTCTTCTTCTCGAGCTGGATAAAAGAAAAATCGCGGTCGTAACATCGAATCCTGAACTTCTCCCTGTTGTTCACGCTGTCGAGCTTCTCGCGCAAGGCAAGATCGCGCAGCGTATCGAAGTAGAGGCTTCTGACGAGGTAGCCGCCTTCGGGCGCATGCTCGTCATATCGAGCGACCAAGCGTAGCCTTTGCCGGAGGGCAGCTGCATCCGCATCGTTTATCGCAATCTTTATCTCGTGGCGTTTCGTCATGACTTCGAATCCTTTCGCGCATAAAAAGCCCTATGCAGTATACGAACGAAGCCTGAATGAAATCTGAAGATGACTTAAAGGAAGGCTATTCGACTCATGACGCACTGTTTGGGATACTATTGTTTCCATCAGTTAATCGAGGTTGCAAGCGAGATGAAAAAGCTTTTCAGCGAAATACCAACCCTTGAAGGAAACGGAATAACACTCGGACCCGTTATCGAATCTGATGCTCCCGCCTTGCAGGAGCTCATGGACAACGAGAACGTATACCGCTATCTGCCGACGTTCCTATTCGAGAAGCGCTTCGAGGATGCGCGCGATGCCGTCAACCAATTCTATGGAGAGCTTTTCGAGAGCAACGAATCTCTCATCCTCGGCATCCGAGAGGTTGGGGATGGAAGCTTCTGCGGGCTTGCAGAGTTTTACGGCTTGCGTGATGACGTGCACAAAATCAGCATCGGTTACCGCTTGCGTGAAAGCTGTTGGGGGCACGGCGTTGCAACTAGAGCAGTCGCGCTCATGGTCGGCTACCTTTACGGGCAAACCGACATCGAAATCATCACCGCAAGCACGATGGTCGAAAACTACGCCTCGGCTCGCGTGCTCGAGAAGAACGACTTCATCAGGACGGCGCGCGGCGTAGAAGAGGACTGGGGCTTCGAGCTGCCAACCATAGCCGACAAGTGGTTCTGCTGATACTCACGTTGCGCTCCCGCTACGCAAGTCTACCTTTAAGAGCAAATGTTTTAGACCTTTATCCACATCACTTGAGTGCGGCATCGAGCGTTCGCCACGCTAGTTCTGCGCATTTCACTCGCGCAGGCATACGACTGATGCCTTCGAGTTGATAGGCCTCATCGAGCGCGTCTTTCTCGTCTTCCGTCAGCTTGTCACCTTGAATCATGCGTATGAATATATCTATCAGGTGTTTTGCTTCTTCGATGCTTTCGCCGGTGATAAGCTCGGCCATGATGTCGGCACTCGCCTGAGACACAGCGCAACCACTTCCCGTAAACGCCGCTTCCTCGATGGTGAGTCCGTCTTGGGAAACGCGCAATCTCAGCACCATCTCGTCACCGCAGCTCGGGTTAACACCTTCATGAGTGTGCGTGAAATCAGCGAGCTCGTACTTGTAATCTGGATGCGCATTGTGCTCCATCAGTGCAGCTGAGTAAACGTTTGCCCTATTCATTGAACATCCTCCAAGTTTGCTTCAAGCCGTCGATGAGTTTCTCAATATCTCCCGCGTCGTTGTAGAAGGCAAGCGATACTCGACAGCACGACTGGATCCCGAGATGCGCGAGCAACGGCTGAGCGCAGTGGTGTCCTGCGCGGATGGCGACATTTCCCATATCCAAAATGCTCGCGACGTCATGCGGATGAATACCGCACACGTTGAAGCTAACCACCCCATGATGGGCGTCTGGGTCAGCCGGTCCGATGATGCGCACGAACGGGAGCCCAGAGAGCCTGCGCATGCACTGGGCTACAAGCGCTCGCTCTCGGGCCTGCATGGCTTCGAAGCCAATGCCCTCAACGTACGTGAGCGCTGCGTCTAGTGCATAGATGCCCGCCGCATCTTGAGTTCCAGCCTCGAATTTCTCGGGGACAGGCGCCCAAACGGCATCTTGCTCGCTTACTGATTCGATCATCTCGCCGCCTGTCAGGAACGGGGGCATCGCCTCAAGCAGCTCATGACGACCCCACAACACTCCTATGCCGAAGGGACCGAACACCTTGTGGCCTGAGAACGCGAAGAAATCACATCCCAGCTCCGTTACATCGACAGGAAAATGCGGCACCGATTGAGCTCCGTCGACGACCATCACGGCACCGAACTGATGCGCAATCTCGGCCATCAGCTTCACATCGTTGGAAACACCCAGCACATTTGACACATGGACGGCGCTCACGATCTTGGTGCGTGGCCCGATTTTCGCGCGCATCTCTTCCTCACCAATAGCCCCCTGCTCGTCAGGGTACATGTACACGAGCTTCGCGCCAGCTGCCCGGCATGCCTGTTGCCAGGGAATGAGGTTTGAATGGTGCTCCATGATGGTTATGCACACCTCGTCTCCGGGCCTTAGCACATCGGGCGCATACGAATGCGCAATCAGGTTCAATGCTTCGGAAGTATTGCGGCAGAAGACGACGTCACGTGCATCCTTCTCTCCATCCAAACCGATGAATTGCGCCACATGCGTACGCGCCTCGTTGATGGCCTCGGTCGCTTCAACCGATAGTTGGTATAGACCGCGCAATGCGTTTGCGTTCATCGTCTCGTAGAATCGCTTTTGCGCGTCAAGCACGGCCTTCGGTCTCTGGGCCGTAGCTGCGCTGTCGAGGAATGCTAGGTCCCTGTTCTGAGCGAGCAAGGGGAAATCTGCCTTGTAGGGCGATGTCGCGAGCGCCGAAGCTTGCACGTGCCTCGCTTCCCAGCGCCTGCGCGCATCAGGTGTCAACATGTCGTATCCAAGAAGCTTCTTGGCCATCGTCAGATCTCCTCCTCTTCGAATATCTCATCGAATCCAGGTGCTAGGCGTTCTCCCAACCGTATGACCGATTCACGAATCTCCGAGGAACCGGCATCGAGTGCCGCCTGCTCGACGATGGCGCTAGCGAACATAGCCTCTGCTTCCTCCTGTGAAAGACCGCGGCTCGCAAGATAGAACAGCTGCTTCTCATCGATATGCCCGATCGTAGCGCCATGGTTTCCTGCGACATCGTCCTCGTTGCACAGGATGACGGGCACGGTCTTGTTTCGCACGCCTTCATCGATGAGCAGGACGGTTTCGCTTTCGGAGCCTTCGGCCCCCTTGCAGCCGCGTATCAGGTCTATGGTCCCACGCAGGGTCTTGCTGCATTCGTCCATTAACACGCCGTTTGCCCGCAGCTCGCATTTCGTGCGTGGACCATGGTGGCGCAACAGGTAATTGAAATCGCGCTTCTGCATTCCCCTTCCGAGATAGCGTGTATCGACCACAACGTTGCTATCCTGGCCTCGCAAATCTCCCGCGAGTCCCGTAAAGGAGACATCCGCCCCGAGCACCGTCTGCTTTACAGTCACATGCGCATTGTCTTGCGCGAATAGAGCGATATCATCGAGATCGATATAGCCCTCGCCGAGGGTCTGGGCGCGCTCGATGCCCACACGCGAGCCCACATCGGCGAAGACGCGAATCGTAGTTCCTGCAATTCCGTTGGTTCCGTTGTCGGCGTCCTGCGAATCTACGGTAACGCGAACATTGACTTCAGCCCCGCATTTGGCGACAACATCTATGGCGGCAACGCTCACGGCTTCAGGCACTGACTTCACAATCATGTCCACCTCGACATTTTGGCCCGCCTCGCCTTCGACGACGACGCGCTTGCCGGCAACACGCTGCAGAAACATTGCCGCTTCGCTGCCGAGCCCGTGCTCGAATGCCTGGGACAGCGAGCGCGAGGCCTCCAATGCATCGGCATGTTTCTGGTAATCCGATTGTGCCGTCCCACCATACGTTGCATCGACCTCAGCTGCGAGGAACGCCTCTCGTTCCGCGATCTCTTGCTGAGTTGGTGCAGGGTGTTTCGCACTCCAGGCTTCTTGTGCGCCTTCGACGGCGCGCTCGATATCATCTGCCCCCTTCAGAATTTTTGCTGGTCCGGAAACCTTGACGTGCGGCGAGATTTCGAGTCCTTCGGGAATCTCGATAGCCGTATCGTTCATCTTCAGGAAATGCCATGTCGGGGCGGGCATCGCGGCAGCGTGTTCGAGAATCATCGCTTGAGTAGCCATCATCCAATCGCCCCTTCCATTTCCAGCTTAATCAGATTGTTCATCTCCACCGCGTATTCCAACGGCAATTCTTTCGAAATAGGCTCTGCAAACCCGTTCACGATCATGGTGCGAGCCTCTTCCTCGGACACGCCACGGCTCATCAGGTAGAAGATCTTGTCGTCGCCGATGCGTCCGATGGTTGCCTCATGCCCGATGTCGACGTTCTTGCAGCGGATGTCCATGGCGGGGATGGTGTCGGAGCGGCTGCGGTCATCCAACATCAGCGATTGGCACGAAACCGTGCACCGCGAGCCCTGCGCAGAAGGCGTGGCAACGACGCTGCTGCGAAACGTCTGTATGCCGCCGTCCTTGGAAATGCCCTTCGTATCGACGCTTGCAGATGTTTCGGGTGCCGCGAGCACCATTTTGCACCCCGTGTCGAGATTTTGTCCGCGACCTGCAAATGTAATGCCCGTGAAGCTCGCCCGCGCCTTGCAGCCCGCCAGGATGGACATGGGATACAAGTAGCCCACATGGCTTCCGAACGAGCCGGAGATCCACTCTATCTCACCTTCCTCCTCGCATCGGCAACGCTTCGTGTTCAGGTTGTACATGTTCTTCGACCAGTTCTCGATGGTCGAGTAACGCAAATGGGCACGCTTGCCCACGAACAGCTCGACTGCACCGGCGTGCAGGTTGGCCACGTTGTATTTCGGCGCGCTGCATCCTTCGATGAAATGCAGGCTGGCATCGTCTTCCACGATGATGAGCGTATGCTCGAACTGACCCGCGCCCTTCGCATTCAGGCGGAAATAGCTCTGCAGTGGATGGTCGAGCTTCGCCCCACGCGGTACGTAGACGAACGAACCGCCCGACCACACGGCACCGTGCAAGGCGGCGAACCTGTGGTCGGTCGGCGGGATGAGGGTCATGAACTTCTCGCGGATAAGGCCAGCGTATTCGCCGTGCAACGCCTCCTCGATGCCGGAATACACGATACCCAGCTTCGCGGCGTTTTCCTGCATTGAATGGTATACGAGCTCGGAGTCGTATTGGGCGCCGACGCCTGCTAGGTAACTGCGTTCAGCTTCGGGAATCCCGAGGCGGTCGAACGTGTCCTTGACGTTGTCGGGCACGCTATCCCAATCGGATTGCTGCTCGGTCGGGGGTTTCACGTACGTGACGATGTGGTCCATGTCGAGGCCGTCGATTGAAGGCCCCCAATCGGACATCTGCATGCCATGGTAGACCTCGAGAGAATGCAGCCGATGCTCAAGCATCCATTCGGGCTCGTCCTTTCGCTCTGATATCTCGCGCACTATGTCGGGGGTTAGGCCCGCATCGAGCTTCTCCGCCTGTGAGTCGTCGTAGCGGAAGTCGTAGCGGCTTCTATCGACGTCGGCGATCTGCGTGCGCTTCTTTCCGGATTCGAGGGTGACGGTTTCTTCCACGATGGCCTACTTCCCCTCGATTGCCAACCCAGCTGTTTCGTATCGCTCGAACCCCTGCGCATCGATCTCGTCGATGAGCGACGCAGGCCCTTCGTCGACGATATGGCCTGCCACCATCACATGAGCGCGATCGACGGTAAGACGCTCGAGAATGCGGGTGTTGTGCGTGATGACGAGCAGCGTTCCACCGCATTCCTGACGGTACAGCTCCATGCCGCGGGAAACAACCGACAGCGCATCGACGTCAAGGCCCGAATCGGTCTCGTCGAGAATGGCCAATTTCGGACGTAGCAAAAGAAGCTGCAGCATCTCGACTTTCTTCTTCTCCCCGCCCGAAAAGCCCACGCCGAGCTCGCGGTCGAGATACGCCGGGTTCATGTCGAGTTCTGCTGAAAGCTCTTTGATACGCCCCTTGAACTCCTTGTTCTTCATTTTCAAGCCATGGGCGTCAACCATGGCGCGCAGGAAGCTGCGAAGCGGCACGCCGGGGATCTCGACCGGTGCCTGGAAGCTGAGGAACAGCCCTGCCTTGCTACGTTTGTCGGTAGATAGCCCTACTATGTCGATACCGTCGAAAACGATGCTGCCTCCGGTCACCTGGAAAGCCGGGTCACCCATGATCACGTGTCCAAACGTCGACTTGCCGGCGCCGTTTGGCCCCATCAGCACATGGGCCTCGCCGCTGCGCATCTCGAAGTCGACGTCATGAAGAATGGCCTTCTCGCCAGCCGAAGCGCAAAGGCCACGGCAAATCAGGAGCATGTTATCCATGATGCACTCCTTTCGCTTGGAAAACAGCGCAAAAATCCGCGCCTTGGCTAACCCAAGGTGACATTGCGCTAAATTGGGATGCCCCGACAGTTAGCTGACGGGATCGATAGAGCCGTCCATCAAATCGGCGATCGTGACGTTGCTGAAGTAATCGCGCGTCATCGTGTCGAATTTCTGCCACATGGGAAGCGTTTTGCACGTTTCTTGACGATCGCAATCCACGGTTTCGCATGCCAGGCAGGCAACGGGTGCCAAAGAGCCCTCCGTCGCAGCCAAAACCTCGGCTACCGTGCATTCCTCGGGCGGTCGGGCCATGAGATAGCCGCCCCCCTTGCCGCTCGTCCCGACGATCAAGCCCTTGTCTACCGGGAGTTTCGCGATGTGCTGCAAGTATTTCTCCGATATTTCCTGACGCTTCGCAATGTCT
>JAFRJC010000188.1 GCA_017432445.1 Eggerthellaceae bacterium | reverse complement strand
CCGTTGGGGTGGGCATGTTGGTTGGCGGCATCGCGGCTGCCGTGGTTTGGGCGTGCGCCTTTGCCGTGCCGGGTATCGATGCCATTGCGAGCGGGGGGAGTGTCTTGGGAAGCGCCCTCATCCCCCAGCTGGATGCGAAAGGGATTGCAGCGTTGGCGATCATCGCCGTCGTGGGGACCTTTGCCGCCTTTTTCCTGTTCCTTCACGGCCTGTCGATCATCGGCCCCGTTCAGGGAAGCCAGCTCGGCGCCATGGAGCCCGTGAGCGCCACCGTCTGCTCGGCTGTGCTGATAGGCACTGTGTTCAGCGTATACGATTGGGCCGGCCTCGTTCTCATGGTGATCACGATCGTGCTCGTGGCGGCGGGAAAACCCGAATAGCGAGCACTCCTTGTCATGCGGTTATCGTGCGATGACGATGACGTTGTCCTGGACGGAAACGGAGTCTTTGTCGCAAGGCAGCACCTCGACGCCGTCGAAGACGCTTTCGAGCAGGGCGACCTGCTCGTTTAGGAACTGCGCGCCAGGACCTTCGAGGGCCGAGACGATGTTGGTCAAATACATGCCGCCGGGAGCGAGGCAGTCCTTCGCGGCAAGGGCGAACGCGCGCGTCGTCAGGTGCTCTGGTGGCTCTCCTGCGTCGAAGGTGTCGTTGACGATGGCGTCGTAGCGCTTCCCGCATGCCTGCAAATGCTCGAGCGCATCGGCGCAAACGAGGCTCAGCCTTCCCGTCTGCTCGGTTTCGTATTCCTCGATGAGGCGGTCGAGGTAGAAGTAGCGTCGTGCGATTGCCGTAATGGCAGGGTCGATCTCGACGGCGTCCACGATCGTGTCGGGATGGTTGGCTATGAGGTGCTCGGGATAATCGTAACCGCCGCAGCCCAGCACGCAGATGCTCTGCGCTGCAGGGTTAAGCTCGAAGAGCGCGTCGTAGCGTTTCAGGTAATCGAAGACGAGCTCGGTGTAGCGTTCCTCCAGGTACGTGCCTGATTGCACGATACCGCCTACTTCAAGTAGGCGCACCGCTTCTCCTTCATCGTCGGCCACTTGGTAGACGCGGGCCTTTCCGAACATCGTCTCGAAGCGAAGATACGTCCTGGCGCTATAGCGCCGGTAGGCCCAAGCCGCCCCTGCCGCCAATGTCGCCGCGAAGATGCCGAGCGCCGCCGCAAGCGCGCCCCTTTCGCAAAGCATCTGTCGGATTCGTCTCATGAACCCAAGTATGGCCCAAGTTCGCTGACGAGGCAATTATCGAACTCAAGGTACTGCGTCCCACCCCGGCTGTATCGTGAAAGATTGGTGAACTGTCGTAGGGGCATTGGTTGAAAACTGCGCATCGTGTAAGTCATAATTGTGCGTCATAGTTTAAACCCGTCCGAGGACCGCACGTGACACCGACAGAGCAACGACAGCCCACAGCCAATAGGCCGAGCCCAAAGCCTGGTGTGCGCGGGTACGTCTTGCTCGCGGTTGGCTTCGGGTGTTTAATCGGTTATACGCGCATGCTCTCGCTCGGCTTCGTGGGATACCTGTCAAATGGCGTCATTGAGTCCGTCGACGTCTGGTACGGTCTGCGTTCCTGTGCTTGCCTGGTTATGCTTGCGCTGCTTGCCTGCTCTGGATGGTTCAGGTGGTTCAAGGTTGGCACGAAAGCCCTGATAGCCGCAACAGTAGGAGCAATTGCCGCAGCTGCAGTATTTGCGCTCGACGAGGCTGGGGCATTTGGCTGGGCGGTGGCGCTTGTGGGAGGGCTGAGCTCCGCAGTGCTCATGTTCGCATGGATGCTGCTGCTGAGCTGTTATGAGGCGCGTGCAATCGCGATTGCGTCAATCGGCGGCCTCGCCCTTTCGGGCTGCATCATCATGGGGGTGCCCAACCTGGGCGTCGTGCCTGCTCTGGCTGTGGCTGCGGTGGCGGCTTTCGTTATGGGCTCATCGGCATTGCTCCTCGATCCCGATCTTGAATCATGCACGCCAGATGGCCCGCTTGGTTACTCGCAAGCAGCGCGTGTGCCCTGGATCACCGTCGTGATGCTGCTGGTTTCCAGTTTCCTTGCCACGATTCTCTATGGCATTGCAGAGCATCTGACCTGGTTATATGACTGGTCACCAAACTATGTGGCGTTCGGTGTGGCAGCCGTTGCCGTTCTGGGCGCAACGTTCGCCTTGTTGTTGAAATCTGATCGCTGGACCCATGCCCTGTGGCTGCCCCAATTCCTGCTCGTCGTCGTGGCGCTGGCGTTTTCGTGCTTCTCGGTGCGCCTGTCGATCCAGATTGCCGTGGGCTTGTTCCTGGCAGCAGTGTTCTGCTCTCACTTTCTGCATTGGGTGGTGTTCCCCTCCCTGTTTTCGGCGCTGCGCATCCCACGTGTCTTTCTTGCCGGGATTGTTCTCATCTGTGCAAACGGTGCGCTTGCGGTGACGATGGGGGACGCTTTGGGTGACTTGCTCCCTCATAGCATGCAAAACCTGGGCGGTGTCGCCGGCATCGGGGTCATCGTGCTCGTTGCGGCCTTTGCAATAACGGAGTTTGCGTACCGAAGCGCGTTCGGCCCAATCGGACTCTTCTCGCAGCCGGCCGTTTCGCCCGCAAGGAGAGCGGAAGGGCTCGAGGATGCCCAGATTGCCGGAACCGAATCTCCTTTGACTGTCGGAGCGGATCGGGTGCAAGGGGACAATCAGGAAGACCCAGCAAGTGTCCAGGAATCCGATCTGTCAGACCAGGCCGCTGTCCAAGAAGTCGATCCGCTCGTTATCTTGCAAAGCCGCATTGACAACTATACTGTCAAGTATGGCCTTACGCCCCGCGAGGTCGAGGTGGCATTCCTCACCGCGCAGGGTTTCTCTTGCGGCTATATCGCCGAAAAGCTCGTCGTGTCCGAGAGTACCGTGCGCTTCCATCAGAAGAACCTCTACCGCAAGTTTGACGTTCATTCGCGCAACGAGTTCATCGAGTTCGTCAGAAGCGAGTCGTAAGCGGGTCGCTTCTTGTATGGGGCCGTTTTGGCGCATGCGTTGCCTTTCCTGTGTATCTTTCCTGAACGTTATAGCCATGGATTGGGTGATGCAATTAGAAGGAGGTCTATCCTCTCGGTCGTGCTACACTGTTTGGAATCCATGGGGTTTGAAAAGGCATTATTTAAAAACTACCCATTTTCGCAGTTACGCTTACGCTGGCTGAAGGCTACTATGCAATCTGGGTTCCGCCTGCTTTCAGGCGGCTGAAGAGAGAGTGTGTGGAAACGTGATTGGAATTTCCAAGCTGTATTGTGGCGCAGTGGAACCATCGGATGTACTGCGCTACAAGCGGCGTTCCAAGGAGCTTCCGAGCGGGCTGCTCCAGTTCTCAAAGGATAAGAAACCAGTTGTGGTGTGGAACTGCACGAAGACGTGCAACCTGCGCTGTCGCCATTGCTATGCCGGTTCCGACGCGCAGCGCTACGACCAGCTTTCGACCGACGAGGCGAAAGCAATGATCGACGACTTAGCTGCATTCGGATGCCCCGTGCTGCTGTTCAGCGGCGGGGAGCCGTGTGTGCGCGGGGATCTGCTCGAGCTCATGCACTACGCCAAGCAGGCGGGGATGCGCGTTGTCATCTCCACGAACGGAACACTCATCACGCCCGAGCTCGCCCGCCAGTTCGCAGAAGTGGGGCTGTCCTATGTGGGCATTTCCATCGACGGTGCGCGCGAGACGCACGATGCGTTTCGCGGCATGCCCGGCGCGTTCGACCGCTCGCTGGAGGGCGTCATGAATGCGAAGGCGGCAGGCATCAAGGTGGGTTTGCGCTTCACGATCAACAAACTGAACTACACCGAGATCGACGACGTCTTCGATGTCATGCGCGCCTATGACATACAGCGGGCTTGCTTCTACCACTTGGTCTACACCGGTCGTGGATCCGAGATGATGGATATGGACCTGACGCATGAGCAGACGCGTGCGGTCGTGCGCCACATCATGGACCTCACGCGCGCGTGGTTCGACGAGGGCGGCAAGCCCGAGATTCTGACGGTGGACAACCACGCTGACGCCCCGTTCGTGTACATGGAGCTGTGCAAGGAGGATCCCGAGCGTGCGCGCGACGTCATGCAGCTGCTCCAGTGGAACCAGGGCAACTCGACTGGAAACGGCATCTCGTGCATCAGCTGGGATGGCGAAGTGTATGCCGACCAGTTCTGGCGGCACTTCAGCTTCGGCAACGTGAAGGAGAGGCCGTTCTCGCAGATATGGACCGATGTGAGCCGCACGACTGAGCAAAGCGAGCTCATGTTCAGGTTGAAGGACAAGCGTCCGTTCGTGAAGGGTCGCTGCAAGAGCTGTCGCTTCCTGGACATCTGCGGAGGAAACTTCCGCGTGCGTGCCGAGGCGGCTACGGGAGACCTGTGGGCGCCGGACCCGGCGTGTTACCTCACCGACGAGGAAATCGCTCCGCGCGAGGGAGATCCCGAGCCGGTTCTGGAGCGTCCTGCTGAAGAATAGATGGGCATCATAGGGAAACGTTCCCTTTGGTGACGAAGAGGAGAACATGGTTATAACGAATGATACCGGGTGCCCTCAGGGTCATTCAGGTTCGCATAGAGCCGCGCATCAGGGGTTGCATGCAGCATCTGGGCATTCGCATCGGCCGGGCGCGGGCGCGGCGGCGCGGGCGTTCGAGGAGCGCACGGGCATCAAGGCGCCACGCATCATCGCATGGGAGATCACGCGAAGCTGCAACCTTTCCTGCGCGCATTGCAGGGCGGCGGCTCACTGCGAGCCGTATCCGGGAGAGCTAACCCTGGAAGAGTGCAAGCGCGTCATGGACGACATCGCGAGCATCACGGACCCCATCCTCATCCTCACGGGCGGCGAGCCGCTCATGCGCGAAGACATCTGGGACATCATCGACTATGCGCGTGACAAGGGGATGCGTCCAGTCATAGGCACGAACGGCACGCTCATTGACGACGAGTGTGCGCGCAAGATCGCCGAGCACGGGATTCCACGCGTGTCCGTTTCGCTCGATTTTCCCGATGCAGCGGGTCAAGACGCGTTTCGCGGGAAGGCGGGCGCGTTCGACGAGACAATCGCCGGCATGCGAAACCTGCGCGCACACGGCGTGGGCGTGCAGGTGAACACGACGATCACCAAGATGAACAACCATCTCGTCGAGCAGATGCACGACCTTGCGCAATCCGAGGGGGCCGAGGCGTTCCATCCGTTCTTGCTCGTGCCCACGGGGCGCGGCGAAGATCTGGTCGACGTGGAGCTGTCGCCCGAGGAGTACGAGGAAGTGCTCACCTGGGCCTACCATTGCCAAAAGACGAGCCCGATGCATTTCAAGCCGACGGATGCTCCGCAGTACTACCGCATCATCCGCCAACTCAGCGCCTTGGAGGAGTCTGGCGGCACGAGTGACGCGCTTGCCTCCGGTCACGCCGCAGGCGAGGCCGCTCCCTGCGGCCAATCGCGCCCCCCGCACTCGCCAGATTCCCCCAAAGCGGAAGATGCAGACCAGACGGCGTTGGTTAGGCGTTTTGGAATGGAGGCTATGACCCGCGGTTGCCTGGGCGGCATCACGTTCGCGTTCATCAGCCATGTAGGCGATGTGCAACCGTGCGGATACTTCGACATGCAGCTGGGCAACGTCAAGGAGAAGCCGTTCTCGGAAATCTGGGAGACGTCGCCGGTCTTCGACGACCTGCGCCATTACGATCGTCTCAAGGGGAAGTGCGGTGCCTGCGAGTACAAGGGCGTGTGCGGCGGCTGTCGGGCGCGCGCCTTGGCTGCGACGGGAGATTACCTGGCAGAGGAGCCCTACTGCGCCTATATTCCGAAAAAGGTCGCCCGCAAGCTCGTGCTCGACGAAATCCAAAGCGGATTTCCCCTCGAGCATGATCCGTACGGCACGCTGGCAGAGCGCTTGGGGCTGACGCGAGCCCAGGTGCTTGATTCCGTCGAAGCGCTGCGCGCGGACCGTACGATTCGGCAGGTCTGCGCCTCGCTGTCCTCGAAGAAGCTCGGATATACGTCGACGCTCGTCGCAGTCAAGGTTTCGGGCGACCAGGATGCCGTCGATCGCGCTGCGGAGCTGATCAGCGCGCATCCCGAGGTGACGCACAACTACCTGCGGCCCGCCGAGTTCAACGTTTGGTTCACCGCCATCGCCCCTTCCAAAGAACGTCTGGAGCAGCTCGTCTGCGAAGTCGCCGCGGAAACCGGCTGCGACGATATCTTGAACCTTCCGGTCACAGCGATGTTCAAGATTCGCGTTGACTTCAGCAAGCACGGTCAGGAGCGGCAAGTCAAGACCATGAATCCCAAGGATGCGCATGCCGGAGCCACGTGTTCGCCAAAGCTTGCGAAGAAGGCCGAATGCGCGCATCGCAGGGCTTTCGGAAAAGCGTCGTTTGACGTAGCCGACCCGTTCGATGTTTCGCTTGTTCGTTGCATTTCGCGAGACGCGCGAGGAGAGCACCCCTTCCAGGACGCTGCTCGATTCGTTGCAAGCGAGATAGGGGAGGCTGTTAGCGAGGAGCGCGTCATCTCCCGCCTGGAGCAATGGAAGTCGGAGGGGCTCTTGCGGCGTTTCGGCGCCTTCGTCCGCCATCAGAAACTCGGTTACGCCTTCAACGGAATGACCGTTTGGAATGTTCCCGACGAGCGCGCATGCGAGATAGGGCATGCGTTCGCGCATTTGCCGTATGTGTCGCATTGCTACTGCCGTCCCTATTCCGAAAAGTGGCCCTACAACCTGTACACGATGGTGCACGCGAAGTCCCAGGAGGAACTCGACGGCTACGTCGAGCAGATGAAGGAGATGTGCGGCCTTGAGGCGCGCGTGCTAGTGTCGACGAAGGAATACAAGAAGACTCTGCCTGTGTACTTTCCCGAATAAGGTCGGACCTGATCACTCGCCCCAGGAATGAATGAGTCGCAGGACAGTCCTGCGACTCATTTCGAATCACGGGGTTTGCTCGCCTTATCTGCCGCTTGCCCGAACAGTCACCTTGTTTGGCAACCTGACCAGGTCGGGTGACACCTGGGGTCAAAAGCGCTACACTTGATAACCACTTAAGCCTAAAACGGAAAGGACTCATCATGGACGACTGCCTGTTCTGCAAGATCGTTGCCGGCGATATCCCGGCGAAGAAGGTTTACGAAGACGAGGACTTCATCGCGTTTGATGACATCGAGCCCGAATGCCCCGTCCACACGCTCGTCATTCCCAAACAGCACTACGACAACCTGCAGGCTGGCGTGCCGCAGGAGCTTTTGGGCAAGCTGCTGACCGTCGTGCCCGAAGTGGCCAAGATCAAGGGCGTGTACGAGTCGGGTTACCGTTCGGTCATCAACACCGGTCCCGATTCGGCGGCAACCGTGGGACACCTGCACGTGCACATTCTGGGCGGCATGAAGATGGGTCGCTTCACGTTCGAGGGCTCGCAGCGCCTCGGGTAGTAAAACGATGCAGGGGGACTGTTTCCTCGAAGGCTTTTCGGAGGGAGCGGCATGAGCTATGCGGACGACGAGAGGCGCTGGAAGCGCATCCAGGACTACCTTACCGCTGAAGCGAACGGCAAGGAGTTGCGTCCTGTCGTGTCGCAGCGCACGCTATTCGGCATTCCCTCTACCGTCGAACAAGAGATTCAGCGCATCGTCGAGGAAGATGAGCGCAAGCATCGAGAAAAGCGGGAGAATCCCCCGCAGTAAAGACCGGGAATGAGTCGGAGGACAGTCCTCCGACTCGTTTTCTCCGCTCAAGCGGAGTGCATGGCGAGTAACCGATTTTCCTCGCAAAAAGTTATCCGCGGCGCACCAAGAAGGTGCGCTTTTCATTATCATAGACACATCATCGCAATTGCACTTGCGAATAGGGTTTGAGCGAAAGGTGCATCATGGCAAATCTTGATCTGAGCGTGTACGGGATTACCGACGTCAAGGAAATCGTACACAACCCCTCCTTTGAGCAGCTGTTCGAAGAGGAGATGAATCCTGAGCTTGAAGGGTTCGACAAGGGTTACCTGAGTGAATTGGGCGCTGTCAACGTCTTCACCGGCGAGTTCACGGGCCGTTCCCCCAAGGACAAGTACATTGTCATGGACGAGAATTCCAAGGACACCGTTTGGTGGACCACCGAAGGTTATCCGAACGACAACAAGCCGATGAGCGAGGAAACCTGGAAGGACATGAAGGCCCTCGCCGCCAAGCAGCTATCCGGCAAGCGCCTGTTCGTCGTCGACTGCTTCTGCGGTGCGAATGCTGACTCTCGCTTGGCCGTTCGTTTCATCATGGAAGTCGCTTGGCAAGCGCATTTCATCAAGAACATGTTCATCATCCCGACCGAGGAAGAGCTTGCAAGCTTCGAGCCCGACTTCGTTTGCTATAACGCCGCAAAGGCCAAGGTCGAGAACTACCAGGACTACGGCCTGAACTCCGAGACCTGCGTCTGCTTCAACGTCACGAGCAGGGAACAGGTCATTCTCAACACCTGGTACGGTGGCGAGATGAAGAAGGGCTTGCTGTCCATGATGATGTACTACCTGCCGCTGAAGGGCATCGCCTCCATGCACTGCTCGGCGAATACCGACATGAACGGCGAGCATACGGCCGTGTTCTTCGGACTTTCCGGTACAGGCAAGACTACGCTTTCCACCGACCCCAAGCGCCTGCTCATCGGCGACGACGAGCACGGCTGGGACGATACCGGCGTGTTCAACTACGAGGGCGGCTGCTATGCCAAGGTCATTAATCTCGACCCCGAGAGCGAGCCTGACATCTACAACGCCATCAAGCGCAACGCGCTGCTCGAGAACGTTACGATCGACGACGAGGGCAAGCTCGACTTCTCCGACAAGTCCGTGACCGAGAACACGCGCGTCTCCTATCCGATTGACCACATCGAGAAGATTGTCTTGAACGTGCATCCGACCTCTTCAGGTCCCGCCGCCGACAACGTCATCTTCCTGTCTGCCGACGCGTTCGGCGTCCTGCCGCCGGTCTCGATCCTCACGCCCGAACAGTGCAAGTATTACTTCCTGTCTGGCTTTACCGCCAAGCTCGCCGGAACCGAGCGCGGCATCACCGAGCCCACGCCGACCTTCAGCGCCTGCTTTGGCCAGGCCTTCCTCGAGCTGCATCCCACGAAGTACGGCGAGGAGCTCGTCAAGCGCATGGAGGCTTCCGGAGCGAAGGCGTATCTGGTCAACACCGGTTGGAATGGCTCTGGCAAGCGCATCTCCATCAAGGACACGCGCGGCATTATCGACGCGATTCTCGATGGCTCTGTGCTCAAGGCTCCGACGAAGACGATTCCCATCTTCAACCTGGAGGTTCCCACCGAGCTGCCCGGCGTCGACCCCGGCATTCTGGATCCGCGCGACACCTACGCCGATCCTGCCGAATGGGACGAGAAGGCGAAGGATCTGGCCGAGCGCTTCGTGAAGAACTTCGTGAAGTACCAGACCAACGACGAGGGCAAGGCGCTCGTCGCTGCAGGTCCGCAGCTGTAGACGCTTTCGAAGCTGCCAATACGGCAGAATGCAAAGATTATGGGGCGGGAGCCGATGGGCTCCCGCTCCTTTTCAAAACGAACGCTGTCGGAAGCAATTTCTAAACGGCGTCAATTTGCGGCGAAATCGGTTTCATCCAAGAGGGTGATTCCTGCATCCGCCAGAAGGGAGGCTGTCACGCCTTGTCCTGGGACGAGCTTGCCCGAGAAGGTCCCGTCGTAAATCCGCCGTACGCCGCACGAAGGGCTCCTCGACTTGAGGATGCCGATGCGGCAGCCATGTTCGCGCGCGATGTGCAGCGTCTCGTCGGCGCCTGAGGCGAAAGCGGCGGTGCGGTCTTCGCCTGCACGGTCCGTCACGCGCCCATCGGGCTGGATTTCGGAAGGCGTGCGCGGCGTGGGCAAGCCGCCGAGTTGCTCCGGGCAGATGGGAACGAGGTCGAGTGTGTCAGCAAGTTCGATAACCGCAGGGCAGGGCATCGATGCGCCATCGTAGCGGCAAGCGGTTCCAAGCAAGCAGGCGCTCACGAGGACAGGCTCTCGTTTCGTGCAGGAATCTTGATTCTGCGCGCCCGTTTCTTCGGTTGCGGTTTTCCAGGCGTCCATCTCGTCTTCGATGCTTGCATACAGTGCTCCAACCTTCTCCTCGAAGGTGGGGTAGTTGCCTATGACGTGGAAGGCAAGGTGGGGTGCCCAGGCGCGGATACCGCGCCCGTTAGCCTTCGCAGCCTCGTCGGCATCTTCGAAGCGCGCGACGTTGTTTTGGCGTGTGTAGGCATTGGGGTTGTCCTTTGCGACGGACTCTAGATGGAACACCGCATCATAGCGTCCGAGCGCGCTGACCTCGTCAAGTCCGTTCTCGGCAAGCGCCTTCGAGTATTCCTCGTCGGTGAGGTATGCATGGCAGTCGCAGATTCCCCGGTCGCAAACGATAACGGGGTCACGCAGATGGTCGGAAACGCCGTTTTCGCCAGCTACCGTCTTTGCCGTTGATTGCATAATTGCGTCGGCAAGCTGTTCGATGGCGTTTTCGCGCTCAAGCTGCAGTGCGACGACGCGCGTCTGGAAGTCGAGAACGGATGGGCAGGTCCACGGAGCGATGCCGTCGAGGATGAGGTCGGTGGCCGCTTCGGGCACGATGAACGTGGGTATTCCAACGCGTGCGAGTTGCTCACGTACGTGCGCGAGCGCAGACGTCTTGCCTGCGCATGGGCCGCCTGTGATAACGATCTTCTTCATCCAAATCTCCGCAGGGAAACAAATCGGAGCGAAACCTGCTCAGACCCGTTTCGCGTCCTCGGGGCCACCGTCCCGAAATTCAAAGCGCCTATCAATCCTATTTCGACTCAGATGCGTCAGATGACGTTAACTCTTCGACAATTTCGGCGTTTACGCCAGCTTGCTCCAAGGCTTCGCCGAGCTGCGCATCGGCTTGGGCTTGCGTATCCTTGTCATAGGGGATGATGTTTATGGTGCCGGCTGCGTTATTCGCGCTGATGACGAGGTCGTATTCACCTGGTTCAACATCTACAAGGTTGGCGATGTTATCCGTGATGTCTTCGTCGAAAACGACTTCGCCCGCTGTGGTGGCTACCTTCACGTGGAACGTGCCCTTCTCGACGGTGTGGTTGATGCACAGGCCGTAGCCCTCTTCGATAGTGATGTTGCCAGTTGCCGAGCCTTCAGCCGAGCCTTTTGCCACTGCATCTACCTCGTTGTTTTCGCTTGTGACGCTCAAGCTGCCTTCCGCGCAAGCGGCAAGTGCCAGTGCCATGGCCAATGCAATTGCTAGGATCGCAATCTTCTTCATGTGAAGCCTCCTCGTGTTCAAAGGTTTGCGAATGGCTTTCTGCTGGCGTTGCTACGCGCTCTCGGTGCCTGCTGTCATCACGTTACGCGTTAACAAGGTAGCGCATTTCCGATTAGGTGCGCCAAAACGCCAGATCTCGTTTCAGAGGGCAACTCGGCGTTTAGGTCTGACGTTAGCCGAGCTTCGTTCGACACAGTCCCGATGTTACGTACCAGGCTTTGCGTGATTCTATGGTTTCGCAAAGTGCCTGCTTTTGCTCCGGAGTGAAATCGCTACGCGCTTCGACTTCGCCTGCCAAGCGGTCGAGCATTCGTTCAGCGCTTTCCAAATCGGGGGCAGGGCAACAGGGCCGTGCGAAAAACCTGACCCAGTACAGGTCATCTTTCATTACCTCGAAGAGCTCTTCGAACTGCGAGCCTTCGGTATGACCGTCAATCCTGCATTCTTCCATGGGCGCTTCCTCTCGTGCATCGTCGTGCCTATGATACGGGAAAACGCATTTGCCATAAAAGGGGTTGCTTCCTTAAGTAGCAAAAAGGTATCTGCTTTTTGAATCAGGCAAATAGCAGATTTAGTCGACTCTCCTGGAATCTCCGACGATACTGATACAATGCCCTTCGTCACAAAAGCAGAGGGAGACCGATTCATGATTTACGACAACGTGCTGGAAGCTATGGGACGCACGCCGCTCATCCGCCTGAACAAGATCGTTGAGCCTGATATGGCGCAGATTCTCGTGAAGTTCGAAGGTGTCAACGTGGGCGGTTCGGTAAAGACGCGCACGGCTCTCATGATGATTGAAGAAGCCGAAAAACGTGGCGAAGTGAAACCCGACAGCATCATCGTCGAGCCCACGAGCGGCAACCAGGGTATCGGTCTCGCGCTCATCTGCGCCGTCAAGGGCTATAAGGCGCGCATCATCATGCCTGATTCCGTGTCTTCAGAGCGTATGAAACTCATCAAGCATTACGGTGCCGAGGTCGTCATCGTGCACGATGAGGGTGATATCGGCAAGGCCATCGACGACTGCATCAAGATCGCGAGGCAGATGAAGGCCGAAGACCCGCGCGTTTTCGTACCGCAGCAGTTCGAGAACATCGACAACATGCGCACGCACCGCAACCACACGGCCCTCGAAATCGCTTTGGACGCCGGTTGCCATATCCACGGTTTCGTGAGCGGTATCGGCACTGGCGGCACTATTACGGGTATCGGTCAGACTCTTAAGCGCTTGTATCCCGATATCGAGATTTGGGCTGTCGAACCCGAGAACGCGGCGATCCTTTCAGGTGGTGGCATCGGCACGCATATGCAGATGGGCATCGGCGACGGACTGATCCCCGCCATCCTCGATCGCGAAATCTATAGCGACATCTGCATCGTCAGCGACGAGGAGGCGCTCGATACTGCCCGCGCTCTCGCACGCGAGGAGGGCATGCTCGTGGGCGTGTCGTCGGGAACGAACGTCGCGGCGGCCAAGCGCCTCGCCCGCAAGCTCGGCCCCGGCAAGACCGTCGTCACCGTCCTTCCCGATACTGGCGAGCGCTATTTCTCGACCCCGCTGTTCGACGAATAGATTTGTCATCGAGGGGGGTAGCCCCCCATTAACGACAAGCACCGATAATGACTGTTCATGCTGTCAAATGATGGCGTTTGATCTGATTTCCAGTATTCAAATTAGGTAAACTATGGTCATGGATTAGAGAGAGGAGTAAACGCATGAAGGTGCTGATGATCAACGGTAGTCCGCGCAAGGAGAGCAATGCGCAGGTGATGCTCGACGAAATGACGGGTGTATTCGAGCAAGAGGGCATCGAGGTCGAATGCATCTGCGTCGGCAAGGAGATCGTGCGCGGGTGTGTGGCGTGCGGTGGTTGCGGGAAGCTGGGCAAGTGCGTGCACGATGATATCGTGAACGAAATTGCTGCCAAGCTCGAGCAGGCAGACGGTCTCGTTGTGGCGAGCCCCGTGTACTACGCGTCTGCCAACGGCACGCTCATAAGCATTCTGGACAGGTTGTTCTTCAGCGCCTCGTTCGACATGACGATGAAAGTCGGTGCGGCCGTGGCATGTGCGCGCCGCGGCGGGATTACCGCCACGTGGGACGAGCTGAACAAGTACTTCGGCATCTCGGGGATGCCCATCGCGACGGGTCAGTACTGGAACGGTGCCCACGGACGGCTCGGGGGCGAGGCATCGCAAGATGCCGAGGGCATGCAGCAGATGCGCACGCTTGCACGCAACATGGTCTTCCTCATGAAAAGCATCGCGCTCGGCCGCGAGCAGTATGGCCTTCCCGAGCGCGAGCCCGGCGTGATGACGAACTTCATCCGCTAGGAAAACGCGTTCCGATTTGATTTCGGGCGACGAATTTGAAGAGAGCTGGAGATTGTATCTCCAGCTCTCATTCTTTGGAGGATTTGCTTTTGTGCGATCAATATCCTTGGGGCAATCGATCTCTTCTTAGCTCTGGTGTCCTCGCATGGTGTCGAAAGTCACGAGAGCAATGCCGACCCAGATGCAGCCTAGGCACACGGCGTGCGCGAGGGTGAACGGCTCGCCGAACAGGAATACGCCGGTCAAGAGCGCCAGGGTCGGGCTCAGGTACTGTATGAATCCGAGCAGCGACAACGGGATGAGGTTTGCCGCTTTCGCGAACAGGATGAGGGGGATGGCGGTTGCCGGTCCACCCAGTATGAGCAGCACGGTGAGGTAGACGCCGTGTGGCGTATCGAGGTTTGCCGCAAACGCATGCGTTCCCGTAACGTGTGCGAGCGTGATGGCGAACAAGATGGCGGGCAAGAGCATGACCGTGTTCTCGAATGCAATCGCCGTGGTGGCAGGATAGCCTCCCTTCTTCTTGATGGCGCCGTAGATGCCGAAGCTCAATGCGAGCGCGATTGCGATCCAGGGGAACTGCCCGTAATTGACGGTGAAGAACACCACGCCGATGGTGCAAAGCGCAACTGCGACAACCTTAAGGGGCGAGAGCTTCTCGCGGAACACGACGATGCCGAGCACGACCGAGACGAGCGGGTTGATGTAGTAGCCGATAGCGGTCTCGACGACGTGGTCGATGTTGACGGCGAAGATGTATATCGACCAGTTCAGCGTGATGATCAGGGCAGCCGGCACCAGATAGCGCCATGCGCGCCGCTGCTTGAGCAGTCCCGGCAGATCAAGTCGGGCGATGGCGCAGAAAATGACGGTCGTGGCGAAGCACCAGATGATGCGGTGAGCGATGATCTCGAACGAGTTGACCTCGTCGAGCAGCTTCCAGTACAGCGGGAAGAGCCCCCACAGAAGGTAGCAGAAAATGCCCGCGGCAACGCCGCGTCGCTCGTCAGGAGTTAGCCCAGCCTGCGGAGGTTCGATTGTCGTTTCCGAATTTGCCATTGCTGCATTATATCCCGATAAATATGACCCGAATAACCCTTTTTAACCGCACGCTTGCATCCTACATGGGCGATAGGTTTCTTGTCGCATGATATTGTGTGATTGATGCGATGGCTTAATTTGGCGTATATCATATTTCTTTAACACATGAGCATGAAACAGTAACGGTTCTGCGTTTGGGAACTCATCTGAATGGGGTTAAGCAGAGCCGAGCAGGGGGGATACATGGAGGAAGAAACACGGGCGCCGGAGGGGGAACGCAAAGCGCTCTCGACTGACCGCCTGGGAACGAAGAGCGTCTTGAGGCTGCTGATCGAGTTCTCGATCCCAGCCGTCATCATGATGACCTTCAATGCGCTTTACAACATCGTCGACTCGATTTTCTTGGGACAGGCCGTCGGCGAGATGGGCATCGCGGTCACGACGCTCGCATTCCCCATCATGATCCTGCTCATGGGCTTGTCGGCGCTGGCAGGCCAGGGCGGAAACGCGCTCGCAGCCATCCAGCTCGGCGAGGACAAGATTGATGCGGTTGAGCGCACCCTGGGCAACACCGTATTCCTCTTACTTCTGATAGCAGCCATCATCGCCTTCGCGGGCATCGTGTTCATTGACCCGATTCTCGCAATCGTGGGCACGACACCTGAGTTGCATGATTTGGCGAAGACCTTCGTGCAGATCCTGATGATCGGCTTCGTGTTCCAATGCGTCGGTATGGGTGCGAACAACTTCCTGCGCACCGAGGGCAAGCCCATGCTGGCATTGGCTACCAGCGTGCTCGGCACCATTGTCTGCATCATCATGAACTTCGTACTTGTCATGTGGTTGGGCTTCGGCGTTGCGGGCTCTGCTATAGCGACGATCGTCGGTCAAGGCGTGGGCGGCGTGCCGGTCATCTGGTACCTCGTGCGTGGAAAGGGCGCTCCCTTCCATCTGAAGCTGTCCCGCATGAAACCCGATATCCGCTTGTGGGGCACCATCTTGTCGCTCGGTGTCGCGTCGTTCATCATGCAAGTCGCCAACGCCGTCATCAACTCGATCCTCAACCAGACGCTCGCCTACTACGGGGCGATGGACCCCATCGGCTCGGCGGGCGCTCTTGCCGCCATCGGCGTGGCGAGCCGTGTCAACGGTTTCGCCATCATGCCGGCAATCGGCGTGCTCATGGGCGCGCAGACTCTCATCGGCTATAACTACGGCGCGCGGAAGTGGAGCCGCGTGTTGAAGTCGTACTGGCTCGGTGCGCTGTTCGCGACGATCATTCTCACGGGGTTCTTCGTGCTCGTCCACATCATTCCGGGTCCGATCGTGGAGCTGTTCGGCGTCGAGGGCGAACTCGAGCAGTTCTGCATCTATGCGCTCAAGGTCATGACCGCCATGTTCCCGCTGATCGGCTTCCAGATGATGAGCGGCAACTACTTCCAGTCCACTGGCCAGCCGCTGAAGGCGTCGCTGCTCAGCCTCACGCGTCAGGTGCTCTTCCTGATTCCGCTGCTTCTGCTGATGCCGCCGTTCCTTCCCGGCATCATCGGCGTGACGTCGCTGCAGGCGGTCTGCTTCACGTACCCCACAGCCGACGTCCTCTCGATTCTCACCACCGCGGCGTTCATCATCCCCGAGATTCTGAAGCTGCGCAGGCGCGCGAGGGAAGACGCGCAAGAGAACTCCGAAGGACAGGTGATATAGGATTCGTTATCGGCGCGTGGCTCTTGCTCGCGTTAGTAACGGTCGAACATGGCTTGAATCTGCGCGGGGTCGTTCGTGCGCGTGAGCGCCAGGCGCAGCAGCACGGCCGCCTTATGAGGGGCGAGGTCGTTTCCCTTGACCAGGTTGCCGCCGTAAGCGTCGTCATGCGTGATCATGCCCGCCCCGATGCGGGAGCTGCGCACCACCGGCACGCCCGTCTTCGCCAACGCCACGATATGTGCGTCCCATGCCTTGCTGTAGCAACCTGATCCCGCACCAGCGATGACGATGCCCGCAGCGCCGTTTTCCACGAGGAAGTCGAGCAAGGCGGGGTCGGCGTCGATGGTGAAATACGCGACTGCAACTTGGGGCAGGCCGTCGAGGCTCTCGATCTCGAACTCGGTTGCGGTCGTGTGCGCCTTGGATGACGTGTTGTAGAAATGCGGCTCGCCGTCGATCATGTAGCCCATGCATCCGAAATCGCTCGCCGAGAACGCGTCTGTTTGGAACGTCGAGATCTTGCGCACGTCGCGTCCACCGAAGATGCCATCCGAAAACACGACCATGACACCGCGTCCGCGCGCCTGTGGATTGCCCGCCAGCGCAATCGATTGCAGCAGATTCATCGGGCCGTCGGGTGAGGTGGCCGTGGCGGGGCGCATGGCGCCGGTCAGCACGACGGGCTTGTCGGTCTTTACCACGAGGTTTAGGAAATAGGCGGTTTCGTCGAGCGTGTCGGTGCCGTGCGTGATGACGAATCCATCGACGTCGGGTTCTGCAGCCATTTCGTCGATGGTGCGTGCGAGCGAGATCCAGTGTTCGACGGTGATGTCGTCCGAGTTGACGTTGCAAATCTGGACGGCGCGCACGTTGGCAATGTCATGTGCGCCCTCCGCCATGCCGACGAGCGCGTTGACGTCGAGCTGGCCCGGACGGTAGTTCGTCGCCTTGCCGATTGTACCTGCGCCTGCGATCGTGCCGCCCGTGGCGAGCACGACTACGGTGGGAAGCGCGGGGTTAGCTTCGGGGAATGCATCCACGGCTTCGATGGTCATGGCAGTCCTTTCGCTTTTCCTAAATGTTCTGGACGCAGGTCCGTTCCGAGAGCCGACGCTCCAGAGTCAGTACCTTGGGGAATCAGCGCTTTGTTACCAGCTCGGAATCAGCGCCTCGCAGGTCTTTGATTGAGGATCTGCCTTTCGTTCTGCCATCAATCTCGATCCGAAGTTGCGCTTCCGGCTTCATGCGCTCAATCAGAAGGCGCCCGGTTCCGATGCTATTGCGAGAACCGGGCGCCGAGGTTTGTTCTATCCCTACAGGTCGCGGAAGTGGAACGAGCGCTTGCCAGATGCGTAATCGCCCACGATGTGGCCGTGGCCTTCGATCTCGTACTTGTAAGTGACCAGGCCCTCCAGTCCCACGGGGCCGCGTGCGTGCAGCTTCGAGGTGGAGATGCCCACCTCTGCGCCGAAACCGTAGCGGAAGCCGTCGGCGAAACGCGTCGAGCAGTTGCGATACACGCCCGCCGAGTCCACGAGCTGCATGAAATGCTCGGCTGCCGCATCGTCCTCGGCCATGATGGCGTCGGTGTGGTGCGAACCGTAGCGGTTGATGTGGGTGATGGCTTCGTCGATATCGTCAACGACCTTGATCGACAGGATGAGGTCGAGGTATTCGGTTGCCCAGTCTTCATCGGTTGCAGGCTTGCAGCTGATGGTTGCCTGAACGGCGTCATCGCCGCGCAATTCAATGCCGGCGGATTCGCAAGCTTCAGCAAGGCGGGGCAGCAGCTCGGGTGCGATCGCGCGGTGCACGAGCAGCGTCTCGACGGCGTTGCAGGCGGCAGTGTACTGCGTCTTCGCGTCTACGATGACAGGGATTGCCACGTCCAGGTCAGCCGATTCGTCGACGTAGATATGGCAGATGCCGTCGGCATGGCCCATGACAGGGATGCGCGTGTTGTCCATGATGTAGCGGACGAAGGCGTTGCTGCCGCGCGGGATGAGCAGGTCGACGGAGCCGTCGCAGGCCAGAAGCTTGCCGATGTCCTCGCGGGCTTCAACTTGCAACATGCAGGCGCTCGGCATACCCGCTGAGACCGCTGCGTCATGGATGAGGTCGAACAGCACCTTGTTGGTGCGGGCGGTCTCGCTACCGCCTTTGAGGATGGAGCAGTTGCCGCTTTTCAGGCAGAGCGTGGAGATCTGCACGAGCGCATCGGGGCGCGCTTCGAAGATGACGCCGATGACGCCGATGGGGCAGGCGATGCGCTTGAGGAGCAGGCCTTCGTCGAGCTCGCGGTGGAGCAAGACTGCTCCTACCGGGTCGGGCAGCTTCGCCGTGTCGTCGATGCCGGCAATCACGTCGTCGAGTTTGTGCTGGTCGAACTTCAGGCGGTTTTTCACGGCCGGGGCCACGCCCGCCTCGTCGGCTGCCGCAAGGTCGGCGGCGTTGGCGGCGAAGATCTCGTCCGCATGGGTGGCAAGCGCTTCTTTCGCGGCCATGAGCGCGGCGTTGCGCGTCTCGAGGGACGTCGCTGCCACGTTGGGGCTCTCGAGTTTCATCTGCCGTGCCGCTTCGGCAATCTCCATCTGCGTGTTCTGCATCTCTTGCATCGCCGTCCCCTTTTCTCCTGAAGTGGTATGTTTTCGGTCGAGCTTATTGTATACGAACCATCTGATTGATTAGCTCCTCTGCAGGCAATCGGTTGACCTTGGTGCGGTCATTCTGCGCGATATGCCCGCGAGCGCATGGCATGGCAGTGAATGAGCGATCGATGATGGTTATAAAATGCGAGAGATGTTTGGTTTTGGCGATTTCAAGCTTTTCATTGTTACAAAATCCCAATATTGTTTGATTTATTTGGACTTTAATCGAAATGTTTGAAAACCGATTCACAAAAGACCTGATGAGAGCGGCGACTATATAATGATAAAACAGGTCATGTTATAAAAAACAAACAATATTGAGAATTTATAACATCGAGAAGCCGAAAAACCAGAAAATCAAACATAAGTCGTCTTTCATAACGCAATTTTGGGCTCGTCGGGTTGGACGGATGACTTGGATGGATATCCCGATCCATGGCTGCTTATCCCTAGAGTGGTCGATTGCCCCAGGGATAAGCGGCCATGGTTTGTTGGGCGGGAGGGTATCTCGGATACGTCCACCAGAACGCGCCATGCCAACGGCTTGCAGAGAGTGCGAAAGCATCCCTTTGCTATATACTGCCCATATAGTCAGAATACCGAGGGAGGGGATGTCATGGCTATCGACACGAGCAAGATCAGCCCGCTGGGCTTCGGGTGCATGCGTTTTACAGGACGCGAGGACAATACGATTGACTTCGAGTACACGGGCAAGATGGTCGATGCCTATATGGAGGCAGGCGGCAACTACTTCGACACGGCTTGGGCTTACCCCAACAGCGAGGTTGCCCTACGCGAGGCTCTTGTAAAGCGGCATCCGCGCGACTCGTTCTACATTGCCACGAAATGCGTCGCCTGGACTCATTGCAACGGGCCCGAGGACCTCGAGAAGCAGTTGCAGGAATCGCTTGCAAACCTGGGCGTGGACTATGTCGATGTTTATCTCATGCACAATCTGGGAGGCAACCGCACGGCAGCTTTCGAGAAGTACGACGTCTGGGAGTTTGTCAAAGGCGTGAAAGAACGCGGCCTTGCCAAGCACATCGGGTTTTCGGCACATTGCACGCCCGAAGAACTCGAGCAGTTCATCGCCCAATATCCCGAGGCCGAGCTCGTTCAGCTGCAGGTGAACTATCTCGATTGGGACAGCCCCTCGTTCCTCGAGCGCGAGTGCGTGGAGGTCGCCAATGCGCACGGCAAACCGATCGTGGTCATGGAGCCGGTGAAGGGCGGCCTGCTCGCCAACCCGCCGCAAGCCGTGAAAGACATCCTCGATGAGGGCATGCCGAACGACTCGTACGCTACGGCTGCACTGCGTTTCTCGGCCAGCGCACCCGGAGTTTTCACGACGCTGTCGGGCATGAACACGATCGAGCAAGTGCAGGACAACTGCGCCGCGTTCGCCGACTTCAAGCCGCTGACGGCTGATGAGCAAGATGCCATCAAGCGCGCTCAGGAGGCCATGGCTCAATCCGGCATCGTGCCGTGCACGGGATGCGATTACTGCGCGAAGGTGTGCCCGCAGGGCATCGGCATTTCGGGAGCGATGACGGCACTGAACTACTACATCAACTTCGGCGATCCGTATGCGGCCAGCTACCAGCTCGGCTTCGTCGTGCGCTTCAACGCCGGCAAGAAGATGCCAAGCGAATGCATCCGCTGCGGCAAGTGCGAGGAAGCTTGCCCGCAGGGTATAAAGATCCTGGATTGCTTCGACCGCATCGCAAACGAGATTGCGCCATTCACCCGCAAGACCGTGCTCATGAAGCCGTAACTCTTGGAGTGATGGCCTAAGTTGTGCGGGTGAATTCCAGATTAGGCATGCAGTCTGAATTGATTGAACGCAAGCTTAAACCACGAACCCCGCGGACCGAAGCTCATCTAATAAAGCGGATCGACGTGGGTAGTCATCTCGAAAATCCAAGGCTGCCTCACATGCCCGGTCGTAACCGCCGGGAAGCCCCGCGGCGTGGGCTAGGCATTTAGCGACGCGCCGATAACCTTTTCTTTCGTGGGCGGTTTCCATCTGCAAACGGGCGCTATGCAGGTAGTAGTCGATGTACGGCTCGGGATGCTCGTCTGCGAGCAGCTTCTCGAAACGCAGCAGCCCGTTTCCGTCATCGGCGATGATGTGCGCGTACAGCTCTTCGATCGAGCCTTCGTGGGCAAGGCATAACTGGACTGTGGAAGAGGGCATGGATTGGAGCAGCTGATTGCGCGTCGCGTCCCAAGCGTCGCTGCCGACAAGACCCTTCAATTCCTCGTACCAAGTCGTGAGGTCATCTTCGCGAATGCTGTAGCCGAAATCAGTAAGCAAGAGCGAAGCGTATAGCTTGGCGAGCTCGCGCTCGTTCCCGATGTTCCTTGTTATATCGATCAAGCGATTTACTAGGCGCGCGGGCCGATTGCCTATCGACTGGTAGTGGAACGACTCCCGCACGTTCAAGTGCGCGCGGATTATTTCAGCGGCTTCGCTGAGACGGTTTGCGTGCGAATACGCATCGGCGAGCGCATGGATCGCATCAGACGTTTCGAGCAGACCGCCCTTCTCGGCATACGCGCGCACCTCATCAGGGGAAGATCCGGTAGTCGTCATCGCCCTCATGCATGCGATTCCCCATGATGTCCGCTTTGTTGCGTTCCTGTCGTAACCGTGAACAACCAAGGCAGGAAGCTGTTCAATCTGCTTTCGGGCAGTTTCGAGCATCGAAGGCGCCGTGGCGGGGTCGGAAGAGAAGCGCCTTACGATATAGTCTTCGATCACATCTTGCTCGAACCAGTAGATGCTTCCGCGGTCCTTGCCTGGGTTTTCTTCCAAGAATCCCAGGAGTTCGTCGAGCATCTTCCTACGCTGTGCGTCATCGCCCCACGAATACGCTAAGTCGATATGCTCCGCCACGTCGACCATCGCGTTCGTGAAGAACCCGTCCGAATCGTCGATGCAGATGCGTTGCAGCTGTACAAGGCGTGCGATGGCGAGCTCGATGAGGCCGTCCACGTCTTCGGCGATTCGCAGTGGGCTAACGATGCAGTCTATCGATTCCCGATAATCGCATTCGAAGTCCATCGCGTTGCGCCAATCGATGAAGCCTCCGCGTTCGTAACGCCGCATCAATGCAGTTGTTGTTTTCTGCAGGTCTCGTTTCGCCTGCTTCGCATCGGCCTTGCAGAACGTGCCGCGAAGTTGGCGCTCGATCGACTCATCGCGCAGTGCAGCCTCGATGAGGAATGCACGAATTGCGCTGGCGTCGGCGCGCTCCACGATCTCCTCGATGCTTTCGCTTTTTGCCGTCTGCCCGTCGTTCGGTCCGTCGCTTGCGGTGTCGCCTGAATCGATGGCGAACATGACAGCGGCGATGTGCTTGCAGATGTTCCCGCCGGCGAAGTGCGGGCAGGTGCATTCTGCGAAGTGTAGGTCAAGGGATGAAGGGACGAACACCGCATAATCTTCGCTTCCGAAGACGATGGCGTGCCACCCGTTCTTTCGCTTCTCGATCGAGCACACCATCCCCGACTCGCAGTAATCGCGTCCCCGGTTCAGCGTCCGATTTGAGATGAGGTTCATCCAGTTAATCTGCATGTTTCTTTCCGTTCTGGGTTTTTTTCATGCATGATACACTTCGCTATATGCATATCGGCGCACGTTTGGAAAACGAGCTTTTCTGGGAAGAGAAATCCGAGCGATTTTCCGAGATGCACAGAGGAAAGGCGCTTTCTGTGCAGAATAATGTGAAAGGAGTTTTTCATGAAAGCGAGTTTCGACATCGCCGAGGTTATCGACTGCCTGCAGTGCACCGACGACATTACCAGTTGGTTGGCAAATACGGAGACCGGCGAACTTGCTGCGCAAGTCGATTCCGATTTCGGAGCGTATGACGAGTTAGGCGAACAGGATTTCGAGGGTCCCGAATGGTTAGCGCTTCCAGACAAGTATGACATCGACGAATGGCGCATGATGCGGGATTTCGCCCGATGCCAAAACGGGGAAGCCGCCGACGCACTCATCGACGCCATACATGGTAAAGGTGCTTTTCGCCTGTTCAAGCGAGAAGTCGAACGACTTGGCGTTCTTGGCGAGTGGCGGTCCTACAAAGATGCGCGTTATCGGGAGATCGCAATCGAATGGCTTGAGGGCCATGGGCTTGACTGGACCGATTCAAGCACGAAGGGCGGGAGGCGGCAAACCGGGCGCATCGAGGCCATGGAGATGGCGCTTGACGAGCTGACTGCTGCCAACAAAGCGCTCGGGAAGGCATTGCGGCGCTATGAACAAGCGCAAGGGCGCGCCTTTGAGCTCAATCGCTACTTGGGCAGCGACGAGTGGCATGCTGCAAGGGAGTCTGACGAAGCGGGTCTGTTACCTGCGGACTTGAAGCGCGGAGTCCTGTCGGAGGATGCCGCGTTCGATGCGCTGTCCGAAAACCGTGCTACGGCGATTCGCATGCTCGAAGTCGCCACGAACGCCCTGAGATAGGCGGTATTGGGGAATCGGCGTTTCGCGCTTTGCCCAACACGATGCCTTTGGGGGAGGTTGTCTAGAGTGCACGCTTGGGGACAGTCCCCTTCCGCGCATTAGATAAAACTCCAGATGAGAAGCACATCATCTAGAGTGGCATGGAAGGGGACTGTCCCCAAGCGTGCATTTCTAGCATCAGTCTGGGGGTTATCGCTCAAACCGTAGGGTCGCCGTTTCCGCGGTTCTTAATTATCCAGTCGCTTGCGGCATTCTTCCAGCTTGGCAACTTCGTCGGCCGAAAGAGTGGGGTAGGCTGGGTTGCATGTCTCGAGCGCGTCGAGGATCGCCTCGCTCACCAGGTAGCGCGCGAAGAACTTCTGGTCGGCGGGGATGACGTACCAGGGGTTGCGCTTCGTGGACGTGGCGCCAATGGCGTCCTCGAAGGCCTTCATGTACTGCGGCCAAAGCTCGCGTTCGTCAACGTCGCCCGAGGAGAACTTCCAGTTTTTCGCCGGTTCGTCTATGCGCGAGAGGAAGCGCTTGCGCTGCTCGTCGTATCCCAGGTTCAGGAAGATTTTCACCAGTCGGTAGCCGTTCTCGAACAGGAAGTCCTCGAAATTGACGATTTGGCGGTAACGTTGCGCGAAGAACTCCTCCTCGGAAAGCTCGAGGCAGCGCTTCGGCATGGCGTAGCCGCGCCACAGCTCTCGCACTTTGACGATGAGCACGTCTTCGTAGTAGCTGCGGTTGAACAGGCCGATGTAGCCGCGTTCGGGAAGGTGGCACGCTGCGCGCCACAGGTAGTCGTGCGCGAGCTCCTCTTTGCTCGGCTGCTTGAAGCTATAGACTTTCACGCCTTGGGGGTTCAGGCCGCTCATGACGTGCTTGATGGCGCCATCCTTTCCAGCGGCGTCCATTGCCTGGAACATGATGACTAGGCCTTCGTCTCCTTGTGCGTAGAACTTGTCCTGAAGCTCGATCATGCGCTCGATGTTGGCAGCCATCATCGCCTCGATGTCCTTGCGCATGCTTTTGTCGACTTGCGCCGAGGTGGGGTAGTCGGAAAGTTTGAAAGCTTTCTGGCCGTCGTAGCGGCAATCCTGGAGCTTCATCATAGGAGCCTCCTGTCGTCGATTTCGTTGAAGCCATTGTAACGCGCTTGGAGTGTTTGCGCTTATGCGAATGCGGTCATGGTGATGGTGCCGATGACGAGGAGCGAAAGGCCGACAGCTGCTTTGGGTGAGAGCCGTTCGCCCAGCATTATCCAGGCGAACGCAATGGACACGAGGATCGAGAGCTTGTCGATTTGCACGACAGCGCTCACGACACCGTTCTGTATCGCGAAGTAATAGCATAGCCAGGAAGCACCCGTCGCAATTCCAGAGAGCACGAGCATCGCCAGCTCCCGAGGTTTGATGCGACGCACGAGGAGAAGTTTTCCCTTCCACGCGACGATTCCCCATGAAGCAACGAGCACAACGACCGTCCGGATGGCGGTTCCCAAGTTTGACTCGATGCCGTCGATGCCGACTTTTCCGAGGATGGCCGTGAGCGCTGCAAACACAGCTGCGAGAACGGCATAGAGAAGCCAGCTGCGCTCGGTGGCAACGGGTGGGTCTGAAGCTTTGCGCTCGACCATCATGAGGGTGCCTGCCAAGATGATTGCGATGCAGGCGAGCCTCACTCCCAAGTTCGCTGTTTCTCCGAATAGCACGATGGCGAGAAGGGATGAGAGGACGGCGCTGCTTTTGTCGATGGGCACGACCTTGTTGACGTCTCCGAGCGAGAGCGCCTTGAAGTAGCAAATCCAAGAACCGCCAGTTGCGAGTCCCGAGAGAATGAGGAAAAGCCAGGTATGAGGCGCGAGTGAACCGATCTGGCCAATTGAGCCCGCCCACGCCGCAACAAGCCAGGCTAGAACGAGCACGATGCAAGTGCGTACTGCTGTGGCGACATCCGAGTCGGTCGTCTGTAGGCCGAGCTTGCCCAATACCGAAACTAGCCCTGCGAACAGCGCCGATGCGCATGCCGCGACGATCCACATGCTCGCTGCGCCTCCTCTTTGCTTGTTGCGGACTGCAAGTTGCGAATGCAAGCGCGCCCATACTACCATGCAGGCCTGCAGAATGGCCAAATTATTCTCTCAAAAGGCAAATGAATCACCCTCCCCGTAGGCAATCGATCACCCCAGGGGTAGGTGATCGATCACTCACCCCCGATCACTCACCCCTGGGGTAAATGATCGGCGAGAAAAGCGCGCACCGGCTGCCCGATGCGCGCTTCTCTTGCGGACGGTCTGTCGTTCGCCGTTAGTCGACCGCGACCATGACGTCGGTTGCCTTGACGATGGCGACTGCCTTGGCGCCCTCCTTGAGGCCGAGGTCGGCGATGGCCTCGTTGGTGATGGAGCCGGAGATGCTCACGCCGTCGGCGTCCTCGATGGTCACGTGGCCGTTGACGGCGCCCTCGGCGACCTTCACGACCGTGCCCTCGATCTGGTTGCGGGCGGACAGGCCCGCGAGCTTCTCGGTGGCGAACATGACGTTGGTGGCCTTGACGACGGCGTAGCACTCCTTGCCCTCCGCAAGGCCCAGCTCCCTCACGGCCTCCATGGTGATGTCGGCCTTGATGGGGTTGTGGCTGCCGCGGCAGATGACGACGACCGCGTTGACGGCGCCCTCCTTGATGTTCTTGACGGTGCCCTTGATCTGGTTGCGTGCGCTGATCTTCATGGTGGTTTCCTTTCGTTTGTATCGGCGGGCCTCCCCGCCTCCCGTGTCGGCCGGCCTCCCGGCCGTTCTTGCCTTTTCCGCGTCCGCCCCTTGCGGACAAGAGCATCATGCCATGCCCGCTCGGGCGCAACGCCCTGCGGGAGCCCGCCTCCACAACTCGCGTCATGGTTCGTCACGGTTTGTTGAATTGAGGATGTGCGAGAACGTGTAACGCGTGTAACAAATAGTTGGCGCATGACGCAAATCACTCCAAGTGTCTATGGATTTGCTTTGAACGATTCGAGATAATAAAAAATTACCGTAAGGGCATACCTTATACGTTAGTCAGAAGAAATTGTGCGCTCAGTTTGGGCGTTTGCAAAGATAGGTGGAGTTATGAACGCGAAGATGAAGAGGCGCTTGGGCGCGGTGACGGGCATCATCGTCATCGTGCTCGTTGTAGTCCTGGCCGTCGTGGGCGGCAATTCGGCAGCGCGCACGATGACCGTCGCCGAGGCGCTCGAGCTTCAGGATGATAGCAAAATCCAGGTCACGGGCAATGTGGCCGAAAACTCGTTCACCATCGTAGGCGATGTGCTCACCTTCAAGATCTACGATGCCAAAGCCGATCCCGCGGCAGCGCAGCTGCTCGATGTGCGTTACGATGGCGGCGTGTCGGCTACGTTTGGAAATGATGTCACGGCCATCTGCACCGGCAAGAAGAACGCCGATGGCGTGCTCGATTGCTCGGAGCTCGTGACCAAGTGCCCGTCGAAGTACGAATCGGGCGTGGATGCGCTCAGCGTTTCGGGCCTGTTGGGTTATGGTGAAAAGGTAATCGACAAGCCCGTGAAGGTTATGGGTACTATGAAGGCTGGCACACTTGCGGGCGTCGATGCGGATGTGCGCTTCATGATCGTGGACGCCGAATCGGGCGACGAGCTGCCCGTGAAATACGCAGGCGCCCTTTCCGATGACACGGCAGAAGGGTCGAGCATCGTCCTGACTGGCTCCATTGGCAAAGATGGCGCATTCACGGCAACTGACGTGGCGCTGGAAGGTTAAAGGCTGATAACGCGATTGAAGGGGACAACCCCTTGCAATGATTTGATCGGAGGGATATGGCGGCAACTGGATTTGCCTTTCTCGTCGTAGGGTTCGTGGCAGCGGTGGCTGCGGTGGTCCTGCTCTTCGCAGGGCATTTCACGAAGAAGGACGCACTATCCCGCATCGGTCGCGCCGCGGTGCTGACGAGTGCTGTGGCGCTGTTCGTATGCTGTCTCGTTCTCGTGATCTGCTTCCTGACGGAAGACGTTTCCATCCTCTACGTTCTGGAGGAACGCTCGCTTTCCACCGACGGATTTGCATGGCTCTATAAGCTTTCGGGACTGTGGGCAGGGCGTTCGGGCTCGCTTTTGTTCTGGACGTTCCTCATCGCGCTGTTCGCCGCTATTGTTCTGGGGCGGTCATTCGCCGAGGGCCGGGGTGGGGGAAGTGCTCCCCGCGCAAGCCAGCTCGACAACCTTGTCATGGCCGTCATCTCGGTCGTGGTGGCGGTGTTCTGCGGTGTGCTCTTGTTCTCGGAAGGCAGCATGCCTTTCACACCCACGCCCGAGAACTACTTTAATGCGGATGGCACCCTCACCGCTGCTGCTTCCGCCTACTCGATGAACCAGCTGCTCGAGCATTGGGCCATGGCCATCCATCCGCCCATGCTGTTCGTGGGCTATGCTGGCTTGACCGTGCCGTTCGCCTATGCCATGGCCACACTCGTCATGAACGATGCCTCCAAGCTGTGGGTGGAGCGTGCCACGCGCTTCGTGTTGGCCAGCTGGCTGTTCTTGGGCGCGGGTATTGGGCTCGGAGCCGTGTGGGCCTACGTCGTGCTCGGCTGGGGCGGTTACTGGGGTTGGGACCCGGTGGAAAACGCCAGCTTGCTGTCGTGGCTCGTATGCGTTGCCCTCGTGCACACGTTTACGGTCTACTGTCAGCGAGGCGCGTTCAAGCGTTGGGCGGTCATGTGCGCCTGCCTTGCGTTCACGTTCGTCATCGTGGCCACGTTCATCACGCGTTCGGGTATCGTGCAATCGGTGCATGCTTTTTCGGGCGACCCGGTATCTCTCGTGTTGTTCGGCGGGCTCATCGCGGTGTCCATCATCGTGCCCTTGGTGGCCATCGTCGTGCGTTGGAAGTCGTTCGGTTCTGATACCGAAGGCGCCGACGACGTCGAGAACATGATCTCGAAGGACGCGGCGTACTACTTCAACAACGTCATCATGATCGTGTTCGCGTTGCTCCTCACCTACATGACAGTGACCTCGGCCCTGCCCAAGTGGTTGCCGTTCGGAGGCGATTCGCTCGGTACGACCTCTTACGAGGCCATCGCGCGCCCGCTTGGCATCGTATATCTGCTCATCTTGGCGGTCTGTCCGCTGCTCGCTTGGGGAAAGACCGACCGCGTGAAATTCTTCCGCCAGGCACGCATCCCCGGGATCTGCGCCGTCGTGTTGTTCGCATTCCTGGCATTTTGGTGGGCCACGCAGCTCGTGCCGGCTTACGACGCCATGATGGCGAAGGGCAATGCCGCCTCGCAGACGCTGCTCGAAGCGGGACCGAGATGGTATTACAACGGCTTGGCGCTCGTGGGCCTGCTCGTGGCCAGCCTGCTGTTCTTCAATGCGCTGTTCATGTTCGTGCGCAATGTGAAAGTGCCGGGCAAGCGAGCGGCTGCTATCGGCGGCAGCTTCGCCCATATCGCCATGGGCGTCATCCTCGTGGGCCTTATCGGCTCGAACATGTACGTGTACGAGCATACGGGATACATGGACTTCGACGCCGAGGCCAAGACTGCCAAGCCGTTTGAGGTGCAGGAATACCGTCTGGAGTACGCGAGCGATTCCATCACCGACAATACCGAAGCTAATAACACCGTCTTGTACGAAGTCGTCTTCGACGTGTACAAGAACGATCGATATCTGGGGCAAGCGGCTCCGTCTATCCAGCTCGACGTCATGACGCAGCAGCAGAAGATCAACGCTGCCGTCATCGGCTCGCCCGAGGAAGACCTGTTCATCGTGTACCGAGGCGTTAACCAGAACAGCGATTTCTCGCTCGACGTGCGCGTGAACCAGTTCATCTTGTTCGTGTGGATTGGATTCGGCATGCTCATGCTCGGCACGCTGTTTGCGCTCGTCGGCCGCAGGGCTAATAAGCGTTCCGACGATGGGTCGACGGTGATAGGCTAATGAGAGCTTTTTGTTTACCGACCGCACAGGGGATGCAATGGGTGAAGCGAGGTAAGCCAGAGGAGTCGAGAAATCCACTTTCTCGCCTGTTCTTGGCGAAAAAGTTAGTTCGAGGCGACGAAGCGTCGAGCGTAACCTATTGCATCCCCGGGTAAATGCGCGGGAGACGTTATGAACGCAATTGAGGCACACAATTTATCGAAGGCCTTCGGGACGCGCAAAGCGCTCGACGGAGTGTCCTTCGAGCTGCCGGAAGGCGCGTTCCTCTCCATATTCGGGCCGAACGGCGCGGGCAAGACCACGCTTTTGCGCGTGCTGTCCACCCTTGCGAGGCCGACGGCTGGCTCTGCGAGCATCTGCGGCATCGATTTGAAGGAAAGCCCCAACGAGGTGCGCGGGCTCATCGGCATGATTTCCCATGCGTCCATGCTCTATCCCGACCTCACGGCCGAGGAGAACCTCGTTCTGTACGCCGAGCTCTACGGCGTTGCCGACCCCCAGGCGCGGGCGCGCGAGCTGCTCGAAGCCGTGGGGCTTTCACATCGCCGCATCGACCAGGTGCGCACGTTTTCACGCGGCATGACGCAGCGCGTGTCCATCGCGCGTGCTCTGGTGCACGATCCCCGCGTCATGTTCCTCGACGAGCCGTATTCCGGCCTCGATCCGCACGCGGTCGACATCTTCGACGACCTCATCGCTTCCGTTCGCGGCGACCGCACGTTCGTCATGGTCAGCCACGACCTGGCCAAGGGTTTCGCCTTGTGTACGCATGCGCTCGTGTTGGCACGGGGCCGCGTCGTCACGTTTGCGAAGAAGGAAGACCTGGATTTCGAAGACTTCGCGCAGCTCTATCGCGATACCGTCGGGATGGGGGTGTCCTGATGGGCAGGCCTTCCGCGTTCGCGCAATACAAGACGCTGCTCGCCAAGGACCTACGTCAGGAGTTCCGCACGCGCGAGATGCTCACGTCCATGGGAATCTACGCGCTGCTCGTCATCATCGTCTATGGTGCGGCGCTCGCGCTCACAGCGCGCGGCATCGATATCGCGAACATGGGCGGGGGCCTTCTATGGGTGCTTATCGTGTTCACGTCGCTTCTGGGCTTGGGGCGCTCGTTTGCGCATGAGAAGGAGCAGGCTTGCATGGACGGTATCATGCTCGTTCCGCTCGACCGTTCCGTCATCTTCCTGGCGAAGGCTACGGCCAACATCCTGTTCATGCTCGCGGTCGAGGTCATCACGGTGCCGCTGTTCTACTTCTTCTTCATGTCAGGCCAACCAGTCGCAGCCACGTTTTTCTGGGTGGTAGCGCCCTTGCTGGTAGGCACCATCGGCATGGCCGGCATCGGCACCATGCTCTCAACCATCACGATGAACACGCGCAGCCGCGACGTCA
Source organism: Eggerthellaceae bacterium (assembly GCA_017432445.1). Taxonomy (GTDB): domain Bacteria; phylum Actinomycetota; class Coriobacteriia; order Coriobacteriales; family Eggerthellaceae; genus UBA9715. Next base: position 5,727 of record JAFRJC010000188.1, on the reverse strand, counting down.
TGTTGGCCATCCTGTTCATCCCGCTAATCTATCCTCTGCTCTACGCCTGCGTCACAGCCACGACGGCCGCCATCGCCGGCACGGAGTTCTGGACCGATTTCTTCGTCATGCCGCTTGTTTTAGCGTGCGGCTATGATGTGGTGATGTTGCTGGTGTGCTGGGTGCTTTACGATTTCGTCGTGAGCGCTTAAAGATAACGAACGTGCGGCAACTCCCATGAGGGGCTGCCGCATCCTTGGGAAGGGGAGCGAATGGTAGAGAAGAAGGTGAGAATCCCAGAAGCGGGGCAGTGGCCCGACAAGCTGGCATTGCCTGCGCTGGCGGCGGGGGCAGTGCTCACGACGGTGGGCTTCCTCATGGCGTTCCTGTTCGCCGCGCCCGTCAACGGGGCGGCGCTCGATACGCCTGAGCTGGTGAACGGTGTCATGGTCACGCATCAGCAGCTGATCAGCCAGAAGATTTTCTACTTCCACATGCCGGTTGCTATCGTGTCGTTCGTGATGCTTATTTTCTCCGCGTACTACGGTATCCGGTTCCTCACGACGCGAGAGCAACGATTCGACACCTGTTCGCGTGTCGCTATGGAGCTCACGCTTTTGTTCGTCATCTTCACCATGGTGACGGGCGACTTGTGGACGCGCTTCGAATGGGGCGTGTGGTGGACGTGGGAACCGCGCCTGACGACCTACCTCATCCTCATGCTCATCGTGATCGCCTACTTCGTAATGCGAAATTCCATCGACGATCCCGAGCGCCGCGCCACCTATGCCTCCGTCATAAGCCTCATCGCGTTTGTCGACGTGCCTATTTGCTTTATGATCACGCGATTGATTCCCTCAAGCGTGCACCCGGTTATCGCGCGCGAGGGCGGCATGACGCCGGATATGGCTGCGACCGTACTCGTTGTGATGATTGGCATGATGCTCGTGGCATTCGGCCTGTATCGGTTGCGTTTCCGTGAAGCGCGCCTCGCAGAGCGCCTGCAAGCCCTGAAGGATCAACTGGAAGATTAGCAATGTCGAGAAGGGCTAAGCCCTTTTCCACCTCGAATGAAAGGATCTCGATATGAATCCCATCCTCGCCGACATATACGCCACCGTTATTCCGTCTGCGCCCTTCATCATCGCCGCGTACGCCATCCTCTGGCTTGCTTTGCTCGTGTATGTGATCAAAGTCGTCAGCGGCCTGAAGAAGACCGAAGCCCAAATGGCCGTGCTCGAGGAAGCGGTTCGCGCAAAGGAAGGCGGAGTTTCCCGATAGCATCTTCGGAAGAGCATTTGCCTTTGTTTACCATGGCCAGATGTGCTAGGGCGTAAAACCGCGGCACGAGAATGTGAAAGGGCACCCTCATGGTGCCCTTTTCTGTGTACCGCCTGCTCTGCTGTTGGTCAATCGAGAAGGGGGATTCAACTAGCTTTCGGCGTTCTGAGCGGCTTCGCGGCGCTTGTGCATGAAGGCGGCGATGAGGACGGCGAGGCAGAGCACACCGACGACGCCGATGGGGAGCAGGTCGGAAAGCTGCCACGAATCCTTGTTCTTACCCGTTGCGTCGTCTTTCTTGTCTGGAGCCGCCTTGCGTTCGGGCTTGACGGTGGGTGCGGGTTTGGCTTCGCGCTCGATTTTGGCTACGGGGTCACCCACGCCGGCCACCGGTGCCGCCGGGGCGGGCGGCGCAACTGCCTTTGGCGCTTTTGTGGGCTTTGAAATCGGAGTGACCTTGACCGAATCGGTTGAGGCGGAAGCGCTGACGGGGTTTTGCGGATCGGTTGGATTGACCGCCTTGACGATAGCGGTATTGGAGATAGATGCCCCGGCATCGGCTGCGAGCACCTTGTAGTTCACGGAGATGCTCACTTTCTTGCCCGGGGCAAGCGAATCGATGCTTGCGACGGTCCCGCTTGCCGAGTAACCACTGCCACCAGCGACTTCAGGAGCGCTGACAGCGCCAGAGGTGAGGTTGCTCACGCGGGCGCTGTACAGCGGCACGTTACCGGTGTTGCACACGGTGATGCGGAATTTGATGGTCTCACCTACGCGGTAGGTTTTGCCGTTGGAGGGCTTGGACAGCACTTCCGCAGTTGCGGCGATACCGGGATGCACCTTGCCCATGTTTGCGGCAGCCTGTGCGGAGCCTTCTGGGGTTTTACCGCTGGCTTGAGTGCTTTTGTCCCGGGATTTGTCATCTGTCGAAGCTGCGGGAGAGGCGCCCTCGTTGTCGGAAGCAGCTTTGCCGTCGGGTTGTGCGCCCTCGCCAGGCTTGGCGCCATCGGGGTTCGTTTCGTTTCCGTTGCCGTCGCCGTTGCCTACGCCGGCAGGAGCCGACACATCGTCATCGCCGCCCTGTTCGGTCTCTTTGCCATTGGGCGAAATCTCATCGTCGTTGCCCTCGCCAGCACCTTCGGGTTTGCCAGCGTTGGTGTCAGAACCATTGCCGGCGCCTTCGCCCTCGCCATTAGCTGCAGCAGGACTGTCGGAAGCAGGATCGTCGTCCGAAGGGTCCTCGGTATCGAGCGAAGAGTTTCCGTCGCCGCCCTTTGCCTTTCCCTGTTGCGTACCTGCAGGGCCCTTCCCGTCTGCTGCATCGCCATCAGCCGTGGCCGAGGGCGATGCGCCCTCGTCGTTGGCGAAGGCGGCGCCGATCGTCACCGGGCTCCAGGCCATGAGCGCCAATGCAACGGTCAGCAAGACCGCAACGGCCTTGCCTCCCAATCCTTTGGCGCCAGGCTCAGCGCCCAGCAACGAATTCTTAAACATGCGATTTACCGCCCAACTTGTTCGCGTTCCCCCAAGCGATCAGTTGACCCGCGCGTGTTTCTCGCTAGAACTTCCAGGAGTTCATGTAGGCGACCTGCTCCTCGGTGAGCTCGTCGATCTCGATGCCGAGAGTATCGAGCTTCACGCGAGCGACGCCATCGTCGATCTCGGCGGGGACGTCATAGACTTGGTTTTCAAGCTCGGAAGCGTGCTTGTACAGGTATTCAGCGGCTAACGCCTGGTTGGCGAAGCTCATGTCCATGACGGAAGCGGGATGACCCTCGGCGCAGGCGAGGTTCACCAGGCGTCCCTGGGCCAAAAGCACGATCTTGCGGCCGTCTTCGAGCGTGTATTCCTCGACGAGCGGTTTGAGCTCGACCTTGCTCGTGGAATGCTGCTCCAGCCAGTTGATGTTGATCTCGGAATCGAAATGACCCGAATTGCACAGGATGGCGCCGTCCTTCATGTTCTCGAAGGCGGGGGCGTCGACGACGTTGCAGTCGCCGGTGACCGTGACCCACACGTCGCAGTGCTTGGCGGCCTCTTCGGCCTTCATGACGCGGTAGCCTTCCATGTGGGCCTCGAGGGCTTTCAACGGATCGACTTCGCAGACGATGACGTCCATGCCCATGCCCTTGGCACGAAGGGCCAGGCCGGACCCGCAGTAACCGTAACCCGAGATGACGATCGTGCGTCCGCACATCAGGCGGTTCGTGGCGCGGATGATGCCGTCCAAGGTGGACTGGCCGGTGCCGTAGTGGTTGTCGAAGCAGTGTTTGGTGTTGGCGTCGTTGATGTTGAAGACGGGATAGCCCAGAGCGCCTTCGGCGGCCATGGCGGCCAGGCGCACGACGCCGGTCGTGGTCTCCTCGGTGCCGCCGATAACGCCGGCGAGCTTTTCGGTGAAACGCGTGTGCAGAGCGGTGTCGAGATCGGCGCCGTCGTCCATGATGATCTGCGGATCGGTAGCGACAACGGCATCGATGTGCTTGTTGTAGGTCTCGGCGTCTTCGCCGGCGATGGCGTGCACGTCAACGCCGAAATCGCGCACGAGCGAAGCGGCGGTGTCGTCTTGGGTGGAAAGCGGGTTCGAGGCGCACAGCGTCACCTTTGCGCCGGATGCCACGAGAGCGCGCATGAGGTTGGCCGTCTCGGTGGTCACGTGCATGCAGGCGCCGATGCGCACGCCTTCCAGGGGCTTTTCAGCCTCGAAGCGCTCGCGGATGCGCGTGAGCACGGGCATGTCGCGCTCGGCCCACAGGATGCGTGCCAAACCGGCGTCAGCCAGGTTGATGTCTTTGATCTCGTATGTCATTCCATCCTCCGTTTCCGCAGGCAGCAGGCGATTTGCCTGCGTATACCTTCTGTGATTGTGTGTACAGCAGAGGTTACCATCTCGTCTTGCCGCAGGCTGCGCGAACATCGAAAGACCACTATATGTTTGCGTTGGCGAAAACTCGGAACGCCGTTTGGTTTGATGCGGCGTTATCCTTGGCTGGATAATGCTGTGCTTTCGCTGGGCGCCTCCTTGCGAATCGAAGAGCGCATTCCTGGCTTGTTTTCAAAATTGCACATTTTAACTGGGATGACTTTGCTAAGAATGAGTTTGGGATATGCTTTTCAGCTCATTTACGGGATGGCAGAAAGAATCCTCTGCTCGTCTTTTGTCGCATCGCGATTGCGTGTAATACCTGTTGTGCGTTTGACTGGAGGGCAGTATGTCCTGTGCAATCTGGTACACTTCACGAGTGTTTCTTTCGGGTCTGTAGTTGCGGGGTGTAACGCCCCTAGTCCATGGCAGATGCGGTCGAAAGGATCCACGTAAACCGAGCGGCGTGCCGTTCGGCGAGCACGGCGCATTCTAGGAGTAAGTCGCATCGCCCGTTGATACGCGGCACGGTGTCGCGGCGGGCGAGAGGGTGAAGGTGAATAGCTCAGCCCCGATGCGCGGGTGTGGGGTCGAAAACTAGGTCAGCCGAAGGGGACACGCGCGAGTTGCTGTTCGGGTGGTGAGGGTGCTAGCTTGAAAGCGGGACTCTTACTTGATGGGAATGGAGGATTCGAACATGAAGCGCACGAGGATGCTCGTAGTCATATGCGCAATCGTGGCTTGCGCCGCCTTGCTGCTGACGGGTTGCGAGACGGAACAGTACACGCCGCAGGCTAAGCAGCAAACCATTTCGGCAAGCGCCTTGGGTGCTGCTGGAACTTTGCGCGTGGGCGTGAATTCCGCTTCGGCGCCTCTCGCTGGCCAATCGTCGTCGTCCTCGCGCATCGTGGGTATCGACGTCGATGTTGCTTCCTACATCGCCGACCAGCTGGGTTGCAAGGTCGAGATCATCGACGTTGGCAACGACCCGGCTACCGCGCTTGCCAATAACACCGTCGACCTCGTGCTCGGTGTCGACACCACCGAGGAAGAGACGCCGTATTGGTGCTCCGATGCTTATTTGAAGACCGGCGTTGCGCTGTTCGGCGCCTCTGCCGAAACCGCGGTGCCCACCGTTGACTCGAATCCCCAGATTGCCGCCCAGGCTTCTTCCAAGAGCTCTTGGCGTGTTACGAACCTCTACGGCGACGATTCGCTCGTAGCGCAGGATGACCTGAAATCAGCCTTCGCCGCGCTCGACTCAGGCGCGGTCCAGTATGTTGCCGCCGACGCCGTCATCGGCACGTATGTTTCCGCCACTAACAAGTTCGACTGCAAGATCGTCGCGCTCCTCCAGGATGCGAGCGGTTACTGCGCCGCTGTCAATACGGCCAACGTCGAGCTCCAGTCAGCCGTGAGCAACGCAATGAACAGCCTGATCAGCGGCGGCATCATGAACATCATCGAGTCGAAGTGGCTGGATGCGCCGCTCAACCTCGATGGCATGACCGTTGTGAAGAGCGCCGCCGTCGATTCGGATGACAAGGCCAAAGATAAGGCCGACGACAAGAAAAAGAAGAAGAGCTAGCCTGGCTGCCCGTTTG
>JAFRJC010000187.1 GCA_017432445.1 Eggerthellaceae bacterium | reverse complement strand
AGGGCAGATGTGTTCGACTACATCGAGCGGTTCTACAATGCGACCCGACGTCATTCGACGATCGGATACCTCAGCCCTGTTGAGTTCGAACGGAAGCTGGGATTAGCTTAACTAGCCGTCCACTAAACCGGCAGCAGCTCAGATGTGAAGCTTGTCTATAACAGGCTTCTTCATGCAACCAAATGTGTCGGTGAATCCGATTCGCTCGAACTGCAAACGGACAGTTCCAAGCCGAGGTTGGCTTATTTGTCACCTTTGCCGCCAGTACAAAGCGGGATCGCTGACTTCAGCGCACAGTTTCTCCCCAGTCTTTCAGAATATTACCAGATCGACGTTATTTCATCACAAGGCGCCGTGAGCGACGACTGGATCCTGGCCAATTGCTCTGTGCGAGATGTTGCTTGGTTTGAACGGAATGCGCATCGGTATGATCGCATCCTTTATCACTTTGGAAATTCTAATTTTCACGGTCACATGTTCCCTCTACTGGAGAAGATTCCAGGTGTGGTCGTGCTTCATGACTTTTATCTTGGTAATGTTGTTGAGTACCTACAAACGCACGGTGGCTGGACGAACTTCTGGACCACCAGATTGGTTCATTCACATGGATACTCAGCGATTAAATTACTCTTGACTTTGGAAAACAGATTGGGAGCAACCTGGAATTATCCAACTAATTTCTCCGTGCTTGACAATGCCCAAGGCATCATTGTCCACAACGAGCACGCTCGTAAACTTTGCGCAGAATTTTATCCATCCTACGATGCAAATGACTGGAAGGTTCTCCCGCTAGCCAAATCACCCAATAGCGCTACCGGACGAGAGATTGCACGCATCAAGCTTGGTCTGCCGCAAAATGCCTTTTTGGTTTGCTCATTTGGTTTTGCCCAGAGCACCAAACTTAATGATCGCTTGCTCAACGCATGGCTAGCGTCGTCCCTGGCAGACAACGCCGAGTGCTATCTCGTTTTCGTGGGCGGTATCTCCGAAGGAGCCTATGGCGAAGAATTGCAAAGAAACATACGCTCTCTCTTGACAAGCGGGCGCGTTCAAATCACTGGATTCGTGCCGTCGGAAACCTATGAAGACTACCTTCAGGCGGCCGATATAGCCGTGCAATTGCGAGCGCAGTCGCGAGGCGAAACCTCGGCAGCCGTACTTGACTGTCTGGCGCACGGCATTCCAACAATCATTAACGCGCATGGATCGATGGCAGAGTTGCCCCATAGAGCGACTATTTGCTTGCAGGATAACTTCAGCGACGATGATCTTACAAACGCATTGAATGATCTTTGGAGCAATGAGAGCCTTCGCTCCAAAGTTGGCCAGGCGGGACAGAAGCTAATTGAGGAGTGTTATGCGCCGGGCCTAGTAGCAAAGAAATATTTCAATGCAATCGAGAAGTTTGCGAGTACGAACCGGATCGTCGACAGCTTCCCTTTGCTGGTCGAATACGCGCGAAGCAATACCTTGCAAACTTCAGATACTGAGAAAATCCTCGACCACTCTCGTGAATTGCGACGACACACGCCAATTAAGCGCGCCGCGAAGAGACTCTTCGTCGACATCTCTGTTATCGTGAATAACGACTTCAGAACTGGCATTCAAAGGGTGGTGAGAGCCCAATTGATAGAATTGCTGAAATCTCCGCCCCTGGGTTATCGGATCGAACCGATTTGGCTCCACAACGACTTTGGTACATGGCGCTATCTTTATGCACGAAACTACATGCTTGGAATTTTTGGGCTCGCGCAAGACATGCTCTCAGACGAGCCCATCGAAGTCGGCGAAGGCGATGTCTTTCTAGGAGCCGACTTCTTTACAGCAGGAGTCATTGGAGCGGCGAGGTTGGGGCTTTATGATGAATGGCGCGCCCGAGGTATAAGGATTTACTTTACCGTGTACGACATTCTTCCTTTAACGTTACCTCACCGCTTCCCAACATTCGCTGAGCCGATTCACGCCGAGTGGCTATCGACAATTGCGCGTGTCGCGGATGCCTTGGTTTGCATATCGGAATCCGTGGCGGTCGAAACCCAAAAATGGCTGATTTCTCACAAAATATCGACGTCAAGCCAGCTTGCCGTCGTCTCCTGCCCGTTGGGCGGAGACATCGATGCATCCTCGCCCACCTTAGGACTGCCTGACGATGCCGCAACAACGCTCGACAGCATCACGAGCAGCAAATGTTTTCTGATGGTTGGAACGATCGAGCCTCGAAAGGGTCATCTTCAGACCTTGGATGCGTTCGAGGAACTTTGGCAAGGGGGCATAGACGTCAAATTGGTAGTTGTCGGTGCTAGGGGGTGGAAGGGCTTGCCGGACAATGAAGCACGCAACATTCCACTCATTATAAAGCGATTGAAGAACCATCCGGAACGTGGTCGCCGCTTGATCTGGCTGGATAGTGTTAGCGACGAGTATCTTGAAAAGATTTACGCCGTATGCGTCTGCCTAATCGCGGCCTCAGATGATGAAGGATTTGGACTTCCGCTCATCGAAGCTGCCCGACACGGCCTCCCCATAATCGCGCGAGATATCCCGGTGTTTCGTGAAGTAGCTGGCGACTTCGCTGCCTACTTTAAGGGAAGTGAGGGTGCCGATCTGGCCGAAGCAATTCGGTCATGGTTGGATTTACGCGACAGCGGATGCTGCCCCGATTCTAGCAAGATTCGATGGCTGACATGGGAAGAAAACGTCAAGCGATTAAAAGAGATTCTTCTAGCCAGCGAATGCGCCAAGCACGACTGTATCGACATTCCTTCATAACGCTGCCGTGGCGGCTGTCGTTATGAATCAACCCTCGATGCGGCACGGCTTCTTTACTTCTAAGGCCTCGCAACATTCTCTATGAGAATGTTCTGAAGCCCGATACCCATCCTGCGCGTATCAACACTGTTCAGTCCAAGAGATTTTGGGCTGATGAGCGGCGTGGTTGACACGAATGATATTTCGGTTGGCATATCCTCAGTAATAGCGCTCGCTGGAATATTCGCGATCCGGCTCCCACCAGATTTTTCCGCTGTAAAGCCCCAAGTCGCCACCTTAGTACCATTCACGCTCACATTGAAATCACGCTTTTCGTGACCTGGAGGCAGAAAGGCCCCGACGGTCGCCGTT
>JAFRJC010000004.1 GCA_017432445.1 Eggerthellaceae bacterium | reverse complement strand
GTGGGTGTCATCAAGGATTGGGATTCCCGCTGGTACGCTCGTCCTGACAAGGTCGGCGACCTGATCGTGGAGGACTACAAGATCCGCGAGTACCTCAAGAAGACCCTCTATTCCGCCGGCGTTCCCACCATCGAGATCGAGCGCGACAGCGCCAAGGTCCGCATTTATATCCACTGCGCCCGTCCGGGCGTGGTCATCGGTAAGGGCGGCGCCGAGATCGAGCGCCTGCGTCTCGAGGTCGAGAAGCTCATCGGCAAGCCCGTGGCTCTCTCCATCGTCGAAGTGCGCACCCCCGATACCAATGCTCAGCTGGTTGCCGAGAGCATCGCGCAGCAGCTGGAGAAGCGCATCGGCTTCCGCCGTGCCATGAAGAATGCCATGGGCCGCGCCATGCGTATGGGCGCCCGGGGCATCAAGGTCAAGTGCGGCGGCCGTCTGGGCGGCGCTGAGATCGCCCGCAGCGAGTGCTACCACGAGGGTACCATTCCTCTGCAGACCATCCGTGCCGACATCGACTACGGCTTTGCCGAAGCCAACACCACCTACGGCCGCATCGGCGTGAAGGTGTGGATCTACAAAGGCGAGGTCCTCTCCCAGACCCTGCGCACCACCCCGCGCACCATGGATCTCTCCAAGCCCGCCGGCGATCGCCGCCGTCGGGACGACCGCCGCGGCGGCGACCGTCGCCAGGGTGGTTTCAACCGCGACAATCGCGACAATCGTCAGGGCGGCTACAACCGCGACAACCGTGACAACCGCCAGGGCGGCTACGGCAGCAGACCCCAGGGCCAGGGCTTCAACCGCGGTCCCCGTCCCGCTGCTCCCGCGAAGGAAGGAGGCAACAACTAATGTTAATGCCTAAGAGAGTGAAATACCGCAGAGTTCAGCGCGGCCGCATGAAGGGCAAAGCCACCCGCGGCAACGTTGTGAGCTACGGTGAGTTCGGTCTGGCCGCGCAGGAGCCCGGCTGGATCACCTCCAACCAGATCGAGGCCGCTCGTATCGCCATGACCCGCTACACCAAGCGCGGCGGTCAGGTGTGGATCAAGATCTTCCCCGACAAGCCCGTTACCGCCAAGCCCGCCGAGACCCGTATGGGTTCCGGTAAAGGCGCTCCCGAGTACTGGGTCGCTGTCGTCAAGCCCGGCCGCGTGATGTTTGAGATCGCCGGCGTCTCCGAGGAGATCGCCCGCGAGGCTCTGCGTCTTGCCAGCCACAAACTGCCCATCAAGACCAAGATCGTTGCGAAGGGCACCGAGTCTGAGAACGGTGGTGAATAAGATGAAGGCAAACGAAATCCGCAATATGTCCGTCAGCGAGCTGGAGCAGAAGCTGGTCGAGCTGAAGAAGGACCTGTTCATGCTCCGCATGCAGCATGCCACCAATCATCTTGACAACCCCACCAAGATCTCTGCCGCACGGCGTGACATCGCCCGCGTCAAGACCGTCCTGCACGAAAAGCAGAACTGAGGAGGTAAGAGGAAATGAATACTGAGAGAACTACTTCCCGTAAGGTCCGCGTTGGCAAGGTCGTCAGCGACAAGATGGACAAGACCGTGGTCGTCATCGTGGAAGACCGGGTCGCTCACAAGACCTATAAGAAGATCATCGGACGTACCTACCGCCTGAAGGCTCACGACGAGAACAACGAGTGCGGCGTCGGCGATATCGTCCGCGTGATGGAGACCCGCCCGCTGTCCAAGGACAAGCGCTGGCGCGTGGTCG
>JAFRJC010000186.1 GCA_017432445.1 Eggerthellaceae bacterium | reverse complement strand
GTCTTGAGCCACCTCGAGCGAATTGCAGAACAGCGTAGGCCAACCGAGCTTCTTCATGAGAGGCTGGGCAAACTGCTCGAACGTATCCGACAATATGATAACCTGGGTCGTCGCGCGAAGCTCGTCGAGGAACTCTTTCGCGCCGGGCAGCGGATCGATGGTGGCAATTACTTCCTGGATCTCCTTGAGGCCAAGGCCATGCTCGTGCAAAATGCCGATCCTGAAACGCATCAGCTTGCCGTAATCGGGCTCGTCACGCGTCGTGCGCCGCAGTTCGGGAATACCGCTGGCTTCCGAAAACGCAATCCAGATCTCGGGTACCAGCACGCCTTCCATATCCAGGCACACGATGTTCATGAGAACCTCCTCACGCAGTTTGAATCCTTCGTATAGATTACAATAGCGCAAAAGCGTTTTACACGTTGTTCACGAGATGCGAAAATCATTAACGTGAACCACTACCTTCAGAGATGATCAGGATTGGAGAGAAACATGTACGGTCTGCAGACGGAAGCCGCATTCGATTCGGCCCATTTTCTCACCGATTATTACGGGAAGTGCGAAAACCTACACGGACACCGCTGGCGCGTAACGGTCAGCCTGGCGCAACCAGAGCTTCAAACCGAGGGCACCATGCGCGACATGGTACTCGATTTCGGCGTTTTCAAGAAGGCAGTACGCGCCGAAGCGGACGCGCTCGACCACACCTTCCTCGTCGAAGAGGGCTCGCTGAAGCCCGAGACCATCGCAGCGCTCGAGTCGGAGGGCTTCGCGCTCACCATCTTGCCCTTCCGCACCACCGCCGAGAACCTCGCGCGCTACCTGTTCGATCGCCTTACCGCCCAGGGCCTGCCCGTCGCCGAAGTCGAAGTAGACGAAACACCCAACAACCGAGCGTTCTACCGCGCATAAGACATGAACGAGTCGGAGGACAATCCTCCGACTCGTTTTCATCCAAAGCTTTCGTATCGTTTACTAGGCAAGCTCGACGAAAGAGGCCTTGTCGACCTGGCGCACATTCACTTCCTGGTTCTTCAGGGAGACGCGGCTGTGCGGGGGAACTGATTCGGTGAGGAAGGCGCTACCGGCGATGACCGTCCCCTCGCCCACTATCGTCTCGCCCCCGAGAACGCAGGCATTTGCGTAGATGGTGACGTTGTCCTCGATCGTGGGATGGCGGCGCACGCCCGCAAGGCGCTGACCGCCGCGCGTCGACAGGGCGCCAAGGGTAACGCCCTGGTAGATCTTGACGTTGTTTCCAATCTTCGTCGTCTCGCCGATGACCACGCCAGTTGCATGGTCTATGAAGAAGTACTCGCCGATTTCCGCACCCGCGTTGATGTCCACGCCCGTGCGGCTGTGCGCATACTCGGTCATAATGCGCGGGATCAGCGGCACGTCGAGTTTATAGAGCTCGTGGGCAATACGGTAAACCCAGATGGCGAAGAAACCCGGATACGAATAGATGATTTCCTCTTTGGACTGTGCTGCCGGGTCACCCACGAACGTCGCCTGGATATCCTTGTAAAGCATTTTTTGGACAGAGGGGAGCTTGCACAGCATAGCCGACGCGACTTCACGCGCATGCTGGTCTATCGTGTCGTGGTCGTGTCCTTCCTTGCCGCAATCGCGGAAATGGAGCGCGAGCCTGACCTGCTCGATGAGCTGCTCTTCAACGTGCAGCACCGTGTTGCCGATGAAGTACGTCGCATCTCCAGCTGACTGGGCGCCGTCGGTGAAGTACCCAGGGAACATGATGTTGCGCATATCCTTGAGAATGCCGATAACGGCATTGCGGCTCGGCATGCGGCGATCTGGTTTCGTGAAGAAGATCTCGTCGCTCGAGTCGTATAGATCTTGAATCTCGCCGATGATGTCTTTAAGGTCGCACTTCCTCATGAATCTCTCCTCGCAGTTTTTAGCCCCTGCTTGCGGTCAACTTGCGCATGAGCGCATTGTAGCGTGGCGTCGGCTCCTGGAAAACCTGTGATTCGGGTCCTGCGTTTACGCTCGCCCTGCTCGCAAGCGCGAGCATCGGCGGCGATTGTATGCGCTTGAACACCGAGCGTCTCATGGAGCCGACCACCCATTCGAGGTCGGCCGCGAAAGCGTAGGGGTCATCCAAGCCGTAGTAGCGAACCCAGGATTCAACATCGGTCCCGGCAAGTTTCGTGTCGGCATACAGGGATATTATCTCGCAGGCTGCTTCGTAGAGGGGAAGCGCATGTTCCCTGCCATCTCCCAGAAGTTGCGAAATTAGCCAGTCGTGGTAGAACCACTTCATAGGGTCGCGCTGGTCGCTCGCGAGTTCGGCAGATGGCGGCGTTTCCCATGATATCCCCTGGCCAGACACCTCCGGCAACAGGTTTTCGGGCACGACTTCGCATCCGAACCGTTCGTTTATCTGACGCGCAACGTCGAAGAGCTGCACCTTGGTCACATCGGCGATGGGAGCGAACGCGCCTATGGCGTCCCCGTATAACGTGGCATATCCCAAAGCGCATTCAATGCGGTTGCCATTGTTGACGACCACGCCGCCCTCCACGGCGGCGAAGGTCTGCAAGAGGTTGCCACGGGTGCGCGCCTGCACGTTTTCAAGCACGAGGCCTTTGAGCGCATCGTTCGGATAGCCGTACTGCACAAGCGTATTGCCCATCGACACGACAAGGCCCTCGATTGAACCCGTCCTGTACTCGATTCCCAATGCATCGGCAATACTCGCCGCATTGTCTTTCGTGGCCTGGGTGTTGTAACGCGTGGCCATGTTGTAGGAGACCACCCGGTCGCTTCCGAGCGCCAACACGAGCAAAGCAGCCGTAATGCTGCTGTCGAGCCCTCCGGATAAGCCCACGACCCAACGCGGGGAGAACGGCAGGGCCTGCGCGTCGAAACGCCTCAGAGACGATACGAGCGCATCGAGAAGGGTCGGTTCCGCCGCATCATCACGACTTGCGGAGCCGGAGAAGTCAACCAAGCCGAAATCCTCTTCGAAATCCGCCCGCATTCTCATGCAGGAATATCCGTCTCGACCGACGACTTTCGACCCACCCGCGAAAGCGAGCACCTTCTTTCCCAGATCTCGTATGCCCACGGGCTTGACGACGACGCCCGGGCCTTCGTCAACGTCCGCGCAAGACTCGAACGTATAAGGGCTCAGATCGGCGCGCACCGTGAAATCGCAATCTGGAACATCTCGACCCAAGCCGATACGGAACGTATCGCCACGCGCATCGAGCACGACGACGTTGCCTGCGACGTCGATGCGCGTGTCGTTGAGCCCGATGACCTTCACGTCGTCTTCGTCGACAAGCGAATTCGGGACCACGAGCGCATCGGCGCCCGCATCAAGCGCCTGCTCGATCATCGCATCGCAGGCTTTCTCGTTGCGAGAAGGCTGGCCTTCCACGAGCTCTATCTGACCCAGCGCAATCTTGAGTTTCGAGATATCACCCATTATCGGCGCCCGCCCTTCGAGAACTTGATCCTCTGCGTTACGTATTCGCGTACGAGCAGGATGAGCAGGATGCTCATGACGATGAGGTAGCCCACGACCGCGCCCTGCAGCTTCATCATCGTGGTCATGAGTATGAGCACGAGCAACGAGAAGCCGAAGGTTATCAGGTACAGCCCCAAAACGACCTGCTGCCTGCGCAAGATGGTTATGACCTGGTAAAGGAAATCGATTGCTGCCGTCACGCCGCCGGCTGCCAGCATGATGAACGACAGCTGCTTGTACTTCTCGAAATCGAGTCCGTACATGAAGCTCATGATGGGTATGCCAATCCAGTTCATGAACAGGATGCCGACGACGGTGATTCCGACGATGAGCGCCATCATGGCGATGATCACCGCGTCGAAACGGTTCCTGCGCGATTCGTCGGCCCACACATTCGCGAGCTTGACGAGCAGCGGCTTGTAAATCATGCCGACCGTGATGAGAATCGCCTGCGCCGGGAAGTACAACGCGTTGAAGTACAGCTGGTTGTCGTAGGACAGCGCCGCACCCTGCATGACGAACTTGGGCATGTTGTCGATGACGGCGTAGAGGAACAGCGCCAGGAACACCGGGAAGCAATCTTGGAACAGCAGGCGAACGGAACGCGGGTTCAAAGGCAGCGATTTCGGCGTTTCGAACATCGTGAGCGGTATGGTCAAGAACACGAGCGTGCAAGCAGCTGCCACCGCCATCGCGATGGAGGCGATGCCGAGGTCGCCTGTGACCGCCAGCGCGATCGAGAACAGCAAGAAACCGGCCAACGAGCGCAGGGACAGCGATATACCACCGAGGTAGAGCTTGTCAACCTGCTGCAAACGTCCCTCGTACACCTCGCCGAACGCATCAATAGCCTTGAAGGCAAATATGCCCATGCTCATGACGAACATCTCGCCGGTATAGCCGAGCAGATTGCAGATCGCCAAGCCTATAAAGACCATGAGCGCGCAGGTGATGATGCGATTTGCCTGATAGTCGGAGAACGAGTGGAACTCGCTGATATCAGAAACCTGGTACGTGCGAACACCATAGCTGGCTAGGATGTAGAGCAGGTTGGCCATGACGAACGAGAAGGAGAACATACCGGCGCGCTCGACGCCGGCAAGCCCCGTGACCACGATGGTGAGGATGGGAAACACCATGCCCCAGGCAGCGAACCCGACCGTGTTCCACGCAAAATCGCGCGAAGTCCTCCCGGAGGCATACTCCTCGTCCTGACCCGAGAGGCTTCCATCCGAAACGGCGCCGACGAGGCGATCAAACCACTCGTTGATCAACCGGCGTACGGGATTAACCCGCTTCGGCATGTTGGCGAACACCGACTCGCTTACACCCTCGTCATCCGCTTCCTGCTTGCGGGAGCGACCCGCATCATGGATGCTGCCGGTATCGCGCTGCGACCCTTGCGCCATGCGGTACTTCGACTGCGAGGAAGCACGAGAGCCCGTCTTGGCCCTGTCTTCGCGTTTTATCGACTTCCTGTCCATGTATCAGACTCTGAAGGCTTACTCGGCTTCCAGAAGCTCGATCTCGAAGGTGAGCGCCTTGCCCGCAAGCTCGTGGTTCATGTCGAACGTAATGGTCGTGTCGTCCTTGTCCACCACAACGCACGGGATGGGGCGACCATCGGGGGTTGCGAGCACGGGATGCTGGCCGACCTGGAGCTTCTCGGAGCCGCGCGGGGCAATCGGGAGCTTGCTTGCAAGCATCTGGCCCATATCGTCATCGAGCATAAGCTGCATCTTGAGTATCTTGCTCTCGTCGACAGGCCCATAAGCCTGCTCCGCCTCGATGCGCACGGTCTTCGTCTCGCCGACCTCCATGAAGCGCACGGCGTCGTCGAAGCCGGGAATCATCTGGCCTGCCATGCAGGTGAACTCGAGCGGTTCGCCGCGGTCGCGCGACGAGTCGAACTTCGTGCCATCGTCCAAGGTGCCTACGTAGTGCACCTTCACCTTCTTGCCCTTGTTGCTCATCTGGGTACCTCGTTTGCCAAGTTTTGCCAATCAGTATCAGGGAATATTAGCAGCCCGCAAGGCTGCACCGAAGAGTCTACTACACCTGCAGACGCCGAACGCATATCCCCACAGTAAGAATGCGGCGGGAACTTCTTCCCGCCGCATTTCCGTTAATAAGATGTTTACTTCGATGCCCTATGCAAGATCCTCAGAGCTAAGCAGTTTGAAACCGGCATCCTCGAGCACCTTGGCCGCGTCGGCAGCCTGCGCTTCCCCGCGAATCTTGAGGACGTCGACTGCGAATTCCCCGTTGACAGAGAAGCAGTAGCCATACTCGAGGTTGAGGTTCAGGCTTGCCAGCGTGTCGAGCAGGTCTGCCAGGCCACCGGGCCTGTTGGGCACCTGGATAGCCGACACCTTCGTGGCAATGGCCCTGAAGCCCTCTTCGGAAAGAACGCTGAGCGCCTTTTCAGGATCGTTGCAGATGATGCGCACGACGCCGTAATCAGCGGTGTCGGCAATAGTGAGCGCAGACATGTTGACCTGCGCATCGGCGAACGCACGGCACAGGGCCGCCAAACGTCCCTCCGAGTTCTCCAAAAAGACGGTAATCTGGTCGACCATGCTATTCTCCCTTCTCGCGCAGATCGATGACGCGCTTGGCCTTGCCCTCGGAGCGCGGAATCGACTTCGGCTCGACGATCTTCACCTTCAGGCCGACGGAAAGCGCCGACTTCATCTTCGACTCGACTTCCTTCTGCAGCTTCTCGATCTCGCGGATCTCGTCGAAGTCGAAGCCCTGCTCCAGCTCGACCTTCAAGGTGACGCGGTCGAGATGGTCGATGGTCGTGAGCTCCACCTGATACCAGCTGGACAGCTCAGGCACGGTCTTCATGACGTCTTCGATCTGGCTCGGGAAGACATTCACGCCGCGGATGATGAGCATGTCGTCGGTGCGGCCGTGCAGGCGGTCGATGCGCTTGTGCGTGCGGCCGCAGGGGCAGTCGCCGGGCATGATGCGCGTGATGTCACGCGTACGGTAGCGCACGACCGGCGTGGCCTCGCGGTCGACGGTCGTCAACACGAGCTCGCCCCACTCGCCGTCAGGCAGGACCTCGCCGGTATCGGGGTCGATGATCTCGGCGAAGAAGTGGTCTTCGGCAAGGTGCAAGCCCTGCTGCTCCCAGCATTCGATGGCAACGCCCGGGCCCATGGTCTCGGTGAGGCCGTACACGTCGAGCACCTTGTAGCCGAACTTCTTCTCGAGGTCGGCGCGGAAATTATCGGAGAAGGCCTCTGCGCCGTGGATGCCGGCGCGCAGGTGGAAGTCCTTCTTGGGGTCGAGCCCCATGGCGATGGCCGTATCGGCGATGTGCATGGCGTAAGACGGCGTGCAGCACAGGATGGTGGAACCCATCTCGCGCATGACGCGAATCTGGCGCTCGGTGTTGCCGGCAGACATCGGGATGGTCGTACAGCCAGCGGCAACTCCGCCGTAATGCGCGCCGAGACCGCCGGTGAACAAGCCGTAGCCATAGCAGACATGCATGACGTCGTCTTCGCCGCCGTTTGCGTACTCGACGCCGCGGGAGAAGCAATCGCCCCAGATCTCGAGGTCATGGTCGGTGTAGCCGCCCACAGTCGCGATGCCCGTCGTACCCGAGGACATGTGGATCTCGCGCACTTCGCTCATGGGCACGGCGAAAAGCCCGTACGGGTAGTTGTCGCGCAGGTCCTGCTTGGTCGTGAACGGCGCCTTGGCAACGTCTTCGAGGGTTTCGATCGCATAGGGATCAAAGCCGGCTTCGTCGAACAGGTTCTTGTAAAACGGGACGTTTTCATAACACGTCACGATTGTCTTTTTCACGCCTTCGAGCTGGAGTTTCTCCAGCTCTTCGCGAGGCAATGTCAATACATCCTGCTTCTCGCTCATTTTCGCACCTTTCTATAGTCCAAAACCGAGTGCCCTCGGCAAAAAACATGCGTTCCATCTTAGCCAAAACGATGAGTTAAACGACTAAGATTAACGGTTTTTTCATCTTTGTTAACAGAGTGATCTCGCTCCTCGTCAACCCTCCGCTCCAATCGCACGGGTCACCATAATACATTACGCCTCCCTTACCGAATTGGGGAAAGGGGACGCTCTCACGAAAGCTTTGCTATACTCGTGAAAAAGCTCCGGCTAAGAAAGGAGGTTCGCGCAGATGATGGGATTGATGCTCAGCCCCTATGTTTGGCTTGTCGTGGCCGCGATCGCAGCCCTTATCGAGATGCTGTCCGTCAGCCTAATCACGGTTTGGTTCGTCATAGGCGGCGTCGTCGCATTCTTCGCCGGCTTTTTCGGCGCCCCCATCTGGGTGCAGCTCGTGGTGTTCCTCGTGGTATCGCTTGCATCCCTCGCCCTGTTCAGACCGCTGATCCTTAAATACCGCAAGCAGGGAGCCTCCCACGAAGCGACTCTCGTCGGCAAAAACGCCATCGTCGTCGAAGACATTGGCGAAAGCACCCGTACCGGAAGGGTCGAGACACCGGATCACATGACCTGGACTGCGCTTTCGCACGATGGCACGCCGATCGAAACCGGCGCACAGGTGCGCGTCATTGGCCAGGATTCAATCAAGCTCATAGTCGAAAGGATCTAACATGTTCACCGCACTCGCCTCGATCACACCGATCATGGTGGTCGTAATCATCGTCGTGCTCGTTTGCCTGTCGTGCATCAAGATCGTGCCGCAGGCCGAGACCATGGTCGTCGAGCGCCTCGGCTCCTACCTTACGACATGGGGAAACGGCCTGCATTTCAAGATTCCCTTCATCGACCACATCCGCGCGCACATATCGCTTCGCGAACAGGTTGCCGACTTCCCGCCCCAGCCGGTCATCACGAAGGACAACGTCACGATGTCCATCGACTCGGTTATCTTCTACAAGGTCATGGATCCGCGTCTGTACTGCTACGGCGTCGAGAATCCCATCATGGCCATCGAGAACCTGACCGCCACCACGCTGCGTAACATCATCGGCGACATGGACCTCGACACCACGCTCGTCAGCCGTGACACCATTAACGCCCAGATGCGCTCCATCCTGGACGAGGCCACCGACGCCTGGGGCATCAAGGTCAACCGCGTCGAGGTCAAGAACATCACCCCGCCCCGTCAAATCCAGGAGGCCATGGAGAAGCAGATGAAGGCCGAGCGTGAGAAGCGCGAGGCCGTGCTGCTCGCCGAAGGCCAAAAGCAAAGCGCCATCACCATCGCCGAGGGCAACAAGCAAGCCCAGATCCTCGCCGCCGAGGCGCGCAAGCAGACCGTTATCCTCGCCGCCGAAGCCGAGAAGGAACGCCAAATCCTCGACGCCGAGGGCGAGGCCCAGGCCATCCGCAACGTCCAGATGGCTACAGCCGACGGTATCCGCGTGGTGCGCGAAGCCGGCGCCGACAACGCCGTGCTCACGCTGCAGTCCTTCGAGGCCCTGAAGGAGGTCTCGCGCGGACAAGCCACCAAGCTCATCATCCCTTCCGATATGCAGGGACTTGCCGGCATAGCCGCCGCGCTTAAGGAAATCGTCACCGACGCCCCCGCTGGCGAGGCAAATGACGAACGGGCATAGGATGAAGCACACTTTCACGTTCATGGGCACGGGCGCCGGCTGCGGCGTCCCTGCCTTTTTCTGCGATTGCCCAGCCTGCCGGGAAGCGAGCGTTAATCCACGCGCCCGTCGAGGTGATTGCGGGGTCATGGTGACGGGTGCCACGCGCACGCTCATCGACACGCCGCCCGACATTCGCCAGTACTTCCTACGCGAGAACGTGCGCTACATCGACGATCTCATCTTCACCCATTGGCACTACGACCACGTGGGAGGCTTGGGAGAGCTCGAGTACATGGTGCAACTGCTGACGAAGGCGCCCGTCGCCACGTACGCAAGCCCCTACACGCTCGCGAGCATAGGCAAGGAATTCGAGTACATGATGTACTGCCTTGCCACCTGCCCCATCGAGCCGTTCGAGACCATAACGATCGACGATGTCAGCTACACGGCGTTGCCCGTCACGCATGCGATTGGAACGTACGGCTACCTCATCGAAACTGATGAGACGCGTTTGTTCTACGCGAGTGATACCGGCAAGCTCCCGCCCGAGACGGCCGAGCGCATCCGGGGCGTCGATGTGCTTGCGATGGATGCGACGTACTGGAAGGAAAACGGCTATCCGCAACACCACCACTCAATTCAGGAATGCATCGAGGAGGGTCTTGAACTGGACGCCGGCAAGATCTACCTCACGCATATGTGCATGCACTACTCCGAACCCATTACGCTCGCCGAGCTCGAGGAGTACTTGAAACAATACGACGGCCGCGTGGTACCCGCCTCAGACGGCTTGAGTTTCGAGATCTAGGTTCAAACATGAAAACCGAAGGGGCTGTAACAGAAGCCTCTGATTGAGAAGGGCGAGAGCCATGCGGTTCTCGCCCTTCGTTTTGTGGAAGGCGGGGAATTGCGAAGAGGCCGCTTACGCTGTTGAGACAACGGGGACGGTGCCCGCCGCAGCCTCCG
>JAFRJC010000185.1 GCA_017432445.1 Eggerthellaceae bacterium | reverse complement strand
ATGATCGAGTCGAAGCTGAAGGGCATCCGATTCTGAATGCTCCCCTGCATCGCCGGTCGATACTTGCCGTCCTTCTGATGTCCGTGCGCGGTCGCAGCGAACACGCGAAGCGGGTTCGCCGGGTCCGACACTCGGGCCATGATCCGAGAGATGTCCGACAGGACACGGCGTCGAATTGCTCCCCAATCCTGGATGCGGAAATCCTCATCCACGGATCGGATGGCCTCAATGCCTTGTTCCTGACCGACAGTCAATGAATCCAGGCCAATGGAGGTGAACGGGTGGTTCGTCCGATCAATCCATTGCATACCTTGGACCATGACCTTCGTGTGCGTCACCTTGACGATAGCGAAGTCGTATGACCCGTCATCCTCGGGTGGCGCTTCTGAAGGGTTCCAGAGCTTCAGCCGGAACGGCTTTCCGTCACGGTTCGGGTTCGGCCGTCCCTGAAAGAACTGCCACGTCCCTTCCGTGTCGAAAATGACGCCCGGGGTGGGCATCGTGGAGAGCAGCGTGCTCTTCCCGTTCTTCGTCTCGCAGTAAGCGAGGAAGGACGCCGTTTCGAACTCGTTGAACTTTTCCGTCACTCATCATCTCCTCTCTGTCGTTCTTTCTATTATATAAGTCTACCATGAGTCACTTGTACCGCTCATGGGGGTCCCGCTCTTCAAACAGCTCGTTGATCGCTGCCTCAACGCGAGCGCCGTCGTCGAACATCCCGCAGACGTCGAAAAACTCGCAGTCCCATGAGCAATCACGCGTCGGGTTCGGGTATGCGAACATTTTTACGCCGATCGGTCCGAGCTGGTTGATGCGCCCTTCCATCTCGAAAACGTTGGCGATGATGCCGATCATCCGCAATCGATACGACTCGATCTCATGTTCGTTGTGGATGATGGTCTCTCGGCTGTAGAACGGAGGCTTCGAGGCACTTCCGCGCTTGACTTTCCGCAGCATGTTATACAACGCGCCGTCAACGTGCTGGTCTGGATGAATCAACGACAACAGCAGGTGATAATGCAGCATTTGCGTGTCACTTTGCAGCGTCGGGAGCATTTGGGCGAAATTCTGCACGGTTTTGTGGTCGATGAACTGCGTGTACCCGGTGACCTCATCGATGACACGGGCATCGATCTTCCCCACCACCTTGAACGGCACTCCCAGCTCTGCCCCAAGCTGCTCTGAGTCCACGCTGAGCTGTTCCTCAGCAGCGATCACTCGTAGGTGCGCGTCGGCTCCCGTGTCAGCCAGCCACTCGAAGTAGCCGCCGATCATCGCACGCTCAAGTTCGGTGTCTTTCAGAAACCTCCCGAGAATAACTGAGTCGGGTTCGACGCCGAGCTGTGCGCACTGCTCGTGATACCCACGGGCCGCATCCGAGATCGCATCTTCGAGCGCCTGCCGGGGGTCGATGGTCGATCCGGGGGTGTAGAACGCCTCCAACGCTGCGTGCACACGCGTCCCGGACTGCAATGGCCCCACTGGGCCACGCAGGCGGGGCGCGAGACGCCGGACATGGCGGAGCCAATACCGGCGTCTGCACCGCTGGAAATCTTTCAGGTCCGAGTGTGAGACCCGTCTGATTTCATTTTCCACGCTTGCGCATCTCCTTTCGGTGATTCTTCAGCTCTCTCCTGGCGTCTCGGCTGCTCAGCCAGCGCTCATCTTTTTTCGTGATCCGTTCCGGGGGTACCTCTTGGTACCGGAGGAAATCTAGGTATTCTTCATCGTTCTTCGCCATTGCCTACGCTCCGTCTCTGGCGTTGTCTTCGGCCTCTTCGTACTTTGTCAGCTCGGTGTCCAGGTCGATCAGGTCAGAGGATTCGATGCGCGCCGCTTCGGCGTCCAGGTGCGCCGTCGACTTGCCCGCCGCTTCGAGCTGTGCCCGGTCGCGAACGATCTCTTCGAGCCGCAACATCTTGGCATGGAGCTTTTCGAGCTGCGTCTCTTCCACGGTCCCGGACGTCACAATATCGATGATCGTCACGGTGTCGTGCTTCTCGGAGCCGATTCGGTGAACTCGATCTTCACCCTGCTGGTTATCGATGAGCGACCAGGACCGTTGCAGCCGAACAAGCGTGTCCGCTGCCGTCATGTTGAGGCCGACACCACCGGCTTTGTAGGTGAACAGCAGGTACGGAAGGTCACCCTTTTGAAATGCCTGCACGGTCGCATCCCGCTGCGCTCCGGTGACACCCCCCGTAACCACCCCGTACGGCAGACCCGCCTTCGCCAATCGGGCCGCTGCAAGGTCGATGAGCTGTCGGTGCTCAGCAGCGATTGCCAGCGGCTTGCCGGGATTGTCTTCGATGATCGACATGAGTTCATCGACCTTCGATGACGGGTCAGTGAGCTTGACCTTCCACGTGGCGATGTCGTCGGGGGTCTCCCCCTTGTCGATGTCGCACATGGCCGACGATAGCTGGAGCAGTCTCGTAGCGGCCGGTAGGGTGCCGTTCATGACCACCGTGTCGCCCGACTCGGTGGTCAAGACGTAGGTGTCCTCCACTTCCTTGTACGCCTTGCGCTGCTTCGGCGTCATCTCCACGTGGCGGATGATGCGCGTTTTCTCCGGAAGCTGTTCGAGCACGAGTGCTTTGATCATCCGGCGGAACCTAGCATCCAGCAGGCTCAAGAACTCGTCCCGGGTCGCGGGGTTCAGTCCAGTGATCGTCATGCCACCGAACGCGTTGAATTCCTTGAGTGCGTACCGATCCAGGAACGCCGATTTACGGGGGAAACCCTCCGGGTCGATCGTGTGCAGGATCGACCACACGTCGCCGGGGTTGTTCGCCACTGGCGTTCCGGTGAGCGCCCAGCGATACTGAACGGTGGGTCCGTGGAAAACCTTCCATATGGCACGAGATTGGAGCGCCCGGGGGTCCTTGACCCTGTGCGCCTCATCGAGTACGCACACCTTGAACGGGATCGCGTTCAGCTCTTTTTCGTGCGTTTCGCACTTCGCCGGGGTCAGAGACTCGTCCCCTGCAACCGAGTCGCACTCACGGCACCTTTTCAGGCGGACCGAGCCGTACGCAGCGAGCCGTGAGTGCATGCGCACTGACTCAATGTTCATGATGATGACGGCCCGTTCAACGTCTGCGGCTTCAGTGATCTGTTTCCGACGCTTCGCAGCCGACCCTTCGACCACCACCGGAGTAGCCTCCGGTAGCCAAGTCCGAATCTCGCGAGCCCAGCTCCGCTTCATAGAGTTGGGGCACACTACGAGCGCAGGATACGCGCTGTCCTCAGACGCCATGTCCGCACAGCGCAGCGCAGCGAGCGTCTGCAACGTTTTACCTGAGCCCATCTCATCGCCCAGCAGCGCATACTGCGCTTTCACGAGGAAGTCGCGGCCGGGAATCTGGAACGGGTACAGCGAGTCGTCATGGTTGTTGACCGGTGTGTACGGCTGCTGAGGCTCACGCAGGTTTCGCAGCGCGAGCACTGCGTCTCGACGCTGCTTTTCCAGGCGCGACCAGGCTCCGAGACGCACCCCAACCTTGAGATCGCTGCCGAGAATCGCGCGCGCCTGCACGCATGCAGACCAGGACAGCGGGAGCGTCCAGCGCTTCACGGAGCTGTCCCATGCCTTCCCCGGAATCTGCGCAACGAGCGGCTTGTGCATCCACAGCGCATTATGGATTTCGATGCGGTCCCCTGCGTCGTTCAGCTCTACCACCAGCGGATTGCTGTCCATGCTCATCCTCTCTTCGTGTCGTCGATTTTCATCATAGCATCCGTCTTCCCGTTGGACACATCCAGCCATGCAGGATAGTCCACGTCTTTGAGCAGCGCATACGCCTGGCGAGCGGCATCCGTCGCGTGTCCCATCTTTGCTGAGTACCACCCGGCATGCTTCAGCGCGGCGTCGTTCGCGAATTTGAGGTTCGCTTTCATGAACTGCCTGATCGGGTTAGAGGTGTGGAGCCGCGCGAAGGCTCGTACCATCCCGGTCACTTCCAGCGCGTCAGGCTGCTGCGAGAGCTTCGCCGTGCGCGCATTGATGACGAAGCGCTCAACGGCAATGTGCACACCGCTATGCCCGTACCGCTCGGACAGGTCGATGATCTCACTGCACAGCACTTCCGGTGCCTGTTCGCAGTCAAATTCCTGCCAGGCCATGAACGGTTTTGCGCCGCCGGGGGAGAATCCTCCTTGTCGTCCTTCCGGCGCGTACACGAAAAACCCAGTGGTTTTGCCGGGGTCGATCCCCACTACGACTATCGGCTGCTTAGACATCTTTCTTCTCCGCCCATCGTTTCCCTGTCGCTCCGCCTGACGTCAGCGGGATCGACAACAGCTTGTCATCGTTCATGATTTCGTTCATGGTCTCGATTGCGTTGTTCACCTCATCGTCGGGCACATCGGCAATCGCTTCGTCATGGACCGCAAGCACGAGGTAATCACCCAAACCTGCGGCATCCAGTTCCAGCAGCTTCATCTTCATGATCTCCGCTGCGAGCCCTT
>JAFRJC010000184.1 GCA_017432445.1 Eggerthellaceae bacterium | reverse complement strand
TCGCGGAGGCTGCGGCGGGCACCGTCCCCGTTGTCTCAACAGCGTAAGCGGCCTCTTCGCAATTCCCCGCCTTCCACAAAACGAAGGGCGAGAACCGCATGGCTCTCGCCCTTCTCAATCAGAGGCTTCTGTTACAGCCCCAAGGAAACGCTCCTCGGCAAGATTCCTGACTCGCCTTCGGAGATTAGGGAATCTGCGAAAAGGTAAAGAAACGTAGCTAAGTTGGATAAACTTATTGAAACCATGGGGGGTTAGGTCAAGGCTTGGCCCCTCTGGCATTGTGACTTCCCGAAAATCGCAAACACCTAAAGAACGCCCATCTCGTGCCTAGCTTTAGTTGGCGTAGACCTTCTTACACAGGTTGAAGGTCGCCCATGCCTTGGGCCATCCGGCGTAGAACGCTACATGCGTGACGACGGCGGCCATCTCCTCGGCGGTGACGCCCGCCTCCTTCGCGTTTGCGATGTGGTACTCAAGCGAGCTGTCGGTGATGCCCTGCGCCATGAGCGCGGTCACCGTAACGATGCAGCCCTCCTCTCTTCGATCCGCGCGGTAGGGCAATTGGCGCATAGCCCTCCTACGCGGGCGCCAGATGCAGCGCCTAGGCGTTTTCGCATAGCGTTGCAAGAGGCGCTCGTATTAACTGCAAGCTTCTTGCGCGTCGTTTCACCAGCCGTTCTCGCTTACAACTCGTTGAATATGTCGTTGCTTATCTCGGCGATGACCTCGCCGGTCATCGGATAGACATCCGGAAACGTTCTGAATGCGCCGCCTTGCGTTAGGCAGGGAATGAAGTATTGCTTGCCGCATTACCATTTGGTGCCAGGACGGCACAACGCCATTTTGGCCTGATACAGGCAGAGCAATTGCTCAAAAGCCAAATGAGCGCCTTTGACGAATGCGTTCGAACAGCAGCACGCCCGTTCAATCGCGGGTCGCAGGCGAGTCCATCTTGCGCTCTTTGCGTATGGCCAAGACCAAGGCGATGCACATGAGCACCATGATGAAGAAGAACGGGAACGAGATGATGATGGCGATGGTCTGCATACCGCTGACACCGCCTGAGACGGTGAAGGCGAAAGCCACGAGCGCCAGAGCCAAGCCCCAGAACACCTTCTTGAACGTGGGAGGATTCGTGTTGCCAAACGACGTGAGCATCGACACCACGTACGTGGCCGAGTTGGCCGACATCACGAAGAACCCGAACAACAGCACGAGCGCGATGATGGAAAGGGCGATCCCGTGTTCGTACTGGCCGAACACGAAGAACGGGGCCGTCTCGGGAGAACTCACGATCGCGGCCAGCAGCTCAGTGCCCAGGCCGTCCGCCGCGCCGAACGCGGTGCCGCCCAGGATCGAGAACCAGACGAGGCTGACCACGGTGGGGGCCATCATGACCCCGAGCACGAACTCCCGAATCGTCCGGCCGCGCGAGATGCGCGCTAGGAAGATGCCCACAAGCGGCGCCCACGACAACCACCAGGCCCAGTAGAACACGCGCCAGCCGCGCACCCAGCCCGTGTCGCCGTTGTCGGCAGCCAGGCGGAAGCTGTCCTGGATGAAGTTCGCAAGCCATGCGCCTACGCCGGCCATGAAGTCGTGCATGATGTCGACGCTCGGCCCAATGACGAAGGCCAGCACCAACAGCGCCACGCATAGCACGAGTGTCGTATTGGAAAGCATCTGCATGCCGCGCTCGATACCGCTCACGACGCTCCAGGTGTACACGATACAGGTGATGCCTATGATGACTGCCCAGGTGTAGACCTGGCTAGGAATGCCGAACAGGTAATCCAGGCCGCTCGAGATCTGCAGGCAACCCATGCCGAACGACGTGGCCACGCCCATGACGGTGAGCATAGCCGCGTAGATGTCGACGGTAATCCCGATGCCGCCGTGTGCCTGCTTTCCGATAATGGGTTCCAGCGTATTGCTGACAAGCGATTTCTTATGGCGGCGGAACATGAAGTAGCCCAGCGCTAGGCCGACGATCGCATAGCTGCCCCACGGATGCAAGCCCCAGTGCATGAAACACGACCGCAGCGAGAACACGGGGGACTCTTCCGACAGGGGGTCGATGCCTGCCATCGGCGCAACGTAGTGCGAGAGCGGTTCGGCCGTACCCCAGAACACGAGACCGACGCCCATGCCCGCCGAGAACAACATGGCGAACCAACCGAGCGTGCTCTGCGTGGGCTGCTCGTCGTCGGCACCTAGCTTCGTCTTGCCATAGGGGCTTATGGCCAGTGCCAGCGCGAATATGACGAAGGCCGACATGCCGAAGATGTACAGCCAGTCGAAATCGGCGGTCAGTACCCCCATAGCCGTATTGGCGGCCACCACGAACGAGTCGCCTGCGGCCAAGCACCATACGACGACGGTCATTGTTCAGGTAACCGATATGGCAAACACCAGATTGCGCCTAATCTGATTCGCGAAGTTGCCGTTTAGGTCCACGAGTAAACTCCTTGCTAGACACGAGCTGTGCGCCATTGGCGCGCCAATGGCGCGGCTGACGGCGCATCCGATTCTCGCGCAAATCGGATGCGCCCCGTGGAATCTGATCTCGATGGCATTTTTTATTATGTTCCTAGGAGTAATGCGACATCGAGCCAGTCTAGTCTTATTTGCGGGAGCGGACGACTATTTCCCCAGCAGCTTCGAGCTTCTTCGTGCGGCGGTACAGCAGGAAGCTGAACACGATACCTACCGCAGCAAACACGGCGAGCATAATGAAAATCTTGTAAAAGCCAATTTCCGGGGTTCCGGCGAGGGTGGCCTCGTCAATCCATATACCTGAGATAGTCGGGACGATGAAGTCGGGGATGAAGGCGATGAACGATATAAGACCCGTCGCGAGCGCGGTCATGCCGTTGGGGATTCCGGCCTGGTCCATGGTGGACCAGTAGGTGGCTTTCATGATGTTGGCTAGGAAGGCGAGCAGCAGCGTCATGGCCACGCACAACGGGATGATGGGAGTCGTGAAGATGACCCCGAGCAGCATCGCGATGGCGACAGCCAGTCCCACGAGATAGACCTTTCCCTTGTAGGTGAACCGATCAAGAAGCCATCCGCCGAGGTAGCCAGCCAGAAACGCGATGACATAGCTGCGAAGGATTCCAAGCGTAGACGCCAGCGACTGGTCGATCTGGAGGATCTGGACGGTGTAGGTGGTCAGGTAACCATTGCCGGTTGCCTGCACGATGAAGCAGCACATGATGACGCCGGTCACCAGCCAGACGCCCGGGTTCTTGAAGACGTCGACGAACGTGTACTTCTCCTCCGGACCGGCGTTTTCGGATTGGGCGGCCTGCTTGGAATGCGGTTCGACGTGGTCGGGAAGGAAGATGATGGCGAGCACGAGGAACACGGCGGACACGCCGGCACCGACGAGCAGAAGGTTGCGGAAGCCCTCCGCCGCGGACATTGCGGCGCCCACCACGGCAAGGAAGGCAACGCCGCACAGCGTCTGGATGACGCTTCGGGTCGCCTCGGAGCTTCCGAACATCGTGGACTGGTTCTCCTCGTTGCCCAGGTTGCGCACGCTCATGAGGTACGTCGACCAAAGCGTCGCAATGCCGAAGAACCCGTAAAGAGCGTGAATGATCATGAGCATGACGAAATCCGTCGTGAACGCGTACCAGACGGTCAGGATGACGAACGCGCCCAGCGTGACGATGATGAGCTTGCGCATCGAGAACTTGTCGGCGAGGATACCTCCGATGGGGTAGCTGATTGTACTCACCAGGTTCACCGCCGTGGCGAGCAGACCAATCTGGGTGTTGTTGAGAGCGAGCGCATCCATCATCTGGTCATAGAAGGTGAAGCGAAGATAGGGCAGCTGATAGGCGATAGCGACCGCAGCGCTCAATATGATGAAGACCATGAAGTCTCGGAATGTGAACTTCTTCATGAGTGTGCCTTTCGTTGTTATGCGCCCACGAGGTGGACGCATAAGGTCGGATGAGTTCCGGGGTTGCCCGTGAGTTAAAGAGCCGTTCTCTTTAACTCACGCCCCTGGCTCGTCGCGGTTGCTCGGCTTAGTATTCGACCTTTGCGATATAGGCCTGCAATTCCTTGTCGAGCTCGTCGGAGATGACGGGGTCCGGATGCTCTTCCAGGATTTGCTTCCACTTCTTGTTGGCCACCTGCTCGACGGTCAACGACCCGTTGGCTTTCCAAGCCGTCTGCGTCTCGCGGTTGCTGATGGAAGGTACGTAGATTTCGTCGCGGAAGTTCTCGAGCGTGTGGTCCTCGACCAGGTAGGTGCCGCCCGGGGCCACTTCCTCGATGACGTCGTAGGCCAGGTCTTCCTCGGAAACACCCACGCCGGCCATGATGCGCTTGACGTAGCCGATGAACTCGTTGTCAAGCACCAGCTTCTCGAAGGAGGTTGCATTGTAGCCCTCGATGATGCCGGCGGCATGCAGCACGTAGTTGCCGCAACCCATGAGGTTGGCCATGATGTCCATGGCGGATTCGTAGCCGGCCTGGGCGTCGATCGCCTTGGAGTCGGTCAGCGAACCGCCCACGCGGCACGGAATCTCGTAGAGATGCGCCAACTGCGAGATGATGAGCGAGTTGAGCGCATGCTCGGGAGCGCCGATGGCGATGGAGCCGTTAGCCATGTTGGAGGCAGCGCCGGCACCCGAGAGCACACACGGCGTGCCCGGATTGATGCACTGGGCAAGCACGATGCCCGCCAGCACCTCGGCCACTTCAACCGACACCATGCCCGCCAGGGTGACCGGCGCGCTGAGGCCGGCGATGGGAAGCGAGTTGACGACCTGGACCTGACCCCACTCGGCATAGGCGCGGATTGCCTCGAGCTGCGAGGGGTCGTAGACGAGCGGCGTGAGCGTGCAGGGAATCGACGAGAGGACCGGCTTGTTCTTCACAGCTTCCAACCCGCCAAACGGGATGGCCGCCATCTCGATGGTGTGCATGGCGTTTTTGTAGCCCATGGAGCTGCCCATGAAGGGCTTCGTGGAATACTTCATCGTGTTGTACGTCATGGCCACGGCGCGCTCGGCCTGAGGAACATCGTTAGGCTCGCACGGCGTCTGCGCATGCATGTCGATGTTTTCAAGGTTGTCGCAGATCTTGATGGCATCGATGAAATCGGCCAGCGTGGCGTTGCGATGCCCGCGATCCAAGTCGACGACGTACGGCGGGCAGTTGGGGCCGAGGAACGTGAGCGTGTCGATCGAGATGAGCACATCGTGTGCCCCGTCGCGCGAATTGATGGTGAAGGAGGACGGAGCGCTCTTGATGCACTTCTCCACGAGCGAGCGCGGGAATTTGACGGTATCGCCGTCCACCGTGCAGCCGTGCGCCTTCAGGATTCCCTTCGAAGCCTCGTCTGGCATGACGACGCCGATATTTGCCATGATTTTCAGAATGTTCTCGTGAACCTTGCCGAGTTCGTCCGCAGTCAGAACTTCGTAGCGCTGCATGTTTCCTCCCTTAGTTGGTGTTGACGGTGTAAACACCATAGCAAAGTGGTGTTTACACCGTCAATACTTACCAAAATGTGATTTCCGCTAATGGTAGTGTTTACACCGTCAACGGCTATTTCCGAAAAGCGGGTTACTTGATGCGGTAGTGCTCAACTTGGGAACGGAATAGCCGCATGAACTCCTCTAGGCCCTCAGCAGCTATGGCCGGATCGCGATACACGTCACGGTATTTCATAAGCATCCCGTGGAAGAGATAGCACTGCATGTCGCTTATTGCCTGGGCGTCATCTACATCGAAGACTCCCGACGATGCGACACGCCGCACGACGATTAGATTGCGATCGTAGATGTCGCCGTCGAACAGCACCGTCGTGAACATGCCGCCGAACTGGCGCCATCCATCGGGAAGGAGCTGGTAGTACTCCTCTATCGCATCGCCGACTTCTTTGGAATGCTGGCTGAAGAACAAAAACAAGAACACATCCACGTTCTGGAAGCCGTGCTTGGCGAACAGCTCCCATGTGGAATCCAGCATCACAAGAGGATCCTGAGATTCATCGAACAGCTGTGGAGACTCGACAATGTAGCGTTCCAGGAAGCGCACGGCAGCCAGCAGGATGAGCTCGTCCATGTCCTTGAAATTGCGGTAGATAAGCGGCGAAGTGCATCCGGCTGCAGCAACCACCTTCCGCGCCGATATCTGATCGGGCGGCATTTTCTTGAGCATCTCGTACGTAGCGTCGATAAGCTCGAGCTTGCGTTGTTCCGACATACTCTTACTCCTTAGCGAAAAATTCGACTCATAATACCACTCATTCGGAACGAATCAGTAAACCTTCCCCATTTTTCGCATCCCTATCAGAAAGGGCGTGTTGGACCACCGCACCGACCTGACAGACGAGCTGTTCGCACTGATGGTTTCACGGAAACGACGACGTTCTTGAAAGAATGCCTCGCGGATACGTTCATACAAGAAGCATTCAAACCAATCAACCATCTCGCGGAAGCCGCGGGCATCCGGGAAGCAGTCGAAAACCACGAAGGCTGTCCGGACATGCCGGGATACCGCACCTTCTGCTGGGCGACGAAGTCGAGGGCGCGAGGCCGGCCGCGACCCGCCGGACGCATCATTCCTTGCTACTTGGTACCGACGAGCAGACACGAGCCCCCAAGCGAGAGAGCCAGCGCCTCGGACCTCACAATGAACAGACCATGGCTGGTCGGCACGAGGCACACGTCGGCGTATACCTCGTCCCTCGCTACGCTTTTTCTTGCCCTGCGCGGTGCGCTCGGCGCGGCCGACAGGGCCTTCGATGAGGCCCGCGCCACCATGCTCGCGCAAGCCGACTTCGAGAGATTTTGCGAGCAGCTCGAACACACCATGCCCGACGCGGCCAGGCGCCTCCTGGAAAGCGACCCGGAATGGGCGTAGGGGGCGAATTCACGAAGCTCGAGCAGCTGGCGTCATGCTACACAAGCTGCCTCGACCTTGCGGCATCGGATGGCCTGCGCCATCTGCGCCGGGCCTTCGTCGCTCTCGGGCGCAAATGCGAGTACTGCTCAGTCCGTCACCCGCGCTGCAAGTCCGGTTTCTAACAATCAGGACCGCCCGTTTACGGCGCGACCGGAGATGCTTAGTTGTAAAAGAGATAATAAATAGATATTAGGGCTCGCTGCGGCGAGGCCAACCCCCTCGTTGCCCTCTCTGTGGGG
>JAFRJC010000183.1 GCA_017432445.1 Eggerthellaceae bacterium | reverse complement strand
GGCCTGCTTTCCCATCGAGTTGAATAACGATTCGAATCGCTTGGCATCGCGCCAGACTTCCCCCGAAATCGAGTCGGCCAAATAGTACGTGCCCTTCTTGGGGTTGTAGCCTGCAAGCACCATGGTGTGCGTGTTGCCGCGCAGGGCGTAGCCGCTGCGATAGGCCCTCGTGGGTCCCGGACTGCGCATCCGGTCGGTTGCCCACACGATAACAGGGCATCCCTCGTCCAGGTAATGGCGCAGCTCCTTCAGGCTCGTGCCGTGATAAACCTTCACCTTCAAATCGGATTTCTTGCTGTCCAGGTAGCGACGCGCAGTGTTTGCGATACCTGGGGCGCAGATGATCCAACCGCTGCTGTTATGGGGATTGCCGATGAAGTTGTACACGCCGTTGCTGCCGTAGGGAAGCCAGCGGTTGGCAATCGTGGTCTTGTCCAGTTTGAAACCCCAATAGCGCAAGGCGTTCGTGAGGGCAACGGACTCGCAGCCGGTGGGCAGCTGCGGGGACTGCAAGTAGCAGGGCACGTCGAGCTTCACGGTCTCCCGCTTGTTCTTCTTGGCCTTGATGAGCCTGAACTTCTGCGTCTTGGCACTAGAGGCCATGCGCAGATTGACGTTGGAGCCAATCTTGCCGCTGCCGCCGATGTTGAGCGAAAGCCCCGTTACCATGCTCTTGAAGGTGACCGTCCCGTCGGAATAACGCATGATCTTCCATCTCTGGAGCTTCGTCTTGTAGGCGGTGCTCATTAGGGCGTTGGCCTTACGGGCCGTCTGCTCTTTCGCGGCCAGCTGGCGACCCGTGGCCACGTTCTGGATGTAGTAAACGCCTTTCTTGCCAGCTGGCACGAGGCGGTATTTCAGCAGGTTCGTGTTCCTCTTCTTGCGAACCACGACGTTGGCGAGGTTAGTGCGGTCGTCGCCATGAGCGCCGATGGCCTTCTTTCGGTTGGTGGCCAAGACGATGTAGTACGTGCCCTTCTTGGTGAAAGGAACCGGTTGCTCTTCCGCCTGCTCCTGAGGCTGCTCGGTTCCTGCGGCATCAGACGTCGCCGCCACAAGGCCGGTTTCATTCGCATCTGCAAAGGCATGCACGGGAACCGCCAGCAAAACCATCAGGGCGAAAACCGCGAACGCGAATCCGAGTGCCATTCTTGCCCGAAGCCTCGACGCGCGCTCCATTGCCTGTCACCACTTTCGAAACCGCCTCAACCGTTGGGCAAACACGCCACACCAAAGGTTGCATACCCACACGTCCATGATACTACGGGAGACGATGAAATCATGCGGTCTTTTCCATCCCTGACCTGGGAGATGGCGACATCGTACAGGCTCTCTCGCATCAACGCGGATGAGCATGAAATCGAGCGGGCTTCGCCCACCTCAGAGCCGTGACATCAAACCGTTGAGCACCTGCTCTATGAGGAATAGCGAACCTTCGATGCCCAGATGAGTTTTGGACACGAGGTCGATGTAACCCATACCAGGCAAGTTAATCTCTATGCCGCAGAACGTCTTGTTCTTCAGCATGAGCTCGGCGATCAGGTTCGCGTCTGCAAACACCAGCTCGGCATCCTCGGGATCCGCCCACACCATTCCCAGGTAATCGGTGAGGAACTCCGCATAGGCTCTCACCTGCGAATCGTTTCCCGAAACGTGGAACATAACGCCTTTCGGCTTGCCAGACAAGGTGTCAACTTGCTTGATCTTGTACCAGGAGAGCGCACGCGCCCGCTCGCTTTCACGCATGAAAGCCTCATCCGATACGCCAAGCAGCTCGCAGATGTCCGCGAACATGCGCTCCGTCGCCGCAAAGCCCACGGGCGGCACCTGGCAGACGTAATACGGTTGGCCGAGCGTTTCTTCCAGAAACCGCGCTGACTCAAGACCCATTTCGGGGTAGAGCACCACGTTCAAGTCCGCCTGCGGCAAGTGCGAAAGCTCCTCGACGGTGCACCCCGCGCACGGGCACGCGTTCACCCGAATCCCGCACAGGTCAAACAGGCGACGCAGCTCCTTCAGGTCGCCCTCGTGGTAGCGATGCCAGATGGAAAGACCCAGCATGTTTACGCTCTTGGCATCCCCTTCCCCTTTGGCAGTACCAGCACCGTCGCGCCAGAGGGCCGGGCCGACCTGGGCGAGCAATGCGCGAAGAGCCTCGGAATACCCGAGCTCGAACGGCTCGGAGAAACCGGGCGACTCCAGCATTACGGAGCGCCTGTCCCCCAGTATCGACCGCGCGATCTCCAGAAGGTTGTCGCCTATAAGCGCAGCACCAGGCGAGTTGACGATCGCAAGAAGATCGAAGTCGATGTTTTGCGAGATATAGCGAAGGGCATCCGCGACCTTTTCCTTTGTGCCGTAAACATAGTCATACCCATCGAGATAGGTTGACGGCACCCGCTCCTGTCGGAAGAACCAGTCGTTGAGGAACGTGTAGTCCACAGGCACCCGCTCGCCGCCTTCTTCTAACGGAAGGTAGAGCCGAGGGTGCTCCGTTATGAACTGCGAGGTGGTGCTGTGGTAAAAACGGCATCCCATGGGACCGTTAAGCAACACGATGGCGTTCCTCATTCCCTCGAGGGCGAAGATCATGCCGGAGAGCGCATCAGGCGAAATACTTTTCAAACAGCTCTTTGTCATGGATCCAAATCCCCTGTTTCTCATTCTGCTGCAAGCGCACCCAACGGTTCAGCGTCTCGATGCCGGAATGGAACCCGACCTGTTGCACCATGGGCATGTTGTCGATGATGTAATCGCCCGGAGGAACGGCGAATGCGAAGTTGGAAACGACTATATCAGGTTTGAGCTCCTCGATTCGCGCCGTCGCTTCGGAAAAGCTGACGATTGGCTCGATGAACGGGTACTTATCTGGAAGCGCGGTTATGCCCAGGTCACGGTGAAGATAGTTCAGCACGCCAATCCAGGCCACCTCCATGCCAGCCGACGAAACCGCATCCAAAAGCCAGTCCAGATTGACATTTATCGTGGTGATGACGACGCGCTTCCCCGCCAACTGGGGACGGAGGGCCGCAAGCTCGCTCTCGAAGCGCTCCTGCTCGTCGGCCACGATGGGGGCCACCTTGTCTTCGCACCCGAAGTGAGAACCTACCGCCTCGAGGAAACGACGCGTCTCGTTAAACCCAATCGGCACGCAGCTATCGAGAAAATGCAGGCCGTAGCGCGAGACAAGCCATTCCTTCAGCTCGCGGTTATCCTGCCCGTCCGACGCGAGTATGTTGAGCGGCGCCGCGGCGAGGTTGCGCACCTCGTCCGCAGTCGCGTTCCCCATGAAACGGCAGTTGACCGAGATGCCCATTCGGCCGAGGAGCTCGGCGAAGATGTCGAAGTTGATCTCGAGGTCGTTTGCGACGCCCGTCTCGCCTATGAGGTTCACGCTATTGGGCTTCGGTGCAGCAGAGGGGTCGACGAGCGCCTCGGCAACTTCGTGCAGGCACATCCTGATGCCTTCCATGTAATCCCCGGCAATGTCACCATCTGCGGCGATGACGATGACGGGCGTCTGCGGCGTTGAAAGGCGCTCAACCGACAAGACGTCATCGCCGATGATGCCGCTGACGCATGAGCTGATCACGATTACCGCGCCGGGTTTCCGCGCGACGGCCTCCTGAACATGGCGTCGCAGCTTGTCCGTCCCGCCGAAGACGGCCTCGTGCGAATCGATCTGCGTGCATTCGAGGTTAGGGCTGATGGCTGAAGGCATGAGCACGCCGCGGTGGAACAGGTTCTTGCGACCAGGTGACGAGATGTTCTGCCAGGTGTAGAACGCGCAGGCCCTGGGCGAATGCGCGATGACCACGGCATCGGTCAGATGAATCGCCGTGGTGGCCGCGCCGTTGAAGGCGCACCCGTACAGCGCCGGCCGTCGCGTGGGTGCCTTCTGGAAGCTTCCATCCGACTGCACGTCCGAGATTTCGTTCATCTTGGCGGGCACTTCGCTCGCGCCCGATGTGCATTTTACACAAGGGGCGCCTTCATCAGCAGGAGCCCCTTCCGAAGACGCTTCGCCGCAATGTATCGCGCCTCCAGAAGCTGGAGCTTCGCCGTACAGGATGCAGCGCTCCAGCTCCTCGTCGCTTAAAGGATTGGCTGCACGCAAGTCCAAACCACTTGCCACCCGCTGTGCGAACTCCCTGAACAGATCGCGTTCGGGATGGCGTCCGGCAAGCTCCATAATCGTGCAGTTGAGACGCTCGGCTTCGGCGAACAAGGGGCTGCGCGGAATGCGAACCACGATGGGCAGGCCCGTAGCCTGGGCGAAGCGCTCAACCCGCAATTTCTCATCGGGCAAGTTGCGCTCGTTGAAGACGATGCCCGCCACTCTGCAACGATCGTCGCCGTCGTAGTTGCGGATGCCGCGCAAGATGTTGTTCGCAGCGTACAGCGCCATGTACTCGCCGCTCGTCACGAGGAAGATGGCATCGGCGTACTCGCTGCGTATCGGCACGGCGAAGCCACCGCAGACGACGTCGCCGAGCACGTCGTAGACAATCGTGTCATAGCCTTCCTTGACCCGGTTGCGATCCAAAAACTCGAAGGCGGAGATGATGCCGCGCCCCGCACATCCGACGCCGGGCTTCGGGCCGCCCGCCTCGACACATCCCACGCCGAACGACCCCTCGTGCAGGATTCCCTCGACGGTGGCCTGCTCCTTAGGGGTATCTCGCAGGTAATCCAACACGGTGGGAATGTTCCTGCCGCCCATGAGCGCGCGCGTCGAGTCATGCTTGGGGTCGCATCCGATCTGAAGCACCCGCCTGCCTTCAAAGGCCAGCGCGGCGGAAAGGTTCGCGGCCACAGTGGATTTACCGATACCGCCCTTGCCGTACACGGCAATTTCAACGCACTGCAAGCTTTCTTGCATTGCCTCGCCCACGCCGCTCAGCTCATTCGACGAGTTAGCCATATCAGTCAGCCCCTCGACGTCTCCATCTGGTTTCCAGGTCATTATATCAGCGTGGCTGATGGCTGCTCCCTTTCACAAATGAGTCGCAGGACTGTCCTGCGACTCATTCTGCGACTCATTCGCCATCCGGGCATGCTGGCTCTATTAGCAAAACCTGGTGAGAAGCTCCTTGACCACGTCGAACGCGATTTCGTACACGCCGGGATACTCGCTTTCGCGCGGGCCTCCGAACCCAAGCACGATGGCATCGTCGTCAAAAGCGCGCAGCCACTCGCAAGCGTCTTCGAGTTGCTCTTCGACCGAGCGCTCGCCTCCGATTTCGATATCGAAATGCGGAACGCCGTACTTCTCGTTGAAAACGTAGCCAGCATCGGTTCCTGGAGACGTGCCCCTACCACCCGTGTTCAGGACGATGCAGCAAGTCGAGTCGCGGATGTTCCACTCGGTCCTCTGTATCACGTCCTTTGACGGCGTCTCGATCATCTCGGGATATAGCGCGAGCACGCCTGGCGGTTCGGGATAGTCCTCAGCCCATCCGCCCGCCGGACACCAGCCCTCGATGCGCACCCCGCACTGCCCGGCCGCGTCCATGGCCCCGCGGTCCGCCCCGCTCTGCCCGCCGCTTCTTAGAACCGTTATCTTGCTCATCCCGCCTCCTGTTACCAGCGTGTCTCCATTACCCATTCTACGCAATAGAAGAAGAGGCTGTCCCTTTTGCACGAATCGGATTCTTATCAGCAGAAAAGATAAGGGCCACGACAGACGTGGCCCCATCGATCATATGCTCAAATGTTTGCGCTATCCACGCTCAGCCGCAGCCTCGAGCGTCGCCTTCTTCAGGAACGGGTTGGTGCACTTCCTCCAAGCGCCAGCGGTGAGCATCTCAACTTCCCCGTCGACGATCTTCAGCTCGCATTTCATGTTTCCAGGGTTCACAATGAAACTATCGATTCCGGTCTCTTCGTCATACTCGTGCGACAAGATTGTCATAATGGCCATGCTAGAATCCCTCCAATCGAAACAACCCTTATCAACTTGCCCAAAATCCAGGCACGTCAATTATAACCAAGAATGCTTACGATTTGTGCTTCTAGTTTCCGAATATGTTTCTAGAAATCTGGAAATCTAGGTTGGTGCGGGAGGCGATGCTACAGCCTCTTCTCGATTTCCTTCCACGCATGGGTCGTCAGGCAGCTCTTGTCCAAGTCTTTTTGCATATCCTCCCAGAGCACATACGGCATTGTGAGCGACAGGTACTTCGCAATCGACGCGTTGCGCTGCGAGATGTCGAACAAACCCATGACGGCCATCGGCTCGGCTTCCTCCATCTGCTCCGCAGCAAAGACGATAGAGTGGCAGGCGGCGCCGTACGGCACGACGGTGTTCACCGTGCGGCCGTTGTGGAAACCGAGCATGGTCACAAGCGCCGAGATTCGATCTGCATCGGCGAAAACCAGCACGAGATCGGGGTTGCCGATTTCATCCCAGCGGCTTTCGGAAGCAAAGACGACGCGCGGATAGCCCCTGTCGGAAAACGGCATGTTGTTTCGCCACTTCTGGGCAAGTTCTTCGGTACAGAAGAACCGCTCGCCCTCCACCAGGTGTATCGGCGCCTGCGGAGGTGCAGCATCGCCCATTCCCTGAGAGAGCATCTTGTGGATGTTGGGATTCTTGCGGGTGAAGCCATCACCGAAACAACAACCGACGGTACCGCCCGGACAGGTGCAGCCCTCCTCGTCGATACCGACCACCTTGCCGCGCGCTGCAGACAGCAGAAACGGCACGACGCAGTTGCGCTTGCCTGGTTCGGCGCTTACGTCGCATGCCGCACTCGTGTTCCCGAAGAAAACGCCCACAGGCTCCAAGTCGAGGTGGAGCATATCGGTCAGCTTACCATCCATGGCGCCCCCCTTATCGTTGATATTTTCGCTCATTGTTACTGATCATGCGAATTGTACCGCACCACACATGCATCAGGAGACGAATTGGACCGTAGCCCGTTGTAGTTGTCCGCAGCGGATGGAATGCAATCTTAAAAGAAAGCGGGACGCCTGCGTGACATGAGCTTGGAACAACGTCAAGCAAACAAATCGGAGTCTTGTAATCCACAATTGGGAATCGAATATGCCCCGAATACCTTCCGGTCTATACAATGGTTCGCGATCAACCTTGCAGCAAAACGTAGGAAGCTAAACTAAGGATTGGAGCCACGATGTCGATACCCCTGAAGATCGCAAAGCTCTTGAAGTTCGCCATGAAGGGCAGCAAGGACGTCGAAGTGCTGATAGAGGCGGCCGCACTTGTCGTCGCCACGGCATCGAAGCTGATAAAGGAGGCAAAGCCCATCCTCGACAGCATCGACACCGACGCCGTCGCCGAGAAGCTCAAGATTGCCGGCAGGGCCGCGGCGGAAAGCGCGGACAAGGCGAAAGCGGCCGCCGGCGAGGCGTCTGATGAGGCCCTCTCAAAACTGGCCGTCGTCAGGGATGGGGTCGTCGAAGACCTTGCTTCCGCGAAGGATGAAAAAGAGCTCAAGAAGGCCATCAAACAGGCCAGGCAATCGGTCCTCGAGAACGCTACGACCAAGATCACCGTCGCGGAACTGCGTAAGGCAAACGAGAAATCGGGAGAGGCGGGCATCGGCCCCATCAGCGACATGCCAGGCTGCTTCGTCATCGCGACGTACAAGAAGATGGACTTCGACAAAGACCTGACCGATTACACGGGCATATTCGTCGGGCGGGCCGAGAACGCGGCGGAAGGCGTCGAGGCGGCTATGTCCAAGAAGGGCAACCCCGACGTGTACGCCGACGTCAAGTTCAAGCAGAACGTCCACGTATACGTGTACAACTGCCTCCCCGACCGCATGGACGAGCGCTACGAGGGCCTGCTGCAGACGTTCGCGGGTGACGAATCGTACAACTAAGCACCGAGGTGGGACGCGGCGCCCACGAAGTACACCCACTCGGCGCTTTCGCGAGCCACGCCCCACGCCATAAGCGGTTTTACGATATACTCCTCCACCTCTTCGAGCGGCAGCATCCGAAAGGGAATCCCCTAGTACATGTTGCAGAAGGCGCAGGTGTTATGCGTGCAACCCTCCGATGTTCGAAACCGTGTGAAGCGGAGGGCTCCGAACCCCACCCTCAGCCCGCCTCCTGCTCGTCCATCATTTCCGTGCATCGTTAAGAGTTGACGAGTAGAATACTCGCCATAAACCAGTTGCCGCACAACTCACTTTGTGCGGCGGCAAAGCGTAGGCGGCCTGAAAGGACGGACATATGTTTAATCTGACATCAATCGGCGATGTGCTCATCGATGCAGGTGTGAAGATTGTTCTTGCTTTGCTTGTGTTGATCATCGGTAAGCTGGTCATCGGCAAGGTGCTCAAGGTCCTGGAGAACCTCAAACCCCTTCAAAAACAAGACGAAACGCTTAGAAAGTTCCTACTCCATGCGGTAAAGATTCTTCTCTACATCGTCTTGGTTGTTTCCATCATCGGCATCTTGGGCATCCCGATGGCCTCCATCATCGCGGTGCTTGCTTCTGCGGGCCTCGCCATCGGCATGGCGCTGCAAGGATCGCTTTCCAATTTCGCAGGCGGCATCATGCTGCTGATCTTCAGGCCCTTCAAGGTGGGCGACTTCATCAACGCCGCTGGAAGCGACGGCACGGTTAGGGAAATCAACCTGTTCTACACCGTGCTCACCACCGGCGACAACAAGGTCATCTCCATTCCTAACGGCTCGCTCATGAACGCCAACATCACGAACATGTCCTCCGAGGAGCTCCGCAGGGTCGACTTGACGTTCAACTGCGCCAAAGGCGAGGACGTGGCCCAGATCCAGCAGGTCATGCTGGACACCATGGCTGCCAACGAGCTGGTGCTGGACACCCCCGAACCGTTCGCACGCCTTTCCGGCGGGACCAACGAAGCGATGGAGTTCACCGTCCGTGCCTGGTGCAAATCCGCTGATTACTGGTCGGTGTATTTCGATTTGACCCAATCGATTACCGAGGCGCTCGGCCGCGCTGGCGTTCATGCTCCCGCTGTTCGCGTCGTCACCGAGGAATCGATTGCACAAGCAGTGACATGCGGGACCTGAGGGATACTCCCGTTGGTCCCGCCGTTAAATAGGGCGCTGGTCTCCTGGGATTTCTTTCCTGGATACTTGTCCCAGCTTGCCAAGCAAGCTGGGACAAGTATCCAGGAAAGAAATCCCGTTACATCGATCCGCGCCTGGCCACGCGGTTGACGGCGGTCTCGTCGATCATCTCGATTGCATAGTCCAGGTCATCCAGCATATCCTGGGTATCCGGCCCCAAAATGCCCCTCAAGGGCACCACGTCAAGCGGATGAGCTGCCCAGAACTCACGACCTGGCAGGTCAAGGCAAGCGACAAGCTCCCGTTCCTCTCGTAGATTCTCGGTTTCACCAGCGGGAACAAACACGCCGGCGGCGATGTCGTTGTCGAGCTTCGTGCCCACGTACGCGGTCATGGTGGTCATCAGAATCTTATGCGGCTTCACCGCGTTTTCCAAATCCGCTGCCGCCCGCGCGCTCTCGATGCCGCGACCTTTGCCCGCAGCCCCCAGCATCAGCAAATCGCAATGGAGGATACCCACCTGATTCAGACGCTCGCACTGTTCAAACGTTTCCCCTGACATGTAACCTTTGCCCAGATAGAGCAGCACATCGTCAAGAGCGGATTCCACACCGATATACAGATCATCAACGCCTGCATCTTTTAGCGCTCGCAGGTCCTGGTCGCTTTTGCGAGCCACGTTATCGACGCGTGCGTACATGGTAAACGTCTCAGCTTTTGGCAGATAACGCTTGACGAGCTCAATCCTGCGCAACAGGTTTTCGGCCGACAAGGCGAACGGATCGGCGCCTACGAAGTACACCCGCTCTGCTGCATGGCAAGCCGAAGCCCCCGCCCCTTGCGCCTGCGCTAGGTACTCCTCCACCTCTTCAAGCGACAGCATGCGAAAGGGGATGCCCTGGTACATGTTGCAAAAAGTACAGGTGTTATGCGTACAGCCTTCCGTGATTGGCACCAAGAAAGACTGCGCCTCGATAGGCGGACGGTAGACTGTTCCGTTGTACTCCACTGTTCTTCCTTTCCGGCAACGCCACGATGCTCCAAGAAGCAATTAACGCCAGACGAGATCCTGGATGAATTCGCTGTCGCTGCGCTGGTCCAGGCCTTCCTGCACATCGCGTGCGAACACAACCTTGTCGGTTATCACGTAATCGGCATCGCTGTGTAGAACCTTGCGCAGGTCATCCTCAGTGTTAGCCGTCCACACGCCCATCTTTTTGCCCGCCTCGTGCACCTTATCGATGAAATCATCATTTGACATTTCTTCCTCAGCCAGCACGATGTCGCACTCAAGCAGTTTCAGGTCGCCAAATCCCGCGAAGATCAGCAAACCGTAATCGAACTCGGGATAGGTCTTCTTGCCATACTCGATGCAATCATAGTTCAGCGAAATGAACACGACATCGTCTTCGGCGCCGTGCTCGCGCGCTATGCGCACCGCATCATCAACCATCTTGCAATCGGCAGTATCGCCTTTGAACTCGACGAATAGCTTGATGCGGCCCTTTGCGGCATCCAGCAGCTCCTCGAAGGTTGGCACTTCGACTTCGGTGCCAGGGTGAAGCGGATCACGTATGCGCAACCGCTCAACCTCTTCTAGCGTCAGCTCCTGCGGCTTCGCTTTGACCCCGCACAGGCGGGAGAAATCGTTGTCGTGGTTGATGACGTAATGCCCATCTTTGGTGCGCTGAATGTCCGTTTCGGCGCCGTAGCAGCCTTCGCCTATCGCAAATTTCAAACCCTCTATGGAGTTCTCCGGAGCGCCATCGCCACCCAGACGATGCGCGACCACTTCCACAGGGGTTTCCCGATGCATCACGATTTCGACCGCAAAGCCCGCGACAAGCGACACGACAGCCACCACGGCAAGCACGATGATAAGGCGCAACGCATTCGCCCACCAGTGCGTCCGCCTGGGAGGAAGAAGATATCGGGGCTCTTCCCGCTGGCTGCCGCTAACCCAATGATAGACGTGCGTGACGTATAGCATGGTACCCGAGCCAATAAGCAGGCCGCCAATGGTAACGACGCCGAGAGCAATCAGGCTTGCAAAGAAGCACAGGGATCGGTACATGCTCACGGCAAGCGCTTCTTCGGGGGGCTCTAAATCTGAGAGGAGATACATCAAAGCGCCCTCTTCGCCCGGCGTATAGTTCTGGCCAAGCATTTCGAGGATGACATCCACGGCTACTTGCGCGATAAATCCGAGCGAAACGACGAGCCCAATTGCAATCCCCAATTTCAGCACAGCTTTAATCAGGTCTTTTAAATGCATGCGCACAAGTTGACGCGAGCGCTTGAGCGCATGCCTGGGAGAAGCCCCCTCAAGCAGCACATCGTGAATGGAGAAGACATGCAGCACACCCACGACGGCAAGCGCTAGGACGAACAGCACATATGCGACGAGATACAGAGGCGCACTCTGGATGACGCTCATGATGAAGTGAGGTACGTACAAGTCACGGGTCAGGCCAGTGGAAAAACCAACGCCCGCTAAGGGCGACAACAAAACGATGAAAATGAAAATGAGAACACCGCTGGGCGTTCTGAAGCGCAACAGGCTTTTGAGTGCGCGTCGCATCGAGCGCAAGGCGCGCTTTATCAGGCCGCCCTCTTCACCGGCTAGGATACTTTCGCAGAAGTACACGTGGGCGAAAACGTCGATGGCAACGTAACCAGCGACGATCAGGGTAGTTACGATCGCCAGCAGCGCCCCTTGCCAGCTCAGCAGCACCTGCGCAGCGTTGGCTGTAGTCAGCGCGGTTCCCATGCTCGAAAGCAACAGGCGAGAGACGTAGTCCAGAATGCCCAGCAAAAGCGCCACCGAAAGGCTGATGGCTCCGTTGAAGATGAGCAGCTGTGGAAACGCACGTATTGCCAAGCGCGCTATCCTAACACGCTGCTCCGCACTGTTGGACGAGGAGGGCTGCGAGGGCTGAGAGACCTGCTCTGTCGACGCTAGCTGCATCTACGTTAATGCAAGTAATGCTGCAGATAATCTTGGACGGGAACACCTAGCAACACGCTGGCCACGGCTACGACGACGGTTAAGATGACGGCGATGAGGATCCAAACGAGGTTCGCACGCGCCCAGTTTTGCTTCGAAGGAGCCGTGCCCGAACCAAACGCCCACACGAACAGCAAGATGAGGCCAATGATAGGTATCGCGACGAGGAACAAGTTCAAAACCCACTGGCCTGTCGTCGTCACATCTTTGGACATTATTTGCATCTGCCGCGGGTATTGCGGCTGTTGCTGGTATTGCGGCTGCGGCTGTTGGTACTGTTGCTGGTACTGCTGCTGATACTGTTGTTGGTGTTGCGGCTGTTGAATCTGCTGCGTCGGCTGGTACTGTTGAGCCCGTTGGTACTGCTGGGCGTGTTGACCATTCTGCACAGGGATTTGCTGCGTACGCGGTTGCTGGGTGTAGTTATCGTCAGCCATAGCTTCCCTTTCTCTCGACGGCAAGGTCGCCGCACCAGTATACAACCTCGTTAATCCAGAGCACGCGAGAC
The DNA here is from genome assembly GCA_017432445.1 of Eggerthellaceae bacterium. GTDB lineage: Bacteria > Actinomycetota > Coriobacteriia > Coriobacteriales > Eggerthellaceae > UBA9715. Next base: position 311 of record JAFRJC010000183.1, on the reverse strand, counting down.
AAAGGGGATACTCCCTTTGTCCCGTCTGCCTTACATGCGTTGTGCGGCGAGGCGAGCGACGCGTTTGGCAAGCGCCATGATGGTAAGTGCATCGTTGGGGACTGTCCCCTTCGATGCAAAATGCATCGTTGGGGACTGTCCCCTCCGATGCGCTGCCTGACATAGGAAAAGACTTGACGGGTTTGATGATGGCGTTGTTGCCAGCCATCTCCGCGGCGATTGCCAAAGGGACAAAGGGGATACTCCCTTTTGTCCCGTTTGCCCTACATGCGTTGTGCGGCGAGGCGAGCGACGCGTTTGGCAAGCGCCAT
>JAFRJC010000182.1 GCA_017432445.1 Eggerthellaceae bacterium | reverse complement strand
TGTTATAAAACCCGAATATTGTTTGATTTTTATAATATGAGTCAATTAATCATATAAAACGACGCGTGCTTGACCTGGGTATTTAGAAACGGCAATCGAAGACTTTCGATATATTGAAGAAGTAATCAAACAATATTCGGGTTTTATAACATCAAAAGTCGCGTATTGACAATAATCAAACATAAGTAAGAATTTATAGCAACCATTTGAACCGTTTGGCTCATCGGCCCACCCTGGACGTGGTTACCAGATAGCAACCGCGATGAATTGATGATTTGCCGGCCAGGAGTCGACTGGTAATCGCCATGCTGGGTAGGCGATTTAGCATCTGCCGGGCAGCTTGTCCGCGCGTTGGCAGGTCAGCCTGCTGGAGGATGGGCAGCTCGGTTACGGCGGGATACGTTGCTGAATGTACGCGTTATCTTCCGATTATGTCGTTGCATTAAAGGAATCGACTGGATAGGAGGCGTTTGATGCGGGCTTTTACTTCTCACAACACCGCGCTTGCATATTGGCGTGAGCATTTCCCGCTTGATTCCGAGCCAGGGAAGCCTGCGCGGATCAGCGGAGTTGAGAAATGCGCCTACAAAAAAGCCGATGTGCTCGAATGCGTACCCGAGACTTTCAGGATTCCCGATAAACCAATCGATGTCCTACTGTTCGACGCAGGAGATCGGCGTTGGTCGAAGCAAATATCATGCTACGTGTGGAGCACGTTTGTTCCGAAGAATGCATTCTATCGGGTTGGCAGCATGTATGTTTCGTCCCCCGAGTTCACGTTCTTGCAAATGGCCTCGAAGCTGACGTTGAACCAGCTAATTGCGCTGGGCTGCGAGTTCTGCGGAACCTACGTGCTTCTGCCCCAAGGCAACACCCACCCATCGGCCATAGACGATTACCCGACGCGCATAGCTCCTCTGACAAACGTTGACTCTCTCCGCAAGTTTGTCGAAAAAGCGACAAAGGCGCACGGGAGGGCCAAAGCCCTCCGCGCTCTGCGTTATGTCGTCGAGGGGTCGCATTCGCCCATGGAAACGATGGTTTACATGTTACTTTGCCTGCCACCCAAGCTGGGAGGTTACGGCATTCCAAAACCCGATTTGAATGCGGATATACCACTGGACGAGGACGGGCGAGTTATCGCACGGCGTAGTTCATGCTTTGGCGATCTCTGTTGGCCCGAAGAATCGCTAGACGTCGAATACCACGGGGAGGTGCACGTCGGCGCATCGCAGATGAAAAGCGACGTGGGTCGCGAACTGGGTATCGAGCACATGGGCTGGCGCGTGCTCACAATCACGAGCGCGCAGGTATTCGATGCGGATCGCTTCGAGGTGGTGGCGAGAGAGGTCGCCTCATGCTTGAAAAAGCGGCTTTATCCCCAGGTTCTAGGGATGACCGAAGAGCGCTCCTCCCTGCGGGACGAGCTCAACCAGTGGATGTATAACTGGGAATAACAAGGTCGTTCGGGAGCAATAAGCTCTCAGCTAAGCCTATCGGGCCTGCACGCTGGGGTTCTCGGCGATGACCTTGTGCAGCTCGTCAATGTAGCGCAGCAGCAAGGTGCCAGGACGGCGTTCGTTGTGCAAGATGTAGCCGACTTGCATGCGCTCGTCCACATCGAGCGGGATGGCCACGATACCCAAATGCATCTCGCTCGAAAGCACGCCCGTCGAGATGGTGTAGCCATTGAAGCTGGTCAACAAGTTAGTGAGCGTTCCGCGGTCGGAAAAGCGGATGTTGCGGTCGCAGCGTAGATGCCCAAAGGGCTCCTCGGAGTAATAGAACGAGTTCGTCTGCCCTTGCTCGAAGGAGTAACGCGGGTAGGGCGCCAAATCATCCAGCTGCACGATCTCTCGGCTGGCGAGCGGATGGTTTTCGCCCACGAAGATGTGCACGTGGGCGTCGAACAGCGGGAAGAAGGTCACGTCGGCGTCGTTGAAAGCCTTCTTCAGCACGCGCGAGTTGAAGTCGTCCAAGTAGAGGATGCCGATGTCGCTGCGGAAGGTGCGCACATCGTCGATGATTTGGCCCGTCGCGCATTCGCGTAGGGTGAAATCGTACTTGTCTGATGCGCAGCTCTCGGCGACGTTGATGAAGGCCTGCAGGCTGAAGTAGTAATGCTGCGTCGATACGGCCAGATGCATGTATTCGGTGCGGCCGCGTTCGTAGCGAGCTTCCAGCATATCGGCTTGCTCGATAACCTGACGGGCGTATCCCAACAGCTCGGTACCATCGTTGGTGAGCGCCACTCCGCGGTTGCTACGTGTGAAGATGGTGATGCCAAGTTCGCGCTCGAGTTCTTTTATCGCAGTTGAAAGATTCGATTGCGAGACATAGAGGTTTTGCGCGGCTGCGTTGATCGAGCCGTGCTCGCTGATGGCAATCAGGTATCTGAGCTGCTGAAGCGTCATGGCCCAATCGTATACGAAAGACGTTGCCGTTCACGCACCAATTCTCTTATAGCGCGATATCTGCAAAATCTATAACGGGGAATAGAAAGCGCGAATCACCGATTCGCTTGCGCTTGCATCGCTCAGGTGGTTTTATAGACGGGCTGAGCAAATGCATCCAGATGTCGAATTGCACTCCTGGAATGCGATTTGACACGGCGGATGAAAACGAGCAAGGAGGCTGTATGGCGAAGAAGAACGTACCTTACGATCAAAAGTATTACGACGATGTCGAGACATGGCCGCGCGAGCAGCTCGAGGAGTTGCAGCTCGAGCGTCTGAAGGACGAACTGCTGTGGTCCTACGAGAAGAGCCCGTACTATAAGCGCGCTTGGGATGAGGCAGGCGTCGATCCGCACATCGAGACGCTCAAGGACCTCGAGAAGTTCCCATTCATCAACAAGCAGACCGAGCGTGATTGCCAGGGCATCGGCTCGTTCTTCGGCGAGCTTTGCTGCGTGCCCGAGGACGACGTCGTCTACATGGCCACGAGCTCGGGTTCCACGGGCGTGCCCACGATGTCGCCGTTCTCCCAGCACGATTTCGACGAGTTCATGCATGCGGAAGCGCGCCTGTTCTGGCAGACCGGCATGCGCCCCAACGACCGCTACCTGCACGGCATGAACTTCGCCCTGTACGTAGGCGGCCCGTGCGTCATCGGCGCGCAGGAGCTCGGTGCGCTCGGCATCTGGGTCGGCGCTGTGCCCTCCGACCGCCTGCTCTGGGCGATGAAGCACTACCAGCCGACTCACTTCTGGTCGTCGCCGTCGTATGCCTGGCTGCTTGGCCAGAAGGCCATCGAGAAGGGCTACGATCCCAAGGTCGACTTCGCCAACCTGCGCACGATCATCATCTCTGGCGAGCCGGGCGGCTCCATCGAGACCACCCGCAAGGCCATCGAGGACATCTGGGGCGCAAGCGTCTACGACTTCTTCGGGCTCTCTGACATCTACGGCGCCTGTGCAGGCATGTGCGAGTACAAGGACGGCCTGCACATCATCGAGGACCAGATCATCGTCGAGGTCGTGGACCCGGTCACCGGCAAGGTGTTGCCCGACGGTGAGAAGGGCGAGCTCGTGTACACGACGCTGACAAAGCGCTCCCGTCCGATGATCCGCTTCGCGACTGGCGACATCGGCTGGGTCAACCGCGAGAAGTGCCAATGCGGTCGCACCCATGCGCGCATCTACATCTCGGGCCGCAAGGACGAGATGTTCATCGTGAACGCCGTCAACGTGTTCCCGAGCGATATCGAGTACATCGTTCGTCGTGACAAGGGCCTGTCCGGCGAATACCGCATCCGCGCCTACGATGAGAACCACACCACGAAGTACGAGGTGTCGGTCGAGCGCGTGTTCGGTTCCGACGAGCCGTTCGATCAGATTGCAGCCCGCGTGGAAAACGAGCTCAAGACCCACACGGGCGTACGTCCCGCGCGCGTCATCGTGTTCGATACCGACAAGCTGGGTGCATCCGGCGAGCACAAGGTCAAGCGCTTCATCGACGAGCGCACCTCCACTGCCGAGGCCGTCGAGGTTCTGCACGAAGCACAGGAGCATGCCAAGCAGTAGAGTCGTCCTCGCTGACTTTGTTTTAACCAGCGACTTTAAGGAGATCGTAATGAGCATACAATTTGCAGTATCTGGCCAACATTACCTGTTCAACGTGCAGACATTCGCCAGCATCGTGCTTGCGAACGGCGGCGAAGAATACGACTACGCATTTCGCGACCGAACGACGCAGGGCGTGATTGAAGACGTGGCGAGCGGCGCGAGCGAGCTGGGCGTGCTCGTGGAGACCACCCAGACCGCTGACGACCTCGAGGCTGCATTTGCCGAGGCGGGGCTTGAGTTCGTCGAGCTCATCCAGTCCACGCCGCGCGTGGCCATGCCGGCAACTCATCCGCTCGTAAACGCCTCGAGCATCGAGTTGGAGCAGCTGGACGACTACCCCTACATCTATTTCGAGCAGGAAGACGACGCGCCTGCGTTCTTCGCCGAGGAGGCGTTGGCGGACGAATCGCGTCATAAGAGCATCGCCTGCACCGACCGCGCGTCGCTTTCTGAGCTTATCGTGGCCTTGAACGGCTACACCATCACGAGCGGCATCCTCGTCGGCATCTCCGACGGCAAGGGCCTTGCCACTGTCGCGCTCGACACCGACGTGAAGCTGCATCTGGGCTATGTCCAGAAGAAGGGCGCCGAGCTCAGCGAGACAGCGCAGAAGTTCGTGGCCAAGCTGGAGACCAACCTGAAGCGTTACGCGAAGTTCTAGCAATCGAGAAGCTGACAGCCTTCGTTGACAGAGACGCGCCGCAC
>JAFRJC010000181.1 GCA_017432445.1 Eggerthellaceae bacterium | reverse complement strand
TTAGTGGGCTAACGAAACGGACGAGGGTTTCTGTACAAAACAATTAGTGCAGATTGCATGAAATGCAAATGCTAGTATTGACGCTTATAGGTAATAAAGATATTTTATGACCATAGCAATCAACGCAGTTGAAAGTTCATTTTTATGAAAGGGGTTACCATGGCACTGCTTGACGATCTCCGCGAGAAGACAATGAAGGGCAAGAGGAAGGAAACCGGTCCGCTCGTACAGCAGGCGCTGGACGAGGGCATCGACCCGCAGGAAATCCTCGACGCCATGATCGATGCCATGGGCATCATCGGCGACCGCTTCACGAGGGGCGAGTGCTTCGTTCCCGAGATGCTGGTTGCAGCTCGCGCTATGAACGCTGGTACCGAGGTCCTGAAGCCCGCTCTGGCTGCTGGTGGTTCTGAGCCGCTCGGCTTCGCCGTCATCGGCACCGTTGCTGGCGACATGCATGACATCGGCAAGAACCTCGTCCGCATGCTCATCGAGGGCACGGGCGTTGAGGTTGCTGACCTCGGCGTTGACGTGGCTCCCGAGAAGTTCGTCGAGTATGTCGGTGCTCATCCTGAGTGCAAGGTCGTGTGCCTCTCCGCTCTGCTGACCACCACCATGCCGTCCATCGACGCGACCATCAAGGCTCTCGTTGAGGCCGGTCTGCGCGACCAGGTTAAGATCATGATCGGTGGCGCTCCTGTCACCCAGGAATTCGCCGAGGAAGTTGGCGCCGACGCCTACACCCCCGATGCTGGTTCCGCTGCTGCCAAGATCGTCGAGTTCTTCTAAGCCGACTGATTCCAAGCAACACGCTCTCCGGAAGCCGCCCGATACGGGCGGCTTCCTTTTTTGCGTGCTTGCATTGCACTTTCCCCGCGGGAGTTTGTTCCGAGATAGCCTAGTCGTTCCCAACGCAACTTCCCCAACGCAACTTCCCCGCGGGAGTTTGTTTGCTACGGAGGCCTGTCTGCTATTGGCACGCTGAACCACGAATCATTTTCCCCGCGGGAAGATGCGCGATGCGGTGCGAAGCGATGGGAAAATGCGGCGCGATCTACTTGTCGAACTCCTCAATGTGCGTGTGGGGAGAATGCAGAAGGTACACCCACAGCGCGCATGATAGACTCGCGCAGATGAGCATGATGGAGCCGAGACCGAAAATGTAATTCGGCCACGGTGCAACGATAACGCCCATGCCGATGACGCCGAATATGCTGACCATGAAACTGATGAGCGACGAAGCACTGCCCGTATCACCTTCCTGCCGTGAGAGCAATATATTCACCATGTATGGGCGGATGGCGCTCTGCAACGTTGCGAACAGGATGAATGCAGCGCAGAACGAAAACACCGATGATTCGCCAACCGTCAAAAGTGCGATGGCGGCGACAAATGCAAGTGCCATCATGATGTTTGTGAACAAGCGGGGAGTTACTTTCTTGCTCGCTTTTACCCAGATGAACGGGCCGAGAGCAGTGAACGCTGCCGTGACAGCGAAGAAATAGGTGTATTGCTGCGGTGTCGCGCCAAACGTGTCAACGTAGATATACGATGCAACAGCCAGGTATGCCGTAAAAGCCACATTGAACAGCGAAAGCGTGATGAGTAGCACGGTGAAAGATGGGTTGCGCCCAACGGTCACGAGTCTACTCAAGGCAGAAATCAATCCGACATCGTTCCGGTCCTCGTCGGGCAGGCTTTCTTCGAATAGGATTCCAAACACGAGGCATATGGCGCCAAGCACTGCGAGAGTGACAAACGAAGCTCGCCATGAGAAGAACCGAAGCAGGAATCCGCCGATGAGCGGTGCGATGACCGGCCCCACAACGGCAAGGACCTGAATGATCGCTATCATGCGCTCGCGGCGCTCCGCGACAAAGCAGTCCTTGACAAGCGCCATGCTGACGGATGTGATGCCTCCCGCACCGGTGGCCTGCACGAGCCGCGCACCGATGAGTGCCAAGATATTTGGCGCAATCGCGCATAGAACGCCACCGGCTGTGTAAATTGCGATGCTTGCGACAAGCACGGGTTTTCGTCCAAGCTTGTCTGATATCGGGCCGATGAGAAGCGATGAGATGGTCAAGAATAGGAAAAAGCCCATGAGGGTAAAATTGACCATCCATTCCGTCGTATTGAAATAGCCTGGCAGAGACGGCACGGCAGGCGTGTACATGTCAATCGAAAACGGGATGATGGTGTTCGCCAAGATGATGAATACGATGAGGCCCATTGCCCCCAATTTGGGTTGCGGTCTGCAGAGCCAGGCTTCTCGGCTGTTATGAGGTGGGTTGTTCATCATGGCATCGTCATGCTGTCAGACATCTGCGAAAGAAGGACCCTGCTGTAGCAGGGCCCTTCGTATGTGCGGAATCTCCAGCTTGTTCGGGTCTGTTTAGCCGAAAATCACCTGCAGCGGGAGGCGTGCGTCTTCGATTTCTTGCTGGGTGAAGCCAAATTTCTCGCAGTTGTATTGGTCGATGTACTTGCACAGCTCGACATAAGTACCGCTGAACGTGGAGCCCGGGCCGCCCTGCGTGATGCACGGGATGTAGCTCTGGAATTCGTAGCCGTCCAGATGCTCGTAGGCAACGCGCTTCACGTCTTCCGGAGTCCAGCCGTGGAAGTCGACGTCCTTGTTGTCGATGTTGCCCATGAAGGCGATTTGGCCCTTGTACTTCTCGAGCATTGCCTTCGTGTCGTTCGACTCCATGTTGCCCTGCCACACGTCGATGCCCATTTCGATCATGTAAGGCACGAGGTTGGCCGAGTAGCTGTCGTTGTGGTGGAAAACGAATTCGCAGCCGTGGTCGTGGTAATACCCGTAAATCTCCTTGTAGGGCTCGACGAAATAGTCGGCGAACATTTCGGGGCGCAGGAACGAGTTGTTTTCGGTGCCCCAGTCGTCGTGATGGAAGATCGCTTCGGGGTGCAGGTGGTCGCAGATGCCCTCAGCAATGCGCAGTTCGAACTCGGTGACGTATTT
>JAFRJC010000180.1 GCA_017432445.1 Eggerthellaceae bacterium | reverse complement strand
GGAGTCTTCCATCATGATGACTGGGGCACCCAGATCAACACGTTCACCGATCCGGACATGTTCGCCGAGTTCTTCCTCGATCCCTACAAGGAGATCTACGGTTACTACAAGAGCCGCGGTGTTGAGCTGATCGCGCACCATTCCGATTCCTACGCCGAGACGCTCGTGCCGTACATGATCGAGATGGGCATCGACGTCTGGCAGGGCGTCATGAACACCAACGACATCCCCGGCATGATCGAGAAGTACGGCAAGGACCTCTCGTTCATGGGCGGCATCGACTCCGCATCGGTCGACTACGAAGGCTGGACCCGCGAGGAGATCACGAAGCAGGTCAAGCGTACGTGCGACGAGAACGGCCCGCTGTACTTCATCCCCAGCCTGTCTCAGGGTCTTCCCATCTCCACCTTCCCCGGCGTCTACGACACCACGCAGGAAGAGATTGAGAAGTACTCCAAGATCTACTGGGCGGAGCACAACCTGTAAGACGTCAAGGGGCGCCTTTTGTTGACATGCTTCGATCCTGATTGTTAGAGGGCCGCCCAGAGCGTTTGCTCTGGGCGGCCCCTTGTTCGTTAGCGCTGCCGTAGCGCATTATGGCTGAACGCGATGTCGATGCTAGTCGCCCGCGCTCTCCTGGCCTTCTTCTTGGTCTTCTTGCGGTTTATTGGCGCGTTTGCGCACGCCGAGTACGAGGTCGAAGGGGAGGCCTGCCCATTGGTCGTTGGTCATGGAGTGCGAGAACGCCTCGGTCAATTGGATGACCGCATCGCCCTGCAGGAACAATACGGGCATGCTATCGCCAGAGGATTTCTTGAGCTCCTTCTTGAGCTTTTCGTACAAGTCTCCTGCCGCCATAGCGCGCTTTTCCTTGTTCACGCGGAGGGCTAGTCGACCGTCTTCGAGACGCTTCACGCCGCAGACGGAGTAGGTCGGTGTGTCGGAAATCCACTCGCCCGATTCGGAAACAGGCTCGAGAGCAACTTTCACCTCGCTCGATTCGTTTGTGATATCGAGGATTTTCAGGAAGAGAGCCATGTCGAGTTCGGGCTTGTCCATCTTCAACAGCTTGCGGTACTCGCGGATTTTTTCTAGCAAGACATCATCCATTGGCGACTCCTTCACAGGGGTAATAAAATACGCTTATAATAGCAGCAAGATGGCTTAAAACTATGCGTAAACGATATTTAAGCAATACCCTGTACCATTTTTGTGCACCATGTTGTATGCAGGTTTTGAGGCAATGATACCAGGAGGAGCTCATGCAAAGCTGGTTTGATGAGGTGACAGGGCGCATTGAGCCCCTTGACGGAACGGCGCTCAAGGACGCTCGGGACAAGTGGAATGCTGTAGCCAAGCCGATTGGCAGCCTCGGTCAGCTCGAGTTGATGGTCGAGAAGATCGCAGGTCTTACGGGCTCCATCGATGTCGATATCAGCAAGCGGGCTGTTATGGTGCTCTGCGCTGACAATGGCGTGGTCGCACAGGGCGTCACGCAAAGCGAACCTGAAATCACCACGGTCATTGCCGGAAGCGTTGCGCGCGGGATATCGTCTGTATGCCGCATGGCGCAGACGGTTGGGGCTGATGCGGTTTCGGTTGACATGGGCATGATGACTCCATCCGATGTGCCAGGCGTCATCGATCGCAGCATTGCGCGTGGGACGGGTGATATTTCGCTCGGTCCGGCCATGAGTCGCGAACAGGCGTTGACGGCTAT
>JAFRJC010000179.1 GCA_017432445.1 Eggerthellaceae bacterium | reverse complement strand
GGATGCGAATCGTCAAGTGGGTCCACCACGTAGAGCCCAGGGCACCGCCTCGTGCCGCGGCCGATCCTCTGCCAGCATTTAATTTTGGAGCGCACCTTCTTGAAGAAGACGAGGTTCACTACCTCCGGCACGTCGACGCCCGTGTCCATCATGTCCACCGACACCACGATGCGAGGGCTGTCCTTCAGCTTGAACTCGTCGATGACGGTGTGAGAGTAGTCGTAGCCGTGCACCACATGTTTGATGTAGCCGCCCTTAGCGAGCTTGGGATATCGCTTGCCGAAACGCTCCACAATGTACTCGGCATGTTTCCTGTTCGCAGCGAACACGATGGTTTTGCCAAGCGTCTCGCCGCCATCCACATGGATACCCTGTTCCATCAGCGTTTCGAGCACGTTGTCGACGGTCTGCTCGTTGAACAGCCATCGGTCGATATCAGTCTCGGGGATAAAGTCGGGCACCACCTCGCCTTCCTCGGCATAATCCTCTTCGAGCCGTTCCTTGTCCTCGTCGGAAAGCTCGTCGTATGTGATGCCCTCGTCCAAAAAACTGGTGTGCGTCTCTATCCCCAAATACGGGACCAGCACATGATCGATGCTCACTGCGGTTTCGTAATCGTACACGTAGGTCGGAACACCCCGCTGCACCTCGAAGAAGTCGTAAGTGTTGCGGTCTACCTCGTCTGCTGGCGTGGCGGTGAGTCCCACCATTAGCGCATCGAAATAATCGAAGATCGCCTTGTACTTCTTGAAAATGGAGCGATGTGCCTCGTCTACGATGATTAGATCGAAGTGCGCGGGTGTATACATGCGGTTCCCGTCATCGTTGCGCACCGAGTCGATGGCGTTCAGGATGGTGGGATACGTGCTGAACACGATGCGTGCGTCGCGCTCATCCTTGCTTTTACACAGGTTGCACAGCGTCTCGTTGGGAAGGTACTGCTGGAAGGCGTGTTTGGCTTGGCTAACGAGCGCTAGACGGTCGGCTAGAAACAGCACGTTTTTCACATGGTTGCCGCGCATGAGCACGTCGGTCAAGCCCGCAGACACACGTGTCTTGCCGGTTCCCGTGGCCATGACAAGAAGGCTCTTGCGGTGGCCCTGCTCTATGTTGGCACAGACGCGTCGTATCGCCTCGATCTGGTAGTAGCGTCCGGAAATGTCCTCGTTCACGCGTACCGTTGAGAGAGGCGGCTGCTTGCCTCGGCGGTTGAGGATGGTGAACAGCTCTGACTGGCTGAAGACCCCGCTCACGCGTCGCATGGGCGCAGCCTCATCGTCCAGGAAATACGTCTCATACCCGTTGCTCAAGAATATCGGGGGCGTATATCCGTACTCGGTCTTCAGGCACTGCGCATAGAGCCGGGCCTGCTGTATGCCCTTTTCGGGTGAGTACATGGTGCGCTTGGCCTCCAAGACAGCCAGCGGACGCCCATCCTTGCCCACCAACAAGTAGTCGATATAGCCGACTCCCGAGCTATCTCCGGCCTCCACCGGCATGCCACGGACCTCACGCTCCTCGATGACGTCGTCTCCGAGCGTCCAGCCGGCATACTCGAGGTCGACGTCGATGAAGAGCTTGCGTGTTTTGTATTCCGATAGCTCGTCGGGGTTAAACGAGCGGTTCGCAGAGTTCTGCTGCCGCGCCGCAGTCAGCTCGTCGCTCATGGCTGCAACCTGCGCCTCGAGCTTCCTGATGATTTCCTCGCGCTCGACGAGCAACGCCTCGCGCCCCTTTATTGTCTCGATTTGCCCACGCGTGAGCGGCACGCCCGCAGGCGGTATCTTGCGTTCGTCGAAGCTGCGCTCGACGTAATCGGGCCCGTAGCAATAGTCAATCCAGTCGACGAAAGAGAACAGAGCTCTAAGCGACAGGATTGCCTCCTGCGGCCTGACGATTCTCTCGGTGTGGACCGAAAGGTTGCCGAGCCTGTTGATGGCCAGCGTTCCTCGCCATACGCGCTCGTCGACGCAATCCTTGAAAGAGTCTTCGTGCAGAAGCGACGCGAGGTTGTCCTTGTACGGCATGCTGATGGAGTTGTCCGCTGCGTAAACCCACTTTACAGCAAGCTCGAGCGCCTTGCGGCATCCGACTGCACACATTGCCGGAGACGACGCGTATACCTTTTCAGCCTCTATACAGGCATCCGCGAATAGGTCGTAGTAGCCATCAGCACGTTTCAGGTAATCGAAGTTCATCATGCAGCGAGTTTGTAGTCAATTACGGCGACTTCTTGGATAAGCGCTTGACAAGCCTCGATAATGCGTTCGAGTTCCTGCATCACGTTGTCGGCGATTTCAATCTCTCCGCATTGGGAGCATTCAAGGCAGGGGACGTTCTTCACGACAACGAGGCAGTTCTCAAGCTGCACGGCGAAAACCGTGGTGCTCTCTTCCATTTCGCCCTTGCAATAGAAACAAGTCATGCTATTGCTCCCTTCTCGTCTTCATGTCCTGCATGAACGTGTCGGGGCTCGGGTGGTAAGCGGTCACGATATGAACGCAATCGTCTTCGCCCACCACGACGTGCAACACTTCGCCTTTTACGGTTATCCCGTATATCAAGCATGCGGGGTTAAGCCAGTAGTCGGGGTATTCCTCTATGATCTCGCCCGAGTTTATGCAGCTCAACACATCTTCTCGAGAGATTCCGCGTTGGAGTAACCTCGCAGCAGCATGCGCGGACCATTGGATCTTGCCATCCCTGCATTTCGCCTGAATTGATTCGATGTCCATGCAAATCACCGCCTAATCGGTTGTAATTATATGGCGAAGTACTCCTGTGCCAAGCTATCGTAGAGCATCTGTAGCTTGTCGATAGCTTGCTGCGTTTCAAATTTCAATTTGTCGACCTGAGTAAAGAATTCCGAGAAGGCATCTTGTTGCTCAATGGGAGGCATAATCATTTTGAATGCCTTTATGTCGCCGACATTGATGTGAGGTGATGCAGATCCACTTTTTCCCTTTAGAGCGTTGCCTAAAAATGAATCGAAGTTCATCGCAACCGAAAGAAATTCCGGTGTGCAAAATGCTTTCTCTGGAGATAAAAGCATGCATCTCTGACCAAGAGCCACATTGCAATCCCGATTTATTACAGCAGCTATACCTAAGATTGCGCCTTCACGCGTATAAATCACGTCACCTTTTTCAGGCAGCTTCCTCTGAATTCGCTGGAAATATTCTTCCTTCGGAATATACTCTATATCTTCCCATACAATACGATTCTTCTTGACAATAGACGTTCTAATACACATGAATCCTGTATCTTCCGTAGTATAGCTTGGAGTCCAATGAGGACAGTCAACTATAGCCTTGCAAGCATCCTCTAAAGCTCTTGTCTCCCATCCTTTTTCGTTTCGTACCGGATCCCCGAACATCTCGACAAACCGGGATTTG
>JAFRJC010000178.1 GCA_017432445.1 Eggerthellaceae bacterium | reverse complement strand
GATGCCGTCGACAAGCTGTATTTCCGCAGCTTGACCGACAAAGACATTCAGCTAGGCAAAGACGAGCTCGAGATTCGCGTGGCGTTTGACAAAGATGCACGTACGATTACCGTGTCCGACACCGGCATCGGCATGACGGCCGATGAGCTGGAGAAGAACCTGGGCACGATCGCCCATTCGGGCAGCCAGGAATTCAAGGATGAAAACGACTTCAGCGCCACCGACGCAGCCGACATCATCGGGCAGTTCGGCGTGGGTTTCTACTCGTCGTTCATGGTGGCCAAGAACGTCAAGGTGCTCAGCCGCGCTTACGGTAGCGACGAGGCGAGCTTATGGGAGTCCAACGGCATCGACGGTTACACGATCGAACCGGCGGAAAAATCCAGCCATGGCACCGAGGTCGTGCTCACGCTGAAGGATTCCACCGACGAGGACGACTACGATGAGTACCTGAGCGAGTGGAAGCTGCGCAGTCTCATCAAGCAGTACAGCAATTACGTGCGCTATCCCATCCACATGTTGGTTACGAAGTCACGTCCGCTACCGAGGCCCGAAGGCGTGGATGAGGACGAGGATTACCCAGTCCAGTACGAGGACTACATCGAGGACGAGACCATCAACTCGATGATCCCCATCTGGAAGCGCAAGAAATCCGAGGTCACCGACGAGGAGTATGCCGAGTTCTACAAGTCCGACTTCCATGACTTTGTCGACCCGGCGCGCACCGTCACCGTGCATGCCGAGGGTGCCCTCTCCTATGATGCGCTGCTGTTCATTCCCGGCCGTGCTCCGTTCGACCTGTACAGCCGCGATTACGAGAAGGGCCTTGCGCTTTACAGCTCCGGCGTGCTCATCATGGACAAGTGCGCCGACCTGCTGCCCGACTACTACAACTTCGTTCGCGGCGTCGTGGACTCATCGGACCTCACGCTCAACATCTCGCGCGAGACTCTGCAGCGCAACAGCCAGCTGCGCGCCATTGCCAAGAAGGTCGAACGCAAGATCACGAACGAGCTCGGCAAGATGCGCGACAACGACCGCGAGGAGTTCGAGCTGTTCTTCGACAATTTCGGCCGTTCCATCAAGTTTGGCCTGTACGCCGGCTACGGTGAAAAGAACGAAGAGCTCGGGCCGCTGGTCATGTTCTATTCCGCCATCCAGCAAAAGTACGTCACGCTCGACGAGTACATAGAGGCAATGCCCGAGGAGCAGACCGACATCTACTACACGTCCGGTGACGCCATCGAGCGCTTGCGCAACCTCCCCATCGTCAAGACCGTCGCGCGCAAGGGCTTCGACGTGCTGCTGTGCACCGAGGACATCGACGAGTTCTGCCTCCAGGCCATGCACAGCTGGAAGGAAAAGGAATTCAAGAACGTCTCGACGACCGATATCGATGTCGCGAGCGACGACGAGAAGAAGGTCGCCGAGGAAGCCGGCGAGGCCAACAAGGACCTGCTCGCTGCGATGAAGGAAATCCTGACCACTAACGTGAGCGACGTCAAGGTGTCCCCGACGCCCACCGACGCCCCCGCCACGTTGACGACCGCCGGGCCCATTTCGCTCGAGATGGAGCGTGTGCTCTCGCACAACGCCAGCACCGAACACATCCAGGCCGAGCGCGTGCTGCTCCTCAACGCCCAGCACAAGGTCTTCGAAACGCTGAAGGCTGCTTTCGAGGCTGATGACAAGCCGAAGCTGCGCCTCTACACCGACCTGCTGTACAACCAGGCGCTGCTCACTTGCGGCATGCCCATCGACGATCCCATCACTTTCGCCGAGGAAATCTGCAAGTTGATGTAAAAACGCTTAAGAGGCCATCCCCTTTGGCGATGAACTTGAGATAAGAAGGATCGTGCCGGACAAGTTCGTCCGGCACGATTGCTTTCAAGGGTCTTCAACCCTGTGCCGCGCGTAGCGCGGCACATGCAACCACCCGCTGTGCGGGTGGTGGGTACTTAGGCTTTGCCAAAAAGACCCTTCCCCTCTAGCATGGTGATTGTTCAGGTCGCCGAGCCCCGAGGGG
>JAFRJC010000177.1 GCA_017432445.1 Eggerthellaceae bacterium | reverse complement strand
TAGCCATTTCCTTGATAGCCAAATGATAGCAAAAGTTCGGCAAGCCCATAGGATAAGGATAATAGGTATCAGGAAAAATCAAATGGTATCAAATCCCCCAAACAAAAGCGTTTAGAATTAAGTTTCATTTTGCGAGTGGGAGTAGGACGACAGGGTTCTGACCTGCGATTTTGAGTGCCGCACTATGCCGCTGAGTTTCGTTTCGTACGAGAGTCATGACAAAGCCACCAGCGACGGAGATGAGTAAAAGCGATTAAAGAGCCTCCGTTCCCTGCGTTGGGACGGAGGCTCTTTCTTTGCCGTTTTACTCCCTTGTCTCCGTTCGGGGATTATTTCTTGCTCATTTAGGGCTATTCGCGCTGAAAGATTTTGACTAGCTTGGTGTCCTTTATTTCGTAGACAATGTCTGCGACGTTCTCGACCAGCCTCTTATCGTGGGAGACGAACACTATCGTTCCGGCATAGGAGCTCATCATCTGCTCGAGGGCTTCGGCGCTCTTGATGTCCAGGTAATTTCCAGGCTCGTCCATGAGCAAGGTGTTGTATCTGCCCAGCAGCATCTTCGCGAGTAGCAGCTTGATGACTTCGCCTCCCGAGAGAACGCCAACGTCCTTTGTCAGGTCGCGCGGTCCGATTCCCATAGAGGCGAGGATGCCTCGAATTTCGGTCATGCTGTACTCGCAACCATCCTGCATGAACGAGATCGCAGACTGACGGGCGTCGAACTTGTAGCCTGTTTGCTCGAAGTAACCGATCTCTGCCTTGGGAGAGATGTTGATACCGTCGGCGCGTCGAGCGATTGCCTTCAGCAGGCTGGTCTTTCCTGTACCGTTGCCACCGGTGATGGCCACTTTGGCACCGAGCGGTATCTCGAATTTCGCGTGGTCATAGAGCATGCAGTTGCCGAAGCTCAAGCTGAAATCGTCTGCCGAGATGGGAAATTTACTATGCAGTTCCAGGGCCTTGCTCTGGCGGAACCGCACGGCGCGAATGCTATCTGGGGCCTCAATCCCTTCGAGCGCTTCGAGGCGCTTCTCCATGTCCTTAGCCGCCTGGTACATCCTCTTCTGTTTGGTGCCGGTTGCTTTCTGATGCCCCAATCGACCTGCATACTCGTTGCTTTTTTTCGCAGCCTTCCGCTTGGCGTCGACCTGCCGTGCTTTTTTCCGTTGTTTTTCGATGGCGGCTTCGAGGCGATCGCGCTCGCGCATCGCCTCTTCGTATCGAGTCGCCTGAGCTTTGCGCTCTTCTTCTTTCTGTCGCAGATAGTCGGAGTAGTCACCCCAGAATTCGGAAATACCGCCGTCTTTGAGCTCCCAGATCTTGTCTACCACCTGGTCGAGAAAATGACGGTCATGGCTCACGATGAGCAGAGCCCCATCAAATGCCTTGAGTTGTCCGACGAGAAGGCGGATGCCGTCTTGGTCGAGGTGGCTCGTAGGCTCGTCGGCGAAGATCGCGCTTGCATGCTGGGAGAGTGCAGAGGCAATCTTGGCGCGTGTTTCCTCCCCGCCGCTCATCGTCTCCTGCGCCACTCCGGCGACGTTGAGACGGGAGAGCATCTCACCACTGTCCTGAGCCGCATCAAGGTCGAGTTCATCGAGTTGGCCGATGAGGGCAATGCTGCCGAAGCGCCTGACGTCGGCGTCCGCAATGGTAAGATTGCCGCTCAGAATTTTAAGCAGGCTGGTTTTGCCTGCGCCATTGTCTCCCACCAAGCCGATGCGATCGTAGGAGTAGATTTCCAACTCTTCGATATCCAGGATATCGCGGCCGGCATATTCCAAAAAGATGTCTTTAGCTTTGACTATGAGTTCCATAGGTTGAACCGCCTTTTGTGTATTAGCCTTTTACTGGAAGCGCAGCCATGCCAAAAAAGATTGCTCACGTCGATTTTTCGCCTTTGCCCAATTGCCGGCGCGAGCGTTTTGACCTTGCGCAAGCCGGCAAATCCGAAAATGATAGTTGGCGACGAATAAGGAGCGCGATGTGGGATGTCGGTGCAATACCTCGTCGTCGCAAGGGCTTGAAGGCTGACGCGTGAACCGATGGCTGCCGCCTCTTTTTTTCGAATACTTGGGCTATTGAATCCGCCCGGTATCTCTTTTCCCCACGTTTCGGACGCTCGGAGCAAGCAGCATAGCCATCGCAAGCAGTACCATGGTCGCTCCAGAGCCGACGAACCATAACGGAGCTCCAAGCAGATCCGCAAAAACGGAGGGGGCCGCGAGGCCCATGGGCATGGCCCACGCCATGATGGTTCCGTAGAGGCCGAAAACGCGGCCTAGGTACTCAGGAGGTATCTGCTCCTGCATAAGGGCAGTCTGGGTTCCCGCGTACAACGGGGAGCATGCGCCCATAAGAAAGCTCGCCGGTAGGAAAACGGCGAACAGCGACGGGCCGATCAATCCGGATGCGATTGCGACGACGCCGAAGCCGGCGATCGCGGCGACCATGGTGAGCGACCTATTGCGGAACCCTCCCGTGGCCGCCAAAATGCCGGACCCAGCCAGCATGCCTGCGGAGAAAAGGACCTCCACCAAAGCAGCATCCCCCGTGCTACCGCCAAAATGTCCCAAGGTCATTATTGGGAACAATGCCGCGAGTGGGGAGAACGCGAAAGCGAAGACGAACCCGCACCAAAGAAGGGCGAACAGCCCCCTGTATCCCCTGATCAGCTTGTAGCCGTCCGAAATCTCAGAGAAAAGTTCTCGAACTTTATTGGAAAAGGACGAGCTGCGGTCAGCTTCGTCGAGTCCTCCTGCGTCTATCTGAGCGGCGAGGACAGCTAGAGAAGCGAAAAGCGCCCCCAGCACGTCGAGGGCAATCATGGCGGTAATGCCCGCCACAGGATAAATCACTGCCGCGAGCGCGGCGCCAAGAATGTATCCGGCGGACTGAATCGCCTGCATCACTCCCGATAGGCGAACGAGATGCTCTGGCGGGGCGAGATGGGGCGTGAGGGATTGGGAGGCCGGCGTGTAGAACGAAGTGCCAGCTGCGCGGAGAAACAGGGCGATGAGTATTGACCACGCAGGTAAGCTGCCGGCCAACGAGGCAATCGCCAAGGCGGCGCCCACCGCGGCAACGAAGAGGTCGGCGCCGATGAGAACACGTTTCAAAGGCAGCCTGTCGACAACGGCGCCCGCAAGGACTCCGAACAAAGCAATCGGCAGAAAGCCTGCTAACGATGCCAGGGAGAGGAGGGAAGATGATTCTGTCGTGAGGGCGATATGCCAAATGAGACCCATTTGGAGAATCAAGCTCGTCAATGTCGACACGAGCTCCCCGCCCCATACGAAACAAATCTTAAATTGCCATGAATGGCACAGCGAAACAGACCTGCGCCGAGAGGTTTCAAATATCATGGTTATGTCCAATCGTGAAATGGCGTGCAGAAAAACAGCGCGACGCCACAACAGCGCCGCTTTCTAGGCGCTCATCCACGTGCGGAAAAGACCAACCACGACACCCCTCCTTTGTTAATTCGGTCTGGCAAACCATGTAATATTAGCGAGGCTTGAGTTTGCCTGTCAAGAATCGACCATCGGAAAGGGCAATCCTCTCTGGCCATTCGATTCCTTTTGTATCTTTGGTTGCATAGGTGACCCGCCAGGGCTATTACGCGTGGAAGAGGCGCCTGCCGAGCTGGCCGATGAGGCGCTGAAGATGGCCCTGGTCAGGCGAAACGATCCCAAGGGATGCGTACATCATTCGGATAGTAAGAATGTTGCCAGCAGGTTTTGCGGCAACCGCAAAGGAGCCGTATCCTGCAGCTGGAATCACGTTGCAGCATCCTGACCCGCATTCCGATTGGCGGACGGCCCGCTTCGGCATCCTGACCTGCACAGCGATCGAGCCTTGTCATTCCTTGGATATGCCGGTTGCTCGGGGCGGTCCCGACGGAGGCCCTCGCCTCCCCGGTCCGTGACCCAAGAAGGGCAAGCATGCTGATCTGCATGGCTGGTTCCTCCTTTATGTAGACGACCATGCAAAGAAGGGACAACCGAGGAGGCAGGTTACTGATGCGGGCTCCCGCACGCCCATGACTACCCGACGGGCTGTTTTTCATCTCCGATGCCCGCATTGCAGCATGAACGAATGTGCCTCGACATCTCTGCTGGCATGGTACGACTGGGATCGCACCTCGACGCATCCTTGCGCATACTGCCTTCCAAGTTTCGAAACCGGGAAGGAAAGTGTATGTGAGCGACGATATCGGCGCCGATTCGACGCTCGAGAGGGAGATTGCGCCGATTCTATCCATCGGGGATGCATTCCCGAAGATTCTCATCACTCGCACGAGGCATGAGCCCCATACCCGGGAGGGCGTGCTCGTGCTGAATTTCGCGAGGTGGCTGCTTGGCGGGTAGGGTTCTGAACGTCGCATTGGGATATCGCGCGACAGGGCACGCAGGGCTGTTTGTGCCCGCACGGGAAACGCCGTCGCCATGCGGGCGGCCTGTCGTGTCCGATTAGCCTTTTGCTAAACAGGCTTACGCCAACTCATGGGCAAGCCACCTGAGACTATTCACTTTGCTTATCGTTGACAAAGACCTGTGGCCTGCGGTTTTGTGAACGGCTCGTAAGCCACCCGCGTCGACTCACTTACTGTTGAAGCTGGTGGTTTGCAGGCTCAAAGGCGGTTGAGTTTCAAAACGGGCGTTTTTCGGCGATATCGAGCCTCCAAAGGCGGCTCTCCGTGCCCCTTGGGACAAAAATAAAAACTCAAAGCCCTGAGTTTGAAAAAAGTTTTTGAAGTTGTCCCAGCTTTTGTCCCCGAAGCCGATGAAACGCGACGTCGCGTCATTCAGCGGCACTCACTTCGAGATGCCGCCGAAAACTGGGTGCAACTGGAGTGACGGGACGGCAAAACTATAACCACCGAGTGGGAGTGACGAAAAGGCACATTTCCCCAGCTAAGCATGCTAACCCCTCTGTCGAGCCGCGCTCGACAGAGGGGTTTCTTAAGCCTCAGGAAGCCATTCTAAGCTATGAGACAACCTGGAATGCCTTTTATTCGCTGCCAGGCAAGTTGCGCTTGCCCGTGATGGCGTCGAGCGTGATGCGATAGATGCGCACGGCAGAGAGCCCCCAGCAGGTGTCGAGCGGCACGTCTTCGAAACCGCTAGCTGGGGCCGATAGTATTGCCGATGCTGATATTTCCGACTCTCATCTAGATTATCGGCAACGCTCGCGCACTGTGACCTGTATGGGCGGTCTCTAAGGAGAGGCTGCGGACTTAGAGGCCAAGTAGATCGAGAACGCTCACATCTGGCCTCACGGCCGAGATGGCTGCTTCGAGGGATGCCCCGTCCGTCATCCGCTGGGCGATTGCTGCCTTGTCGGCTTCGCTGAGCGAGGGCCTCTCGGCTCCTTTTGGCCGGTCGGATGCCTCCGCCAGTATATTACCGATAGTATTTGCAGCAGCACGGTCGTTTTGGGCAATGAAATGCGCATAGATGTCCATGGTAAGACTTGCAGAGGAATGACCCAGCCGCTGTTGCACAGTCTTGATGTCCGCGCCAGACCCAATCAACAACGTAGCCTGTGTGTGTCTGAGCTCGTGCAGGTTGTAGCCGACATAGGCTCCTTTGCGCCAGCGTTTCCGTCCCGTCGAGTCCGTGTACCTAACCGCCGGCCCGAACTCTCCAAGACCGTGGTCGGCGAAGTACTGGCGGCGCCAGCGGTTGAACGTGTTGGGATCCATGAACTTGTACAGGGAGTTTGTGCAGACAGGCGTCTCCTCGTCTTGGTCGAGGCCTGCGATCTCCATCGCACGAGCCTGCTTCTGCTTCCACTCCGCAAGGAACGCTATTGTTCCGTCATCGAGCCCGAGCCAGCGGTGCGACTTCTCGCTCTTCGGGTCGCGGATCTTATGGTCGGCGGCGTACTGCTGGCCCACATACACGCGCTTGCGCTCGAAGTCGACGTTGCGCCACACGAGCCCGAGAATCTCTCCTCTGCGCATGCCCGTCGCGAGTGCAATCCAGACCGCCACAGTATTGCCCGTCTGCTCCTCGGTGCGAAGCGCCACTGCAAGCTCAAGGGCTTGCTCGTCGGAGAGCGCCTTACGCTCCTTGGCCTTCGGTCTTGGCGCTTTCACGTATCCGCATGGGTTCGCCCCTATGAGCCCGTTCGCGACTGCCTCGTCCATGATGAGCGAGAGCGCGGCGTTGAGCTTGTGGAGCGTGCTCTTCGTTGCCTTCTTCGAAGAGAGGAGCTTGTCGTACTCGTCCGACACTTTCTTGAGAGTGAGGTTCTGAAGCAGCGTGTCACCCCAGAGGTCTTCGATCTTTCGAACCTGGAGCTCGTCGTCCTTGAGGGTGAGCGGAGAGTACCTGCCTGAATTCACACGACGCTTGTACCAAGCCCGTGCATACCTTCCAACTGTGAGGTCATCGGGATTGTCGACTCCGTACTCGAGCTCGATACGGTACTCCTCGAGGGCGCGGCGCGCATCCGCTTTTGTGCCGTAAATTGTCTTCTTGGGGGACCTGATGTAGCGCCCTGTCTTAGGGTCGCGGCCGAGGTGGTGTCGGATGCGGTACACCTTGCCCTTGACGACCTCTTCGATCTCGCCTGCACCGGTGATCTTCATGACATATTCTCCTTTGCATCTATGGTCCGGCGTCGGCTGAGTGGAAGATGCCGGACCGCCTACCATTCCTGGATGAAAGCTGGGATAATTTGGAAGCAACTTTCACCGCAGCGACCGCCCGGAGTGTTTGTGGAAGTGGTCTCCGGAACAGCCATTTTCGAGAGTATCACACAAACCCTGCGAGGGGGGAATCGAAAACGCCGATTTCGAGCAATCGGGGGGAATTCGGGGGGAATGCTAGAGAATACATGTTTGCACGTGCCGATAAGAGGCGATAGCAAAATCGGGACTTAACTGGGGTTTCGGTTTTACAGACGGGCGTTACGAGACGTCCCGATACTGGAAACGCGTGCTCATAACCCACGTCGCAGCATTGAAAACTGAAGAGGATTTCCGTCATAGTGCGGGGTGGAGCAGTCTGGTAGCTCGTCGGGCTCATAACCCGAAGGTCGTCGGTTCGAATCCGGCCC
>JAFRJC010000176.1 GCA_017432445.1 Eggerthellaceae bacterium | reverse complement strand
TATCGTGTGCCGCAGCATGTTTTCCGCCCTGAACGCTCTCTTCCCACCACGAAATGTCGGAGCCGGCGGTTTTCGAGGGTTCAGGGCGGAAATCCGCTTGCCCGCCTGCGGGAAAAACGCGCTAAACTGCTCGGCCGCCGCCGGCATGCGGGAAAAACGCGCTCAACTTTTCATTCCTGCCACTGCATTTACGCCGTTCGGCCGATGGCACGCGGAAAAACGTGCTATACCGCTCGTCTCCGCCACAGCGGGACCGCCGCCCGCTCGCCGATGTGCGGGAAAACGCCCTTAACTCCCTGTTTCCGCCACGATGTTGCTGCCGCCAGCCCGTCAGCGCGCGGAAAAACGTGCTTAACTCCCTGTTTCCGCCAGTGGGGGAGTTTCATGGAAGGATCCGCGAGTTTAGGATGGCTCCCAGGCGGTTTCGGGATGTTTAGGGCGGAAATCACCTCATGCCGCAGCATGTTTTCCGCCCTGAACGCTCTCATCCCACCACGAAATGTCGGAGCTGGCGGTTTTCGAGGGTTCAGGGCGGAAATCTTCTTGCCCTCCTGCGGGAAAAACGTGCTAAACTTCTCCGCCCTCTCGCCGACGGGAAGGAAAACGCGCTCAACTGCTCGTCCCGGCCGCGACGTGGACGCCACCCGCCCGATGGCGCACGAAAAGCGTGCTAAACCGCTCCGCCCTCTCGCCGACGGGAAGGGAAACGCGCTCAACCCTTCACTCTTGCTACTGCTGTTGCGGCAGGACCATAAGAGGGGATTGCCAGGCCTTTTCAGGGCCTTCGTTTAGCGAAGGCCTCTCGTCTACTCTAGCTCATAGATTGTCGTCTCGGGTTTTTGACAGTAATTAATAAGTGCGCATATGCCGTGTAGTCATGGTCGAATCAAATGGGTGCTATTCTGGGAACTATAGTATGCGAAGCTCCTATGCTCTAATGCTTCTCGAAGAATCGGGCAAGGGGAACTAGCAGTGTGCAAAGGCGTACGACGAGATGTCGTCGACAGCTATGGGGAGATGCAATGACGACGATAGCAGTTGCTGGAACGGGATATGTTGGCTTATCCCTTGCCGTTTTATTAGCGCAGCGAAACAAAGTTTATGCCGTTGACGTCGTACCCGAAAAGATAGAACTGCTCAAGCGGCGCATGAGCCCCATTGCCGATGCCGAAATCGAAGAGTACTTGGCTCACGAAAACCTCGACCTGACACCGACCCTTGACGGCCGTGGTGCATATGAGCTGGCTGATATTGTGGTGATTGCGACGCCCACGAACTACGATCCAGACAAACTATTCTTCGATACGAGTTATGTCGAGCAAGTAATTGAAGTGGTGTTGGAGGTCAATCCCCAGGCCACGATGATCATCAAGTCGACGGTGCCTGTCGGTTACACGCGATCGCTCGTCGAAAGATACCCGCACGGGCGTTTCCTGTTCAGCCCGGAGTTCCTGCGCGAAGGCAAGGCTCTCTACGACAATCTTCATCCGAGCCGGATTATCGTCGGCGTTCCAAGCAACTCTTCTTTTGCCGACGAGCTTGCCGATGTCGCTCGGGAGTTTGCCAACCTGCTTGCTGAAGGCTCTTTGGATGATGATACGCCCGTATTGATAATGCGTGCGACCGAGGCTGAGGCGGTGAAGTTGTTTGCCAACACGTATCTAGCGCTCCGCGTGGCCTATTTCAACGAGTTGGATACTTATGCAGCGCTCAGCGGTTTGGATGCATGCCAGATAATCAAAGGTGTGGGTCTTGATCCCAGAATCGGCTCTCACTACAACAACCCATCGTTCGGTTACGGTGGATATTGCCTGCCCAAAGACACGAAGCAATTGCTTGCGAATTATCGGCATATGCCGCAGGACCTCATCAGTGCGATAGTCGAGGCGAACCGAACCCGCAAGGATTTCATTGCCGAGGAGGTTGCGAAGCGCATAGCCGAAATAGCCTATGCCAGCGGTAAAGTTCCGACGGTGGGCGTTTATCGTCTCGTGATGAAGTCTGGTTCTGATAACTTCAGATCGAGCTCCGTGCAAGGTATTCTTCGAAGGCTAGCCGAGAAGGGCATTCCCGCGCTTGTGTACGAGCCAACGCTCGAGGCAAGTGAGTTCTACGGCAACGAGGTGACTCACGATCTGGAATACTTCAAGCGCAGATGCGATCTCGTTGTCGCAAACAGGTGGAGCGAGGAACTGGACGATATCTCGGACAAGGTGTTTACCCGAGATTTGTTCCGCAGGGACTAAGCTGTGCCACAGGCGGCATGATGAAGGGGGCAATAAGATGGCTATCGTTTCGGTTATCACTCCCATATACAATGTAGAGCGCTATCTTCCCGAGTGCTTGGATAGCTTGCTGTCCCAAACCCTGGAAGATATAGAGTTTATCTGCGTGAACGATGGTTCGACGGATGGATCTGGCGAAATCCTGTGGTCCTATGCAGCGCGCGATCCCCGCATCATCGTTATCGAGAAGGAAAACTCCGGTTACGGCGCATCGATGAACGTCGGCCTTGATGCGGCTAGCGGCGAGTACATCGGGATCGTGGAATCCGATGATTTTGCAAGTCCGGAGATGTTCGAGACTCTGTATCAGCTCGCGGTTGACCACGGACAGCCCGATATCGTCAAATCCAATTACTATAACTTCAGCGATGAGAAGGGGATTGCTCTTCGAGAGAACTTCTCACCTGAGCATTGCGGAAAGGTGATTACGCCGGGTGACGAGAGCTTTATGAAGGTGTTTAACGCGACGCCTGCAATATGGTCGGCAATATACCGTAGAGCATTTCTCGAAGAGAACGGCATCCGATTTCTGGAAACTCCCGGCGCTTCGTTCCAGGATACGGGGTTTGTTTTCAAGTCGGTTATCGCAGCGGATGCAATATTCATCACGCACGATGCATTTCTGCACTACCGAGTTGACAACAGCTCGTCATCGGTGAAATCCACCGCGAAGCAGTTTTGCGTCTGCGATGAGCTGCACAGCGTAGAAGAGTTTCTCGAGAACTATCCCAGTCGCAGGGAGGCGTTGTCGCCTGCGCTCGTAACGAGGAAATACATAACATACGACTGGAACTACAGGCGACTTCCCGTTGACGCAGGCGATGAGTTTCTCGAAAAGTTTTCCCACGAGTTGCGGATGGCACGTGATGCGGGACACTTTGATAGAAAGTTTTTCAACAAACGGCAATGGCACGAAGCCAATCTCATCGCCGACTGTCCGATAGGTTACCGAAACCGCATTCGAGCAGCGACCATGCAGCCTTCCGACATCAAGGTTTCGGTAATCGTCGCCGGTTACAATGCCGAGAAATACCTTGCAGAGACCCTGGACTCACTGGTCGAGCAGACGCTGTTCGACATCGAGATCATCGCCGTCGATGATGGCTCCACGGATGGAACGGGCGCCGTTATGGAGCGCTACGCCGCCAAGGACCTTCGCATCTCGGTTCATAGGCGGCCGAACTCAGGAGCGGCGGCATCGCGCAACTATGGCATTTCGCAGAGCTCCGGCGAGTATCTCGCCATACTCGACGCCGATGACGTCTTCGAACCGGTGATGCTAGAGCGAGCATATGAACGGGCGACCGCTACGGGCGCAGATGTCGTCGTGTTCAGGTCTGACCAGTTCAGCACGAAGACCGGCAAGAAGAAGGGGCTCGGGCACACTATGCGGACGGAACTGCTTCCCAAAAGGGAGCCGTTCGCTGGCGCGGATATCGAGACCGATGTTTTCAACGCATTCATGGGATGGGCCTGGGATAAGCTGTTCAGAAGAGAGTTCGTGCAAGTCGAGGGCTTTCAATTCCAGGAGCAACGCACGACGAACGACCTGCTGTTCGTGTTCAGCGCCATAGTCAGGGCAGGCAGGATTGCAACTCTCAGCGACGTGCTGGCGCACTATCGTCGCGACGTCGGCGGCCTGTCCGAAACCCGTGATGATAGCTGGCAGTGCTTCTACCATGCGCTCGTCGCTTTACGCGAAAAGCTCAACGCATGGGGCGTTTACGAACGGTATGAACAAGACTACATAAACTACTGCGTACAGCTTGCTGCTTGGCATGTCCGCAGCGTCGATGAGAAGACCCAGCGCCTGATGTCCGAAAAGCTCAACGATGAATGGCTCGATGATTTGGGGGTGTCAGGAAAAGATGAGGATTATTTCTATCGCCCCGAGCAACGTGCACTGCTGCTAGAGACAATACAGTCAAGCCTCGAGGAGGCGAGCGCGAAACCCGAATCTGCCAAAGGGAAATCGAGCAAGAAGGGCATCACGCAGAAAGTGGCCGGCGTTTACGCGAGGGATGGCTTTACAGGCCTGGTGAAAAAGGTTGGAGAAAAAGCGCGTTCGAGGAAATGATGCAAATGTCATGGGAGGAAGCAATCGAACGCTTGCATCTCTATAAGATGAATTAGACAGCTCTTGCATCCGAGATTTGCTCGGAAGGAAACCGATAATCGGGAGGACTTACACATGTCAGTGGCAGACGGTTTTGATCGCTATCGCCCTGTAACGCATGCAGAATTCGAGGCGTTTCAAAAGACAGTCGAAGAGGGCTTTAAGCGATTGGAGGAGATTTCAAAAGCTGAAGCCAAGGGTACGAAGGAGGCTGTGCACTCGAGCGCAAAGGACTTGACGAGCCTCATGCGCGCCCATACGAACGACACCCAGGGGATTGTCCGGTCACGCTTCGAAGCCCTCACGGATCTCATGCGCGCCCATGCTGACGACACGCAAG
>JAFRJC010000175.1 GCA_017432445.1 Eggerthellaceae bacterium | reverse complement strand
CCGCGACATCCTGATCATCAGCACTCCCCAGGACCTTCCCAACTTCCGCAACTTGCTGCAGGACGGCTCGCAGTTCGGACTGGGGCTGCACTATGCCGTGCAGCCTTCGCCCGACGGCCTTGCGCAGGCCTTCCTCATCGGCGAGGAGTTCATCGACGGCGACTCATGCGCGCTTGTCCTGAGCGACAACATCTTCTATGGCAACGGCCTTGGCCGGCATCTGACGCGCGCGCGCAAGAACGAGAGAGGTGCGACGGTGTTCGGCTACTACGTCGAGGACCCCGAGCGCTTCGGCGTTGTGGAGTTCGACGAGAACGGCAAGGCCATCTCCATCGAGGAGAAGCCCGCCAACCCGAAGTCGAACTTCGCCGTCACGGGGCTGTACTTCTACGATGACCGTGTGGTGGACTTCGCCAAGCAGGTGAAGCCCTCTGCCCGAGGCGAGCTGGAGATAACGACGCTCAACCAGATGTACCTGGAGGACGGGTCGCTTAACGTGGTCACGCTCGGCCGCGGCTACTCGTGGTTCGACACCGGCACGATGGACTCGCTGTTCAACGCCGCCGAGCTCGTGCGCGTGGTGGAGAACTCCCAGCGCGTGCAGATGTCCTCGCTCGAGGAGATCGCCTACATCAACGGCTGGATCCCGCTCGAGACGCTGCGCGAGCAGGCCGAGCTGTATGGGAAGTCCGATTACGGCAAGTACCTCAAGCGCGTTGCCGACGGCGAGATCTACTACCCGAAGAACGATTGAAGAGAATAGGAAATGCGGGAAAGGGGCTAACCCTATTCCGCATTGCGAACGGAGACGACAATGGCCGACGCTGAATTCAAGAACATCATCGTGACCGGCGCAGCCGGGTTCATCGGCAGCAACTTCGCGCACTGGGTGGTGGATAACCAGCCCGATGTGCACGTGACCGTGCTCGATGCGCTGACCTACGCGGGCAACCGCGAGAACCTGGCGGGCATCCCCGAGAAGCGCCTGACGTTCGTGCACGGCGACATCTGCGACGGGCCGCTCGTCGACGAGCTGTTCAAGAGGGCGGACGCCTGCGTCCACTTCGCCGCCGAGTCGCACAACGACAACTCCATCGCCAACCCGGCGCCGTTCTTGCGCACGAACGTGGAAGGCACGTACACGTTGCTCGAAGCCGCACATAGGCACGGCACGCGCTTCCACCACATCTCGACTGACGAGGTGTATGGTGACTTGGCGCTCGACGATCCGGCGCGTTTCACCGAGGAGACGCCGTACCGCCCGTCCAGCCCGTACTCTTCCACGAAGGCCTCGTCCGACATGCTCGTGCGCGCGTGGGTGCGCACCTACGGCGTCAAGGCCACGATCTCCAACTGCTCGAACAACTACGGCCCGCGCCAGCACATCGAGAAGTTCATCCCGCGCCAGATCACGAACATCCTCTGCGGCATCCGCCCGAAGCTCTATGGCGACGGCCTGAACGTGCGCGACTGGATCCACACCGAGGACCACTCCTCGGCGGTATGGGAGATCCTCACGCGCGGGCGCATCGGCGAGACGTACCTGATAGGCGCCGATGGCGAGCGCTCCAACATCGACGTCCTGCGCTCCATTCTGGCCGCCATGGGCAAGGAGCCCGACGACTTCGACTGGGTGCGCGACCGCCCCGGCCATGACCGCCGCTACGCGATCGATTCCACGAAGCTTCGCACCGAACTCGGTTGGCTACCCAAGCACACCGATTTTGCCGAGGGCCTGGCCGCCACCATCGCGTGGTACGCCGACAACGAGGCGTGGTGGCGCGGCGCGAAGGAAGCCACCGAGGCCAAGTACGCCGCGCAAGGCCAATAAATGTGACAATCCCTCTGAGGAATCGTCACATTCCAGGAAGGCGAAAGGCCATTGAACAAGAGACGTAGCGGTGCCATAGCCTCATATGCGTACACTATCTGCCAGATGGTCGTGGGGCTCATCTACGTTCCCTTGCTGCTGGGCGGCATCGGGCGCGCTGAATACGGCCTCTACCAGATGATCGGCTCCATCATCGCCTATATCGCCATCGTCAACACGACGCTCGGCGCGGGCGTGACGCGCTTCTACTGCAAGTACCTTGCCGAAGGCGACGAGGACGGCATGGCCAACACGCTCGCCATCGCGCGCAAGGCCATCCGCATCATCAGCATAGGCGCCATCGTAGCGGGCATTGCCTGCATGATGGCCGTGCGCGTCGTGTACGCGCAGTCGCTCACGGCTTGGGAACTCGACGAGAGCTGCCTGCTTCTGGCCGTGCTCGTGCTCAATCTGATCGTGACCATGAGCAACACGCTGTCTGCAGCGGTTATCACCGCTCATGAGGAGTTCGTCTTCTTAAAGATCACCCAGTTAGCCGTTATCGTGGCGCAGCCTTTGGTGGTGCTTGCGGTTATCCAGTTCGTTCCCAATGCGTTTGCCGTGTGCATGGTGCAATTGGCGCTGAACTTCGCTCTTCGCATGGTCCAGCACACCTTCGCGCGTACCCGCTTGGGAATGGATACGCAGCTGCGCTTCCTCGACGAGCAGCTGCAACGCGATTTGCTGCGCTTTTCGGGCGGCATCATCCTGGGCGTGGTGGCCGATGAGATCTTCTGGCGCACCAACCAGCTGATCTTGGGCTATTACTATGGCACGCAAACCGTCGCCATATACTCCGTCGGTGCGCAGATCTGCCTGACGTACATGCCGCTCGGTCAGGCGGTGGCGAGCGTGTTCATGCCGAAGGTCTCGCGCATCGCCGAGCAGCCTGGGCATCTGGGCGAGCTTTCCCTCCTGTTCGCGAGGGTGGCGCGCCTGTCCGCCTGGCCGCTTCTGCTGGTGCTCACCGGTTTCATCATCTTCGGCCAGGATTTCATCCGCTTGTGGGCGGGGGAGGGATTCGAAGAGGCGTACTGGGTCGCCGTTATCATCATGGTGCCCTTCACAGTCGACATCATGCAGTCCATCGGCATCGTGATCCTCCAGGTGCTCGACAAGTACGCCTTCCGCGGAAAGATGTATCTGGTGGCAGCTATCGTCAACGTGATCATAGCAATCGTGCTAGCGCGAAAGTTCGGCTGCATCGGTGCAGCCGTGGCGACAGGGCTCACGTTGTTCGTGGTCAGCGATATCCTCGTGAACTTCTACTATGCTCGCTCGGTGGGCTTGGATATGGTCCACTTCTGGAAACAGGCAGCGCGCTTCATGCTTCCCATCGTGCCTCTGTGCGCGGTCGGCGTGTTCGTGTGGAACATCATTTCAGCGACCGGTCCCGTGGGCTGGGGTGCGCTCATAGCGGGAATTGCCGCCTATACGGTATTGTTCTTCGTCTTCGCCTACATTGCCTGCGCCGATGCCTACGAGCGCGATTTGTTCAAGTCGCTGCCCCGCAAGCTGCTTCGTAAGTAAGAGCGAGCGCGAGCCTGATCACTCACCCCTGGGGTGAGTGATCAGCCCTGTTTAGCGGACTTGGTAGATGACGTGGCCTTGGCCTTCGTAGAGGACAGTGAACTTCGCGGCCATCTTCTTGTTGAGCTTGCTGCTTTCAGGAAGGCTCACGTACTTGCTCTTGAAGGAGCCGTCGGCAATCGCCTGGCTCAAATAGTCGTTCTGGCAGGTGGTGGGCGCAAGGTAGCGCGGCATCGCGAAGTACAGCCATAGGTCCGCGCTTTCGATGGGATGGGCGATCGTGTTGTCCCATTGGTTGTCGGATCGGGGCATGAGCTGGGAAAGCTCTGTGCGCAATGCGTCCTCGTCGACGTCTTCGTAGGCATCGCCAGACTGCGGGAGCTTGAACTCGTCGCCGTGCAGGGCGAGAGACCCCGAGCAAAGCAGGCAGACTGCCACGACGGTTACGATGGTGGGCACCCAAAGCGGGTGGGTGGCGCTAAGACTGCGGCTTTTCTTTTGCGCGTGCTTGCCGGTGCGCGCAGTCGCGGTCTTGGCAATCGGCCCCGCGCCGAACCAGATGAGCGCCACCAGGTAGATGATGTCGACGGGGATGAACATGCGATGCATCTGCTTGTAGGAGTACAGGAGCAGGTGCGCTTCGAAGATGGCAAATCCAGCCACCATGAGGGCGATTAGAAGCCCTGCGGCCATCTTGTTGCCTCTGCGCGCCGCGCGGATGCCCATGACGAGCAAGAGCACCCAGCATACGGCGAACGCGAACACCATGATGCCCTGCCATTTCAGGTGGACGAGCCGCGAGCCCGAGTACAGCACGCAATCGATGTGCTGAGCGGGAAGTCCCGGCAGGGCCTCGAGGACAAGCTCGCCCATCGAGGTTGCGATCGTTGCGGAATCGAAGTAGGGCACGACGTAGTACTTGGCGTAGTACACGTACAGCACGAGCGAGGCGGCCGTGGCCGCAACTGCCAGCGCGATTATGCCCGCACGTGCGGCTTTCCCCAGTCTGCATGTGCTGGTTACGGCCAACGTGCAAGGCACGAGCATGTAAGCGAGCAGGAAGGGGCGCATGCATCCCCAGAAAGCCGATGCCAAGATCACTGCGATGAGCGCAAACGCCACCAGGGCGGGGCTTCCATCGGAGCCTGCCCGCACCACATACAACGCGCAGGCTATGACGATGCCCGCAAACAGCACGTAGCTTCCCTCAGACATGCCCGAGCACAAGTAGCGGCTGATGATGAAGTGGAACAGGACAAGTGCCGCCAAGCACAGCGACTGTCTCGTGCTGGGCTTGAGCATGATGACGATGAGCGCTGCGGCAAGAACGCCGAAGGCCATGTTGATGATGTAGATGAAGTTGTGCGAGCTGACCCCCGTGACGAACGAGGCGACGTAGTAGGGAAGGTAGACGAAGATGCCGTACGAGCCGTACGAGGGATTGGGGGCTGCCTGCTCGTTGTAGCCGGTGACACCGCTGGGCTGGCCGAACAGCTGCATCTGGGAGACGGACCAGTAATAGTTGTGCTCGTCGTTGAGGAAGGTGTTCCATGCGTCGAGGGCAAAGGGGCTCGTGCTCGTCGCCAGGCCGATGATCAGGACCGACACCAGCGGCGCCAGGACGATTGCCAAGCGTGAAAGTGTCCGTGCTGCTCGCGAATTCGCCATGGGAGCCTTTCGTGTGAACCTGCCGAAACCTGATGCCCGTATCGGTGATATGTCGGGCGCTTAGGGGCTAGCCTTCTTCTGAGTATTCTTCGGCAGGCTCCTCGGAGCCTTCCTCGTATGCCGCCTCTTCCGGCGCGCCTTCCGAATCGGTGTGGAGACCGGTGTTCAGGGCGTCGACCGAGTTCTCGATCTTGCCGTAAACCCATTCGCCACTGGCGTCTTTGTGCGTGCCGTAGTAGTAATGGTGGGCGAGCGAGCTGTCGAAATCGGGCTGGTCGGTGATCTCCGTCCAGGGAATCTGCGTTTCCTCGTAGTTCACGCCTTCGGGTTCCTCGCCCGCTTCGACGAGCGCCATGATCTTCTGCCAGCCTTCGGGGTTGAGGTAGCACAGCCACTTGCGGCCAGCTTGCTCGTTGATGGCTCCTTCGGAAGGGCCGCTTCCCGTGTAGACCTTGATCTCGCTGCCCGCGAAGGCCATGGCGATGGCAGCAGCGTCGAGCGAGCGCATGTCGGTGTCGATGTATTCGGCGAGCTGCAGGACCAGGCCCGGGATCTCGGGCAGGGGCCGGTCGAGGATCTTGTTGATGATTGCGGTCAGAAGCTGGCGCACGTTGCTTTGACGGTGCTGATCCTGGTTGTCGCCGAACTCGTGGCGAGCGCGGGCGAAGATCTGGGCCTCCTGGCCGTTAAGCGTCTGCCTTCCCGCCTTGATGGTGACTTCCTTGTCGTCCATGGTGACGTAGGACAAGTCGACTGGCACGTCGACGGTGACGCCGCCGAGCGCGTTGACGATGTTTTCCAATCCCGAAACGCGGACCGAGGCGTGATGCGAGATGGGAACGCCCGTCAGCTCGGATACGGCCTTGACGGCGCCTGCCGCCCCCTCGTAGTTGTACATCTGGTTGATCTTGATATACGAGCCGTCGGCGAGCTGGTAGGGCGTGTCGCGCGGGATGGAGAGCAGCGTGACCTGCTTGTTCTTGTCATCGACGCGGCCGAGCATCATGACGTCGGAGCGCTCGTTATCGCCTTGCTGATCGGTGGCGGCCGAATAGTTTCCCTCGCGGGAGTCGGAGCCCATGATCAGCACATAGTACGGTTCGCCTCTGGTGGCCGGCACGAGCACCTCGTCGAGAGCTGCGAAGTCTTCATCGTCTGAAGCCAAAGCCGAATCCAGGGCGTGGGTGAACCAAACGGCATAAGCCCCGCCTGCGAGCAAGCAGGCCAGGAGAAGGCAACCGACGACGGTGAAGATGCGCTTGCCCAGAGAGCGCTTGCGCTTCGTGCGCGCCAGGTCGGCATACATGGTGTTGTAACGGGATTTGGCCGAGGTGTTTGCCGCGTTGATTCCATCGTTGTAGCTGGAATACGCTGCCGCCTCGGCGGCCAGGGGCTCGTTATAAGGGTTCTGACCAGCAGCCTGACCATGGCGAGCACCGCTGCCATAGCGATCGCGGCTGTAGTTGCGCACATCGTTCACGTCGCGTGATACGTCACGGGACGGGTAATCCCGATCGTATCCGTATCCGTCGTTTTGCGCGTTCATGCCTTGCGTGCCATGTGCCTTTCATCAATGAGCCTGCCAAACTCAAAAATATTAACATTCGAATATATGAATGCCGTGAAGCAAACAGTTTCTACAGAGGGTCGTCAGGTGTTTTTACGCTGTCATGCTCAGGCTATCGAGCGCAGGGCGAAATCAACCAGGCGTGTTGCGGCAGTGCCTTCGCGGGCGACGTCGATGTCGAAAGCGGATGCGGCGAAAGCGGCGAATTGGTCTTGCGGATAATCGCAAGGCGATGCTGCAATACTTGCCAACTGTTGTGCGAGCTGGTGCATGTCTGATGAGCACAGCTTGGGACAGGAGATGCCTGGATCGGCGTTGAGGCCCGGTGAGGCGCGGTACTCGTCAAGGTCGGGTACGTAGAAAAGGGTGGGGATGTCCAAGAGGTAAGCTTCGTAGACGATGGAGCTGTAGTCGGTGACCATGCAATCGCAGGCCAGAAGCTCATCGGATACGTTGCTCGGTGCGGGCAGGTTAGCCTCGAGGGGATGGAACGAGAACTCGAGCCAAATGTCGAGGTCGGGCCTGCCGAGCGTGGCCAATTCTGATCGCACGGCCGATTCGAGCTCTACGCGTTTGGCGTACAGGTCGCGCACCGGGTGGCTCGATTCATCGTTGATGCGCAAGGTGGGTGCGAAGAGGATGCGATACGGACGTTCGCCCTCATCGACCTGCGCTCGCCGCGCTTCGGAAACGCTCACGCGCTCGCGCGCCTGTTTGGCGAGCTCGTCATATTGCGGACGGTCCATGGCTATGACGCGCTCGGGCGGGCAGGCAAACGCCTCGGCGAAGCCTTCGCGCGCGCCTGCGCCAGAGCACACGACCCACGAGTAGTTGCGATGGATGTTGAACGTGCTCGTGAAATCTGCCGAATGGCCTTCGGGCGTGTCGACGCTCTGGTAGCCGAACTTCTTGAACGCGCCGAATGCGTGCCATAGCTGGATTATGACGGGCTTCACGGGAAACTCGCAGTTCACGTACTGGCGGCTTGTGTTGGTTTGAGGTTCGCATTCGAAGTCGACAAGCGAGACCACCGGGTCATAGCGGTCGAGCACGGCGATCCTGCAGCGTCCCAGCAGCCTGAGCTCTTTGAGGATGTGAACCGCGTAGGCGGGCAGGTTGCGCGTCTTGACCTTCTTCAAGTGCATCGTGACTTGCCAGCCACGTCGTTGAAACTCCTCCGCAAGCTGCACGAAGTCGAAGCGGGGCTCGTCGGCTTGGCGCGAAAGGAACACGACCTCGTCGCGTCGCTGCTTTGGGCGGGCGATACGGTAGACGGTGTTGAACGCACCTTTTGCTATTTCCACAAGCGCGCGCTTCATCAAGTGCCTTATGCCCTTTCTGCCATGACTTATAGCCCTGCATTAAAGGTTATCATGGCTTTTCGACTGGCCGTACTATGGGGGAGAGGCTGTGGGGTTCTCGCTTGTCCTCGACTAAACCTATGAATGGTTTAGGTTTGTGTCTGCGGAATCGCTCGCACCCCACAGCCTCTCCCTCATAGAGCTTCGTTTCCTTGCCCTCGGTCACACTAACGGATGGCTAAGGTTCATGTTTGCAAAAACGTTCGCACCCCGTAGCCCAAGCCCAACCGAGTAACGATTTAAGAGCTATAACATCAGCTCCTCGTAGTATAAATGTTCTTCTACGAAACTTTCTTGCAAGCGAATCTGTCATCCGTTATATTGCAAGCGTCCTTATTTTCCCCAAACATGCTGCCTTCGGGTACGACTTGTATTGCGCCCGATGTGTCGCAGGTAATTCCCTTTAAGGAGGAGCCGTGAAGTTTTTCCTGGACACTGCCGACCTCGCCGAGATCGAGGAAGCTGCCAGCTGGGGCGCTCTTGCCGGCGTTACCACCAATCCGTCGCTGTATGCCAAGATCGGCGGCAAGCTCGACGATTTCCATGCGCACATGAAGCGCATCTGCGACATCGTTGGTCCTGACTGTCCCGTGTCGGCTGAAAGCGTGGCCATGACCCGCGACGAGATCGTGGCAGACGGCCTGAAGCTTGCCGAGATCGCGCCCAACATCGTGGTGAAGGTGCCGACGATGATCGAGGGCCTGGCCGCAACTAAGGAGCTGGCAAAGCATGAGGTGCCCGTCAACATGACGCTGTGCTTCAGCGTGCCGCAGGCTCTCCTTGCCGCCCGTGCAGGCGCCCGCTACATCAGCCCCTTCATCGGCCGTTTCGACGACATCTCCGACGACGGGCTGGCGCAGGTCGCAAATATCGTGGATGCCATCGGCAACTACGATTTCACCAGCTGCACCTGCAAGGGCGAGAAGGTTGAGATCATCGCGGCTTCAATCCGCTCGGCCAACCACGTCACGCAGTGCGCCCTCATGGGAGCCGATATCGCCACCGTGCCGTTCGGCGTCTTGAAGAAGATGGTTCTCCATCCGCTGACCGATCGCGGGCTGGATTCGTTCATGAAGGACTGGGAGAAAGTGCAGAACGCGTAATATGGCCGATCAAGAGCTCGAAAACCAGGTTTCTCAAGAAGCAGAGGAGCCGAAACCGCGCAGGCGCACACGTCGTGCAACCGCACAGGCAGCCGACGAAGCGGCTGCTGCACAAGCATCCGAATCCGTGGAGGCTGCGGAAGCCAAGCCGGCGCGCCGCACCCGCAAGAAGGCCGTAGCGGCCGAGGCGCCGGATGCGCCGACGGCCGTCGAAGGCGCTGCAGCCGAAGAGGAGCCCGCGCCGAAGGCGACGCGCAGGCGCACGCGGGCAAAGGCAGAAGAGCCTGCCGAAGCCGCTGCCCCCGAAGCAGAGGCGAAAACCCCGAAGACACGCACGCGCCGCGCTGCCGCCAAGGCATCGGAAGCGGCTGAGGAGCAGGCCAAGCCCGAAGAGCAGCCCGCAGTGGCGCCCGAGGAGCAAAAACCCGCTCAACCCTCCGACGAGGCTGCCGAGGCGGTCGAGGGGGAGCAGAAGCCCCGCCGCAGGACGCGCCGCGTACGCGTGGATGCAACTGAGTCCGCCGACGCGCAGAATGCCGAAGCGTCCGAGGGCGCCGAGGCTTCTGAGCGGGCTGGAAAGACTGACGACCGTTCTCGTGCTCAGAAGCAATCAGATGCCCGCCAGCAGCGCAACGGCATGAACGGCGCGGTCGGCCAAAATGGGCAAGGCCGCAACAACCGCCACAACCGCCGCCAGCGCAACAACCGCGAGGTGGAGCCTTCCGTTACGCGAGAGGACCTTGCAGAGCTCAAGGTCACCGAGTTGCGCGAGCGCGCTGCCGCGCTCGAGCTTGACGTGACGGGCCTGAAGAAGGCCGAACTGGTCGAGGCTGTTTTCGCTGCCAGCGTTCGAGCCGAGGGCTTCATCGACGTCGAAGGCGTCCTCGACATCCTGGCAGATGGCTATGGCTTCCTGCGCACTACGGGTTACCTGCCCGGCGAGACCGATTGCTACGTGGGCACGGCACTCATCAAGCGCAATGGGTTG
The DNA here is from genome assembly GCA_017432445.1 of Eggerthellaceae bacterium. Taxonomy (GTDB): domain Bacteria; phylum Actinomycetota; class Coriobacteriia; order Coriobacteriales; family Eggerthellaceae; genus UBA9715. The sequence goes on along the minus strand of JAFRJC010000175.1, from coordinate 2,219 downwards.
CGCAAGGGCGATTACATCGAGGGCACGACGCGTCCGGCACGCGATAACGAGAAGTTTGCGGCCATCCAGAAGATCAACCGCGTAAACGGGCTCACGCTCGAGCAGCTTGCCGACCGCCCGCGATTTGCCGATCTCACTCCGGTGTATCCTTCCGAGCGTTTGCTCATGGAGCATGGCAAGAACACGACCACGGCGCGCGTCATCGATCTTGTGGCGCCTATCGGCAAGGGCCAACGTGGCCTGATCGTTTCTCCTCCCAAGGCCGGCAAGACGACCATCCTGAAGGATATCGCGGCTGCCATCAGCGCGAACAATCCCGAAGTGCACCTGATGTGCCTGCTCGTGGACGAGCGTCCCGAGGAAGTCACCGACATGCAGCGCTCCATCCACGGCGAGGTCATCTCCTCGACGTTTGACATGCCCGCCGACAACCACATCGCCGTGGCCGAAATGGTTATCGAGCGTGCCAAGCGCCTCGTCGAGACCGGCAAGGACGTCGTTATCCTGCTCGATTCCATCACGCGACTGGCCCGTGCTTACAACCTGGCTCAGCCGGCTTCGGGTCGCGTGCTTTCCGGCGGCGTGGATTCCACGGCGCTCTACCCGCCCAAGCGGTTCCTCGGCGCTGCGCGCAACATCGAGTTCGGCGGTTCGCTGACCATCCTCGCCTCTGCCCTGATCGAAACCGGCTCGAAGATGGATGAGGTCATCTTCGAGGAGTTCAAGGGCACGGGCAACATGGAACTGCGCCTCGACCGCCAGCTGGCAGATAGGCGCATCTTTCCGGCAATCGACCCGGTGGCTTCGGGCACGCGTAAGGAGGAGCTGCTCCTCGACAGCCAGATGGCGCCGCTCATCTGGGCGGTTCGTCGTCTGCTCGCCAACATGAACAACACGGAGCGCGCCATGGACATGCTCATCAAGTCCATCCGCCAAACCGACGACAACAACGAGTTCCTGTTGCGCACCGCGCGCAAGGCCCAGCACAGCAAGACGGAGACCTTCGAGCTTTAAGCGCATCGTAAAACGATTGAAAGACGCGGGCGATGGGGTTTTCCATCGCCCGCGTTCATATTGGCGTTTAGGTGTCCGCCCAAGCAATGCGGTCGAAACCGCTACGTGAAAAGCGTGAGCCAATTCTCCACGAGGCGGATGGGAGGGCATATTCCCTGGAGGATGTCGGCGACGAAGACGACCTGATCGCAGCGCGGGTCAGCGCCGGCAAGCACGTCTAGGCGCTCGTCGGGCGCGCCGCTTTCGAACAGGATGCGGTCGGCGGGCAGCATGCGGGCGCGGTCGTAGAAGGAGAGGGGATCGTCGAGTCCTTCGGGTCCGAGCGAGATGTAACAGCCCTCATCGGCCCATTTGGCGAGCTGTTCCGATGTGGCGTCACCCGCGCGAAGGACAACGCCCTTATCGGGCATTCCCTCAGACAGCAGGAAGTCGAGGGCGCGGTCGTAAGCGCCTCTTGTTTCGACGACGAGGGGAAGCGCGAGTTCTTTCGCAAGTGCTATCTGCCGGGCAAACGCATGCTCTTGCTCCTTGCCGGCGTTGCGATCAATGCCGCAGCTTCCCAGGGCGCAAACCGTTTTGTCCTGTGCTACCGTGCGGATGGTTTCCTCGACCTCGTCGGTGTAGGCCACGGCATGGTCGGGCGAGACGCCGATGACTATGCGAATCCGCGGCACGCGCGGAGGAGGTGCGCCTCAAGCGCGTCCCCCAGCCATGAGGCGGATGGCGAGGGTGCCTTCCCGGGTCCAGGTTCGCAACATATCTATGTCATCGAGCGAATCCTCGATGACATCGATGCCCCAGCAGATGTTATGCACTTTGTGGGTACCCAGGCGCGCGAGCTCGACTATGGGATCTTCAAACCGCGAAATGCGCTCGAAGGCGCTGGCGATGGGCGCGTTCAGATAGGGGGCGTCGACGATGCGCCCGAAGCCATCCTCCGTCAACGTGAGGAAGTTGGCCGCATGCTGCATGTCCTGGATGCGCTGGAACACTTGCTGGTCCATAGCCGATTCCCCCGAAGCGCTGGCCGAGCGGAATGAGAAAATGGTGCGGGCGAAAGGACTTGAACCTTCACACCTTTCGGTACCAGAACCTAAATCTGGCGCGTCTGCCAATTCCGCCACGCCCGCACATGCAAATGATGATAGCAGAATGTCGGCATTCGCAAGCCAGATTTGATACTATGTGAACTTATCTGGATAGTG
>JAFRJC010000174.1 GCA_017432445.1 Eggerthellaceae bacterium | reverse complement strand
CCTCGACGACCTCGGGCTCCTCGACCTTCTTGGCAGCCTTTTTCGGCTCGGCGGTCTTCTTGGCCTTCTTCTTCACCGGCTCGGTGCAGAGCTCCATGATGACCATAGGAGCACCGTCACCCTTGCGGGGACCGAGCTTCATGATGCGGGTGTAGCCGCCATCGCGATCGGCGAACATGCCCTGCTCGACCTTCTCGAAGATCTCGCGGACGATTTCCTTGTTATCCTCGCCACCACCGAGACGGGCGATAGCCAGACGACGGGAATGAACGTCGCCCTTCTTGGCCCACGTGATGATGCGGTCGACCTCGGGACGAATCTCCTTGGCGCGAGACTCGATCGTCTTGATGCGGTCGTTGTAAAGCAGCGCGGCAGTCAGGCTGCGCTTCATGGCCTTGGTATGCGAGGGGCTGGTCCCCAGCTTACGGCCCTTGTAGTTGTGTCTCATAATACCGTCTCCTAGAGCTTGAGGTTCAAGCCCATGGAGATGAGCTTGTCCTTGACTTCCTCGATGGACTTAGCACCGAAGTTCCTGATGTTGAGCAGGTCGTTCTCGGAGAACTCGACCAGCTGGCGCACCGAGTGGATGCCGGCGCGCTTCAAGCAGTTGTACGAGCGCACGGACAGGTCGAGGTCTTCGATCTGCTTGTCCAGCTCAGCGTTGGATTCCTGGCCCTCAGGCGCGAAGATCGAGACGACCTCGACCTCTTCCTCGCCCTCGACCTCGGCCAGCGCCATGAACGCGCCCATGTACTGGTTGATGATGTTGACGGCGGAGAGAACAGCGTCGACCGGCTTGATGGAGCCGTCGGTCTCGACCTCGAGCACCAGCTTGTCGTAGTCGGTGCGCTGACCCACACGCGTGTTGGTAACGTTCATCGTGCAACGGCGAACCGGCGAGAACAGCGAGTCGACATGGATGATGCCGATCGGATCCTCGGTGCGCTTGTTGCGGTCGGCATCGACGTAGCCGCGGCCGACGCCGATGCGAATGGACATCTCGAGCTGGCCGCCATCGGCAACAGTCGCGATGACGTGCTCGGGATTGATAAGCGTGAACTCAGTCGGAACCTGCAGGTCGGCACCGGTGACGACGCACGGACCCTCGGCGGAAACGTGAGCAACAGCTTCTTCGATGTCGCCGTTAAGCGCCTGGAAAACCAGACCCTTGACGTTCAGTACGATGTCAGTGATGTCTTCGATCACGCCCTCGGCCGTGGTGAACTCGTGCTGCACGCCCTCAATCTGGATGGCGGTTGCCTTGGCACCGTCAAGCGAAGAGAGCAGAACGCGACGCAGCGAGTTGCCGAGCGTATTGCCGTAGCCACGCTCGAGCGGCTCGACGATAAAACGCGCGACGGTATCGTTCACTTCTTCCGTTGTAACTGTCGGCCTCATGAACTCTGTCATGTTGAATAAGCCTCCTTAACTTCGGGCGCGATTACTTCGAGTAGAGTTCGACGATCAGCTGCTCGTTGATGTCGAGATCGATCTGATCGCGAGTCGGGAGCGAAAGAACGCTGCCCTGCAGCTTCTCGATATCAACCTCGAGCCAAGCCGGAACCGTCACGCGCTCGTTGCTGACCAGGGCGCTCTTGATGACGAGCAGTTCCTTGGCCTTGGGAGCAACGGCGACGAGATCGCCCGGACGAACGCGGTACGACGGGATGTCGACGCGCTTGCCGTTAACGGTGATGTGACCGTGGGTAACCGTCTGGCGGGCTTCCTTGCGGGTGCGGGCGAAACCCAGACGGAACACGACGTTGTCGAGACGCGACTCGAGGATGCGCATCAGGTTCTCACCCGTAACGCCTTCCTGGCGCAGTGCGTGCTTGTAGTAGCCGCGGAACTGCTTCTCGAGTACGCCGTAGATGAACTTGACCTTCTGCTTCTCGCGCAGCTGCATGCCGTATTCGCTTTCCTTGCGACGGCGCTTGGGCTCGCGCTTCGATTCCTTGGTGGTATAGCCCAGCACAACCGGGTCGATGCCCAGCTGGCGGCAGCGCTTCAGAACCGGAGTCCTGTCAATTGCCATGATATGGATCCTTTCGAACTAGACGCGACGACGCTTGCGCGGACGGCAACCGTTGTGCGGGATGGGCGTGCAATCCTGGATGCTGGAAACCTCGAGGCCCGCTGCCTGCAGCGAACGAACGGCGGTCTCGCGGCCCGAACCGGGGCCCTTCACGAAGACAGCAACCTTGTGCAAACCGTGCTCCATGGCGGTCTTGGCAGCAGCCTCGGCAGCCATCTGGGCAGCAAACGGCGTGGACTTACGAGAGCCCTTGAAGCCCACCGTGCCGGCGGACTGCCAGGAGATCACGTTGCCCTGCGGGTCGGTGATGCTGACGATGGTGTTGTTGAACGTGGATTTGATGTGCGCGGCGCCAACGGCAATGTTCTTACGCTCGGAACGCTTGACGCGCGTCTTGACATTTTTCTTCTGTGCCATGTGACTACCCTACTTCTTCTTTCCGCCGATTTGCTTCCTGGGACCTTTGCGCGTGCGAGCGTTCGTGTGCGTGCGCTGGCCGCGGACAGGGAGACCGCGACGATGACGACGGCCGCGGTCGCAGCCGATCTCCCTCAGACGCTTCACGTTCTGGGAAACCTCGCGATGCAGGTCGCCCTCGACCGTGAGGTTGTTCTGGATGTAGTCACGCAGCTTCGAGAGCTCTTCCTCGGTGAGGTCGTCGGTGCGGGTGTCGGGGTTGACGCCCGTCTCCGCGAGAATCTTCT
>JAFRJC010000173.1 GCA_017432445.1 Eggerthellaceae bacterium | reverse complement strand
CGGCAGGGGAGCTCGCGGCGATGCTCGACGCGCTCGGATTCGACAGCACGAAGGTCTTCGTGGCCGACGCGCTGACGGACAGCGCCGAGATCCTCGATGGCGAGAGGCTCACAGCCGTCCGCATCATCCTGGGCGACGTTTCCATCGAATCGCTCGAGCTTGCTGGGTTGCAGGACCAGCTGGCCGGCATCGAGCAGCAAATCGAGGCCACCACGAACGACACCACGCTCACCGAGGAGCAGCGGGCCGAGCAGCTCGCGGCCCTTACGGAGAGCAAGGCGCAGTTCGTGGATAAGATCTCCCAGATCCAGGTTCGCATCTGGCGTGGCGAGACGGTAGACATCGTGCAGCAGATCGCCGAGGTCGAGGCCGACGCAGCGCTTACTGAAGAGGAGAAGGCCGCCCAGCTGGCCGAGCTCGAAGCCGCCAAGGCGGAGCTGCTGAGCCAGATTGCGGCGGCGACGGCCGAGCTCGAGGCCGAGCTTGACAAAGTCGTGGCGCAAATCGCCGAAAACGAGGCGCAGGAACTCGATACCACAGAGCTCGAAACCCGCAAGGCCAAGCTCGAAGGCAGGATCGACGCCATCAAGGCTTACAGCTCCGACGCGCTCTGGGCATCCAAGGAGCAGATCGCCGATAACGAAGCCGCCATCGCGCAGCTTGTTGCCGACGAAACGCTTACCGAAGAAGCCCGCGTCGAGGCCATTGAGACCATCAAGGCCGGCAACCGGACGCTGTTCGACGACATCGCGGCTGCCCGCCTCGAGCGTGCCGCTGCAATCTACGATGGCCTCGTCGGCCAAGTCGACACCGCCATCCAGACGGCGTTCCTGACCGACCTGCTCGACGTGCAGCTGGCCGATAGCGCGCAGGTTGCGGTCCGCGACCTTGCGACGCTCATGTACAGCCTGCTCACCGAGGCCCAGAAGACCGCGGCGCACGCCGATGCCATCGACAAGGCCGGCATCACGAAGGAGAGCATCGAGGCAGGCACCGCCACGCATACCGACGGCAGCGCCTTCAGCGCCAACGAGAGCACGCCGAACGATCCCGCGCCGCGTGCCTTCAACGTGGCCTACGGCACGTCCACCGGCAATGTGAACATGTATAACGACGGCGACATCAACATCACCGTTACCGAGGCAAGCGACCTCATCGCGCAGAACATCGTCTCGCAGCGCGGCGACGTCTCAATCGACGTGGCGGACGGCAGCATCATCGCCGGCGCGCTGCTCGAGGGCGAGCAGGCGCACATCGTGGCTGAGGATATCAGCCTGAAGGCTTCGGGCGACATCGGAAGCGCTACGGCGCCCGTGCGCGTCGACGAGATGATCACGGATACGGCCGTGGGCGTCACCATCGGAGAAAGCACCGCCGACGACCTCGCATATGTCGTGACCACCGGCGCCGACGGCGCGATTGCGATTACGATTACCCTCGACACCGACCTCTCCTACGACTGGATGCGGGTCGACGACCACGATGTTGCGACGCGTATCGACGCCGACGGCGCCAACGTGTATGTCACTGAGGTTTCGGGCGACATGGGCATCGACAACGTTTCGGCGACGGGTCATGCCGAGCTCGTGTGCAACACGGGCGACGTAGTGAACGTCCTGACGAACGGGGTCAACGTCACCGCCGCGACCGCCAAGGTCAGCGCCGTGAACGGCGCCATCGGCAGCAAGGACGATAGGCTGGTCGTGAACATCAGCGACCACATGGACACCATCTCGCGCGACGATACCTTCCTCGAGGCCAAGGGAAGCCTGGATCTCACCGCAGATACGATTACGACACAGGCCGAAATCGACGCGGTTGTTTCCGCCCAGACGGCCCTCGACGAGACCTTGGATCGCATTGACGCCCTCGAAGGCGAGCTTATCCCCGACAAGCAGAACGAAATCGCGACGCTCGACGAGCAGATTCCCGCCAAGCAGGCCGAGGCCGACGAGAAGAAGGCCGAAGTCGTTGAAAACGCGGCCGCCCTCGCCGAGCTTAAGGCCCAGCTTGCGGCCAAGGAAGCCGAGCTTGCAGAGCTGACGGCTCAGGCCGGCGCCAAGCAGGACGAAGTCGATGCGCTGAACATCCAGATTGAGGAGCTTAACGCCAAGGGCGAGCTCACCGTAGAGGAGCAGGCGCAGCTCGAGGCGCTTACGGGAGAACGTAACGCAGCGGCCGCTGAGCTCTCGGAGCTCAGCGGCGCGGTCGAAGCAGCCGACCTGGAGCGCCAGGATCTTGACGCGCAGGTTCAGGCCCTCGAAACGATGAGGGCGGAGCTCGCGAGGCTCATTGCCGCGCTCGATACCATGAAGAGCGGCAGGGACGCCGCCGCGGCAGAGCTTGACGCGCTAACCGCCGAGCTCGCCGAGAAGCAGGCCGCCCTGCCCGCGCTCGAATACGCGCTTGCCCATGCCAAGGGCGAGCTGGTCGACGAGCTGTACGTGAGCGCCGAGAACGACATCACTGTTGCTAACACGGAGGCTTCGGGCGGCATTGACATCGACGCCGACGGCAACATCGCCGTCAGCTACGTGCCCGGCGACCTCATTATCGGCACCATTGAAGCAGGCGGCACGGTCGACATCACGGCCGAGAAGAACGTCCTCTTCGTGAACGGCGCGGTTGTGGAGAACGCGCACGGCAGCGACCCGATCGTCGGCGATACCATCAACCTCACCGCGAAGAATGGCACGGTCGGTACCGACTTCAGCCCGGCCATCGTCAATACGGCGGCGGGGAACGCCAAGCAAGGCACGCTGTCCGCTTCTGGCGCCACGGTCTACGCTGTCGAGCAGACAGACGACCTCGTCATCGGCAAGGTCGTTGCCAGCGCCGGCGACGCAACGATCATCGCGCCTGGCAGCATCACCGATGCCGGCGGCAGCGTCAGCGACCCGAGTGTCATTGTCACCGGCGGAGACCTCAACCTCTTCGCGGGCGGCGCCATTGGCGTCAAGGGCGACGCGAGCAGCCCGCGCAATTCGCTTGACACGCAGGTCGAAGGCACGACGTACATCACCGCCGAAGATGACGTGACCATCTCCGAGACGGGCGATATGCTCATCGGGTCGTACCAGACGGCCGACGGCATGAGCAAGGACGACGACGATGCGACGTTCAGCGCCTCTGGCGACATCGTGAGCAACGTGACGATTCACGCCGATGCGGCCGAGTTCAACACGACCGAGGGCGGCGACGTCATGAGCGCGGATAACCCGCTGCAGCTTGTCGCGAACAGCCTTTCCGGCACCATCGCGGGCGACGCCGCCATCGTGAATACCCAGGACCTCGCCATCGACGACCTGTCGGTGGGCGAGAACCTGCTGCTCACCGTCGACGGCAGTGTGACGGCGGGCGCGGGCGATGCGACCACGGGCACGAACCTCGCAGCGAACACGGCGACCATCACGTCCACGACGGCTGATGGCTCCGTCGGCGCCGAGGGCAAGCCGCTCGTCGTCGCCATCGCGGATACGGGCGACGGCCTGAATATCGACACGGCGGGCGCCATCAACCTCTCCGGCCAGGGCGACCTCACCGTGACCGCTGAGTCCCGCGACGACGCCGAGGTCAACGTCTTCGGCGTGGAGAACGGCAGCCTGAAGCTCGACAACACCGAGGGCGACCTGGTCATCGGCACCATCGCGGTCGACGGCTTGGCGAGCCTTACGGGTGCAGCGAACATCCTGAACGCCGACGAGAACGCCAGCGTCACGGGCGATGCGATTGCGCTCATGGCCAAGGACGGCAGCGTCGGCACCGCGGATTCGCCTATCAAGGTCGACACGGGCGACACCGCTGCAAGCACGCTTTCCGCTGCGGGCACGAACGTTTACGTGGCCGAGATTTCCGGCGATCTCGTCATCGACACGGTGGTCGCCAGCGAGGGCGATGTCGTGATTTCCGTCCCCGGTTCCATCACCGACGTGGCAAACGGCGCGAGCTTGCAGGATGCGGCTCGGGCCCAGCACGATGCCAACGTGGCGCAGGATGCCGCGGACGCGGCGACGGCCACTGCGGATGAACTCAAGGCGGCGGCCGACCTTTCGCAGGCCGCGCAAGGCGCCGCCCAGGATAAGGTCGACGGTCTCGCCGGCCAGATTGCCGGTTTGGAAGACCAGATTGCCGACATCGACGGTCAGATTGCGGCAATTCAGGCTAATCCGAACCTGACCCCCGAGGAAAAGCAAGCACAAATCGACGAGCTCAACGCGAGCAAGGGCGACCTGGAAACCCAGAAAGCCGAGCTCGGGGAAAGCCTCGCGACGGCGCAGGGAGAGCTCAACGCGGCGACGGCGGTCGCATCCCAGGCTCAGACGGCCGCGGATGACGCCCGCACAGAAGCCGAGGCAAAGCAAGCGGCAGCGCAAGCCGCCCAGCAGCTGGCTAACGAGAAGCTCGACGCCGCCAACAACGCGGTTCCGAGCGTCGGCGCCACCGGCGACATCACGCTCAGCGCGGGCGGTTCCATCGGCGCTTCCGACAATGGGCTCGAAACCGAGGCAGGCGGCACGATCAACATCACCGCCGGCACCGGCGTCAACCTCAACGAGAAGGGTGACCTCGACATCGGTAGCTTCACCAACGATTCCGGCGACGTCGCGCTCAGCGCGGGTGGCGACATCACGAGCGACAGCACCATTACCGGCGATGCCATCGAACTCAACACGCTCAACGGCGGCAACGTGGGTGCGGACAACAAGCCGCTGCAGCTCGAGGGGAACGCGCTTGCCGGAACCATCGACGGCAACGCCAACATCGACAACGACGGCGACCTCGAAATCGGCAGCCTCACGACGGCGGGCGACCTCGACCTGGCGGTCGACGGTGCCATCACCGCGGAGCAGAACGCCGACGCCTCCGCGAACATCAACGCAGGCAATGCCACCATCAGGGCCGAGGGCAACATCGGCACCGACACGAACCCGCTCAGCGTGAACGCCGATTCGATTTCCGCGTCCGGCGACGACATGGATCTCGTGTTCGCCAATGACACGACGATCAACAGCATCATCGGTGATGACGTGGACATCAAGGCGAACGGCAGCGTGTACGCGGGCGATAACGGCGGCAACCCGAACATCGACGCAATCAATCTCAACCTCGATGCGGCGGGCGACGTCGGTACCAAGAACGAGCCGCTCACCACGCGGGCGGTCAACACATCCATCAAGAACGGGACGGGCAAGCCCGTGAACAACGTGAAGACGTCCTACATCACGGTCGCGGTTCCCGTGGGCAAGACGCTCACCTACAACACGCAGACCCAGGTCGGCGTCGCGATCCCGATGGGTGTCACGGCGGTCGGCACGTACAAGGCGAAGGACATCGGCACCTATATGGTCCAGCTCGTCCTCGGCAACGGTTATGTGTGGGCCGATGGCACCCAGGGTTCGAAGACCATCACCTGGGTCATCAACCCGAAGAAGGTCGCCGTGCCCGAGGTCAAGCACTTCGTCTACGACACGATGATGCACACGGGCATCGTCTCCAACAGCGCTTACGTGCTCTCCGGCACGAAATCCGCCAGGAAGAACGGCGCCTATGAGGTTACTGCGAAGCTCCTTGCCGGGTATGTCTGGGCCGACGGCACCACCGCTGCCAAGACCTTCGTGTGGCGAATCGACAAGAACCTCGTTGTCAAGGCAGTGAAGAAGAGCAGCACGCGCGCGAAGCTGAGCTGGACAAAGTACGAGGCCGCCAGCGGATACGTGGTCTACTACCACACGGTCGGCGGCAAGAAGTGGAGCGTCCTCAAGACGGTCAAGGCTAACAAGCTGAGACTGACCACGAAGAAGCTGGCCAAGAACAAGAACTACCGTTTCCGCGTGAAGGCCTTCAAGATGATTAACGGCAAGCGGGTCTACCTCGCGACGTCGAAGGTTGCGTACGTAACGCTGGGCAAGGCCAAGGCCAATGCCAAGAAGGTCACGGTGAGCAATACAGAGGTATCGCTCGAGATTGGGAAGACGAGTACAATTAATGCGAAAATCGTCAAGACGCTGACGAGCAAGCCGCTTTACAAGAAGGTGAGCAAGTTTAGGTACGTGAGCACGAACACCGGCATCGCCAAGGTTTCGCCGAAGGGCGTGATCACCGCCTTGAAGAAGGGCATCTGCGACGTGTACGTCATCGCCAACAACGGTATGTGGAGAAGGGTAAAGGTAACCGTCATATGAAACACGACATTGAACAAGTAACGCGTTCCGGCTTCCATGTCGGCAAACACGCTGCAAACCCGGACATCATGACTTCGGTGTGGTTCCGTACGGGCTTGGCGAGGAAAAAGTGCGCGCCCCAGCCGCGCTGGAGCGGCACCATGCGCGTCCTCGTCGCGGTTATCGCAGCAGCGCTTATCGTGGTGCCGCAGTACGCGTTCGCGGCGAGCAAGGTCCACGTCGACCAGGACTACGATACGGAATCTGCCGGGCAGGGCTGGTCCTGGGACGGCAAGGATAACATGGCGCTTGACGGCTACGGCGGCGGACCGATTTCCGCCGAAGGCGATTTGGCGGTAACAGTCACCAACGAGAACACGGTCACGAAGTCGGACGGTGATTCGGGCAGCGACGCGGCCATCGAAGTCACCGGGGGCAGTCTCACCATCAAGGGCGAGGGCAGTCTCGAGGTGAGTTCGAATAAAGACGGCATCACGGCCAGTGGCGACGTGAGCGTAAGCGACGGCGCCAACGTCACCGTGGAGGCTGACGACAAGGGCATCGCCGCCGGCGGCGACGTGAACGTGGATGCCTCCTCGGTCGAGGTCTCGACCGAGGAGGGCGCCGCAATCTCTGCGGATGGCTCGGTGAAGATTAGCGATTCTAACGTCACGGCCTCCTCCCGCAGCGGCGAGAGCATCAAGTATGGCGAGGCGATGGATGTCGCTGGTTCCACCGTGGCGGCCCTCGGCGGCGGGCACGGCATTCACGGAGACGGCGACCTGACTGTCACCGATTCCAACCTCAAGGCCACATCGACCAACGGGCGGGCTATCTCTCCCAACGGCAACATCGTCTTCGACGGCAGCACCGTCGAGGCGGAGTCACGCTCCGGTGACAAGGCGATTGCGGCCTTTAACGGTACGATAACCATCGAGAACAGCTCCATCGTCGACCCCGAGCAGGGTCAGGTCGTGGACTTCATGGATGGCGACACCGTCCTTGGTCAGACGATTTCCGTCTCGGGCGACGTCGCCTCCAAAGTCCTCATCGAGAAAAATAAGGAGCCTGCTGCCGTAGTGGACGACGATGCCGTAGTCGATGACGAAGACGACCCGGAAGAAGAGGAAGACCTCGACACCGATGACTCGGAGGCAAGCGGCGCCGTAGTGCACAAAACCAAAGCCGAGTCGGCAACGTACGACGGCGGGCGCACACTCCCCGCAACCGGCGATTCGAACCTGGGCACCCTGGCTCTAGCCACACTAATCGCCTCCCTAATGGCCGTCATCCTAATCCGAGTCAGGCTCCGTAACCTCGAGTAACCCAAGGTCGGCACACTGTTTCGGGAACAATGTGCCACATTGCAGCTTGCGCAGCGTAGCAAACCGTTGCTCGGGCGCGGTGCAGGGCGCGGTGTTTCCTGGCTGAGGTTTATGGCATACCGGGTATGAATGGGCTATCCGGTATGCCATTCATGTGTCGGGCGCTTTTCTGCTGAAACCTGAGGTGGACACGCGAGAACCGAATGAGACAAAGGGGCGGCCCCTTTGTCTCATACAATCCATAATCAAGTGGAGGCCGTGGAGGAGTGGGGAATATGGAAGAGAAGACAGAGATCAGAATCAGCTTCCGCGACGAAAACACTGCTTCGGCCGCATATCCGTACATGGAAGTCGCGGTAACGTGTTTCTATTTATATAAGGAAGGGTTCTACAGCGATAGCGAAGAGGCTGTTCGCGACGATCCGTTCCAGCTGTATGCGCTGAATTGCGGTCCGATAATGAGGGAGCATGGAACAGAAAAGCTGTTGAGCGAGCATCCGGAATGCGCTATCAACTATCCGTGCCAGGACGGGTCGGATATCGTCCTGAAGCAATGTGCAGACCTACAGGGGTTAGTGCCAGATCTGCAGCAAAAAGATCGAAAGGGCTTCTTCAGCTACCTGTGCTTTCTGCTGGCGCTGATATTTCCCCTGGAGACATTCCGGGCAGTGTGTCGCCATACAGAGTCCGATTCAATCTATGTACAGGAAACTTTGGCAGAGTATGACGCGGTTGCCATCCATTTCGAGCAATCCCAAGAAGGGCTCCAAGGAGAGCCGGGAGAGAGCGTCACGGCAGATTGGATCATCGCGCCGGAGTGCGTTTCGAATAAGCAATCTTAAGCAGCCGATCCGACCGGTGGATGATACTGACCAGAAGATAAAACATAGGGAATATCATGGGACAACAGACAGACATCGAAATCTTTCTCCATGGCGGGAGCGTAAACCAGGCGTATCAAGTCGTCGCCGATATGATCAAGTTCTATTATCTGGACGGGATCACGGTGCTTGACCGGGTAGGCGACGTTTACAGCACCTTTATCAAAGAGCGAGAAAGGCTCCGTGCATATCCCGAATCGGAGCTGCTCAGCGAATACCCAAACTGCGCCCTTAAAAGGCTCTCGTACTATGCGAACGTAATAGATATCAGCAGGTGCTCGGATCTGCAGCGGTATCTTTCGACGGTAGATTCTGATTACGCGGGCTTCTTCTATGACGTTTGCTTTGCGCTCGCGAGGGAGCTTCCGACCGCAGAGTTTAGTGCTACCAGCCGCTTCCACATGACGGTGACTGACCACATTGAAGAGACAAGAGCACGCTACGATACGGAAGAACTCGTATTCGAGCAGACTAGCTACTTCTTGTATGGGGACGGTGGTTACGACAGGGATGTCGCGAGATGGAAGCTGCTGCCGCGCTGTGTCGCCGTAAACGGGAAGAAAGAATGAGACAAAGGGGCGGCCCCTTTCTCTCATTTTGACAAGATGTCAGACAGCTTGTCTCATTCAAAAACAGAGAGTGGATTGAGGGCTCGGTTATGGTCATCTTGATCACTGGTGCATCGCATACAGGGAAAACCCTGCTGGCGCAGCGTATGCTCGAAAAGTACAGCTACCCCTGCCTCTCCATCGACCACCTGAAGATGGGGCTGATCCGCAGCGGGAACACCGCACTCACGCCAGAAGACGACGATGCCCTGACCGTATTCCTCTGGCCGATAGTCAGGGAAATCGTGAAAACTGCAATCGAGAACGGTCAGAACCTAATAGTCGAGGGCTGCTACATCCCGCCTGATTGGCGGCAAGACTTCGACGAGATATACCTCCGGTCGATCCGCTTCGTCTGCCTTGCCATGTCCGACGAGTACATCGATGCCCACTTCGACGAGATCTGCGCGCACGCTTCCGACATAGAGAAGAGGCTGGACGACTCAGCATGTACGCGCGACTCGCTTAAGGAGGACAACCGCGCCTACATCGGGTCGTTCACGTGCTGCGGGGAGCAGGTCACGCTGATCGACTCGGATTACGGGAGCGCCATAAACGGGTTGATGGATGTGTATGACGAGGTCAGGTGATTTGACGATGTGACAAAGGGTCGGCCCCTTTGTCTCAACGCTCGAATGGTTGGCCCAGTGAGGTGAGAAGATGGCTATTATCCTGGCTTTGCATGCGGCAAACGGCTTTGTGACGCTTGACGCTGGCAAGATGGACTACATCCGTTTCGGTAGCGGACCGCGCGTCATGGTCATGCTTCCCGGCGTGGGCGACGGGTTGAAAACCGTGAGGGGGATGGCGGTTCCGTTCGCGTTGATGTACCGCTCGCTCATGAGGGATTTCACGGTGTACGTGTTCAGCCGCCGGAGGAAACTGCCCAAGCACATGACCACGCGCGAGATGGCCGCCGACCTGAACGAAGCGCTGGAGAAGCTGGGGTTAAAAAAGGTGGCGCTTGTCGGCGTCTCGCAAGGCGGGATGATCGCCCAGTGGCTGGCAATTGACCATCCGGACAAGGTGGACAAGCTTGTGCTGGTAGTGACGCTCAGCCGTCCTAACGATACGATCAATGACGTGGTTGAACGCTGGATGGGCATGGCGAGGCGCGGCGATTACCGCGGAATCATGCTCGATACCGCCGAGCGGTCATATTCCGAGAAGCGGATGAAAACGGCTCGGCTCGAGTACAAGCTGCTTGGAAGCGTGGGCAAGCCGAAAAGCTTCGCGCGGTTCCTCACGCAGGCGGAGTCGTGCATCACGCACGATGCATACGATCAGCTCCCTAGCATAACCTGCCCGACATTGGTCATCGGGGGCACGGAGGACAAGATCGTCACCGCGGACGCATCGGTTGAGATTGCGGAAATGATTCCCGATAGCGAGCTCTACCTGTACGAGGGTTTGGGGCATGGCCTGTACGAAGAGGCACCCGATTTCCTGCAACGGATAGCACGTTTCTGCAGATAGATTGGTTACGGACGCGACGGGGTATTTCCGCAGGTCACGGATCTCGGCCACAGCCAAAACCACTCCAATGTCGGCCTAGCGTGCAATCCGCGGGCTCCCACTGCACGCTAGGCGGGGTTTGGCATGCTTTCTAGTGCGTCGGCATTCGGGGAGGGACGTTGGCATGCGACTAAGCACCCGACTCCGTCACATATACAGGCGTGAAGAGTGCTGTACAATCCAGTATTAAATGGAGGCCGTGAAGGAATGGGGAATATGGAAGAGAAGACAGAGATCAAAATCAGCTTCCGCAACGAGAACGATGCTGCAGCCGCATTTCCGTACGTGGAAGGAGCGGTAACGTGTTTCTATCTATACAAAGACGGGTTTTTCAGCGATAGCGAAGAGGCTGTTCGCAACGATCCGTTCCAGCTGTATGTGATGAATTTCAATGAGATTATCAGGGACTATGATAAGGACAAGCTTTTGAGCGAGCATCCGGACTGCGCTCATCAATACCTGTCCCAGGACGGGGCGGATATCGTCCTGAAGCAATGCGCAGACATTCAGGGACCGGTGCCGGATCTGCAGCTAAAAGATCGAGAAGGCTTCTTCAGCTACCTGTGCTTCCTGTTGGCGCTGATATTTCCCCTGAAGACATATCGGGCAGTGTGCCGCCATACAGAGGCCGATTCAGACTTTGTACAGGAAACCCTGGCAGAGTATGACGCGATCGCTATCCATTTCGAGCAACCCCAGGAAGAGCTCGAAGGAGAGCGCCAGGGAGAGTTGGGAAACAGCGTCACGGCAGACTGGATCATCGCGCCGGAGTGTGTTTCGAACAAGTAATCTTAGACAGCCGATCTGGCCGGCAGATGAAGCTGGCCGGAAGACACAATCGGCCGGCAGATGAAGCTGGCCGGAAGACACAATCGGCCGGCAGATGAAGCTGACCGGAAGACGAATCGGCAGAAGCTGAAGCCGACTGGAAGACGAAGCAGACCAGATAATAAGACTGACTGGATGATGAAAACTAGGGAATATCATGGGACAACAGACAGATATTGAAATCTTTATCCAAGCTGGGAGTGTAAAACAGGCAACACAAGTCGTCGCCGATATGATCAAGTTCTATTATCTGGATGGGATCTCGGTGCTTTGTCGAATAGGCGACGATTACAGCACCTTTATTAAAGAGCGCGAAAGGCTCCGCGCATATCCCGAATCGGAGCTGCTCAGCGAGTACCCGAACTGTGCTCTTAAACGGCTCTCGTACTATGGGAATACAATCTATATCAGCCGGTGCTCAGATCTGCAGCGATATATTTCGTCGGTTGATTCGGATTTCGCGGGTTTCTTCTATGACGTCTGCTTTGCGCTCGCGAGGGAGCTTCCGACCTCATATATAAGTGCTACGAGCCGCTTCCACATGACGGTGACTGACCACATTGAAGAAACAAGATGCAATTACGATACGGAAGAACTCGTATTCGAACAGACTAGCTACTTCTTGTACGGGGACGATGGCTTCGACAGGGATGTCGCGAGATGGAAGCTGCTGCCGCGATGTATCGCCGTTAACGGGAAGAAGGAATGAGACAAAGGGGCCGCTCCTTTGCCTCATCGTCATATCGCGCGGGTGGGAAACCGTCCACGAGGCGCGATTTCGTGCATCTGCGGATGGTGCGTGGTCGAAATGAGGTCTCGTGGAGGGTTTTTCGGGACCTGCCGAAACCCCGCAGGGCTGTGAACAGGCATTTCACTTTCGAGCCTTAGCGGGTGCGGGTCTGAAACCGTCCACGAGGCGCGATTACGTGCACAAGCAAACAGCAATTGTACGAAATGTGGCCTCATGGATGATTTCCACATAGGCAGATGTACGAAATGCGGTCTTATGGACGATTTTCGCATCGGCGGATGTACGAGATGCGCCTCGTGGGGCGCGGGTGCTTCGCAGGGATGGGCTATTAAGCGAGCGTCCTCCTCATAAGCCAGCAATCACGCAGCTCGCCTTCGTGAAGCTCATGGTCGGGCAGAAGGCGTACGGTCTCGAACCCCGCCTTCTGGTAGCAGCGCACCGCCCGCGGGTTGTCCACGCGCGGGTCCATGACAACGGCCGCGGAGCCGCGCTCGGCCGCCAGGAACTCCGCCACGGCGTTGACGTACCTCGTGCCCAGGCCCTTGCCCCATAGCTCTGGTGCGCCGATGAACTGGTCCATGGCGTAGAC
This sequence comes from Eggerthellaceae bacterium, assembly GCA_017432445.1. Taxonomy (GTDB): domain Bacteria; phylum Actinomycetota; class Coriobacteriia; order Coriobacteriales; family Eggerthellaceae; genus UBA9715. Next base: position 35,477 of record JAFRJC010000173.1, on the reverse strand, counting down.
CACCTCGCCCGTGTCGGGAAGGCCGTACTCGGCGAACAGCCCGTCGTGCAGCCGGTAGACCTGCCCGTATCCGATGGGCGCGCCCCGCCACTCGATGGCAACGCGCAGGAACTCAGCTCCGCATTCGGGCTCTTCGAAGAAGTGCGCTCGCACCTTGTCGGGCGGCCAGCTGGTGTCGCGGCCCTCGTAGAACTCCAGCACGCGCTCGTCTGCCAGCCAGCCCGCGAGCGCTTCCAGGTCGTCCTCGGCAAGCGGGCGAATGCGCAGCTCGCCGTCGGCGATCAGGAGAGGGGAGGGCGTGCCGCCGTGCATGGCCACCAGGCCCTCATCGTATGAGTCGTATGCGCTTGGCAGCATATCGTCCCTATCTTGAGCTTGTATGTTGTTGCAATCCTATACCTTATCAATGAGGCAAAGTGGCGGCCCCTTTGCCTCACTGACCCCACATCTTTATGCAGTCAGTCGATGGCTCGTCTCCAGAAGGTCGAGCACGAACTCGTCGGGTATGTCGCCCTCGATGGCAATCGAGATCCAATTCTGCTTGTTCATGTGGTAGGCGGGCATGATGCTGTCTGCCAACTGCAGGACGATCACATCGTCGGGGGCGACCTTTACGTTCAGGATGTCGACCGTCTCGTCGGCTCCGGCTTCGCTAAGTCCCAGGCGTCTTGCGGGCACGTCCATCAATACGCCGAACCACTTGCGGTTTCCCGCATGACGAAGCACGGCGTAGTTGGGCCATCGCGCCCAAAGGTACTCAGGCTGAACTCCGTACCTCTCCGCAACTGTTTTTAGAAGCTCGGCTCTTTTCATGTCGCAATAGTATCATCGCAAACGGACAGAAGCTGTTCGCGTCGCAAGATGCGGGGTCTGAATAGTAACTGAATAATTAGGGAAGAAAGAAGTCAAGTAATACGATAAGGGGCCTGTCTCCCTGTCAGGTTTATCGGGATGAGGGCTCAGGCTCCAATACTGGACACAAAGACAAAAAAGAGCGGCTCATCCGTTTGGGTGAGCCGCTCTTCTCGACATTACGAGGCTCCGGGCCTCACATCTGCAGGTTAATCGTCCAACTCGGCGATCATCTTCAAGGCGGCCTTCTTGCCGGTATCCCAAGCGCCTTCGGTGCAGGCAACCAGGAACAGGTACTCGCCGCCAAGGTACAGACCCTCAACGTCGTCCAGATGGTTCTCCACCAGATCTGTGATTTTCTCGAACGATCCGGCCGGAACCAGACTGATAGCGGGATCCAGGTAGTTCGCGCCCACCAGTTCGGCGTTCTCGAGCACGCCGGGGAAGAACTTCTCGACTTCGGCGGCAACCAGGGCGTCGCGCTCCTCGTCGGGCAAGTCCTTGAACTTGTCCTCGTGCCAGCTTGCCGTGAAGGTGTGTACGGATGAGACAAAGGGGGCGGCCCCTTTGCCTCATCGCTTGTCTTCTTCGGGTACTACGCTGTGATGGGGCTATCTATCGTGTTAGAAAGCGTGTTAGCGTAGGTGCCAAAAAATCGATTGCCAGTGTGCGCCGCCTCATGATGAAAAGCCGATTGAATAGCTTCCGTGTGAGTGCTAGTAAGGATGTCACAACGCGCGTGAAAACGAAAAGATTTCATGATTGTGGACGAGTTCTCGCTGGAGTATGACTCAGAGTTCTTTCGGGTTCGCGTAATAACAATTTGGTGGAGTTCAGGGTGCAGAATGATTTGATTTTGACAAACGGGGGAATGACGAGTTGCTGGATGTGGAGGATAAAGCTCGTGCACGGGATTTGTTTAGGTGGGATTTAGTGGATCTAACATAAATCTCGGTAGTGTTGGCAAACGTGCATGAAGGGCTTGCGGAATCGCAGGTGAATTATCGCGAAAAGATCAATCTATTGCGAAATGCGAGCGCTACCGTTCTGCGAGGTTGCGCCTTCGCGAATCTCAACGTTGATTGATGCTTCGTCAATCTCAGGGGATTACGATCTCCGGTGTTGATTCAGGAGTTTGTATTCCTACGATGCTGCTCGGCGGAATAACTGAACTTTTACTGCTCGCTATGCTATTAGATGTACTCGCCTTTGATCCAGCTGCCAGCGAGCTGGAGCTATGTGAGCTATGAGAAGAATGTGATCCCGAGGAATGGGAAGAATGCGACGAGTGAGAGGAGTGAGAGTAATGGCTTGAATGTCCTCCCGAACCCGAAGAGTGAGATGAGTGCGAGCTATGTGACCTGTGAGAGCTATGGTCTGCGAATGCCTCGGTTGCGAGAAGCATTCCAAAGACGACCATAAAAGCACCTATGGTAAGCATCTTTCCCGCTGGAATTGTGCCTTCTTCATCCTCGATTAGGCTTTCAATCGATTTCTTGATTGCAGGAAACGGATTGGTGTCTATAGTACTCATCGAGTCACCCTTACACATTTACCATTTTTCCAGTATGTCTTGTACGTTTTGCCATTACGCAATGTGTACTTGCACGTTCCCGTCGGCTTATTCTTTGCAAATTTTCCAACGAGCTTCTTTGCCTTGGAGTTGGTGGGGTATAGGTATGTACCCTTGCCGCTCATCTTATCTTTTTTCCAGAGACCTGTGTATTTCGCCCCGTTCTTCCACGTGTACGTGCCTTTTCCGTTGCGCTTGCCGTTCTTAAACTTTCCTTTGTATTTACCACTACGAGGATACTGTGCTGTTCCCTTTCCGTTCAGGTTTTCGTTTTTGAAACCTCCTGTGTATTTAAATCCCTTTTTCGTCTTGATCTTTGCTTTGTAGGGGTACCACTTCTTAATAAAGAGCTTGTAGCTACCCTTCTTTGTTTTCACTGTATAGGTACCAGAGTAAATATAGTTTTCTTTAAACGTACCCTTAAGTACCGACTTGTCGGGATAGGTTAACTTGCCTTTGCCGTGCGCAAGCCCGTTTTTCCACATGCCGGCATAAACTGTGCCGTCTTCCCATTGGAAGGTGTGATATCCGTTGAGCGACTCGGGGGGTTCGAGCGACATTGCGGTTTCACCAGAGTTCGAGGTTTCTGCGGATTGCGCATTGGCATTCGGGTCTGTGCTTTCGCCATCGTTTAGGGTGGTTATGAATTGAGTGAGCGACTTTTTAGTGAATGCGCTTTTATACAAAGAGCTATCGATGGGGGTTTCGTCAGCTTCGACGCCAACTGCATGTGGAGCGCACATGAGGGACATGCAAAGCAAAGCTGCAAGGATTACGATGACTTGGCGCCTAAGTTTTGGGATGTCATTGAATCTAATCAAACCAGTTCCTTATCGCACGCATCTGTATTTCATTGTCTTCATAAATGATATCAAATAATGTATCTAACATCGATGAGTAGACTCCACATCGATAAGTATTTGGCGACTTCGCGATGAGATCGTTTTCAAGCGCTAGATTCACCACGGGACACACCCCGCAATAGGGGGCATACACGCAGTCGCTGCAGCCCGGTAGGGACTCGAGGGCGCTTGCGGCGCATGTCGCTCGACATATAGGTGATCCTACGAGTTTGGGATAATCGTGCATATGCACGTTTCCTAGCCTGAATGAGGCGTCGCCCATTTCGTACAGCATCCTTCCCTCGTCGCATGTGAACACGTCGCCGTTTGCGTGATAGGCTATCTGTCCGACGCTTGCGCCGCATGGAGAGCGAAGCTCCATGTAGTTGGTTGCTTCCCCGAAAAAGAGCTTTTCGAAAAACATGGAAGCATGGCCTTCGCGCAGCTTGTACCCTTTCTCGTTCGCTTGGAGGATGGCATTCAGGGCCTCGCGGTAAAATGTGCCGAATTCATCTGGTGTGTACCCGACGATATCCCATTTCGCACGTGCAACTCCAAGAGGAGTTAAAGGGCGGATGAAGATGCTCTCGAAGCCGAGAGAGCAATAAGCCTCTACGATTTCTTTGGCGTGTTTTAGGCTTGAACGAGTTGTTGTCTGTATGCAGGAAACGTTGAGGCCTGCCTCGCGCACGTGTTCGAGCGCTCTTGTTACTGCGTTAAATGAACCCTCACCACTCCTGAAAGGCCTGTTGGGGTCATGGACGAGAGCTGGGCCGTCTAAGGACGTTGAAATTTGTATGCCATAGTCGCAGAAAAAGCCGATTATTTCGTCAGATAACAGCGTAAGGTTTGTGACTACCGAGTATCTGAGGGATCTGTTTCCTTTTCGTTCTTCGGCATATTCAACTGCATGTCGGAGAACGCGATAATTCAGAAGAGGCTCGCCACCTTGGAACTCGAATGTGAGGAAAGGGGTTGGGGATTGAAGGGCTATGTCTATCGCGCGCTCCGCGGTCTCCTCATTCATAAGGCATTTCGAATTCGAATGCACATCGTGGGCTTGGCAATACACGCAACTGAGGTTACATGCGGTTGTCAAGACCAAAATATGCAGCGTCGTTGGGCAGAACAGTGGCGCCTTCATTCTCATGAGTCTGGCAGCGTTGGAAGTTGCGAAAGCGACATGGGAACCTTCGAATGCGAATCCTGCTTCGCAAAGCTCTCGCCCGATTCCCGCTCGTAAATCCGTCTTCCCCGATATGAAATCGCGAAACTCTTTCTCATTTAAAAATGCGTAGCTTCCGAAATCGTTAGTCAGAAGATATTTTTCTCTGAACTTTTTAAAGTTGAAGTGGTTAATCATTTGGAGGGCCTTTCCAGCGCTTGAAGGTCTTCGAAGGCGAGGTGACGCGTTCCGGCGAACACTCCTCCGCATGCGTCTTTCACATAGCAGCGATCGCATTCGGAAGCAAATCGGACTTTATAATCGGATATGCTTTTCTCGCAAATCGGCCAAAATTCGGACTCCACGGCACATAAGGGGAAATTGTACAAGCCTACGTCTATGCCATGTGACACGAGCTCAATAATTGCGGCTTTGCTTTTTTTGAATCCCTCCGAGTATGGAATCCACACGCTGTTTTCATTTTTCGCAGCATTTCCGAGCATTTCCAATGCAATGAACTTTACGCATGCTGTAGCACTCAGCTCCGAAATGATGAGGCTTGCTATCGACTCAAGGTAGTTCGCGGACAGCTTGCTTACCACAATGCGCAGTTCAACTCGGGCCCCTAGCGACAACAGCCTTTTCGCTCCTCGTATCGTCTGCTCGAAGCTTCCTGGGGCTCGTGTGATTGCGTCGTGTGATTGCGCGTCGAATCCATGAATTGGGATAGCGATGGTTGTCTGAGGTGGCATGGTTCTCAACAGCTCATTGCAGTACTCGGGAAGACATAGGACGCGCCCATTGGTGAGAAGGAGAAACTCCGTGTTGTGGAAGCGCTCCCGGAGCCGAGTAAGCAACGAAAAAAAATCCTTTCCGAGCATGAACGGCTCGCCGCCTGTAATAGTTAGGTGCTGTACATCAGATGGTATGCACTCGATCATCGCCAAGAGTGAGTCGAGGCTTCTAATTGGAGCTCTAGCTCGAAACGTGTCGGAGTCGGGGCACATTACACATGAGGAATTGCATCGTCCCGTGATGAAGATGACGTTATCCGATGCCTTGTCGCTGTAGCACCGGAACATCCGCCCATCCTCGTGAATCTCGAACACGTCGTGGTTGGCGCACGTCAACAGGTTTTCATACGAGGCATAGTCCAGGGAGAACCGTTTCTTGCAAGGCAGGATTCTAACGCTTTGCTCTTCGAGCTGAATGCATCGCAGATTCTCTGCGAGAAGCGCTTCGATTGTGTCTGCGCGATTGCAATAAATGGCATAAAGATGACCCAAATCATAGCCTTCTAGACGAGTGATCATTTGCAAACCCCCCACAAGGCGAAATACATGATGAAGCCCAGAAAGACGAATATTGCAAACGGCATTTTCCTCACAATCTGAACCGTTTCGGCGCCTTTTGCGGATTCGCCCCAACGTCTGACGCTGGATGCTTCTTCATCAGACAATCTGCTTCGGAGATCCTCGGTCGATAATCCCGGAAGTCCTTTTATGCGCGATTTGGCAAATGTAATGGTTGTGGCCATCGTCAGAATCATGCCCTTTCTGACTTCAGAAGTTGGGATCGTCTGGTAATTCTGTTGCGAGACGATTGTGCTTAGAGCAACAACTACAAAAATAAGAAGGTATCGGGATGGGCTTGCAGGAAGGGGCATCATCTGCAGCAGCGCCGCCGCCAAGATATCGAAGATCACCAAACAAATTAGCAGTTTCCAGTTTTTTAAGAGGCCTTTTCGTGATAGGGCCCATATGCAGCAAAAGCAAATTGCAGCAAATGCGACGAAATCAATCTGGAAAAAGGGCTTAATCAACCATTCGTTAAGCAGGTGCAGTGCGCTAACGCATGCAAGCGCACAAGCATACGACTGTGCAAACGACACGATTGCGCTTCGCACAGATTCCGCCGTGAAGGCTCTCGATCCATGCAGGAGCTCAGATGCGAATCGGTAGAGCGCTAGAACCGATCCCAGAACGAACGCCAAGCCAACGGCGATTGGCAATGTCAGGGGGGCACCATTTATGACTATGTATGATTGGGCGGGATAGAGAAGCGAGAGAACACAACAAAGCTTGCAGTCTCCACCAGCCCATGTATGCGTGAAGAATAGCAGCAATGCAATTACACAAGAAACCGAAGCGTTCAACGAGAAAACTATCAAGCTATCTGACTGCAGAAAGATGTACTGGATTACGTCAAGCACAATTGCAACCAAAAAAGCGGCGAGCATCATTCCGTTTGGTATGCGTTCAGTACGGATGTCAGAAATCGATGCGCTGGCGCCTACCACAGCCAAAACAACAAGTGAGATTATGGCGATAACGTTCATCTCGCTCCATTATTGGTAAGGTCGATGAGGTAGTTTTCGAATTCTTTGACGGTCAGGTTTTCGTCATAAGTGCATTGCCGAAAGGCGCAAAGAATGTAGTCTCCTTTTGTGGTAACGTCTATGCGCGCTATCGAGGCATACGCTAGAATCGCCTTCTCGACAAAGGATTTTTGATAGATTTCTTTCCTAAGCGTTAGCGTTACCATATGCCTCGAACCAGTCTGAGAGTATCTGGGAAGCGAGCTCGTCTTCCCCGTCAGGGGGCAGAGAATCTTCGCACTCGCTGTTTGCACATTGCTCATTCTGCAAGAACCCGTTGTACGCATCATGTTCAGTTGGTTTTGGCTGGGTTTGGATGACGGTTGATGCCATTGCGCGAGCTACGAGCAATTCTCGCAACGTTTTTGTCTGTTGATAGACTTCGTGGCGTACGCATTGCGCAATCATCTCATTCGCGAAATCATCCGCTCCAATAGCTGACTGGCCATCTTTTGCGTTCAGCTCGACATAATAGTACTCGTCATCCGCGTCGAGATGTACATAAGCTCTGTCTGTAAAAGAGTATGCGCTTTTCAGCAGAGCGATTTTTGGGTATAGCTCTTTTGAGAATCTCATGCCTTCGAACCCACTTCTTGTAATCTTCAGTAGAGGTTATTGAGTTGATTCGCCCGATATGCGGTCATTAATACAGCCGCTCGTGCTTTTGCCTGCATTTTCGTTATGTATTCTATCATGCTGAGTATGCCAATTGGCCGTGTTCGTTGGGATGGTAGGACGCTTAAGCCTGGCACATGCGCTCGATACTCAGGGCGAGAAAGAGTGTTAAAGCGTCCGCGCGACGAAGGCGCGGTAGCCCTCTATAAACTCGATAACTTGGTTGAGCATTCTGCTGTAGCTGTTCAATCACCGGTTTGTAGGTCTTCTTTTGGGTATTTTATCGGGATGGAATAATTGGGCTATCAGGTGGTTTTCGTAAGGCAATTCCTCGTTGTCATAATATGAATTCAGGATGATGACCGAACAATTGAATCGGCATTAGCTCTTGGCTAACGCGTTTCAGAGGCCAGATAGCTTACAATTGCAGGCGGGGAGTTCGATGAGCTGAATATGACTGGCGGAATCGGATTTTCCAAGAACCTCCATGACATGCGATTAAAGGAACACGATGAGATTAGTTTCCCTTGTATGCCCGCGTTGTAACGCCAATCTCGAAAGCATAAGGCTTGAGGATGGTGTCAATACCCTTTACTGCAACTATTGCGGGACGAAAATCGCCCTCCAGGACGAAAACCAGATTACCTATCGTCAGGTTGATGCCGCCAGGATAAAAGAAGCGGAAGTAAGCGAAGCTATCCGCATGAAAGAGCTCGAAATGGAGGAGCATCGCAGGGAGGATCAGAAAAAACGCGACGCCCTTATGGCGAAGACCGCCATATTCCTCGCTGCGCTCGGTTTTCTCATGATGATTGCAGGCTACGCTTTGGGCTCGGTTTCCGGCGACAGCAACTCTTCATTCTACATGCTTGCACTGCTCGGGTTTTTCCCGTTCATGGGTGCTGCGTTCATCGGTTTGCATTTCCTTTTCGGCGATGAGAGAAAGAGGAAAGACTAGGGTGGCGTTTCGAAAAGGATGGGTATCTTTACTGAAAGGGTTGCGAAATGGGTTGGTTTTCGAAATGCGGGAAAGCTCTCTTTGTGGCGTTTGCGTTTGCAACGCTACTGGCGCTTGCGTCATGTGCCCAAAGCCAGGATGCTGCCAGCGAAGAGTCGGGTGAAGCCAGCGGGTCTTCTGCTGTTGCCAGCATAGCCTCGGAGGAATCCTCTGATAGCGCGAGCGAAGCTGAAAAGGAGGCAGAGGAGAAGGCTTCCAAGGAAAGGGAAGAGGCTGAGGCTAAGGAGAAGGCTGCAGCAGAAGCCAAGGAGAGCCTTGAGGCTGTGAAGCTGATGGCAAAAACCGAGGTGCTCGAATACTCAGACAAGAAGACGGACCCTGTGAAGCTCATAGAATGTGACGATGATGAGGTTACGATTGCTGCCGTTGGAGACATTGACCTCGGTAAGCTGGGAAAGCAAGATGTCATCTTCACGTTGTCAAAAGACGGACAATCAGTTAAGCGAACGGTCTCCTTCGAGGTTAGGGACACAAAGAGGCCAGTAATCAAGCTTGGTGAAGAGTCGTCGACCATTGAAGTCAATGACGACTATGACGTAGCTGGCAACATTACAAGCGTAAGTGACCCTGTCGATGGCGAGATGGTTGCGGTAGATGTTGCACCCGAACCAAGGGAGGGCGTCGAGCCGGGGACGGGCGATCTCTACGATGCCGGATGGTTCATTGTGGAGGGCAAGCTCGATTCATCTAAGCCCGGGAAATACTCTTTTACGGTGCACGCCGAAGATCGCCATGGCAACGAGGCTTCCAAAGCCTTCACCGTGATAGTTGTCGAACCGCAAACTGAAGCGGCGGCAACGCCAGGTGAGGCAGAGGAAAAGGAAGTTACTTATGTTTTAAATGTCAAGTCTAAGAAATTCCATTACCCGACTTGTTCGAGCGTCGACCAGATGAAACCAGAAAACCGCTCGGACTCGTATGAGACGCGAGAGGAAATAATCGCTAAGGGATACAAACCATGCCAGAATTGCAATCCTTAGGATTGCCGACAACGGACTGAGCCAAGAGGCTGGGTTTTTGGCTTATCCGACCACCAGCCTGTAGGTCTTCTTCAGCTATTACATGGGGTGGGCCGTCAAGTGAGGTCTCCTCATAAGCCAGCAATCACGCAACTCGCCTTCGTGCAGCTCGTGGGCGGGCAGCAGGCACATGGCCTCGAACCCAGCCTTCTGGTAGCAGCGCACCGCCCGCGGGTTGTTCACGCGCGGGTCCATGACAACGGCCGCGGCGTCGCGCTCGGCCGCCAGGAACTCCGCCACGGCGTTGACGTACCTCGTGCCCAGGCCCTTGCCCCATAGCTCTGGCACGCCGATGAACTGGTCCATGGCGTAGACCACCTCTCCCGTGTCGGGAAGGCCGTACTCGGCGAACAGCCCGTCGTGCAGCCGGTAGACCTGCCCGTACCCGATGGGCGCGCCCCGCCACTCGATGGCAACGCGCAGGAACTCGGCTCCGCATTCGGGCTCTTCGAAGAAGTGCGCTCGCACCTTGTCGGGCGGCCAGCTGGTGTCGCGGCCCTCGTAGAACTCCAGCACGCGCTCGTCTGCCAACCAGCCTGCGAGCGCTTCCAGGTCGTCCTCGACAAGCGGGCGGATGCGCAGCTCGCCGCCGGCGATCAGGAGAGGGGAGGGCGCGCCGCCGTGCATGGCCACCAGGCTCTCATCGTATGAGTCGTATGCGCTTGGCAACGGTTCGTCCCTATCTCGAGTTTGTTTGTCGCTGTAATCCTATACCTATTCAACCGAGCGCTTCTTCGATTGTGTGCTTAATCCTGCGCTTAGAGTTTTGCTAATTATGTTGTCCAGAATGCCAATATGGCTATGAAACAAATACCCGCCCAAGGCGATTCCCGGCATGCAGCATGCTATGCGAACTTACTGTCTTTTTCGACATGGAAGGCTCCTCCTAAGCAGCTCAGAGCACCTCAAGACCTAGGCTTCTCAAATAATTGAACGTTCCGTCATAGTACTCGGGGAGTCGTGTGCCATCCTCCGGAAAACCATTTGCAGTTATATGCCCATTGCCTTCCGGAACGCAGATGATCATTCCCATTCTTGCTCGAGTTAGCAAGACCCTGTAAGCATTGAGCATGTATTTCAGCTGATCACGCTTGTTTTCGGTATCGCTTATCAACTCTTTCCATTCTGTTTTGCCGTTGAATCTATAGAACCGCCATCTCCCATTTTCGTAGCGCATATCTGCATCCCATAAAAGACATGTGTAATCGAGTTCGAGCCCTTGAACTTGGATTTCAGTAGCGGCGTCTTCCAGGTAATTTGAAGAGCGCGTATCAATTTTATCTTCAAGAAACCAATGAACAGCATTTTCATCACCAGAAGGCAAGACATGAAGTCCGAGAGGCTTGTATCTTGCCGATTCTTTTGTAATCAGTACGCCAGTTCTTTCGGTTCCTCGCACCTTGTCGTGCAACCATTCTTTTGCTTTCTTCATATCCCTCGTTAACACGATCGGATACTTGTCCCTGATTTCATCGTAGATCGACGAAGCGGTTTCTCCGTCGAGTTCAAGGAGCGCATGCACGAAGGCGGAGAGCTTTTCCGCTCTAAACGATCGCAGCGATACTCCCAGATGTAAGCTTTCGGAATAGACTACGTTCTCGTTGTTTTTGAGAAGTTCGTTTACCTTCCCTTCAGCATACTCTGGCTCGAAAAGCTGTGGAGATATGTACACTTTCCAATGCGAGAAGGTTTCGTTGAGCGATGTGATCCATTCAGAAATGCCAGCCTCGCCCGTATGTATTTCTTGGCCGCCGCCAACAAGGCAGATAATAGTTGCCCAATCTCTCCTTTGGTCGAGAGACCATATGAGAAATGAAGCCTCTGACATGGGGAAGTTTGGCACCTTCAGTTTGTTGCCATACGTACCGCCTCGCTTGAGGTAGTCTGCCAGCCTCTTGTGGGTCCACGACCTTTGCGCTTCGTCAAAAATAGCAACGTGTTCAACTTCTCCATAACCGGCTTCTTTTTGTTTGACTGCTTTTTCTGGATCGATTTCAAGAACACCGTTTTCGACGGGGTTTTTGATTTTTGCAAGCATGTTGTCGCGATAGCGATGAATGATTTGGATAAACTTTCCAACTTCGCGCCTTGAATCCGTTTTCTTCTTTGATTCGCTCCTTGCTTTGCTCTTTTCGTAATCGTCTCTGGCAAGAGCTTCGGTTAAAACAGCAACAAGCGGTCCATTTCCTGAAAGATACACAGCGCCCTCGTCTTCAACAGGGGCATCCATGCCTTGATACGTTTGTTTGACCGCAACATCTAGCCCAACAAGGGTTTTGCCAGCGCCAGGTACTCCTGTGACAAAGCAAATGCTCTTTTCTCCGTTTTCTTTGCTTTTTCGGATGATGTTTAAGACATAAGCAATCGTTGCATCTGTGGACACGTCGTCCGCTTCGTGCCTGACTATGTCTTCTACTGAGTGATTTTCATACAGAGTCCTAGCAGCCTCAATAATTGTGGGGGTAGGAGCGTAGGGGCTTATGATCCAGTTCTCATTTATCGGGACCTCGCTTGGATACTGCGCGATCACGCCCTTGATGAGGTTTTGGATACCACGTTCACCAGTAATCAAAGGATTGGCAACCCTGTCATCATAGATTGAAGGTTGGATTCTCGTTGAGGCACTACTATATTTTGTCTCAACAAGAATGGGGATGATAAGTTTATCCTCGCTGAACTTATGGAAGTTTTTAAGGTCAAGTGCATAGTCAAGCACTTGGTCAATGTCCTTTTCAAGAATCGTTGATTGTCCAACTTTGAATTCCAGGCAGAACACAATCCCCTGCAATAGAAGCACGACATCGATCCTTTTTCCTAAGCGAGGGATATCGTATTCGAAAACAATACGACCTTCAGACTCTCTCCAGGGCTGTAAGGTTTTCTGCATTATTGCGATCTCTTTCATCCAGGCTTCCCTGGATGTGGTAAGAGCATCACCATGATAGTTGTCGCATATAGCTCCGAATATCAACTCTCTATCCGCATTGAGGAAGGAAGCGATATCGTTTACATACAAACATCTGGTGCTTTTTCCCATGATGACTTCACTTTGCTTACGCCGAAGTTTGATCAACGTAATCATTGTACCAACCGCCAATCTGAGGCAGGCATACATTTACAAGATCCTCCTATGCTCGCAGTGAACCGCCTGAGGTCATATAGTGTCGGCCATCGCAATCGAACCTGCGAATACACTTACCGACGTCATTGACCGCCAAGCGTTCCGTTCCGAGTTCGGACGACATACCGGCACCGCGAGCCCCTGACCGCGAAGCGCAACGTCGACGTCGTGCTCGGCGGGAACACGGACGTGATCGTTGGAAGTGAGGAGCCGAGGCAGAGGAGCGGGGAGGAGCTCGAGTGAGAAGGGGCCCGCAGCTGCAATCGCTCGCGGCTGCGGCCCCTCGTCTTTTCGGGCGCGATTCGAGGCGTGCAAGCCGCTCTGTCCGTCGCGGAAAGTTGTGCGACAATGGAAACGATGGCAAATTCGAGCAACGACGCCGACAGAGAACCGCCGCATCGGGCGTCACCGACCTTCAGGGGGCTGAACGCACATGACATGGGTAAAGATAGCCGGTGGAAGCGGATATGTGCTCGTCATCTGCGCGCAAGAAGACTGCGACAGGGTTGCGGAATTCTGCGACAACCTCGAATCGGACGGAATCAGATGCTGGTACCTGTGGCGCTACAGCGTGGGGCAGGAACCATATGAGTTGGCGATGAAGGCGTTCGAGGGGGCAAATGCCGTCCTCGTGTATTATACGCCCGCTTTCGAGAACTCGCAGATTGCCCACGATCAGCTGGTATACGCACTCATGACTGGCTGCAAGGTCTTTGTGCACATGGCAGATGGCGGCGGGTTTAAATCCGACGAGTCGAGATTCCTCCTCGGAACGATCCAGGCTACCGGCCCTGAAACCCCGCGGGAAGCCATCGGCGAGATGCTTGCCCCGTGTTCGATCGAGGAAGAACCCGCGGAGCCGCCCGACATGCGCGAAGCGCGACCCCAGGCGAAATCAGCCCCTAGCAAGAAAGGGGGTCTGCTCAGCAGGCTCTTCGGCTCGGGCAGGGGCGGTGGTTCGTCCGCTCCGAGGGCGGCTGAAGCCCCGCCGTCAGTTGATTCAAAAACGAACCCGAAGAGCAGGGTCGACTTCTCGGTCATCTCACCCAAAGCAGTTCAGCCAGACTCCTATGGGATCATCAGCCTCCTCATGTACCTGCATGGGAATTCCAGCTTCGTGGAGGACTTCATCAACGGGATCGGCGGGGCTGTGGAGGAGACGTCCAAGAAGGGCTTCCGCATCGAGCAGGACACGGCCATCACCGCACGGCTCGAATCGCCCCATGCGGAGATCGCGGACGATTCCGAGACGCGCATATGGGAAGGCGACAACCTTAACTTCGATTTCCAGTTCTACCTGCCAGCAGGCTTCGACAGGGGAAGCGCCGCGTTCACCTGCTACGTGGAATGCAACGGAATTCCAATCACACGCTTGAATTTCCTTGTCTCGGTGGCAAAGGCATCCGAACCCGACACCGTGCCAGCCTCGGTGACGCGCGAAGACTACAAGAAAGCATTCGTCTCCTACAGCAGGAAGGACGAGCAGCGGATGCTCTCGAGGGTCCTGAGCATACAGAACCTCGCCCCGGACATGAGCTTCTGGCTCGACAAGCAATCCATGGATGCCGGCGCCGTATGGCGCGAGGAGATTCGCCGGGCGATAAGGATATCCGACATGCTGCTTTTGTTCTGGTCCGTGGCGGCAAGCGAGTCTAAAGAGGTCGAAGCGGAATGGGAGTACGCGTACGAAGAGAGGGGGCTGTCGTTCATAACGCCGGTGCCCTTAGATCCGCCCGACCAGTGCCCGCCTCCCGAGAAGCTGAGCGCAGTGAATTTCAACGTGCGCGCTTTCGGGAGAAACGAGATCACGGATCAACTGTCGTTCTACGATAGCAACAGTCGGAGGGTCTAACGGGGGGGCCGGCATAGGAGGCGACCTGGATGGCGCAGAAGGGGCCCTGGAATCGGGCCGACCTGCCGGGCGCGGTGGCGAGTGGCCCAGCACGAACAACGCCGTCGAGAGCGTCAACGCGCGCCTCTGCTAGATTCTGTAGCCTCATTGCGGCCTGCCGCTGCTCCACCGCATCAAGGCGATCTTATGTGGTGCTACATGCACACCGAGGGCCCGCTCCTCGCAGACGAGATCCTGCGCACCATGCCCACCGACGACGATGTCGACGGACTCTTCGAGGCTGCGTCAGGGAAGCGCAAGAGGGACAACGGCAGTCCGGAGGAGTACGGTTCGGGCATCGTTTGGAGAGAGTTCCACATACCCACTGAATACAGAAGCTGAATAATCAGCTGTTACACACTCTTTGAAATATATCCCCAGCAATTTGGGTTTATCCGAGATGGGGTTATCCTGGTTGCCTGTTTCAGCAAGATGCCACAACGCAACATGACGACACCCACGCCACGATCGGTTATCCCTGGGGCAAATGATCGGCGATGGCCAACTACCCTGATGCCAGAGCATGAATTCCCGCAAACATAAGCGCCCGATTAGGCAGCCGGCCTACGAGCAGTTCTTGCATGCACGGGGCTTTCCACTTTCTTGTATAGTGCCACTGAGGATGGTGCTCGAGCGGGCAAGAGACCGGCATGAGCGCGATAGGTGGTAAACCTCGCCATTCGGCACCCAATACACCGTTCCGCTACTCGAGGAACTAGCCGACGAGGCTTGTTTCTTCTCTGCTGCAGGCTTCTTAATCCTGAACGCAACGGTTTTCTTGCCCGTGAAGTTGCCCTTGCCCTGGATGACGACCTTCGCCACGCCCACGTTCCTGTTACTCTTGTACGAGAGCTTGTAATCGCGGCCGAGCTTCAGCTTCTTCCCCTTGAACGTCACCTTCGGCCGCGGCTGGACTAGCTTGCCCGTATAGGTGCGCGCAGCGATTGTCGCAACCTTGAACTTGGATGCTTTCGCTTTTTTAACCTTGAAGTGCGCCTTGGCCGTACCGGTAAAAGCGCCCTTCCCCTTAATTGTCACGGTGGCAGTGCCGACCTTTTTGTTGGAGCTGTACTTCACCGTGAAATCGCTGTCTTTGACAAGGGCCTTGCCGTCGAGGGTAACTTTGACGGCGGGCTTGGCGGCCGACCCCGAATACACGACGTCCTTGACCTTGATCACGGCTCCCGAGATATCGGCTATGGCGGCAGATGAATCCTGGGGGTTCACATCCGTCTCGTCCCCCGATGTAATCGCGCCTACCTGTAGAAACTCCTGAGACTCGATAGCGAGAGCGGATGGGGCGAGCGCGAGCGACATGGCAAACGCAACCGCCAGAACCGAGATGATATGACGTGCTTGCAGCCTCATGATGCAGCTCCTTTCACATCGGCTTATGCGCTTAGATAATCATAACACTTTTGTCATATATACCCGCATCGAACGCGCGCAGCCTTTATCTGCAGCTGGGCGGAGAAGCTTGGCGGCAATGCGATAGCCGAGGCGATTGCCGACAGGAAATGTGAAGCTTCACATTTCCTGTCAAATGCTAAGTCGCACGTTATGCGAAGTTCGAGCAGGCTCGCCCGCCTGACCAGGGCGACCGCTTCTGCCAACTTCGCATAACGTGACGGTCTACAGCAGGCTCTTCAGCCATTCCATGATCGCGGACCTCTCATCCTCACCGTACGCGCTCTCCGATATCAGGTTGGCGGCGGCCTTCTCCACCGCCTCGCACCTGGACTTCGAGCTGATCTTGGCGTAGATCTCGGTCGTTTTGACCGAGGAATGGCCCATGAAGTCACGGATGTATATGATGTTGACGTCCGCCTCGACGAGGTGGACGGCCTTCGAATGGCGCAGGGCGTGCGGGTGGGTCGTCGGCGGCACGACGAGGGGATCGACCTCGTGGGCGGCTGCGACGTGCTTCTTCAGGACGTATGTGATTCCCGCGCGCCCGATGGCCTTCCCGCTGCGGTTCACGAACAGCGGGGAGTCCGGCATGCCCGCGGTCGCGGCCAGGTACGCCGAAGCTATCTCGGCGACCTGGTCGCACAGCGGGACTATTCGGACCTTTCGCCCCTTCCCAGCGAGCCTGATCGTCGCCGGCGCGTCGAGCCGCAGGTCGCAGCGCCGCGCGTTGGCGATCTCGGATACGCGCGCGCCGGAGTCGTAAAGCAGGCCCAGCATGGCATGCTCGCGCACGTCCGAGCTGGCGCTCTCCATGATGAGGCTGACCGCCTCGGCGGGGAGCCACTCGACTTCCGCCGACGGCGACTTCGAGAACTCCACGGCCCGCAGGGCCGAGGCCCATCCGAGGTATGCGGGCTCCGTGAAGCTCACGTAGCTGGCGAACGAGCGCAGGGCGCACAGCCGCACGTTCACGGTCGCCGCGCAGACGCTCCTCACGTCCGTCAGCCACAGGCAGAACGATTCTACGTTATCCCTGCTCAGATCCTCTATCCGCACGTCGTCCGGCGATATGCCGCGCTCGTCTGCCAGCCACCTGAGCAGGATGACGAACGAGTCCCTGTAGCTCTTGGCGGTGTTGCCGCTGAGGTTCCTGCGCCGCGGGACGTACTCCAGCAGGAAGCCGCTCAGCAGCTGGGCGAAGGTCTTCATAACGCATCGCCTCCGAACACCGCGCGGGAGATTTGCGCCTCCTGCTCGAGCAGCGCCCGGTGGGCCGACGGCAGGAACCTCAGGTAGTACTCGGTGTCGTAGATGTTGGCATGCCCCATGAACGTGCTGAGCAGCGGCAGCGCCACGTACACGTCGCGTCCCTGCCCGACCATCTTCTCGAGCGCCGCGATCGCGAACGAATGGCGTATGTCGTGGGTGCGGATCGGCCTGCCCTCGTCGGTGAGCACGCCCGCCTCGCGGTAGATGCCCCTGAGCCTGTTGCCAATCGCTTTCTTGTTGCGGTGGGTGCCGGGGTCCTTCCCCGGGAACAGCCATCGGCACGAGTCGCCGCCGGGAACGTGCTCGTCGATGTAGTCCCCGAGCTCGCCGGCCAGGCTCTCGCTGACGGGGATGATGCGCGACCGGTCGTTCTTCGCGTGGGCTATGTAAAGGGACCGGTCGCCGCGGTGGAAGTCGCCGACGGTCAACGCCGACAGCTCTCCGATCCTTATGCCCGTGCACCAGAGTATCTTCAGGGCCATCGGCGGCCAGCGCAGTCTCCTACCCTCGGCGACCTCGATTATGCGGGCCATCTCTCGCTCGCTGACGATGCGCGGGACGAAGTCGACCCTCGCCTTCACTTGTCCTGCGGGTGGCACGTACGCCCCTATTCCTATGCGGTTGAGGTAGAGGCAGAACTGCCGCAGAACCACGAACCGGCTCTGGCGGGTCCTCTCGGACTCGCCGTCGCGCTTGGCGGCGATCTCCTCTGCACGCTCGCGGTCGATGACCTCCGGGATCAGCGGCATCGTATACAGGAGTTCGGCCATGAGCAGCAGCCATCTCTGGGAGCTCTCGGGCATGACGAAGCCCAGGTTCTGCCGGAAGGCCACGTAGTCGCCCATGAGGGAGGCGTACTCCCCTGTGAACTCTATCCTCATCGGCATGTCGGCACCTCCAAGGCGAGCGGGCGCAGTGACTCCACGTCGATGGAGAGGTAGCGCTTGGTGACGTTTACCGAGCTGTGGCCGAGCACCGACGATATCGTCGGGTAGGGCGTCCCGCCCGCGAGCATGTTGGTTGCGGCCGAGTGGCGCAGGCTGTGCATGCCGTGGTGCTTGCCCGCGGTCTCGACGCCGGCGTCGGCGAACGCGCGGGTGACCATCCTGTGGAACACGTGCGACGAGTCCATGGCGTGATACGGGGCGCAAGCGGTGATGAAGATGTGGTCGTCGCCGATGTCGGGACGCTCGCTTTTGATGTAGTCGGCGACGGCGAGCCAGACCTCCTCGGGCATGTGGAGCGTGTTCGCCACATGCGTCTTGCTCTGGACGAACGACACCGTCTTCGCCCGCCAGTCGATGTCGGACAGCTTGAGTCGCTTGATGTCTCCGACGCGCATCCCGAGGACGGAGGCGAGCAGCACGATCGCGCGGTCGCGCTTGGGGCGCAGCGAGCGCGGGAAGCCCTCCAGCATCGGCGACACCTCCGCCGGCGTGTACGCCGACGGCACCGTGGAGTGCTTGTGGCCGGGTATGAGCGGCGCGGCCGCCGCGGCCTCGGGTCCGCACATGCCGACCTTCGCGAGGAAGCGCAGGAAATCGCGCACGACGTAGAGCTTGGACGAGCGTGTCTGCGGGGCGCACCCGGAGACGGCCTCCGCGAACGCCCCAATCGAGCGGGCGTCAAGGTCGCTCGGGCGCGAGGCGCCGCAGTTCATGCAGAAGTTGCGGATGACGCAAAGGTAGCCTTTCCGCGTGACATGCTTGAGCCCGCGCGCCTCGAGCTTGTCGGCATAGGCGCGATACGCGCCGGCGAACCCCGGCGGCACGGAATACCGCGTCTTCGCCTCGCGATCCGGCAAGCCTCCCGTCTCCGCGATGCTAAGCAGCCGCTCTACGTGGCCCCGCTCGGTCTGCCGCTGCTTCGTGAGACGCCCGCCAAGAAACCCCGCCTCTACGAAGTACCTGGTCTCGACGTCGTGGTCGTAAGCCTCGAGTCCGGTTGCGACGAACCAAGCCTTCAGCCGTTTCCATTCCGCCTCGTGATGGGCGATGCTGGAGCGCGAGTGTCCTTCCTTTACCAGGTAATCCTTCGCTCCGTCTATGAGATCGTCGATGTCGTACATGATGAGCCCTTTCTATGCCGGGGACGATGACGTTCACCAGCATAGGGCCCTCCGTCACGTTATGCGAAGTTGGCAGGGGCGGTCGCCCTGGTCAGGCGGGCGCGCCTGCTCGAACTTCGCATAACGTGCGACTTAGCATTTGACCGCATCGTGCACAATTCCTACGTCATCCAAATTGATAGTCAGGCGACGGAGAAAACGACAAATGAATCTCCATGCATTGCATCTCAGTACCCGCCGTCTGTTCTGATACCACTCGCTTTCGTGCTGGCGATGAACGTCAGTCTTTGCGTCCGAAGTAGTTACAGCGGCGCATTGCTTTCCCTTGGGCGGTCATAGCATTTAATGGTATTCTTTGTTGCATTTAAAGATGGTTTTTGGGGTTTCGAGGCTACGATGCGTCATCGTCTTTACGAAATGCTCGAAGGTGATTCGGCCGCAGCAACGTGGTACGGGCGTGTCATGACCGTCTTCATTATCGCCTCGCTCGTGCCGCTGTGCTTCTGGGGAGAATCGCCGTTATTCGACGCGATAGAATACGTCTGTGTCGCCGTGTTCGTAGCCGATTACCTCGCGCGATGGTCTACGGCTGATTTCAAGGTCCACAAGGGCGCCGCCTCGTTCGCGGTCTACCCGTTCACTCCGATGGCAATAATCGACCTCGTGACGATCCTCCCGACGTTCATCGCGCTGAACCCGGCTTGGCGCACTCTCAGGGTGCTGAGACTCTTGCGCACTATGCGCGCCTTCAGGCTCGTCCGTTACAGCAGGAGTGTTGACGCCATCGCATCGGCGGTGACGTGCAAGCGCGGGCAGCTCGGGGTCGTGGTTGCCCTCGCCGTCGCGTATGTGCTTATTAGCGCGATGGTGATGTTCAACATCGAGCACGAGACGTTTGAATCGTTCTTCTCCGCGGTGTACTGGTCGACGGTGAGCCTGACCACGGTGGGCTACGGCGATCTGTACCCGACGACGGACGTAGGTCGAGCAATCGCCATGCTCTCATCTTTCGTGGGCATAGCCATAGTCGCGCTTCCGGCAAGCATCATCACGGCGGGGTTGATGGAGGGGCTTGAAAAGAAGGAGGGTGGAGACAGCGGGCGAGAAGGAAGGTATTCCGGGCGTGTCGTTCAGCATGAACAGGGCGCTCGGAATAACACAGACGAAGCGGAAGATATCGAATGAGGTCGGTGTACTCTTGGCCAAGTAGGGACACCAGTAGCAGTTCGATAAGCTCATTGGGATAAAGTAACGGCCAAAGGCGTCAGGCTCCGATTGCTCGTTCCCGAGCTTCCAGCCCGTCCGCTCGATTCCCTCTCGCATCAAGCGGCAGATTATCGTTCCCTTGCCCTCCTTCTGGCTCGTGATCCAGGGCTAAAGAGGGATCCCTCGAATCGTGAATCTCGACGGAGAGATGATGGATCCTGTCTTTATTTACGCGCCTTGTGCCTCGTGACCGCCCTTTTCTCGGCATCAGTTGACATACTGCCTCTTTTCTAATCTTACGGATGAAGCAACAACGTTGTTAGTACATCATCGTGACTGGCGAGTTGTTGTTTTGAGGCGGTTTGCGTCCCCAAGTATCCTCTCGCACGATGGCAACGTAGTTGAAACTAGAACGTGAATTGCGTTCGTCATGAAATCATATTACGCATCAGCGATGGTGCCTTATTCTTTGACATTTGCAAAGGGGCTATCCTTATCCCATTGAGAGATAAGCTAGAATGAAACTAGCCGAGCCAAAGGGGCGTGTTTTGGTCACCCAATCAGACAACCAGCAATTCAACAGGGGGTTTGAATTTGGGCGCTTGGCTTCATGTGAACTCCAGCCCACAGCTCGTACCCTAGAATACTATGCTGAGAATGCCGAGCGTTTCTCAAGCACAACAGCCGATGTCGAGTTCTCAGCCATGCAAAAGCGGTTTGAGTCGCTCCTTGCGCCAGGCGCGAAAGTGCTCGATTTCGGATGTGGCTCCGGGCGTGATGCCAAACATTTCCTCGAGTTGGGATTCGAGGTCGTCGCGACCGATGGATCGCCTGAGCTCTGCAAAATAGCCGAGCAGAACATCGGCATCCCCGTGCGCAATGAGCTATTCCAGGAGCTGTCAGAAATCGAAGAATACGATGGCATCTGGGCATGCTCATCCATCCTGCACCTGCCGAAAGGCGAGCTTGCGGATGTGCTGGACAAGATGGCGGCCGCCCTCAAGAAGGACGGCATTGTGTACACCTCGTTCAAATACGGGTCGTTCGAAGGTATTCGCAACGGCCGCTATTTCACCGATTTCACGGAACCGCTGTTCCGTGCGTTCATCGACCCCATTGAGCACCTTGTTATTGAGGAGTACTGGACATCTGCAGACGTGCGTCCTGGGAGGGAGGACGAGAAATGGCTGAACCTTCTGCTCAGGAAGGTCTAACCCTCCCCACGTCAATCGGCGATTTCGAAATCGTGGAAATAGTCACATATCCAAACGGAGGGCGCAGCTCGTTCTACCAGTACGCTTCGATTGCACTGATCGTGGACGACGGCATCTGCGAGAGAGTCGAGGGCGAGCCCATCTTCGATTATTCGCTCATCACCAGCAAGCAAAACGAGTACGTAGCGCGCAACGAGCGGGTTTACAGGTTTCTTAGCGAAGACCTTGCGCAGGTTGACGAGTATCTGGACGGCGCAAGAGGCGAGGAGTTGCCGGAGCCGCGGAGGAGCACAGACCGGGCTGAGTTCGCAGATGCATCCCCGCTTGAAATGGAGTTCGAAGAGCATTTCTTCAACGTGTATGGCCCTGATAGCGTGCGCTACCTATGGAAGGAATACGGGATCACCGACCGCGAGGGCCATGTGCGTTACATCGACTACCTCGTGAACACCCGCGATGGCAAGCTCGGCGTCGAGGAGAACGGCGTGAGCTACCACCATCCCCAGATAATCGGCAGGCAACGGTATCGCGACCAGCTCTTGAAGCAGAATTCGTGCCAATACGCTGGCATCAAGCTATTCAGGTTCTCTACGGAGGATTGCCGTTTCGGCAGCCGGTTGGAGGACGATATCCTCTCGTTTTTCGGAAAGGATACCGAGGGCTTTATCGATAGCGGCCTTCTTGTCGGTCGCGATGTCGAGCTTTACGAGCATCAGGAAGGCGCGCTCGGCGAAATGGCAAGGAAGCGCGAACAGGGTACGAAATGCTTCCTCGCAGTGTTTCCAACCGCCAGCGGCAAGTCGAGGATTGTCGAGGAGGATATCGCGCGGTTCGCGCCCACCAGGCCGAATTTCAGGGCGCTGATCATGGCGCCGAATACGGCGATTGTCGAGGATTGGAAGTCGAGGATCGGCGCCTCCCTACCGTCGTATGTGAGCCGTATAAGTGTGTGCACATATGGCTATATCAACCGCCATTATGCAGAATACGATCCAGCTTACTTCAACTACATTGTTGTCGACGAGGCGCATCATTCCGTAGCGCCAGCGCTCAAGAGGACGATTCAGTATTTCGACCCCGATTTCCTCGTAGGCCTCACGGCGACAGACAAAAGGCCCGATAGGAAAAGTCTCGAGACGGTATTCGGTTCATACCGCGTGGGGCTTTCGCTCCAGGAAGCGATGGAGAAGGGGATTATCGCAAGGGCAAATGCGTTCAGGGTCGAGACGAACGTCGACTTGAGCGAAGTTCGCGTGAACGGGAAGGACTATGTCAACGCCGACCTTGAGAAGACCCTTCGCGTGTCGTCCCGCAACGAACTCATAGTCGATGTGCTACGCGAATACTTCTGCGAGGGGGATGTCGGCAAGCGGCAGGGCGTTGTGTTCTGCGTGAACGTCAAACATGCCGAGGAGATGGAACGGCTGCTCAACGAGGTGGGAATACTCGCCAGGGCAATCAGTGGGAGGAGCAGGAATTCCCAGGAAATCATGGGGGATTTCAAAGATGGCAAGATTAGGTTTCTCTGCAGCTGCCAGATGATTTCCGAGGGATGGGACTATCCGGAACTCGGCATCTTGGTGATGGCGCGTCCGACGCTCTCTCGCGTTTTATACCTCCAGCAGTTGGGTAGGGGATTGCGGCGGACTTCCACGAAGAAGAACGTATTCGTCATCGATGTGGTGGATGAGTATAGCGCCATGGTGGTTCCCTGCTCTCTACATTCGATATTCCAGAATCCATACTATGTGCCGTTCGGCGACATCCTGAAGCGTGACTACAAACCAGGCGAATGGGTCGAAGTGGAAGGCATTCGCGAGCGTATCGAGCGCATCACTGAAGTGGACGTGACGACCTTCGCCGAGAAGTATGAGGGGTTCCTGAGCGTTGAGCAGGTTGCCCGGGAATACTTTGTCAGCACCGACACCGTCAACGGGTGGATAAAGCGCAAGCGCATCGAGCCGACTGTGTCATTCCCATTCGGTAGCAGACGCTTGTACTTGTTTAGCCCCGACGATGTTGCCGAGATTCGGCAGCGATTCGGTATTCCCGTTCATGACGATGATACGATCAGAGACGACTTCTTCGCTTTCCTGGAAGAGCGCGACTATTCGCTCTCGTACAAGATGCCATTCCTCCTGAGTTTTCTCGCGAACATGGATCCCTTGACGGGCGGCGCCCGTATAGATGACGTCTTGGATGACTATATAGCCTTCTACGTCGACAGAATCGAACGCGGTTTGGTGGTTGACCGCAGCACTTGCCCATACAATGCCGAGACGCTTAAGGATCGGAAGTTAGTGAAACGCAGTATGCTGACGAATCCATTCGAGAAGTTCGAGCGCAAGCGGTTCCTTTACTACTCGAAGGATTTGGGAGTGATATCGATGAACCATGCGCTACAGTCAAGGCTGAGTAGGGAAGACTTCATAGCCATCCAGGAGCAGATGCAGACCGATTTGGTGGATTACTATTTGAAGCTTGAGTGATGCGTTTTGCGATTCACCCACTCTGTTTTCCTGTGCACAGATGTTCCGAGAACACGGCGCTCACGCGCTCGCTATATTCCCTCCAGGCGTCCGTGTCGCTGAGCTCCTTTCGAAGCACTTCGGCAATTGTGGAGTAGTACCAGGCGTGCTCGGCGGGGTCCTTTTGGTTGAAGCGCTGCCAGAGCCCATCGCCAAGCCTCTCGAAATCCCGCTGGATAGAGCGGATGTTGGATAGCTTGTCGCCCAGGCACACGATGCGCACACCCGGGTTAGACGCGCTCTTGATGTGCTCGATGTTTTCCATCTTGCGGATCTTCCACGTCTCTGCGGGCGGCAGGTTCTCGCGCTTGTCCTCGGAGTCGCCAGCCACTATCGCAGCCACGCGTTCGCTGAATCGGGCCTTGATCTCCTCTACGGTAACCCCGGCATTTTCGATGACATCGTGCAAGACGGCGGCTGCGAGCACTTCTTCGTCCTCGGTGAGACTTGCGCAAATGGCGGCCACTTCCATCGGGTGGACGATGTAGGGCAGGTTGGATCCTTTGCGTAGTTGTCCAGCGTGCTTTTGCGCGGCGAATTCGACCGCCTCGTTCAATAGGTATTCTGCTTGCATGATCGCCATCCTCTCGCGATAGCTGCATTACCCCAAGCAAAACAGGATTTGTATCCAGGGTATCCGTTCAATCTGCGTAAAATGAGACAAAGGGGTCGCTCCTTTGTCTCATTTTGGGTTACCTCGCACCGAGGATGAAGGCGGTCAGGAGCCCGTTGATCCTGTTGACGTCGGCGCCTTTCTTGAGGTTGATTTTCACGTGACCGGCGCGCGTCCACAGCTCGACCTCGGAGTTGAAGTCGAGCATCCCCGCGTTCTCAATCGACCACATGTCGACCGACTTCCACGGCAGCGAGTAGGTCTCGATCTTCGAGCCGGTGAGCCCCTGCGAGTCGCGAACGATCAGCCGGTATGACGTGAACACCGCGATGTCGCGGATCGTCTTGAACGCGGCGTAGACCTGCTCACCCTGGAGGAGCATGTCCATGACGTCCTTGGTGGGCTGCACCTCCTGGAAGAACGTCCATTCCGCGAATTTTGCAAGCTCGTTTGCCATGATCGTTCCTTTCTCCAGATCCAGTTTCAGCATGTGCAATTCTGCTACGGGATTCATTGGCCACGAGCTAATCGCCTATCGCATGAACTTCCATTATGCAGATTGGCTATCCAGAGGCGACTGGATTTCTCTGGGGTAAATGATTTTGGTTGTGACAGTCAGCGCGTTCCTACGCGATATAGCGTTCAAGGTAGGCTTTCCTCTTCGGCTCGAGGTTTAACAGATCGAGCATGTTTGGGAAAGGGTAGTAGCACAGCTCGAACGAAGTTCCGCCGCGTGCGAACAGCTCCGTCATCTCAGGTTGCACGATGTCGACGAAGCGGTCGAACTGCTCGTGCTTTTGTTCGAGCAAGCGGAGGTAGCGGTCCTCGTAGCTGCCGAGCTTGCCTGGGTCGCGCATCTCCCAGACGCAGTTTACGAGCACGGTCTTCTGCGGCACTTTCCCTCCCGCTTCGAGCGTGCGGTGGTAATCGGTGTAGATGCCGATCGCGTGCTTCATCATCTGGAGGGCGTCGTAGCGGTCGAGCAGCGGCTGATATCTTCCGTTTGCGTATCCGCCCTCCTTCGTGAGCTTTGACAGGAGGTTGCAGAACATGCGTGCGTCGTCTTCGGGGACGAGGTAGTTTTCCGGCATGAGGTACTGCTGGCGCAGGCCGCAGGCCTTTCCGAATATCCATTCGGCCATCTTCATCTCGCAGTAGACGCGGCAGGAGCCGTCGAGCGATTCTAGCTTTGCGTCGACGTTGGCCGGATGCGGGTTCCGCTTGAGCGTCGGCAGCTGGTGCTCGTATTCCACGGTGAAGGTTCCCGCAGGAACGAGCCCGTCGTCGCCGATCTCCACGGTGCCATTGCCGAGCAGGTTGAACGTCATGGCCGACGACGATCGCAGGGCCTTCATCTTCGAGTCGAGCTCCTTGCCGCTGCCCTTTCCGTACGCTGCCGCATGGCGCTTTGACATTGGCTCGAACAGGTTGTCTTCCAGGTGCTTCAAGTAGTAGGGAGCTTGGGTCGCGCTGTCGCAGCCACCGAACTCGCGCACTCCCACGACTTCGGTGAAGCGATTCTTCAACGCGTTCATGAATGCATCTTGGAATGACAAAGAAACTCCCCTTGTTTGCCTACAGCGCTATTCTCGCACAGATCGCAGTAGGGGAGCATCCATCGTCGGGTGAGCAGTTCGTCATGTTAACCCCGCTTGTCCGTCACGTAAATTCCCACGCGAACCTGGCGCCAGGGCTCGGCCTCGGGGTCGACTTTCAACACGCGCGCCTCGAAGACGCCTTTGTGCCCGTAGAACGCCGCAAGTGCCAGAATCTCGTTCTCGGAGCGTGGCACGTACCCCAGCTTGGCCTTCTTGTAGCGCAGCTCGATTGCGTAGGGATCGTAGGGGTTCTCGGGGTTGGGCACCATCTTGAGCTTCTTGCCCGGCTTCAGCTTGTCGAGGACGAATGCGCCGTCGTGATACTGGAATCCGGAGATGTGGAACGTTTTCACTAGTCTCGAGGGCTCGTACATGACCTTCTCCTTTCTACGGTTTCATTCTTTTCTTACGAATGCAATGTTAGAGAACTTGAGGTGTGCTCCATGTACCAAGGCCGGGTTGTGTTAGACCACCCTGGATACGACTATGCAGCCCCATAGATCGCCTTCCTTGCATACGGGTCCCATCTTGCCTGTTTGACCCAGTATTCGTAGAACGGGTATGGCGTGACCTTGTACTGCCGCCAGCTCGTCTCGTAGGTGCCGGTGGCGGCCTGCTTGACTATGAGGTCCGCGAGCTCCTCGGCGCTGCGCCTGATTTTGAAAGACCGCGTCCACTTGAACCAGGCGAGGTAGTTGCCCAGCCTCCTGCTCGAGACCCCCCTGAACCGGTAGACGAACCTCTTGAGCTGCGAGTGCAGCCCGTTGACCCCGTTAATGCCATGCTCGCCGCGTCCCGCGGCGACGTGGCCGCCGACGTTCAGCGAAGGCAAGACGCGCCTGTAGACGTGGGCGCAGTCGGTGGATATGATCGCTCCGTCGACCAGCTTCCCCGCGAGCACCTCCTTGGCCGCCTCCTCCGTGAGGCCGCCGCGGCCGGCTATCTCGTAGAAGATGTCGCCCGCGTCGTTTATGCCGGTGAGCACGCAGATCTTCTCGTAGCCGTCGGTGGATTGCGTCCGCTTGCGCGGCTTGCGCGGGATTCCCCGCTCGGACATGGCGTGGTTGCCCTTGAAGCTCTCGCGGAAGAAGCACTCGTCGAGCTCCGCCCCGCATCCGGCCTCGACCTGGAACGACGGCATATGCTTGCGCATCGCCTCCAGCAGCCTGTGGCGCATGAAGAACGCGGTCTTAAGGCGCACCCCGCACTTCTGCGCGGACTCCCTGAGGGTCAGCAGGTCGACGTGGCACTCCGCGAACCGCATCCACGTGGCCCTGCCGAGCTTGGTGGTGGCGAAGATGCGCATCGACGCGTCGGTGAAGGACTGCGCGCACCCCCTGCAGAGGTAGCGCTGCCTTCCGGCGCCGTCGCGGCCGCGCTTCACGAAGTGGGGCGAGCCGCACCTGGGGCAGACCCTCTCGGGGTCCTCGTCGGGATCGTCTGCTGCGGCTAGGTCGAAGAGCTCGGCGTCGATGATCGCCCTCAGCGACCTGAGCGCCGACCTCTTCTCCTCGGGCGCCATCTGCGGCAGGAACTGCTTCGCGATCTCGGTCAGAACGTCTTCCATGGCGACCTCCTCATCTCTCGATGATGAGATTGTCGCAACCGGGGCGCGTTCTATGTGTACTGCAGATGGGACTCGTATCCAGGGTGGTCTAACACAACCCGAAAGCGGTACAGTGAGAAAGGCTTTAGTGGGATTTTTCTCCTGGACGGATTCTAGCGGTCGTTGCACCACGAGGAAGGATGTGGTGCAATGTCGGGACGCAAGTACACCATCGAAGATTGGCGCGCCGTCAGGGAGGCACTTCGGGCTGGGAGCACGATCGAGGCCGCCTCGGCCACTGAGCTGTGTCAAGATTTCGGACACAGCTCAGCGGTCGTCAACGCCCGTGTTGGCGGCATGTTGGACATCGACGTGGCGCTGGTCGGCGGCCTGCAGATCAAGGAGCTCCTGATGAAGCAGGACGCCCTCAAGGCGAGCGCGAACGCCAACAGCGAGGACGACTTCGCCATCGCGTACTTCGACGCCGGCGAGGACGTTCTCTACGATGGTCTGCAGCAGAACAACGCGTTCTTCGGCGAGGTGCTGAAAGACGACGATTCGTCGGGCCGTTTCACGGTGCCGGACGATTTCTCCGACGGAAAGGTGAGCGTGCTGAAACAGAGAAGGTGAAATTCGGAGAACGGAGACAACCATGCTCTACGCGTTTCATTTCGATCCGGGCGGAATCTAGCCCGTCGAGGGTCTGAGACAACATGGTCCGGTGATCGTCGGATATTTATTGGCGGTGTGCACGCCGTGTGCACCTGTGGGCGAGCAAAACACCGAGAATGCTTGCCATCTGCTTACGTATAATTAAATAGCAGTGTGCTCTTCTGATTCGCTTTTCTGGAAAACGAGGTCTTGCATGAAGAGAGCCATCAAGGGGGTCGTTGCCCTCACGCTTATCGTGCTGCTGACGTTTGGCAGCGCGGGAGCAGTCGCCTTCGCGCAGCCCGATATGCTGACAGCTGGCAACGCTGACTTGACCGGACAATCCGGTGGCGTCCTCGCGAGCTTCGATTTGCGGGATGTCGATGGCGTGAGTTACGTTACGTCGGTCAAAAACCAAAGGCCCTTCAACACGTGCTGGGGCTTCGCGGCCACCTCCGCCGCCGAGACGAGCATCCTAGGCCAGGGGCTCGTCTATGAGGGCATCAACGCCTCGAACTTCGACCTTTCCGAGAAACAACTGGCTTACTTCGCCCATACGCATATCAACGACCCGACGAGCTCGCAGGACGGCGAGGGCATGTACAGCGTCAACGA
The DNA here is from genome assembly GCA_017432445.1 of Eggerthellaceae bacterium. Taxonomy (GTDB): domain Bacteria; phylum Actinomycetota; class Coriobacteriia; order Coriobacteriales; family Eggerthellaceae; genus UBA9715. The sequence goes on along the minus strand of JAFRJC010000173.1, from coordinate 6,286 downwards.
GGGGCCGTCGGCCGACATCGACAACGGCGGCGGCGTCTACTTGGCGACAAACACCTATGCCATGGGCGTGGGCCCTGTGTTGGAGAGCAGGGCAGAGCCCTACGAATACCACGGAACGGGCAAGGTCGTGGCAGCCGACGGCACGAGCTATTCCGCCGACGACGATTGGACGCTCGGCGAGGCCTACCGCTTCCAGCAGGATTACATTCTTAAGGAATCCTATCTGCTCCCAACTCCGGTGGGTACCGTTGCAAACGCAGACGGGACTACCACTTATTTTTATGATGCCGCCGCCACCGAAGCCATGAAAGAGCAGCTGTTGCAGAAGCGTGCGGTGGCAATTGGCTACTACGCTGACGCATCGCGGCCGTGGGACACGGGCGGCGAGGGCCACTACATGAGCGCCGAGACCTGGGCAGCCTACACCTACGAATACGCTCCCGCAAATCACGGAGTCACGATCGTGGGCTGGGATGACGGGTTCAAAAAAGAGAACTTCTGCATAGGCGAATGGACTGACCCCAAAACCGGCGAGACCTACACGCGGGTTCGGCCGCCTGCCGACGGTGCCTGGCTCGTGAAGAACAGCTGGGGTGCGGGCACGAACAAGTTCCCGTATCGGGCGACGGCACGTTCGGCATACCTGCGACGACGGTCGACGAGCAGGGAAACGTGCAGCCCGTCTACCTCACGGATGACGAGGGCAACGCGGTAGTCGATGACGAGAACAACCCGGTGCAGGCTGGCTCGGGGTACTTCTGGCTTTCGTACTACGACCAGTCGATCGTAAACCCCGAAGTGCTGATATTCGACACCGTGTACGCAAGTCCCAATTCCGTCTACGAGTTCGACCCCGACGATATCGGCAGGGACCAGTACGACCTCATGCCGGCAAATACCGTTACCCCCTACGAGGTTGCCGAGCCCATCAAGGAGGCGAACATCTTCACGGCTGATAAATCGAAGAGCGTGTTCGCCATCTCCTACGAGATTGCGAAGCCCAACACGACGGTTTCGTACGAGGTGTACCTGCTCGCATCGGATTACGAATCGCCCGAAGACGGAGTGCTCGTCGACGTGGGCGAAAGAACCTACGAGTACGGCGGTTTCTACATGGAATACCTTCGCGGCTTGTTCCAAGTGCAGGAGGGGCAATCCTACTCGGTCATCGTAACGCAGCAGACGCAGAACGGCACCTATTCGCTGAACGCTCCAGGCGGCTACGGGCAGAATTCCATCTTTGTCACCATGGGCATCATGAAGCAGTACGCCAAGGCAGTGGTCAACCCCGGCGAGAGCATGCTGTATCGGGCAGGCGCATGGCATGACTGGTCTGACGAGAACCTGCAAAACGAGGTGTACCAGATCGATCCAGCAGAAGACCCGTTCGACCTGGAACTCGACAACTTCCCGATCAAGGGCTATTCGTTGCTTAAAGACCCCGACGTGAACGTACGGCTTGCCGATGGGGTGAAAAGCGTGCTCCTCTACGTGGGCGACGACCCGACGACGCTCGCGCTGGAGCTTTTCGGTGATCACGCAGCCGATAAGAGCATCGAGGAATTGGCGTTCGATTGGCGGCTTGTAGAAGACGGCGATAGCCTGGTTTCACTGGAGGGGGTCGACGCGAGCGGGCATGTAACGCTTTCTGGGCTGAAAGCCGGCAAGACGCGCCTGGTGATGGAGATGTACGGCATAGGCACGCTCATCATACCCGTCGAAGTCCGCGAGCGCCCTGCACCGGCCCCGGAACCTGAGCCCGAGCCCTTAACGCCCACGGATGAGCAGGATGCTTCCAAACCTCAGCCGCAACCTGAGCCCTCAACGTCCGCGGATGCGCAGGATGCTTCCAAACCTCAGCCGCAACCTGCGGCATCGACTAAAGCAAGCTCAACGTCTCCGAAGGCTAGCTCGGCAACGCCGAAGACGGGTGACGCCCTTGCCCCATGGCAAGCAATCGTTGCCGCGTGCGCAGCTGCTGCCATCGCTTTCGCGGCGGGCATGCTCATCCGTAGACAGAACCCGTAGGCCCCGCGATGCACCTTGGGCCCCGATTGTCCCCCGCTGGCTAGGCTATATTCCAGACCACAAACTGACTACATACGCCTCCGAATCGCGTCTGACAGCGGAGATAATGGTGGTTTGCCATGACGTCAGGGGTCGAAAAAACCACAGGTCACAGGTTCGGTTTCTTCATATCCTGAACACGCGGAGAGCCAGTTCACAGGCCCAGGGACCGCTGGCAGCCATGAGGTCAGGGGTTCGATCCCCCTATGCTCCACCATTAAAACCGCAGGTCAGGATGCAAATCTTGGCCTGCTTTTTTGTCGGTTTTTGTCGGTCAGCATCTCCAGACCGACATTTTACCGACAAACGGAATTTTTTTCACGCGAAAAATCGCCGAAAAATCGACCTTGGTCTCGCCCCAGCGAGGGCAGGGTTTTCCACATTCGCCACAGCGATACCTATGCCCTCCCCACAGAGAGGGCAACGAGGGGGTTGGCCTCGCCGCAGCGAGCCCTAATATCTATTTATTATCTCTTTTACAACTAACCATCTCCGGTCGCGCCGTAAACGGGCGGTCCTGATTGTTAGAAACCGGACTTGCAGCGCGGGTGATGGACTGGGCAGTATCCGCATTTGCACCCGAGAGCGACGAAGGCCCGGCGCAGATGCGCCGGGCCAACGCCGGAAAGGAGGTGGCTGCCGCTATAGGGCCAAAGAAACTATCAGGATGGGTAGGGCGATGATCGCCGCCATGGTCGCGCAACCAGCGTTGCTTCCCAGATGCTTGGAACTGTCGGCTTCTTCGGATTTGCGAGCAGTTTCCTCTGCAGCTACGCTCGTGGCGATGTCTTGCGGATCCAGGCCATTGCTGCCGTTGTAGTCGAGAAATCTCATAGCTTCGCCTCACCCCTCTTGCTTGCCATAAGGGCGCTTAGCTCGCAATGGATGTCTTTTGCAGCAGGATCGTGAATGAACTCATCGGTTGTTACGAGCAAATCGGAATTCTGGTGCTCGTCGCGCCGTGCATGGCTTTTCGCGACATCGGCCGTCATCTCCAGGGCCTCCATGATGCTGCCGTCAGGATTGAAAAGGACCACTACGAGCAAGTCGAAATCCCAGGAACGAATCGGGCTGAGACTCGTCGTCGAAGTTTGCCGGGGCACCCTGCTCTTGACCTGGATTAACCGTCCGTCTCGAAGCCGTATGTCCGCTGACTTGTTCGACGCCGTCAGGAGCTCGCCTCCATAGTATTCGGACACAAGGCGCTCAGCGTATTCGCCAACGATGTTCGCGCTCCTGCCCAGGGCGGCGGCTATCCGGTTGGTTGCTCTCATGTAGTCGGCCCAGAGCTCGGAGATTTCTTCCATATCGGCTGGGGGCTGAGGTTTCTCGTCGGCGTTTTCAGCTTCTACAGTTTTTCCGTTCGGGCCGTAACCTGGCATGTATGACACCTTCACCGGAGATGACATGCTCCTTCCTCGTGTCTTGCGCTTCACGTGCTCCCTGCCTGAGCAGAACTCGAAATAGAGGTTCGCGGTGCTCCGGTACATGCTGAGGTTCGTGTAAGGATCGCCATCGATCAGATATTCGAGCGGATGCCGCACCCCGCGATGGTACTCCAGCGCTTTGAAAACTCGGGCTCCGCCATCCCTGTCGTAACTGTCGTCGAGGTCGCAGCCAACGTTCTCCTCGATCCACTTGCAATTGCTCACTCGTGATTGAATTGTTCCCTCCTCAAGCCCGGATCGGCGCATCCACTGCTCGAAATCGTATTGCCTCATCGCTAGCACCTACTTCCTTGCCTTGCCGCGCGTGGGCTTACCGTGCTCGGCGATGTACCTGATGCGGTCTTCGACGGCCGCCTTGGAGATCTTCAGGCGCCCGCCGCATTTGAACCCGTCCAGGACGCCGTCGGCGAGCATCCTCTTGACGCGCGCCGCGCTCACGCCCAGGGCGTCGGCCGCCTCCTGCACGGTGACGAGGTCGTTGAGGGAATCTCCCAGGATCTTGATGGCTGTCTCCGGCAGCTCGTGGTAGTAGTCGTAGAGCTCCTTCTCCAGGTCGATGACGCCGGACCTGATGTCGTCCTCGAGCTTCAGGGAGAGGCGGAGGACGTTGCCGGCCTCCTCGTCCGCGTACTCTTCGAAATCCTCGAGCGCGTAGAGGCACTCGCCGAAGGGCTTGATGTACCCGAACCCGTAGTCCTTGATGTAGACGGCGCAGATGTCGCCCATGTCCTCCACCAGGATTCGTATGTCGTCGAAGCTCCGGTCGTAGTCGATTGCGCCGAGCGCCCTCTCGTTCCAGCTGCAGCTCCCCTTGCCGTACGCGAGCCGCGCATAGCTCGTCAGCTCCATGCTGTGGAAGTCGCACCTGTTGATGCTTTCGACATCGATGATCTCGTCCTCCTCTTTCTCGCTGAGGTAGGCGACCTTCAGGACGCTATCGATGTCGAAATCGGAGTCGGCGGATTGGCCTCGCGCCTCGGCTAATGCTTCGATTGCGTCCTTCCTCGGCTCGAAGTCCTCCCAGCAGTAGCCGGCGTCGACGATTTCAGCGAGCGTAACATCAGCTATCCTCATGTTGGCTCCTTTGCTATTACCCGATAACATTTTCTGATACGCATATCTTACGCATTAGCTGTTATCGGGCAATAGAAAACACCCCTCTCCATATTTTCCACAAAATATTACTCGGTAATAGCAAAATTGAGATCAGAGGATTAGCGGTTGCTTTGGCCTCGATGCCGGTCATGCCCCATGCGAAGTGCGCCTCCAAGGTGACTCAGGCGGGGGTTGCCCTCGCCAGGGCGAGAGCAACAGCATGCTGGCGCCCCTCATTCAGGTAACACTTCTCCGATCGCTTCCCAAGTTCTCCAACTGCTCGTCGCTAGCCTCCCTGAACCTCTCCGGTTGGGACACGACAAGCGTCACGGACATGGGCTGGAGTTCGATGGCAGCGATTCAATATCCAAGCTCACCATTGGCAGAAGAACCAAGCTGCAAGAGCTTCCCCCATCCTATGTGAACGGCCGCGACGATTGGTACTCCGTTTCGGCGGGACGATGGTTCACGGAGGAGCAGATACTCGGTTCCAGGGCGGGCATTGCGGACACATACACCAAAGGGATCGGCATCGGCGGCGCTACGGTATCGGGCATCGTGAACAAGACCTACAACGGCAAGGCGCAGGTCCAGTCGCCCACCGTGAAGCTGGGGCCCAAGGCCCTCTCGCCAGGAGTGGATTACAAGCTGTCGTATAGGAGAAACGTCAACGCGGGGGTCGCGACCGTGATTGTCGTGGGAAACGGGAAGTATGCAGGAACCATTTCGCGCACTTTCAAGATCGCCAAGGCCGCCAACCCGCTGAAGATCGCCAAGGCCACCCGCACCGTGAAAGCCGCGAAGGTCGAGAAGGCCAAGAAGGTCGTCCTGGGCGCCAAGGTCAAGAAGAAAGGCCAGGGCAGGGTCACCTACTCGATCAAGAAGGTCAACAAGAAGAGGCACAAGAATAACTTCGCCGTCAACAAGAAGACCGGCAAGATCACGGTGAAGAAGGGGACCCCCAAGGGCACCTACAAGGTGACCGTCAAGGCTGTGGCCGCGGGCAACGCCAACTACTTGAAGAGCAAGGCCAAGACCGCCGTCGTCACGGTGAAGGTGAGGTAGCGCGCTTCTCGGGCGGCCACGGGCCTATGCCGTCGCGGCCGCCTTTAGGGGCCATCCCCGCCGACGCGCGGGGCCCGTCTGCAGAATCACCGCGCGGTGGGATGCCCCCGCGCCCTACAATGGCGCCATGATGGCAGGCCCGTAACGGAAGCGGTGGTGGCAATGGCAAGGTGCCTCGGACATATCTCTCACTGGAAGCTGGCAACCATCCTCGCGGCGCTCTCGCTTACGGCGCTCGCCCTCGCATCGGCGGCGGCCCCCGCGCAGGCGTTCGCCGCCGAGCTCGCAGCCTCCGACGCGATGGCGGGCTCCGGCGCGGCGGGGTACGAGTACTACGACGCCGAAGTCGGTCAGTGGAAGGAGCTCCCCGGTAGCTACGAGGTGGTCACGCAGGATAACTGCGATCTGCACGACGTCGGCTGGTACGTCGTGTCCGGCGACGTCGCGGTCAACTATCGCATCGATGTCGGAGAAAACGCCCGCCTGGTCCTGTGCGGCGGAGCCGAGCTCGACGCCCAGGGGGGCATCCGGGTGCCGGCGGGCAGCTCGCTTTCCGTGTTCGCCGGGCGCCCGGCCGGCAGCTCCGGCGGGATTGCCGGCGGCACGCTCCT
>JAFRJC010000172.1 GCA_017432445.1 Eggerthellaceae bacterium | reverse complement strand
GGCCGGTTTCACCGGCCTGCCACGAGTCAAGGGGCCATTGGGCCTGAACGAAGTGAAGGCCAGGGACTTGAGTCCCTGGCCGGCACCATCAGGGTTATACCCTTAGAGCAAACCACCCGCTATGCGGGTGGTCATGATTGGCGCTGTTTTCTTCCAGGCACATCGTCCCATCCGGGGATTTGGAGGACGTGGTAGAGGAGAGCAGTTTTACGATACTTCGGCCAGAAGCGTTTCGGCAACGGTGCGGGTGAGGCCGATCTTCATGCCGGTCATGAAGATGACGTCCTGGACATTGTTGGCCTTCGCAAAATCGCAGATGTTCTCGTCGGTGTAGCGGAAATCGATGATGTAGAGATGTTCGTAGGAATCTACGAGCAGCGGAGCGAAAGCGCAGCCGTAGGAATCCTTCACCAGCAAACACGACGAGCCGTCGGTGATGGCGGGATTGTGGATGGTTTCAAGCACCTGGTCACCCTGGATGAAGGCTGAGTACTTGTAGGGCGGATCCCATTCAGCAGCGCCTGTGTCCACGATGGCGGCGGTGATCACCTCGCCATATTCATCGTAGGTCAGCTCGTTCGTGCCGTTGGGAAGATAAGCCTCCACTGTGTCGGGACGCACGTTGCCCATCGAGGCGACGGTGTCGTAGTAGGTGCCCCTGAATTCGCCCAAATCCTGGAAGGTGCGCTCCTCGAGTGTGACAGGCTTGATGCCCTTCGCCTTGCAGAAGGCCAGGTAAGCGTAGTAGGCGCCCTTCTGCGTCCAGTGGTGGTCGCTGTAGAAGTAGAGGTATTCGTCGTGATGGGCTGCCAAATCGTCGATGATGTCGATTGATTTCACCCGCGAATCGAATCGCGAGTTCAGGTAGGCCAACGTCTCCTTCTGGTCGGAGCCCCCCAGGATTTTCTCCTCCTCTTCGTCCAACATGATGGAGTTCGCTGGCGACATGATGGAGTACACCGTCGATACGCCGTCGAGGCGTTCGGCGGCCTTGTTCATGGCGGCGATGTAGGTGTCGGCTGCTTCTTGGTCGTAGTAGTAGACGCTGTAGCCCGCACCGTCCTTCACATAGATGCCGTCCATGATATTGGCTTGGATGTCCTCCGCCACGATACGCTCATCGGGTGGGTTGGCAGCTACGGAAACCGCCGAGGAAGAAGCATCGGAAGAAGGCTCTGAAGAAGCCTCGACGCCGTCCTCGCTGCCGCTGCTAGCAGAACCCTCGTCGACGGGAATCTCGTCGGCGCGCACGTTGCCGCCGACCATGGCGCCGTTTACCGTCACGCCAAACAAGCTGTCAATGGCGTGGTCGGCTGCAACCATGGGCTCGCGTAGCGGATACGTGTCGGCATACCACAGCGACAGGTCGGTGAAGAACGAGCCATCAAAGAAACTCTCGGCGGTGATTTGGGGGAATGTTGTGAGGTTGCGCATTTCCACGGCGGAGGTGACAGGGCGTGCGAAGAACAGCAGGCCTATGAGGGCTCCGAGCACCATGACGGCTCCCCAAGCGGCGACGCCGGCCATGCGCCAGCGTGTGATGCGCTCCCTGAAGCGTTGCGCACGCCGCATGCGCGGCGCCTCGGCTGGCTGCTGAACGCGAGGTTGCTCGGCGGGATCGAGGTCTTGCACGTTCAACTGCACACTGCGCTCTGATTGTCCAGCTTTGCCGCTCCCATCGACGATGGGGTCGAAACGGCTCGTGTATTCGCTCGGATCGTACATGTTCTTCACCTCCCCCCTAGAACTGGAAATATATGAACGGGTTGTAGCTGGCGCCTGCCAGTCCGATTACCGCCACGATGAGCAGGGCCACGGGCGTCACTGCTTCGAGCACGCTGTACACCATGAGGGCCATATCGTTTCGCTTTGCAGCTTCGAACAGGGTGCTGTGCAGCTTCTTGCCCAGGTTGGTGCAGGCGATGATGCAGAACAGCAGCAGGAAGATGTTCTGAAGGAACAACGTGTGAACCTCCAGGCTCGTGAAGCCGTTTCCCGCCAGCCCGAAGACGCCTGCGGCTACGCAGCCCATTTCGGCGAAGCTTTCAAAGTGGAACAGCACCCATCCGAAGTACACCACGACGATGGCATATACGTGGCCGAGCGCTTTGGGCAACCGATCCTTGATAACGAACTTCTCGAGTAGGAGGAACACGGCGAAGTACAGTCCCCACAGGATATAGTTCCAGCTTGCGCCGTGCCACATGCCGGTTAAGAACCACACGATAAAGATGTTGCGCACGTATTTGGCGTGCGAGCAGCGGCTACCGCCGAGCGGGATGTAGACGTAGTCACGGAAGAAGCTCGACAACGAGATGTGCCAGCGGCGCCAGAAATCGCGGATTGACGTGGCCATGTAAGGGTAGTTGAAGTTTTCCAGGTAGTGGAAGCCCACCATGCGTCCCATGCCGATGGCCATGTCGGAATACGCGGAGAAGTCTAGGTAGATCTGAAGCATGAAAAACGCCATTCCCAGCCAGTATCCAGTGGTCACTTGCGTGAATAGCGCATCGGTTCCGATGGGCAGCAGCGTATCGGCTACCGAAGCGCAAGAGTTTGCGAGGACGGCTTTCTTCGCGACGCCGATGCTAAAACGGCGAATACCGTAGTAGATGTCGGTGCGTGAGGGGCGACGGCTCTCGATTTCGTCCTGGACGGTCTCGTAGCGTACGATAGGGCCGGCGATGCACTGGTGGAACAGCGACGAATACAGGAGAAGCCGCGTGAACCGCGGCTGTGCATGGATGGAACCGCGGTAGACGTCCACCACGTACGAGATGAGCTGGAAAGTGTAGAACGAAATGCCGATGGGCAGGACGATTTGCGGAATCAACTCGGGCACGCCGAAGATCGCCTGCACGTTGCCCAAGATGAATCCCAGGTATTTGAACACGGCAAGCACGCCAAGCAACGTCAAGCATTCCAGCACCAAGAACAGCTTTTTGAGCGCGGGCTTGTCGGTGCCGTCGATAAGACGGGCGAAAAGCCAGCTTGCAAAGGTGTCTCCTACGAGCAGGACGAGGTAGCGCGGCCCGCCCCACGAGTAGAAGATGAGCGATGATACGAGGAGCACGGCGTTGCGGTACTTCTCGGGTACCAACGCATACGTAATCAGATGCGCAACCAGGAATACGAAAAGGAATATGAGGCTTGAAAACACCAAAGCCCCGGCCTCCTTTCGTTTTAGTTGCGTTTGCCTGGGCGCGTGTTTTTGCAACGTGAATACTACACCCTTTTTACTGTAAGGGAAAAGGGTTTTTCCCTGATGAATAAGGTTTTTTTATGCTTGTGAGTCAGCTTTTCCCAACTACAAAATATTGTGTGTCTCGTTGCGAGGAACATGGCTTTTCCGCCATTGGGGGAAAGCTTCCCCCAATGATTGCCCTCAACCGCGCGCGCATCATGCAAACATGTGCCCAGGGTGTTGCAATTCAGAGTCAGCGCACCTCCCCAAACAGTCTGTCTGCATGACAAAACAGAACGGGGTTTCGAGGAGGTTCGATTTGCGGTATTGTATGCAACGAACGCGAAAAGGCGTTCAGCAACGGAATGAGAGGGAAGGAAAGACATGAAGAAGTATCTTGTTCTGGCTGCCGCAGCCGTCATGGTGGCAGCACTGGCCCTGGTGGGCTGCTCTTCGGGAGGTTCTGCCAGCTCCGCAAGCGCTTCGGGCGATGCTTCCGCAAGCGCTTCGAGTGAAGCCTCTGCAAGCGCTTCGAGCGAAGCGTCTGCAAGCGCTGCCGCGGGCGATATGACCTTGGTCACCGAGGGCAAGCTGACCATCGCAACCTCGCCTGACTACCCGCCGTTCGAGAACCTCGAGAATGGTGAGTACGTCGGTCTCGACATCGAGATCGCCAAGGCTGTTGCTGCAGAGCTCGGCCTCGAGCCCGAGTTCAAGACGCTGCAGTTCGATGCCATCATCCCGGCCATCGCCGCTGGCGGCCAGGCTGACATGGGCATCTCGGGCTTCTCGGTTGACCCCGAGCGCGCCAAGGAGATCGACTTCTCGTCGAGCTACTACATTGACGACCAGGCAATCGCCGTCATGAAGGGCGGCGAGATCACCGCCGACAACGCTGACGAGGCCCTGAACGCCGAAGGCGTCAAGATCGCCGTTCAGAGCGGCACGACCGGCGAGGCTTATGTCCAGGAGAACTTCCCGAACGCCACCGCCCAGCCGTATGGCAACTCCACCGATGCGTTTGCAGCCATGCAGTCCGGCCAGGCCGTTGCCGTGTGCACCAACAAGGCCGTCGTCGACAAGATGCTCGCCGATGCCTATCAGGATGCCGAGGTCGTGAAGTCCATCGCCACCGGCGAGGAATATGCCATCGTCGTGAGCAAGGACAACCCGGCTCTGACCGAAGCCATCAACGCCGCTCTTGCCAAGCTGCAGGGTGACGGTACGATTGACCAGCTCATCGGCCAGTTCATGTAATTGTTAACGGTTCGGGGGCCGTCCCCGAGCAGCAATTGCGCACAAACCCCCGCCCGCATTCTGTCGGCGGGGGTTTTCGTTTCTGCCTTTCCAAACCTGACAGGGGGCTAGTCTCCTTGTCGGGTTTATAATGGGTGTTCGTTATTCGCAGACGGTTAGGCTTTCAGATGAACTTTGCACAATCTCGAACTTTGCGGGCAATAGACCTGTTTCTCACGGCGCTTCTCATAGTCATGGTGGCGGCAAGCAGCTTCTCGCAAGCGGCGTACGCGCTTGACACGGTCAAATGCACGGCACGGCCGAACGGCGACACGGGCAGCGAGGTGCTCGGTGGCGTCGAGACGCGCATCACCTGGGAGGGACAGGCGGATCCAGAAGAATCCATCAAGGGCATCACGATCGTGATGCCTGAGAGCACGGAATACGAGGTCGATGACGCACGCTTGACGATTCTTTCCGGCGACGACCTGATGACGCGCGAAAACCCAGAATGCGAGTTCAAGGCCGAAGGCCAAGCCGTTGTATGCAGGTTTGCCGAACCGGCTAAGCCCGGCGGTTACTTCCGCATCGAGGTTTACGGCGTCGAGTTTCCCGTGGCGGGCGGCGATATGCGCCTAAGCGGAACCTATGAGCTTGCGGACGGAAGCTCACGTTCCCTCGACGACATCCCGGCGATTTCCGTGACGGTTACGTCTCCTACCCAGCAGTTGGCGAAATATCTCGAGGAGCAGCCGTGGGTCCAGGCATGGAACTCCAACAAGTTCCTGCGCCTGTTCTTCAACCCGCCCATCTTGGTATCGAGCCTGCCGGTCGTGCTGCATGGCTTCTTCATGGCCATCGCCATCGTGCTCATCGCTTTCCCGCTGGCTATCCCGATCGGTCTCATGTTCTCGTTCATGCGCATGTCCAAGATTCGCATCCTGCGCGGTATCGGCTCGCTTTACGTGAACGTGGTCCGCGGTACGCCCGTGTTCCTGCAGATTTACATCGCGTTCTTCGGCTTGCCGCTGGCCGGCATCCAAATTCCACCTTTCATCTTGGGCATCATCGTGCTGGCTCTCAATTCATCGGCTTACCAGTGCGAGATTTTCCGCGCGGGCATCCAGTCCATCAGCAAGGGCCAGTTCGAAGCGGCTCGTTCGCTGGGCATGACAGGCTCCCAGACCATGGCTTTCGTCATCATCCCGCAGACGGTGCGCCGCGTGCTTCCGACCATGACCAGCGAGTTCATCTTGCTGTACAAGGACACCTCGCTGCTGGCAGCCGTCGGCGTCATGGAAATCGTCATGTACGCGAAGACGATCGTGGCCTCGACCGGCTCGATTACGCCTTACATCGTGGCGGCCATCTTCTACCTGGTGCTTACGATTCCGCTGGCCAACTTGGTTGGCCGCTTGGAAGAGCGCCTGGCTGGCAACGGCAACGCTCAGATCAAGAAGGAAAAGAAGAAGGCCGTGAAGGAAGCCAAGCGCGCGCTGAACCCCGGTGTCGTGGAGGAAAAACTCGAAGAGGCTCCGAGTGCAGCTGATGCCGACAATTCTGCCGTTTCGCCCGAAAAGCTTTCGAGCATGTAGCGCTTGGATACGAGAGGGCATTCTATAAGCTCGTCCTGCCATGAAGCGGCGTTCGAGCCGTCTTCTCCTATCATCCCGAGCTGAAGGCGAAGGGTTCCGCGAAGCGGAAAGCCCGCTCATCGCCCTGCGATAAGTTGCTGGCTTTGACCCAGGGTGCCCGGAAATGATACTTGGAATGTGGTGAAGGGGAGACTCTGTTTCGACCGCGTTTCTCTCCAAGGGCAAAACGGAGCAATTGGGGTTACAATAGCTCCATCCACACCGTAAACAGGAGGCAGACTATGGCTCGCTACAACAGGATTTTCGCGGCGCTCGATGGCGCGGCAACGCAGGAAGCCGTCGCACGCCGTGCGTTTTCCATTGCGCACGACAACAATGCCGAAGTGATGTTCGGTCACGTCATCGATTCGGTGCCCTATGAGGCTAACGGCATTGACTTCGCGGCGCTCACCGAAGATGGCCTGCAGCGCATCGAGGAAGAGCTAGAGAAGTACTTCACGCGCGCCCGCAACGACGAGTGCATCCCCTCCGTCGAGGTGAAGGTCCGTGCTGGCCGCGTGGCTGAAACGCTCATCGAGACGCTTATCGAGCCATTCGATCCCGATTTGGTCATCTGCGGTGTCCGCGGTTTGTCCAACATCAAGTATGCGTTTGTGGGCAGCGTGTCGACCCAGCTCATCCGCAACGTGAAGTGCGACGTCCTGGTTGTGCGTCCCGAAACCCTGGACGATTTCCCGCAGGACGCGTGGCCGGAATAATCAGCCGAGTTCACACAAGACAACTGTTCTGAAAAGAAGCCGAACGGAGCTAATCATGATCAACGAAAGAATGCTGGGGCTGGGAAAGCAGCCTAATCCCATTCGCGTGCAATTTGCCTACGGGCTGCAGCGCAAGGCCGAGATCGGCGAAGAGAACGTGTACGACCTGAGCATCGGTAACCCGTCTATCCCTGCGCCGCCCGAGGTGCGTGCCCGCATCGAGGAGCTGCTCCAGGAGCCGCCGCAGCAACTGCACGCCTACAGCATGGCGGCCGGCCTGATGAACGCCCGACAGGCGATTGCCGACAACCTGCGAGAGCGTTTTGGCATACCTGCGACGGCTGCCAACGTGTACTTTACGGCTGGCGCCACCGCTGCCCTTTACATCACAACGGCTGCCATTACGCATCCTGGCGACGAAGTCATCGTCAATGCGCCGTATTTCACTGAATACAAGGTCATGATCGAGACGGCGCAGTGCACTTGCGTCGAGGTTCCCATGCGCCAGACCGACTTCCAGCTCGACATCGATGCACTGCGCGAAGCCATCAACGAGAAGACCGCGGCGGTGGTCATCAACTCCCCCAACAACCCGGTGGGCTGCATCTACACGCAGCAGAACATCGAGGAGCTGGCAGCTATGCTCTCCGCCAAGGAGGAAGAACTCGGACATCCCATCTACCTGATCAGCGACGAGCCCTACCGCGAGATCACCTATGGCAAGGAAGTGCCGTTCACGGCCAATTTCTACCGCGACACCATCGTCTGCTATTCGTGGGCGAAGAGCCTATCGCTCCCCGGCGAGCGCATCGGCTACATCTACGTGTCGGACAACATGCCCGATGCCGCCGATGTATCCGCCGCCGTGGGCGGCGCGGGCCGCGCGCTCGGGTTCATCTGCGCGCCGGTGCTGTTCCAGCGCGTGGTCGAGACTTGCGTTGGCCTGTCCACCGACGTCGAGGCCTATGCGCGCAATCGCGAGCTTCTCTGCGGCATCTTGGATGATCTGGGCTATGACTACATCGAGCCTGACGGCGCGTTCTACTTGTGGGTGAAAGCCCTCGAGGATGATTCGCAGTCCTTCGTGGACAAGGCGCGCTCTCATGACTTGCTGCTCGTGCAGTCCGACTGCTTCGGCGTTCCAGGCTGGGCTCGTGCCGGCTACTGCGTCAGCGCCGATACCATTGCGAATTCCCGCAAAGCTTGGGCTGCGCTGAAAGCCGACTACGAATAGCCAAAAAGCCTGGCCCTTTTGGCTATTCGGTAACATGGGGGCTTTTCCTCATAGTAAGTATCGGGTTTCTTACAATCTCATCGCGTTTTCGTCATGCCAGCAGTGGCGACTGCCGGGTCATGTCATACTAAGTATTCACGAATTTCAAACATGATGCGGGCATCGAGGTTTTATTGCTGCAGCTTCGCAACATACGCAAGTCTTACACCACGGGCACCTTTACGCAAAAGGCGCTCGACGACGTCTCGATTTCGTTTCGCGACAACGAGTTCGTAGCCATTCTTGGCCCGAGCGGCTCGGGTAAGACAACGTTGCTCAACATCGTGGGCGGGTTGGACCACTACGATTCGGGAGACCTTGTCATCGACGGCGTTTCCACGAAGAAGTACAGAGACCGGGACTGGGACGCCTACCGCAACAACCGCATTGGCTTCGTCTTCCAAAGCTACAACCTGATTCCGCACCAGACGGTGCTGGCCAACGTCGAGCTGGCATTGACGCTTTCTGGCGTGTCGCGCAATGAGCGCCGCAAGCGCGCCCAGGAGGCGCTTGAACGCGTCGGTCTCGCCGAGCACATGGACAAGAAGCCCTCCCAGATGTCAGGCGGTCAAATGCAGCGCGTGGCCATCGCACGCGCGCTCATCAACGACCCGGAAATCCTGCTGGCCGACGAACCCACCGGCGCGCTCGATTCCAAAACCAGCGTCCAAATCATGGACTTGCTCACCGAGATTGCAGAAGATCGCCTGGTGGTCATGGTCACGCACAATCCTGAGCTTGCCGAAAAGTATGCCACGCGCATCGTCAACTTAGCTGACGGCCGAATCATGTCGGACACAGATCCATACACCCCGACTGCAGGGGAAATAGCCGCTGTTCAGGCAAAACCCGTGCGCCACACGAAGATGTCCTTCCTCACGGCACTCTCGCTTTCGGCTAACAACCTGCTGACGAAGAAGGGGCGCACGCTGATGACGGCCATCGCTGGCTCGATTGGCATCATCGGCATCGCAGCCATCCTTTCGCTTGCCAACGGCGTCAACAACTACATCAAGAACGTCGAGGAGGAAACGCTCTCGGTTTACCCATTGCAAATACTCTCGACCGGCTTCGATCTCACGACGATGTTCGTCGGCATGGGTGGAGACGATGACGCAGGAGATGACTCGCAGGATTCAACATTGCGTGACGAGGTGATCGGCGAACTTGAGGAAGGCCATATCGGCGAAGCGCGCATCATCTCGCGCATGTTCGCCAGTTTCGGCAACAACGATCTCGCCGCTCTTAAAGCGTACTTCGACAGCGGTGAAAGCGGCATCGATGAATACGTAAGCAACATCTACTACGAATACGCCGTAACGCCGCAGATCTTCGACGCCGATACGTCCGACGGGGTGCGGCAAATCAACCCCGACAATTCGCTGTCGGCTTTTGGCATGGGCTCGAGCGCATATTCCAACAGTCTCATGTCCATGTCCATGTCCTCCGACATGTTCAACGAGATGATGGACAACGACGTCGTCGCAGAACAGTACGACCTCAAAGCCGGCCACTGGCCAGAGAAGGCGAATGAGCTTGTGTTGGTACTCTCGCCGACCGGGCGTATCAACGACTTCCTGTCCTACGTGTTAGGTCTGCGCGATCCGGAAGAGCTAAAGGATATGGTCAAGCAGTTCTCCGAGGAGCAGGACGTCGAAATGCCTGACACGACGATAGACGTCACCTACGACGACATCTTGAACATGAAGTTCAAGCTGGTCAACGCAGTTGATTTCTACAAGTACGATGAGGAACGCAAAGTCTGGGTCGACAAGACCGATGACAAGAAATACATGAAGAAGGTAGTCGAATCGGGCGAGGATCTGGTCATTAGCGGCATCGTCCAGTCCAAACCCGATGCGAAGGCGCTCGCTTTGACCATGGGCATCTACTACACGCCTGCCCTGACGCGCCATCTCGCCGAGACGGCCGCCAAATCCAAAATCGTGAAGGACCAGCTGGCCAAACCCAAGGTCGATGTCTTCAGCGGTAAGACGTTCGACGAGCTCGAAGACGAGGAGGGCGGCGATTTTGACATGACTTCGCTGTTCTCGATCGATGAGGACGCGATGGCATCGGCTTTCAATTTCGACATGTCTTCCCTGGATTTATCTGGGATGGACTTTTCGGGGCTAGATCTTTCCGGGCTCGACTTCTCGAAAATGGACTTGTCGCAGATAGACTTATCGAAACTCGACTTGTCCGACATCGACATGTCTAACCTCGATGTCGATCCGCCGGATTTCTCCCAACTCAACATGACGGCACCGACGCTCACCAACGAAGACCTGGCTGAGCTCTTCCCCGAATTGAGTGGCGAGAACATCGCCAAGGCGCTCGAAAACGTGAACGTGAAAATTAAGGACGAAGGGCAGCTGATGGCGACGGTCGTCAGCATCGGGCAGGATTACATGCAATGGAGGGCTAGCTCGGGCCAAGATGGGCCCACGCCCAACCCGGATGCCCGCATTAACGCTTACCTGCAAACTGGGCGCTGGAAGCAGTTCATGCCAGCGCTCATAGCGTCAATTGACACCGATGATTTGGGGCAGCAGCTCAGTGGGGAGCTCGCCACTCTTCTGGGGACGACTCCCGATCAGCTGAATCAAGAGGTAACGAAACGCGTTGCCGCGAAGTACGCCCAGTCCATGACCGAGAGCATGCAAACGCAGATGGGCGAAATCATGCAGGAATACATTGGCCAAGTCATGGAGCAGTACATGACCAAAGTGCTCCAACCTGCGCTGTCCAAGGCCATGCAGAGCATGATGACGCAGTTCGCCGAAACCATCTCCAAAACCCTCCAAACCCAGCTTGGCAAGATGATGAGCCAGCTGAGCAGCAAGCTCACGTCAGCCTTCAGCAACATGGGCTTCGACGAGGAAGCTTTCATGAACGCCTTCCAGTTCGATATGGACGAGGAGGAGCTCACGGAGCTCATGATGTCGATGATGCGCACCGAAGAGCGCTCCTACGACAACAACCTGAAGAAGCTCGGCTATGCGAGCTTCGACAAACCATCCGAGATCAGCATCTATCCCATCGACTTCGCTAGCAAGGAGCATGTCATCGAGATACTTGACGCCTACAACGACAACATGCGCGAAGTGGACGAGGACAAGGTCATTTCCTACACCGACATCGTGGGCACGCTCATGGATTCCGTGACGACCATCGTGGACATGATCTCGTACGTGCTGATCGCGTTCGTTGCAATCTCGCTGATCGTCTCGTCGATCATGATCGGCGTGATCACCTACATCTCTGTGCTCGAACGGCGAAAAGAAATCGGCATCCTACGCTCCATCGGTGCCTCGAAGGGCGATATCAGCCGCGTGTTCAACGCTGAAACCATCATCGAGGGCCTCATCTCCGGCCTTCTCGGCGTGGGCTTCACGGCGCTTGCCTGCATTCCTGCGAACGCCATCGTCTACGCCAACTTCGATGTGCCCAACGTGGCGATTTTGCCCCCGCAGGCCGCTGCCATTCTCGTGGGCGTTAGCGTGCTCCTGACCTTCATCGCCGGCCTTATTCCCTCGCGGTCGGCCTCGCGCAAGGACCCCGTCGAAGCCCTCAGAAGCGAATAGCCAGAAGGCAATCCCTTTTGGTTGTCTCCATGTTAAATGAGCCACAGGACTGTCCTGCGGCTCATTCTGTAACTCATTTTCCTGCGTCCGCCGTATCAGCCAACGTCAGTCCTGATTTAGCATGGAGTTGATTATTTCCAAGGATCGGGCTCGAAGAGAGGGGGCTCCTCGCGGCGGTCGGAGTACGGGTCATAGCCGTCGTCGTCCTCGTTTGCCGCGCGGATGAACTCAGAAGCGTTCGAGCTTGCGCGCTTTCCAGGTGCCATTGACGCATCGGATGCAACGTTTTGGCTGGCTGCTTTTGCTTGAGCGCGCTTTGCTGCGGCTTTCGCAACATTAACCTGATGGGCTGCGTCTTCGTCGAGCTGCTCTGCCTCTTCGGTACCGGCGCGCTCCACTTCGTATGGTGTGGTCTGGTAGACGTAGTAGTTCAGCCAATTCGTGTACAGAAGCTGAGCGTGTGCACGCCAGTTGGCCCGCGGCGCGTTTGAGGGGTCGTCGCCAGGGTAGTAGTTCGCGGGCATCGCAATGTCGAGCCCGCGCGCAATGTCGCGCTCGTATTCCGAATTCAGCGTCGCGCGGTCGTATTCGGGGTGGCCGAACACGAAGAAGTGGCGGCTGTTTGTGCTCTTGGCAATATATACCCCCACCTCGTCTGAAACCGCGAGCAATTCTAGGTGCGGATGCCGATCGATGTCTTCGGCGCGAACTTCGGTATAGCGCGAATGAGGGGCCCAGAAGAAGTCGTCGAACCCGCGGAGTAGAGGCGATGTCGGTTTAATCTGGCGATGTTCGAACACGCCAGAGACTTTTGCCGAGAGCTCATGTTTGCAGATGCCGTAGTGGTAGTAGATTCCCGCTTGCGCGCCCCAGCAGATGTGGAGCGTGGAGTGCACGTGAGTGCGCGACCATTCCATGATCTCGCAAAGCTCGGGCCAATAGTCCACATCTTCGAACTCCAGGAGCTCGACCGGGGCGCCCGTGATGATCATCCCATCGAAGTGCAGTGACTCTATCAGGTCAAACGTGCGATAGAACGTTTCGAGATGCTGTTCGGAGACGTTTTTCGCATCGTGGCTCGCCATACGCAAAAGCGTTATCTCGATCTGCAGGGGCGTATTCGAAAGCTTACGCAGGATTTGCGTTTCGGTCGCGATTTTGGTGGGCATGAGGTTGAGCAGCACCACACGCAGCGGACGAATGTCCTGGTGCATGGCGCGGTACTCGGTCATGACGAATATGTTCTCGCTTGCAAGCTGGTCTGTTGCCGGCAAGGCGTCGGGTATGCGGATGGGCATGCTGTCCTCGTTTCGCTTGTTGGAGGTGAATGACTATCATAGCGCATCGCGCCACGTATTGCCGCAATGTCGTTATTTGCAAAATGGGATAGCGGTTATCGTCAAAGTCGTTCGCCCTCGGATGGGCCGCAGAAATGAGTCGCAGGACTGTCCTGAGACTCATTTCTGGCGATTAATCAAATTGCGGAGGCTATCAGGTTTCCCATTTCTGAGCAGGTGAGGATGGTCTCGCCAGGTTTGGCGATATCGCCCGTGCGGTGCCCGGCGTCGAGCACGGCGCTCACGGCGGCTTCGACGGCGTCGGCCTCGGCGCTCAGGCCAAAGCTATAGCGCAGCATCATGGCTGCGGAGAGAATCGTCGCGATGGGGTTCGCCTTGTTCTGGCCAGCTATGTCGGGGGCGCTGCCATGGATGGGCTCATATAGGCCCAGGCTCGTATCTCCCAGGGATGCCGAAGGCAGCATGCCGATTGATCCGGTGATGCAGCTGGCTTCGTCGGAGAGGATGTCGCCGAACAGGTTGCCGGTGACGATGACGTCGAACTGCCCTGGATTCAACACGAGCTGCATGGCGGCGTTGTCGACGTAGAGGTAGTCGGTGCGCACGTCGGGGTATTCGGAGGCGATGCGCTCGAACGTCTCGCGCCACACGCGGCTCGTCTCCAACACGTTTGCCTTGTCTATGCAGGTCACATGATTGCGACGCTGGCGAGCGAGCGCGTATCCCCATCGTGCGATGCGCTCGATTTCGGGAATGGTGTAGTTCATGTCGTCGTGGCCCGTGCCGTCTTCGTCGCGCCATTTGCGGCCGAAGTAGACATCGCCGGTCAACTCGCGGCACACGACCAGGTCAAGTCCTTCGCCGATACGCTCGGGTTTGAGGGGACACGCATCTGCGAGCGGTGCATAAAGCTTGGCGGGGCGAATGTTGACGAACGTGCCCAGCGCCTTGCGGATTCCCAGCAATCCCACCTCGGGCCTGATCGCCGGGTCAATCGTATCCCACTTCGGTCCGCCAACTGCGCCCATGAGCACGGCGTCAGATGCCAGGCATGCGTCGATGGTGGCCTTCGGCAAGGGCTCGCCCGTCTCATCGATAGCTGCGCCGCCGATGAGGAGCTCCTCGTACGCAAACGAATGCCCGAACTTCTCGCTTACGGCATCGAGGCACTTTACGGTCTCGTCGATGATTTCGGGTCCGATGCCATCGCCCTTCAGCAGTGCAATCCGGTATTCCATCGTCCGCCGTCCTTTCAAGCGGGAATGTATGGCCTGCCTGCGAAGCGGCAGGTTGTCCGACGCAAACTGCCGCACCAGATGCGGCTATTCGGCTAGACTGTTCAGCAAGCCGCCACAGTCGATTATATGCTGGATGAATTCGGGGAAGGGGCGCGATTCGAACATCTCTTCTGTCGTGAGGTCGTCGATACGCCCGGTTTCGAAGTCGATCTCGATCTCGTCGCCGGCAGCGATATCCTGTGCGGCCTTTTCGCATTCCAATATGGGAAGGCCGATGTTGATTGCGTTGCGGTAGAAGATGCGTGCGAAGCTCGGTGCGATGATGCAGCTTATCCCCTTGTCTTTCAGGACGCGCGGAGCATGCTCGCGCGATGAGCCGCAGCCGAAATTGGCGCCTGCAACGATGATGTCGCCGGGCTGCACGTTGCGCACGAAGTCGGCGTCGATGTCCTCCATCGCATGCGAGGCCAGCTCCTCGGCATCGGCGATATTGAGATAGCGCGCCGGGATGATGACATCGGTATCCACGTTGTCGCCGTACTTGAAAACCCTACCGCGTACTTTCATCTCTCGTCTCCCAACTGTCGAATGTGACAATTTGCACCGCGTAAACCATCACATCGTTTCGCGCGGATCGGTGATGTGGCCGGTCAAGGCCGATGCGGCGGCAACGGCGGGGCTGGCGAGGTAGACCTCGCTTTCCGGATGTCCCATGCGGCCGACGAAGTTGCGGTTTGTCGTGGAGATAGCTCGCTCTCCTGAAGCGAGGACGCCCATGTGACCACCCAAGCACGGACCGCAGGTGGGGGTGCTGAAAACGGCGCCCGCCCTCACGAAAAGCTCGGCCAAGCCCTCGCGAACGCACTGCAAGTAGATATCTTGCGTGCCGGGAATCACAATCGTACGCACGCGCGGTTGCACTTTGCGGCCTTTGAGGATGTCAGCCGCTACGCGTAAGTCCTCCATGCGGCCGTTCGTGCAGCTGCCGATGACGCATTGGTCGAGCTCGATGTCGGACAACTCGGCAGCGGGTCGCGCGTTTTCGGGCAAGTGCGGCACGGCGACCGTAGGCGCTATGGCGGAAAGATCAACGTCAATGGTGCGTTCGTATATGGCATCCTCGTCAGCGGAAAACTCCACGGGCGAGCGCAATGCGCGATTATCGAGATAAGCGCGAGTGATGTCGTCGACGGGGAAGATGCCGTTTTTCGCACCAGCTTCGATGGCCATGTTGCAGATGGTGAAGCGGGCGTCCATCGATAGCTCTGCTACGCCGGGGCCGCTGAATTCCATGCTCTGGTATAGCGCCCCGTCAACTCCGATTTGCCCGATGATCCACAAGATGACGTCTTTGCCGGAAACCCATGGCTCTAGCTGGCCGAAGAGGTTAAAACGCAGGGCGGCGGGCACGCGGAACCAAGCACGTCCCGTAGCCATGCCCGCGGCGATGTCGGTGGAGCCCACGCCGGTGGAAAACGCGCCCAAAGCACCGTATGTGCAAGTGTGGCTGTCGGCGCCGATGATTAAATCGCCCGCCGTGATCAGCCCCTTTTCAGGCAACAAAGCATGTTCGATGCCCATGGTGCCCACATCGAAGAAGTTTAGCAGCTCGTGGCTCCAAGCAAACTCGCGGCACAGTTTGCATTGCTCGGCGCTCTTGATGTCCTTGTTGGGGGTGAAGTGGTCCAACACCAAGCACACGCGTTCGCGATCGAAGATGCGATCGAAACCGTTGTCGCGCATGATTCGGATTGCCATAGGAGCCGTGACGTCGTTGGCCAGCGTCAGGTCGAGCTTGGCCTCGATGAGCTGTCCAGATACGACCTCGTCGAGACCAGCGTGCGCTGCGAGAATCTTCTGCGTCATGGTCATTCCCATAGCGAGCTCCTCTCTGGGCATTTCGCTTGCGCGTCGAGCTGCGGCTCGTCTTAAGTTTAGTGCATATGTCCGATTTTTGGAGCGATTAGTCGCATTTCACGTATTGCATCAGGGGTGGATTGAGCCTGCTTCTCATTCACCCAATGAAAAAGGCCGGACTGCATCGAGTCCGGCCTTCCATTGCTCAAATCAATCGAGTCAAGTTGCTCTTAGCGAGCGGCTTCCTTCAGGACCTCGTAGATTTCGGCTGCTGTATTCAGCTGCATAACCTTGCTGGCAAGAGCGTCGGCGTCTTCCTTCGTCCAGAGCGACACCTGCTTGCGGGTAGCCAGAACGCTCGTGGCTGACACGCTGTACTCGCCCAGCCCGAAGGAAATCCACAGCGGGATGAGCAGCGGGTCGGCAGCAGCTTCGCCGCACATGCCCACGAGGATGCCTGCCTTGTTGCCCTCTTCGATGACGCGCTTGATGCTGCGCAGCACCGCGGGATTGTAGGTGGAGTACAGGTAGCGAACCTTCTCATTGCCGCGGTCGGCGCACATTGTGTAACCGGTGAGGTCGTTCGTGCCGATGCTGAAGAAATCGGCCTCGGCGGCAAGGGCGTCAGCCATGATGGCGGACGCTGGCGTCTCGACCATGATGCCCACCATGATATCTGGGTTGTAGGCAATGCCCTCCTGATCGAATTCGATCATGTAGCGCTTCAGCAGATCCTTCACGGCAGTGAGTTCGTCGACGCAGGTGACGAGCGGTACCATGATGCGGATATCTCCGAACGCGCTTGCACGCAGCAGGGCGCGCAGCTGAGTACGGTACAGGTCTTCGCGCGCGAGGCAATAGCGGATGGCGCGGAAGCCGAGGAACGGGTTCTCCTCGGGCTCCATGCCCAGGCTCGGAACGTCCTTATCGCCGCCGATGTCGAGCGTACGGATGATGACCGGCTTGCCCTTGCAGATGAGCGCGGCTTTCTTGTAGGCCTCGAACTGCTCGTCTTCGGTGGGCACGGTGGGCTTGTCCATGAACAGGAACTCAGTGCGGAACAGGCCGATGCCTTCGGCGTCTTTCTCCATGGCCTGGGTGGCGTCTTCGGGCTTGCCGATGTTGGCGAAGAGCTCGATGACAACGCCGTCCGCAGTGACGGAGCGGCAGCCGACGAACTTGGCGAGTTCTGCCTTCTCGGCGGCATAGGCCGCCTGGGCCTCGCGCGCTGCGGCAATAGCCGCCTCGTCGGGCTCGACGGTTACGATGCCGTTGGAGCCGTCGACGATGAGCAGGTCGCCGTCTTTCAGCGACGTGCACGCTGCGGGCACGCTCAACACCGCGGGCAGCTCCATGGCGCGTGCGAGAATGGCGGAGTGGCTCGTAAGGCCACCGGTCTCGGTGACGACACCGGCGATGACGCCCGGACGGATGCCGGCTGTCATCGACGGGGTGAGATCGTGCGTGACGATGATGGTGTCTTGCGGCAGGCCGCCGATGTCGACGGGACGCTTGTTCAGGAGTTCGGCGAGTACGCCGGTTTTCACGTCGCGTACATCGGTGGCGCGCTGCATGGTGAGCTCGTCGCCCGTGGACTCGAACATCGTGGCGAACATCTCGCAGATCTGAACGAGCGCATCCTCGGCGCAGGTTCCGCCCTCGATGAGCTTCGTCATCTCGCCCTGCATGAACGGGTCGGAAATCATGACGATGTGACCGGTGAGAATCTCGGCTTCCTTTTCGCCCACCTGCTCGCGCATCGTGTCCGCCTGCGCGTTGGTGTAGGCGATATACCCCGAAATAGCAGCGTTCAAACGCTCGTTTTCAGCAGCCGTATCCTCGACAGTGCGGCTTGTGTACGACAGGTCGGGTTCTTCGACAACGGTAACGCGCCCGATGCCGATGCCGGCGCTCGCGGCAGTACCCTTCAATTCCATATGATCCCTCCTATTTTTATGAGGCGGAACCTCTATTAGTCGCCCATTCCTGCAGCGATGAAGTCGACGACAGCGCGTCCAGCCTCGTTTTCCTGGGCGCCTTCTGCGCGGATTTCGATTTCCTCGCCGCACTTGATGCCGGCGGCCATGATGGCCATCAGGGAGTTGCCGGGAATCTCATTTCCATTGCGGACGATGGTGACGACAGCATCATACTTGGCGACTTCGCCGACGAGCAGGCTTGCGGGACGCATGTGGAAGCCTTGCGGGTTTACGAGGGTAACTTTTTCGGAAAACATGATGGGTCCTTTCCTGTTTCTTGCAAGGGGAGGACGGTGTCCTCCCCGTTTACCTATTGGAACCCGTGGCTTCATCCAACGATCAAACCGGTTCCCTAACTAAAGGGGTCGTGCCCCTCAAGCTCTCTTGGCTTACGCTTCAGCGGCGATTTCCTCGGCCAGCTTCTCCTCAGCAGGAGTGACCGGCTTTTTCAGGATGCGCAGCATCAGGGCGCCGACGACAGTGCCGCATGCGAGCGCAACCAGGTACATAGGCCAGTTGCCGACGACGGCGAACACGAAGATGCCGCCGTGTGGGGCCATGAGGGTGCAGCCGAACATCATCGAGATGGCACCGGCAACAGCCGAGCCGACGACACAGGCCGGGATGACGCGCAGCGGGTCAGCTGCAGCGTAGGGGATGGCGCCCTCGGTGATGAACGACAGGCCCATGACCCAGTTGACAGGAGCGCTCTTGAGCTCTGTCTCGGTCCAACGATCCTTGAACAGCGTGCAGGCAAGTGCGATGGCCAGCGGCGGCACCATGCCGCCGATCATGACGGCGGCCATCATGTCGTAGTTGCCAAGCTCGATGGAGGCGACACCGAACAGGTAGGCTGCCTTGTTGATGGGGCCGCCCATGTCGATGGCCATCATGCCGCCCAGAAGTATGCCGAGCAGGATCTTCGCATCACCCAAGCTGTTGAGGAAGTCGCTGATGCCCTGGTTGATGATGATCATGATGGGGTTGACGGCGCACATGAACAAGCCGATGAACGCAAGGCCCACCAGCGGGAATATGAGCATGGGCTTCATGCCGTCGAGCGCCTGCGGAATATGCTCGCAGACTTTCTCGAACCACAGCATGAAGTAGCCGCCGACGAAGCCGGCGAGCAAAGCACCCAAGAAGCCGGCGGAAACCGACTGGCCAGAAGGATCGGCGAAGGTGCAGCCGGCAGCGGCCATGGCGCCGCCGACGAAACCGACGAGCAGGCCGGGACGGTCGGCAATGGAGCGGCCAATGTATCCGCCAAGTATGGCGAGCATGAAGCCGAAGCTCACGCCGCCAATGCCCTTGAACCAGGCTGCGATCGGCGTGTTGCTACCGAAGCCGCCGTCCTGGGGGGCGCCCATGATGGTGTCGATCAAGAAGGCAAGCGCAATGAAGATGCCGCCTGCAACGACGAAGGGCAGCATGTGGGAGACGCCCTCCATCAGGTGCTTGTAGATCTGACGGCCAACGCTTTCGCCTTCGGCGGAATCGCCGGCAGCTTCTCCTGCGCCACCGCTGTGGTGATAGACCGGAGCGTCGCCGGCCAATGCACGGTTGATGAGCTCTTCGGGCTTGTTGATGCCGTCGGCCACCTTGGTGATGACGACGCGCCTGCCGTCGAAGCGAGCCATCTCGACGTTCTTGTCAGCAGCCACGATGATACCGTCTGCGGCTGCGATTTCGTCTTTGGTCAGGATGTTCTTTGCGCCGCCCGAACCGTTGGTCTCGGCCTTCAGGCGGATGCCCATCTTCTCGGCCTGCTGCACGAGCGCTTCGGCGGCCATGTAGGTGTGCGCGATGCCGGTGGGGCAGGCGGTGACGGCTAGCACGCGGTAGCGGTCGTCGTCTCCGGCGGCTGCAGCAGCTGGGGCAGCCGCAGCGGGCGCCTCATCAGCGGTCTCCTCGGGGAACTTCTCGCGCTCCTTGTCGTCGATGAGCTTCAGGAATTCCTCGGCGGACGCAGCGCCCAACAGCTTGTTGCGCCAGTCGACGTCCATGAGCATGGTCATCAGGCGGGCCAGGACTTCCAGGTGCACTTCGCCGTCGCTCGGCGCAGCGATCATGAACAAGAGCTTGCTCGGCTGCCCGTCGGGCGCTTCGTAATCGACGCCGTCAGGTACGGTGATTGCGGCCAAGGCCGGATGTGCTACGGCGTCGGTTTTAGCATGGGGTATTGCCATGCCTTCACCAATTGCCGTGGTGCCCTGCGCCTCGCGCGCAAGGATGGCTGAACGATATCCCTCGACATCGCTCAGGTTGCCGGCGCCGTCGTGCAACGAGATGAGCTTTTCGATGGCGTCGTTTTTCGACGCGAGCGCAACGCCCAGCTCAATTGCCTCAGGTGCCAGGAGGTCGGTAATTCTCATGGGGGCTCCTTCCCGGGGATTACCATTTGCCGCATCGAGCGCCGCGGCCGCGCTGTTCCTATGAATCAAGCTGCGAGAGCAGCTGTTCCACCAATTCCGTGGGGGCAAGCCATGGAGAGAAGGCTGTCGCGCTGCCGCAGGCTTGCGCCAGCTTGTAAGCTTCGGCATACGCATCGGCGCCGCTCAGGCCCGCTTCGGTTGCGCGCAGGTATCCTTCGACGAAGCCGGCGACCACGCTGTCGCCTGCGCCGACGCTGTTGACCAGGGTGCCGGGGATGACGGGGGCGATTTGCAGATTGCCCGTCTCGTCCAGAAGCAGGCTGCCCAATCCGCCGCGGCTTACCAATACGTTTTCCGCACCGAGGCTTTGCAGCTTGCGCGCGCCTTCGATGAGCGCGTCCACGTCGTACGGGTCGCAGTCTACGATCTCGGCCAGCTCCTCGTCGTTGGGCTTCACCAGGAAGGGCTTGTGGGAAAGCGATTGCACGAGCACCTCTTCGGTGGCATCGACGATGATATGCGCGCCGCGTCCGTCGAGAGCTTCCATGATGCGCGCGTAGATGTCTTTCGGGGTTCCTTTGGGAACGCCGCCCGAAAGTATGACGAAATCGTCGGGCTGCACCGTGTCGAGCAAATCGAAGAATTCCTGGAGCGAAGCATCGTCGATAGGCGCGCCGCCAGCATTGACGGCAGTCTCGACGTCGTCATCGGAGCCGAGGACGGTTCCCTTCAACTTGGCGTTCATGCGTGTATTGCCTGCAGGCAGGTGCACGAAGCCGGTTTCGATGCCGTCATCCTGCAAGGCGCGCTCCAAAGCGGCACCAGTCCAACCTGCGACAAATCCCCACGCAGTGCTCGTACGGCCGAGGTTGCGCAGCACGTAGGAGACGTTCACGCCCTTGCCGCCGAAGTAGAACTCTTGGGTGACCGCCCGGTTGACCCGTCCGAACTCGAGGTCCTGGACCTGCATGATGCAATCAATCGCGGGATTGAACGTGACGGTGTAAATCATGCGCCCACCTTTCCGAAATGCGGCTTAAATCGTTTGGAATCCGCGTTCGAGGTGGGGTGACGAAAAGAGGTGAATAGCAAATGCGGCTTTACGCCGAGAAAGGGTAAATGAATTCGAATGCCTTAGTTCGCCTGCGCAAATGCCCTTTTCCCTCCCTTCGGGTGGCCCTGCCTCGAACACGGATTCGAATCGTTGAACCATCATACGGCAAATGCCGACAAAGGCCTATGGGTTTTTTTGAATTGACGGTAAGAGGTTGTTCATCGCCGAATAGGCTTATTTGCCAATAAACGACCGAATCCAGCTGTAGTTCAGGCCTCGCAGAAGGGTGCTCACGACATTCTCAAAGGCTCGGCCAGTCGCGACCCGCAGCGTGAAAACGAGGTGTTTTCGCAGACGCGGAAAAAATTGTTGGCAAAATGCTAATCGAATGGCTATACTTTCCCATCAGCATGAATTACGCAAGCGGACAGAGGATTTTCATCATCGACGGCGCACCCGCCGCCCATCCGTTGCGTACGATCCTCGGAAACGAGCTTCTCGGCCTGCTGCTTATCTAGGCGCGCCTGCGTCTCGGCTGAACGCGGGTCTGCGCCTTATAAATCTCAAACCGCTTTTTGCTTCCGCGAGGCTGGTTGCCGTTCAAAATCGTGGAACTCCGTTAAATCGCCTTTGCCCATACTGGGTCATCGTGCGGGATGGCGTCGCCGAAAGCTTTTTGCGAGCATCGAGGCGGACAGGTCAAGGCAGAGTGAAACACCGCACACGAACAGGAAGGTTTACATCATCATGAGGGAAATACGCATTAGCGACGTAACCATGCGCAGAGCGGCGGGCGTCAAAGACATGACGCTGTCATTCAAGGAAAAGCTTGAAATGGCCAAGCTGCTCGACCATCTCGGGGTGTATGCCATCGAAGTGGAAGGAATCGAGAACCCCAAGGCCGACAGCCTGCGCATCAAATCGCTTGCCTCGCTGGTGCGCAACAGCGTGCTCGGCGTGCCCGTGAACTTGGACGTCGAAAACATCGACCTGGTGTGGAATGCCCTCAAGGACGCTGTTCATCCCCGTTTGATCGTGAAGGCGGCCGTGAGCCCCGCGCGCATGGAGTACGTTTACCGCAAAAAGGCCGATGCTATGCTCGAGGACATTGCAATGGCCATCACTGAGTGCAGGAAGCGCGCCGACGAGGTCGATTTCATCGCCAACGACGCGACGCGTGCAGATGGCGCCTACCTGCGCGAGGCTATCGCCTGCGCCATTGAGGCCGGAGCGACGACCGTCACCGTGTGCGATGCCGCCGGCGCTATGCTTCCCGAGGAGTTTGCCGAGTTCATCCGCTCGCTGAAGGCCGACGTTCCCGCCCTTTCCGACGTGACGCTGAGCATTTCGTGCAACAACGCGCTTTACATGGCCGATGCGTGCGCTATTGCCGGCATTATCGAGGGCGTGGGCGAGGTGAAGGCGACCACCTATCCCATGGACGTGGTATCGGTCGGCCATCTGAGCAAGATACTCGCCGACAAAGCCGACGCCTGCCAGGCGACGACCACCGTCCGCACCACCGAGCTCAAGCGCGCCATCAGCCAAGTGTCCTGGATTTGCGAGTCCGGCCGCTCCCAGTACTCCCCGTTCGAGACGGGTGTGCGCGAGGCTGACGAGACCATCGTCCTTACCGAGAACGATGACGCCGAAGCGGTTAAGCAGTGCGTGGCAAAACTTGGGTACGATCTGTCCCTCGAGGACCAGGCGGCCGTTTACGAGGCGTTCTTGCGCGTCGCCTCCAAGAAGGAGAGCGTCGGCAGCCGCGAGCTCGACGCCATCGTCGCCTCTGCAGCTCTGCAGGTTCCCGCAACTTACGTGCTGGACAGCTACGTCATCAATTCGGGTAACCAGATAAAGGCGACCGCCAACGTCTGCATCCGCAAGGGCGACGAAGTGCTTCAGGCCGTGTCTATGGGCGACGGTCCCATCGACGCGGCGCTCTTGGCCATCGAGCAGATTGCAGGACAGCACTACGAACTCGACGACTTCCAGGTCAACTCCGTTACGGAAGGCCAGGAGGCTATGGGCGAGACCGTGGTGAAGCTCATCTGGGAAGGCAAGGTGTACTCCGGTCGCGGCATCTCGACCGACATCATCGGCTCGAGCATCCGCGCTTACATCAATGCGCTGAACAAGATCGTCTACGAGGAGCAGAACTAACCTGATGCAGGGTCAGATTCCCTGCCAGGTTTCCAGATAAGGAGATTACGCCATGAGGCTTTCGTTTTCTACAAGGGGATGGGGCGACGTACCCTGGGATGAGCTGGTCGCCACTGCCGCCGAAATGGGTTTTGCCGGCGTAGAGGTCTACGATGTGTTGGGCAATGCCAAGCTTTCGGGCAAGGCGGGCCCGTTCGACAAGTACAACCTGCGCGCCACCGTGCGCGACATGCGTAGTCGGGGTTTGCGGATTCCCGTATTCGACACGCCCATCGATATCTCGGTTTCAGGCGAACAGGTGCGCCTCGTGCAACAGCTCGTGGACATGGCCGCCGAAGCTGGTGCGGACTATGTTTGCGTAAAGGGCCAGCATGGCGCCGAGGACGTCGTGCGCGCATCGCTCGACGAGCTTCTGCCCTATGTCGAGGAGCGCAACGTGGTGCTGCTCATGGAGACGAGCGGCATCTACGGCGACACCGCGCGCTTGACTGAGCTTTTGGACGGTTATGCGAGCGATTACCTGGCTGCGTTGTGGGATGTTCATCACCCCTATCGCGATTGTGGCGAAACGCCCAGTGCCACCATCAAGAACCTGGGCGCCTACGTCAAGCACGTTCACATGCGCGACTCCGACGATGACGGAACGTATAACCTGGTAGGTGAAGGGACTATGCCCATCGACGACGTCGTGCGAGCGCTGGCTTCCATCGACTACGACGGTTTCGTCTCGCTTGAATGGAAACCCGAATGGATGCCGGATCTGCCGGACATGGACATCATCCTGCCGCATTTCGTTAACTACATGGATCGCTTCGAGGACACGCGCGGCCGCCGCAAGCCCTTGTATCTGAACCACGACGGCACAGGTGAGTACATCTGGAAGAAGTACGACCTCATCGACTACACGTTCCCGCAGGTGCTCGACAAGATGGTCGAGGAAATCCCCGATCAACTGGCGTTCAAGTATACGACGCTGGATTACACGCGCACTTACGAGGAGTTCCGCGACGACGTGGACACCTTCGCCCGCGCGCTCGTGTCGATGGGCGTGAAGGCCGGTAGCAAGGTGGCCATTTGGGCGACGAACGTGCCTGCGTGGTACATCACGTTCTGGGCGTCGACCAAGATCGGTGCCGTGTTGGTCACGGTGAACACGGCTTACAAGATTCACGAGGCGGAATACCTGCTGCGCCAGAGCGACACGCATACGCTCGTCATGATCGACCGCGCGCTCGACTCTGACTATGCAGGCATCATCAACGAGCTGTGCCCCGAAATCGCCACCACCGAGCCGGGCAAGCCCCTGCACTGCAAGAAGCTGCCCTTCTTGCGCAATGTCATCACCGTGGGCTTCAGCATGCCCGGCTGTCTGACGCTCGACGAGGCGTTCGAGCGGGCCGAATCGGTGCCTCTGGAGACGGTGCAGCGCATGGCCGACGCCGTCCGCCCAGATGACGTGTGCAACATGCAGTACACGTCTGGCACCACGGGTTTCCCCAAGGGCGTCATGCTGACGCATCGCAACGTGGTCAACGACGGCAAGTGCATCGGCGACCGCATGGGGCTTTCCACCGCCGACCGCATGATGATCCAGGTGCCCATGTTCCACTGTTTCGGCATGACGCTCTCGATGACCTCGTCGATGACGCACGGGACCACGATGTGCCCCATGCCGTACTTCAATGCGAAGACCTCGCTTTCGTGCATCGACAATGAGAAGATCACCTGCTTCAATGGCGTGCCCACGATGTTCATCGCCATGTTCAACCATCCCGATTACCGCAAGACCGATTTCAGTCATATGCGTACGGGCATCATGGCCGGTGCCGGTTGCCCGCCTGACTTGATGGTGAAGGCCTCCCTGCCCGAAGAGATGAACATGGGCGGCATCGTCAGCGTGTACGGGCAGACGGAAAGCGCGCCAGGTTCCGTCATGACCGAGTGGACCGACCCGCTCGACTGGCGCACCGAGACGGTTGGTTACGAATACCCGCACGTGCAGTGCAAGATCATCAATCCCGGCACAGGCGAGGAAATGCCCGACGGCGTGGCGGGCGAGTTCTGCAGTCGCGGCTACAACATCATGAAGGGCTACTACAAGATGCCCGATGCCACGCGTGCCACCGTCGACGAGGATGGCTGGCTGCATTCGGGCGACCTGGTCATGCGCGACGAGAACGGTAACTTCCGCGTGACGGGGCGCATCAAGGACATGATCATCCGCGGCGGCGAGAACATTTACCCCAAGGAGATCGAGGACTTCATGATCACGCACCCGAAGGTGAGTGACTGCCAGGTCATCGGCGTGCCTGACCAGAAGTACGGCGAGGAGGCCATGGCCTGCATCATCTTGATGGAAGGCGAGGAGGCCACCGAGGACGAGATGCGCGAGTACGCACTCCAGCGCATCGCACGCCACAAGGTGCCGCGCTATATCCGCTTCGTCGACACGTTCCCCATGAACGCGGCAGGCAAGGTGCTCAAGTACAAGATGCGCCAAGATGCAGCTCGCGAACTGGGCTTCGACGTGGAAGAAGCCGACAAACTCGGGTCTTAATTATTCCGCAGTTCTGACGAACTGCGGAACCGCTGTCCGCCGAGCGCACATCTGGCGGCACAGGAGGCGCAATCACCGACCTAGAGGTTCCGCTGTTTTGACAAACAGCGGAATCGCCGTCCGCCGAGCGCACATCTGGCGGCACAGGAGGCGCAATCACCGACCACGGCACGTGCGAAGCACGCTTGGGTCGGCGGTTGCGCCTCCTGCACTCGCCAGCTGCACGCTCAGCTACTTTTGTGCGACCTGAAGGTATTTACTTTCTTCGCGATATATATGAGGCAAAGGGCGGTCCCTTTGTCTCATCTTTGTCCGCTATAATTCCCGTTAGGTACAGAAGGGACGTGTCATGAAGGAAATGCCGGCGAACCAGCTCGATCCGCGGGTGAAAGCGGTATGGCGCATCAACGACGCCATTTGGATCACGGTCATCGGAATATGCGTAGGGCTGTGTGCCGCACCGCTGATGCTCCTTCCAAATGTGGGGACGTGGCCGCTCATCGTGGTCGCCGCATGCATGGTCGTCGCCTATGTAGTGTGGCTTGCCGTATTGCCGCCAATCCGCTATATGCGCTGGCGCTACGAGGTTTCCGAAGACTACCTCGACATCGCCAAGGGCATTATCTGGCGAAAGCGCTATACCATCCCGTTCATACGCGTACAAAACACCGATACGCGCCAAGGCCCCATCCTGCGTGCGTTCGGCCTTGCGAGCGTCACCGTGGCGACGGCAGCGAAAGAGCATGAGATTCCCGGATTGCAATTCGATGCCGCAGAACAGCTGCGCGATCGTGCCGCCGAGCTTGCGCGTCTTGCCCGCGAGGATGTGTAATCCATGAACGAGGCAAATCCCTTCATTGCCACGTTCGAGACGGGGCGTCACTACAAGGTGCACAAGAGCTATATTTATGTAGCACCCATCGTGGCAGTTGCTGCTGTGGTGTTCGTCACGCTCTTGAACGGAATACAAGGTTTGGTCGAGCTGTATTTCGCCCTGCAAAGGGGCGACATCAGCTTCAATCCGTTTCTGGTTGTCGGTCTGATTGTGTTGGGCTTGGCCGTGGTCACGGCGGCTTTTACCGGAATGTATGCGCTGGCATGGCGCAATATGTCGTATGTGTTCGACGAACGTGAGTTCAGCTACTACTCCGGCATCATCACGAAGCGCCGCGTGCACGTACCGTACGCGCGCGTTCAATCGGTGAATCATCGGGCGTCGATTATCCAGCGCCTGTTCGGCGTGTGCACGGTTTCTATCGATTCAGCTGGCGGTTCATCCAACAAGGCCGTGCGCGTGCCTTACCTCCAATTGGAGACGGCCGAGCGTTTGCGTGCGGAACTGTTCATGCGCAAAGCCGCTGTCGCGGCAGGTCTGGAATCAACCGTCGCGTATATGCCCCAAGCCGATATAGCGACGGCCGAGGGCATGCGGGCGTATGAGGACCGCATGCGTGCAGAGACCGACCAGGCGCCAGTACCGCCTGGTCAAGACGGCACTATGCCTACATCGTGGACGTGTCCTCAATGCGGTAAGTCGAACGCAGAGAACTTTTGCGGCGATTGCGGTGCGCCGCGGCCGGCACGGGCGACTCCCAATATGCTGGACACCGCGGCTGCGCCCCTCGGGGATTGGCGCGGGATATATGGTGGTACAGCCCTGTTCGGCGAGGAGCCGGCATCCTACGAGTTCGGCCTTTCAAACAATGAGTTGCTGTTGACGACCGTATCGCACGACTCGCCCCTAACCGTCGCCCTCATCGTGTGCTTCACATTCGTGCTTACGTTGGCGTTCGTGATGCTCGCGCAAGACGAGGTTGCCTTGGCAATTGCCACGTTCACGCTTCCAATCGTCGTAGGCTCAACGTTGCTGACGTGGGTCTTCGGCCTGTTTGCCGTGATGTTCTCGTACGGCAATTTCCGAGCTCGTCGTCGCGGTTCGCGTATCGAGGTTGAGCGGGGGCTGCTCGCGCGCAGCTTTAGCGGCATCGACATCGAGCGTGTCCAGTCTATCGAGATCCGGCAATCGTTCATTCGCCGCATCATCGGCTACTGCGAGTTGTCGCTAGGGCGCATCGATATTGCCAGCGAGAAGAACAAGGGCAACAACGACGCAAAAATGAACGGGAAAGGTCTCGTCATCCACCCCTTCGTGAAGCTCGATCGCGTAGATGAGATCATAGACGGCCTCGCGCCCGAGTTTGCCGACCGGCCTCGTCGCGTTGACTGCGCGCCACTGCCCAAGCCTGCTTTGCGACGGGCGGTGCTCCGTCGCTGCATCTGGTACAACTGGGCGCTGTGGATTGTCGTTGCCTTTGGTGTTTGCTGGGCGGTCATAGGCACGCTCGTGGTTTCTGGTGGTGTTCATTTTGCCAATGCGACGGCCTACGCCCAATACGACAGGTTCATGGTAGGGTCGTTGATCGTTGTCATCGGGGTGTGTGCGGTTATCACGGTTGCCCGAGGAGTCGGTGCGGTTCTGTGGGCGCGTTATTCGGGGTATGCGTGGAATAGGCGCTACTTGCTGATCTATAACGACGGCTTGTCGACTGGCCAAAGCATCATCCCCCGCCAGAAGATTCAAGCTGGCGTCATGCGTAGCAACCCCTTCCAGCGCAGGTTGTCACTTGCAACCCTGCAAGCTGTGACAGCCGCTGGGACGCGCGCGACGACGGCGCGCCTCGTCGACGTTCCCGCGGACACGTGCTCCGATTACCTCGATTGGGTGAAGCCTCGCAGATAAGTGACGCGAGGGAGCGTTCTTGCTGTTCTAATCACCCTGGACTCAGCTGCGTTCGATGTGCCAGTTCGATGCTGATGCCTTTCGTCAAAAATGCCAAAAATGGCAATCGTGGGTCAGTTCACCGAAATGATTTGAAATGAACAGCAGTTTCATAATATATTTCAACGCAAATATGTTACCCAAGTTAATAACCATTAATTGGATTCAGCCATTATTTAGGGATACTGACGGATGCGTACGATTGCCATTTGTGACGACAACGAAGTTGAGCTCAAGCAGACCGCTCAAACAATACGTCGTTTTGTTGACGAGGCGGGCTATGAAGTGTGCCTTGACGTGCTCGGCAATGTGGAGGAATGCGTTCGCAATTCTCCGCAGTACAACGTTGTGTTCATGGATATCGAGTTCGAAGAAGGTCCACTTGGCATCGACGCTGCCGCCCGAATAAACGCCGCTGCCCCCAATTGCCAGATCGTGTACCTGACGAATTACCTACACTACTCGCTCGACGTATACCGCACGAATCATGCTTGGTTCGTCCTAAAAAGCCAGCTTGAGCAACGCCTTCCCGAGGTGTTTGAGAAGCTCGCGTTCGTGGATGGCGTCCGAAGGGCGGCCATCGCCATCAAGCCCGTTGGCGGAGGGGGAATCGTCAGCGTCTTTTGCGACGATATCCGCTACTTAGAACGCCAGAATCGTGTCACGCGTGTTTTCATGCGCGACGATGTGGAATTTGACGTGCGGGAAAAGGTTTCCGAGTTGCTGGACAAGTTGCCGGAGACCTGGTTTGGTCGATGCCACAATAGCTATGCAGTGCATTTCGGGCGTGTGCGCACGTTGCGTGCATCGGAGCTCGTGCTTGACAACGGCGTGCGCCTGCCGGTCAGCCGCAGCCGTTCTAAGCAATTCCGATCCAAGTACCTTATGTGGGCCGAATCCCGCAACGTCTAACGGGCGTTTCGAAACATGGATTTTTGGCTCAGCGTATTTCTGAACAGCATAGTCTTCATGATCGTGGGCGCTGCCATGGTCTATGTGGGTATGGGATTCATGTTTCCCAGAAGGCGCCCGCTGTACGTGTTCGTTGCGTACATGCTGATCAAAGGGTTGCTCTGGTCGCTCTATGATGCCTCGTATGTGCTTGGCACTATGGATACGCCCGAATACTTGTTCCAGGTTGTGGGCACGCCGATACTGGGGGTGCTGTCCTACATCGTTTTGTATTACACCTGGAAAGGCGACTTCTACAAGGTTGGTCTGGGCGGCTTCATTCTGGACGTTATGATGAGCGCCGCGATGATGCCGGTGTTCATTTTGGCGGATCAGATGTTTGTGCCGGTAATTCCGTTTGATTACCGGGGGGAGTTGGGGCTGGCAACGCTGTTCAAATGCAGTGGCATGTCGGCGCTGTATCTCCTGTTCTTGTGCATTGCTAGGCCCTTGCTCAGGTGGTTTGGGTCTTACGAGTTCGTCCATAAAAACATATGGCAAGTCGTAGTTATCGCCAGCATTGTCATGGCTACATTGCCGCGGATGGTTTCGACCGCACAAGTCGCCCACCCTGTGCTCATAGCATTAGCGCTCGCGGTGTTTCTGCTCATACCCTTTGGTTTCTACCTGTTTTCACGAGCACGAACCGAGCGCAAGCGCAAGGCTCTTCTCGAAAACGAGGTC
The DNA here is from genome assembly GCA_017432445.1 of Eggerthellaceae bacterium. Classification (GTDB taxonomy): domain Bacteria; phylum Actinomycetota; class Coriobacteriia; order Coriobacteriales; family Eggerthellaceae; genus UBA9715. The sequence goes on along the minus strand of JAFRJC010000172.1, from coordinate 34,600 downwards.
AAGCTTGCCCAGAATTATGTCAGCTCCATCCACGAGCAGCTTCCGTTCCTTGAGGAATGCGCTGCGCAACTTGACGAGATTGCGTTCGAAGCGGCGCGCATTGGAAGGGACGTGGATAATGCAGACCTGAAGGAGCAGGTCGCGAGGTTGAGCAATCTCTGCAATAAGCTCAGGTATGGTCTGTACAGCGACTCGCCGGTGCTCGACGTAGCACTGGTTACGGCTGAAAGAGAGTTCGAGGAAGCAGGCTTTCATGTTGTATATCGCATCTCCCCGCTCGGCGACGAGGCCGTGACGGCAGCGATGGTCTCGCAGACGATGCTTTCCTGGGCTCTCGATTCCTGCAAGGCGGCAAAGCGTCAGCCTGCAAGCCGCTTTGGCGCTTCGCGCGTTCAACCTGCCAATTGCGAAAGCGAATCGGCTGTCGAATTCAAGATCATCCGAGAGGGCGAGCAGCTCGTGTTCGTGCTCAATGCACCCACGAATCGCAGGCGCCGTTTCCCCAAGCGTCTGCTCGCGGAGCGCGTGCCAGTTTCCGAGAGCATGCTGTTGGAAGAGGATGACGGCGTGCGCAAGATGATTCGGGCCCTGGTGCTGGAAAAGCGGGATGCCGTCCTGGCATCTGCCTCGTAGGGGAGTTTGAACCATGTGGTTGCTTTCGATACTAATCACGATAGCGGTTCTAATCATCTTGGGTTTGGGTTTGCAAATCGTGGCAAACCTGGAAAGCGAGAACCGTGCGGTCGAGGCCGAGCTTCATGCAACCCAGATGTACGACGAAGCGTTCGACGCGCGCATGAAGGAGATGCAACGATTTCGTCATGACGTCAGCGGCGTGCTACAGGCAATTGAGCACGAGTCGGAGGCGCGGGCTGCGGGCGATGGCACGGACTCCAGCGAGGTCGATCAGGCATTCTGCCGGAAGTCGGATTCACTTGTAGATGCCCTGTTGGCGTTGAAGCGAGCTCAGTGCGATAGCGCTCAAATTGCCTTTTCGAGTGACGTGGATGCAGGCTGGAAGTCGCTTGTACAAGAACGCGGAATTGAGGAGGTGGACGTGCAGGCGGTTGCTCAAAACCTGCTGCAGAACGCCTACGAGGCGAGCCTCGAAGTCTTTCCCGAATCGAGCCGGCTAATTGGATTTCGCATGGGCGGTTCGGATGGGAGGCTGCGCATCGAGGCGACGAACCGTGTCGCATCAAGTGAGATGCCGACGTTCGAAACGACCAAGTCAAATCCCGAGCAGCATGGCGTCGGTTTGAAGGTAGTCGAGGATATCGCGACGTCCTATGGCGGCGGAAAGGATATAACCTTTGACCCGCAAACCCGCCTGCTCACTGTGCGTGTGATGCTGCAACAAAGGCGGCGCAGCAGTTCCGTAAGGCTTCCAGGCGTTAGCCTTGGCTCTGCAGGGCTTCCATCAGGGCGCTGTAGTGCTCGCGAACCTGACGGTACAGTGCCCGTCCCTTCTGCTGACGCTCGATTTTGATGATGCGGTGGTAGAAGTCCTGACGGCCGCTGGCTCCGTCGAGGGCGCTCGTAACCGTGGCGAGCTGCGCATCGGAGAGCTCGACACCTCTCTCGGCGAGCAGAGCCTTGACAAGGGAAGCCCCATCCTGCTCTTCGGGGTTGGTGGTCGGCTCTAGTTTCTCAGGGGTGACTTCGGGGATTGTTTCGGTGGAAACCGCTTCCTCTGTCGCATCAGTGGGCTCAACGCTCTCGGGGGCGAATACTTCTTCTGCCGCCTTTGCGGGTTCGGCAAACGCGAGCTTCATAGCCTCAGCTGCCCTTGCGCGAGCGGCGGCTGAGTCCTGCCGGGCTTCCTCGCGCGCCCTAGAGGAAGCTTTCTTCTTGGGCGCCGAAGAGGTCTTGGCGGTTTTTGCGGAAGCTGTTTTGGTAGTCGCTTCGGCAGATACCGTATTGTTTGCTGCTTCGGCGGCAATCTCGTCGGATGCAACTTCGATAGCGGCGTCTAAAGCCGCTTCGACTTCAGTGTCGTCTGCGGTGTGCTCAACGGCAACAGCAGCCTCATCCCTCTGCTGGATCGTTTCGGCTTGCACGGTGGCTTGCCCGTCCTGCGCTCCATTGCTGCGTTTGCGGCGACGCATCCTACGCTTTGGAGGTGCTGCCTGCTCTTCAGCCTGGCCTTCAACTAGTAGATCGACGTCTTTCGCGGGAATCTCTGGTGTGGAGAGGCTAGGGGTTTCTGCTTGCTTGTCGGATTGCGTTTGGTCTTGAGCTTCGGGCGTGGCGTTGGCATCTTCTGCCTGGGGTTCTTGCGGCTGCGGCTCGGTTTCGGCGGCCGAATCGCGTCCGGAGCGGCTGCGGCGGGACCGTCGGCTTTTTGGCTTTTCTGGCTTTTCGACTTCGATGTCACCGCGGATGTTCGCAAGGCGGCATACGTTCGGCAAGCCCATGCGCTCACCCATCTTTATCGCTGCGTCGAAGCCCGTGTCACCGCTGACAATCGCGTAATCGAACTTCTCGTCCATGGCTCCGAACAACGCCACGATCAGCTGGAAGTCAGCTGCATTGCGGGTGCCGCCGTCAACCTCGACGAACTCTATGCGCGCCTTGCTCTTGAGGATGTCGATGGCGTGTTCGATATGGAAGGTTTCGGCTGCTTGGCTGTAGATGATGATGACCTCGTCGTGCTCGTCAAGCGCGTCGACGCCCTTGAGGCCGGCGCCGTGCACGTTCTCGAAGTCGATATAGTATTTGATTGGCTTACGCTGCAGTTCGGTCATGATTGCTCCAAGAATAGCTGGTCTTTTCTCTTAAGTAGCTTTCATCGTTAGATGATAGCGTAATCAAAAAACACGTTCGCGAATTCAAATTGTCTGTACAAACTGCGGAAAAGCCCCAGAACCGCTTGATGCGATGCGGTATCGTCATGATGCCCGGTGGCGAGATAGGCGGTGAAGGAGCTTTTCCATTGGTCACGTTGGCAAGATGACAAGCCCCTGTTCACATGTCATACTTGCAAAAAGGAAGGAAAGGAGAAAGCATGGGCGCACTCGACGGTGTCAACATTGTGAGAAGTATTGCGATGGGCGTAGTGACCATTGCCGAAATCAAGGAGCAGCTCGACGAGCTGATCGACATCACCGCAGAAGAATTCAGCGACCTGCTTTCTCCCGAAGAGATCGAGCTTTTAAATGCGTTCCAAGAGGCGCGCAGCGTCGTGCAGGATGCTGGCGGGGAAGAGCAGGCTGGCGAGGAGCTTTCAACAGAACTTCACGCCAAGCGTTTCGCATTCCTCCAGGCAATTCAGGAAAACCGCGAGTTGCCGCGACAGCTGAAGAACGACGTGTTGGCCACTCTCGATGCTCTTGAAATCGCTAGCGATCTGGCTAAAGAGGCTGGGAAGTAATCAAAGGTTCTCTGAGAATTGCCTTGTGGCGCCTTGATGCCTCTTTAGGGCTATTTGAAGTGATCCCAGCCGAGACATTCGGCAGAAATTCTGGTGCCTAGATAGTTTTCTGGGATTTAGGCTGCTTTCGCCCATCCCCATCATGTTGTGCCCATGCCAAAATACCCACCAACGCGCGCGTTAATGTTTGTGAAAACTGTAAAGATTGCGCAGGTGAGAAGCATTTACGCGTTGACGAGCGCAAAAGGGCGGTCGTATACTTCAACAGTTGCTTTCAAAAGCCCCGTGAAGCAGTAAGGGTGCTAAACGCCTGGCGCGAGGGTCGTCCAGCCCGAGCATGGCGTTGTCGGCGTAGGAAACCGGCGTAGCACGTGACCTGCACTTTTGAAAACACAACGCGAGAGCGAATCAGTAACTCTGGGGTGATCGATCACCTGCGGGGTGTTCGATTGGCGATCGCAGGACGGATGCGGCAGCTTCAACCGCAGCCGCCCAATAGGAATTTGGAGGAAAGAACAGTGAAGACGTACTACGCAAAGCCCGGCGAGGTCGAGCGCGAGTGGCTCCTGATCGATGCTGAAGATCAGGTTCTCGGTCGTGTGGCCGCCAAGGCTGCGCACATCCTGCGCGGCAAGCACAAGCCCCAGTACACGCCCCATGTCGACACCGGCGATTTCATCATCATCGTCAATGCCGACAAGATCCGCGTTACGGGCAACAAGGCCAAGGACAAGCGCTACTACCGCCACAGCGGTTACCCCGGCGGACTGAAGTCCGAGTCGTTCGAGCAGGCCATGGCCAAGCATCCCGAGCGCGTTATCGAGCATGCCGTCAAGGGCATGCTGCCGAAGAACACGCTGGGTCGCGCCCAGGGCAAGAAGCTGAAGGTGTACGCGGGCCCCGATCATCCGCATGCAGCTCAGAACCCGCGCAAGATTGAACTGTAGGAGGACACGTCATGGCTAACGAAGCTCTGTATTACGGCACCGGCCGTCGCAAGAACGCAGTCGCGCGCGTCCGCCTGGTTCCCGGCACCGGTAAGGTCACGGTCAACGGCCGTGAGGCAATGGATTACTTTGGCCGTCAGGCCCTGATCGACACCTTCATGGCGCCGTTCAAGGTCACTGACACCGAGGGTCATTTTGACGTCATCGCCCGCCTGAACGGCGGCGGCGTCGCGGGTCAGGCCGGCGCTCTGCGTCACGGCATCTCCCGTGCTCTGCTTGAGGCTGGCGACTATCGCCTCGAGCTGAAGAAGGCTGGCTTCCTCACGCGCGACCCGCGTATGGTCGAGCGCAAGAAGTACGGCCTGAAGAAGGCTCGCAAGCGTCCGCAGTTCTCGAAGCGTTAGTTTTCTGGTTGCGCTGTTCTTCCGGGCGGCGCATCTGTGACGCTGCGAAGCTGCAGTGTACGCCATATAGGAAAGAAGGCCCGCACAGCGCGGGCCTTCTTCTTGTAATATAGGCGCATCGGCAAAAACGAAGGAAGTGCTATGTCTGCAAACGTGTCCGAAATCTACGGGTCGCTCGTATTCAACGAGCATGTCATGGCCGAGCGGCTGCCGTCAGTCACTTACAAGGCGCTCATGCGCACCATCCAGAACGGCGAACCGCTCGATATCGAAGTGGCAAACGTCGTCGCCCACTCCATGAAGGAATGGGCCATCGAGAAGGGTGCCACGCACTTCACGCATTGGTTCCAGCCGCTTACGGGCATCACGTCCGAAAAACACGACGGCTTCATCGATCCCATCAGGGACGGCCGCGCACTCATGCGTTTTTCCGGCAAGGAGCTCATCCAGAGCGAGCCCGACGCGTCGAGTTTCCCCAACGGCGGTTTGCGCGCCACGTTCGAAGCGCGTGGCTACACGGCCTGGGATCCAACCAGCTTCGCGTTCATCAAGGACGAAGTGCTGTGCATCCCTACGGCCTTCTGCAGCTACACCGGCGAGGCACTTGACGAGAAGACGCCGCTTCTGCGTTCGCGCGATGTCATAGAAGAACAGGCCAACCGCGTGCTCTCGCTGTTTGGCGAGCCGGCCCAGCGCATAGAGGTCACAGTCGGCTGCGAGCAGGAATACTTCCTGATCTCGGAGGATTCCTACCGCAAGCGCCTGGACCTCATGCTGACCAACCGCACGCTGTTCGGTTACGCGCCCTCGAAAGGCCAAGAGCTTGAGGAGCATTACTTCGGCGCCATCCGCCCGACGGTGAACGAGTTCATGAAGGAGCTGGACGACGAGCTGTGGAAGCTCGGCATTCCGGCAAAGACGAAGCACAACGAGGTGGCGCCTGCGCAGCACGAGCTCGCTCCCATATACGAAAACGCCAACCGCGCCATCGACCACAACCTGCTTACGATGGAGAAGATGCGCCTCTTGGCCAGCCATCACGGCTTGGTGTGCCTGCAGCACGAGAAGCCCTTCGCCGGCATCAACGGTTCGGGCAAGCACGACAACTGGTCGCTGGCGGCCGATGGGAAGAACTTGCTGGAGCCAGGCGAGAACCCGATCGAGAACTTGCGTTTCCTCGTGCTTTTGACCTGCATCATCGAGGCGGTCGACGAGTATCAGGAGCTGCTGCGCATGTCCGTGGCCTCCGCTGGCAACGATCATCGTCTAGGCGCGCAGGAAGCGCCTCCAGCCATCGTGTCCATATTCTTGGGAGATGAGTTGTCTGAAATCGTGGACGCGCTTGTCAACGACCATGAGTCTGAATACGCAAGCGCGCACAAAGTCGCTATGGACCTGGGCGTTTCGGTGCTGCCCGCCTTCCTCAAGGACAACACCGACCGCAACCGCACCTCGCCCTTTGCGTTCACGGGCAACAAGTTCGAGTTCCGTATGCCCGGAAGCTCGTGCAATCCCTCCGAAGCCAATACGATTCTAAACACGGCGGTGGCCAAGAGCATGAAGGGCTTCGCGGACGCCATGGATGGCCTTTCCGGCGAGGGTTTCGAGCGCGCCGCTCTGGCTTGGATAAAGAAGACGCTGCGCGACCACGAGCGCATCATCTTCGATGGCAACGGCTACTCTGACGAATGGCAGGAGGAGGCCGAGCGTCGCGGGCTCGCGAACTACCGCACCACAGCCGATGCGCTGCCGTGCCTGCTCGACCGCAAGAACATCGAGCTGTTCGAGGAGTTCGCCGTCTTGAACGAATCCGAGATTCGTAGCCGCTACGAAGTCAAGCTCGAGAAGTACAACAAGCTCATCAACATCGAGGCCCGCGTCATGAAGCGCATGGTGCGCCAGCTCTACCTGCCGGCCATCGCATCGTTTGCCGCCGAGGTGGCCGAGAACTTGTGGAAGGTGAAGTCGGTGCTGCCGGAGGCAGACCTTTCGCCTCAAGAGTGTATCCTGCGCAAGTTGACAGAGGGCTTGAAGACGATAAACGATCTGCTTGTCGAGCTGGATGAGACGCATCACGCCGTACGCGCCATCATCGACCAACAGAATTGCGCGGACCGAAATGCTTACGAAGTCGTTCCGCTGATGGAGCGTCTGCGTGCAGAGGTGGATGCGCTCGAGATCGTGGTAAGCGCCAAGCACTGGCCCGTCCCAAGTTACAACGACATCCTCTTCTACGATTAAATGGTTGCGCGTGCCTAACGGCACGCGCAACTACTATACGCTGCGCAGCCACGGCGCACGTCGTCTTGCCGTTCAAGCCTGCGCTCGCGGCCCGAAGGCCGCTTCGCTTGTCTTTCACGTCAATACAGCGCACCCCGAGGCCGCTCGCTCCGTTGGCTGTCCGGTCGGCCTCCCGGATTGGCGGCACGCGCAACTGCTATACGCTGCGCGGCCACGGCGCACGCCATCTTCGCGCTGCGGCCCTCGCTCACGACCCCAAAGGTCGCTTCGCTCGGCCCTCCCGCGAACCTGGCGCACCCCGAGGCCGCTCGCTCCGTTGGCTGTCCGGCCGGGCTCCCGGATTGGCGGCACGCGCAACTACTATACGTAGCGCGGCCACGGCGCACGATTCAATCAAAATTCACGAAGAAATGTCAAGAAATCGTTGGATGATTGCGTTTTTTCGAGAGTAGGCGATTCTTTGCTATGTGAATGGTAATGTGAGCTGAAGTGCGCCTCTATCGCGTATTACTAGTAAGTGAAGGGAGCTTTATCAATGGACGGGTCTATCATTCAAACATATCTCAGCGACATTCTGCATGCCGTAGCGCAGTCACTGCTCGCACCCGATATCGTTCTGTTGCTCGTCTTCATAGGCTATGCGCTGTTCTGCATCGGCAGCATCATTGCCGAGAGCTTCTCCGAACGGCGTCACTTCAATGTTGTCATGCCGAAGTTCCTAGCTGCGCTCATGGCGGCGAAGGAAGATGAAATTCCTGCCGTCATAGAGCAATCGGGCCTGTTGAACCGCCAGAAGATAGCCCTCCTTACCGTTTATGACTATCGCATGTTGCCAGGCGATGCCCTCGTGGCCCTCATCCGTCGCCTCGTCAACGAGGAAGAGACGCGTTACGATCGCATCACCGGGCGCAACAACATGGCTGCACGCATCTCCCCGATGCTCGGCCTCATGGGCACGCTCATTCCCTTGGGCCCTGGCATCCAAGCCTTGGGCAATGCCGACACAGCCACGCTTTCCAGCTCCCTGCTCGTGGCTTTCGACACGACCGTTGCCGGCTTGGTGACGGCTGCGGTATGCCTAGTAGTCGGCAAGATTCGCACTAACTGGTATGGCAACTACATGTCTGCTTTGGACAGCGCCATGGCCACGATGCTGCAGAAGATCGAAGATATGCGCGCTGAGGGCAAGATTACGGTGGAGGAGCCTTCAGATTACGCGTTTCTGTACGAGTCGAAGCACGTGAAGCCCGCCAAGCATGAAGATAAGCCCGAAGAAGATGTCAGCGCCCCATCCAGAGCAAGCAACAAGCGCGGATCGCACGTGGCTGCAGGCGCGAGCGACAAAACCAGCTCTTTCGAAGGCGTGAGCGAGGCTGATTTCCATCGGGCGCGTGTCAGCGCGAACGCAGTTCGCGATGTTGCTGCGGCTCCGGCGGACAGCAACCGTACATCGGCCATTTCCAATACGCCGCTCTCGCAAAAAGCTGTCGAGTCCTCTCGCGACGCGAAGCCGCAGACAAGCGAGACAACCCCAAGTCGTCCTTCCACCAATGTCGCGACGACGCAGACGAACCAGCCCGGAAGCGAATTTGCCGCTGTCGAATGGAACTCCCGTACGAGCTGGAATACCTCGCGTGCTGCCGAGGGCGACGGGGCGCAGCCTCGCCAGAGCTCCAGCACCGACGTCCCGTCTTCGCGCTAAGGAGGGATTATGAGCAGCTATTTCAGCCAAGAAGGCAGCTTCAGATCACGCAAGCCCGCCGAAGAAGTGGATCCGATGTCCTCGTTGAGCAACATCGGCGACGTCATGCTGGTTTTCGCCTGCGGCCTCATGGTGGCGCTCGTCGTGGCTTGGAACGTCGACTTGGCGGAGTTCCAGAAGGTTGATGCCACGCAGGAGCTCGATTCTGACGCCGTCAAGGAAATGACGGAGCAACTCTACGGCGAAGGCAACGGCTTCATCGAGCGGGGCAAAGTGTACCAGGACCCGCAGACGGGCCAGTACTACCTCGTCGAAGAGGACGATGCCCAGACAGGCAAAGACAATTCGTAACGGTGCGTCCCGAGACTAGGTTACCTACTCATCCGACGGCCGTTTCAATAGGCAGGTAAGCTAATGCAGAAGCGATTCTTGAATAGAGAGCACGCAGTAAGGGCAATACGTATGTTGCTCGTGTTCGCGCTCGTGTTCTGGTCGTCATTCCGTGTCGAATGCTTGGCGTTCGCGGCAATCAACCTAGACCCGCTCGCCAATCATGCAGACGGAACCCTCTCGAATCTCGAGATATGGCAAGTGGCCGATCCCGATAACATCGATTGGGCGAATGCGGGAAAGGATGACCTGAAGCAACGTGTGGCTGTGGTCAAAACGGGTGAGGGCGAGCACTTCGAGGCTCCCGAACTCAAGTTGGCGACCCAAGGTCGAATGCAGTTCGTCGTCATTCCCGATTGGGGCGGCGACCTCAAGGTGACCTACACCGATGGCGTCGATGACGAGTTGGTCTTTCCAGACGATGTGCATGAACACCTCTCGAAGGGATCGAAAACCCCGAGTTTCGAGATTGCCGAAAACTATGATGGCAAGCGATACGGTTACTCGTTCGCCGGTTGGCTGGATGACGAAGGCAGGCAATGGCCATATGATTCCGAGAAGGGCTATGCGCCCGTTGCCGAGAAGGTCGAAAAAGACGTCGTCTATGCTGCGCAGTGGGAGGGAAACGAGCATACGATTACGTACAAGGACTCCGATGGCAATGAGATTGCCGGCTACACTATCCGTTTTGGCGACACCATACCCGTACCGAGCGGGACTTCCATTGACGAGGAGTCTTGGATTGACGGCGATGGCGAAGGGCTGCCGGCAGACCGCAAGCTCAACAAGGACAAGGACCTGACCTACACTCCGAAGGCTGGCAAGACCTATACGATCAAATGGTACGATTCGGATAACAGCCTCTTGGGAAGCGATGAGGTGAAAGCGGGTGAGGTGCCGAGCCGCGAAGGCCCCTCCAAGAATCCCGACGATGAATACACCTATTTGTTCTCACATTGGGATCCCGTGCCCTATGCTGCGGACAAGGATCAAGAGTATAGGGCGGTTTATTCGCAAAACCTGAGATTATATACCGTGACCTGGAACGATGGCTACAAAGGCGACCTATACAGCGAGCAGTACTACTACGGTGACACCCCGTCTTACTCCGGTACGGTGACGAGGCCCGATGACGATAACTACACGTATGAGTTCGCGGGCTGGAATCCAACCCCCACTCCGGTTGCGGGAGACGCCTCTTACGAGGCCACCTGGACGGTAATTCCCCGGCAGCCTAGCGAGCCCACCACACCCCCATCGGACGACCTCACCCCAAACGGGCTCGATCAAGATGAACCTAATTCGCTATCTCAAGCTGCAAGCGGGGCCCTCTCCTTCATCATGCGCCCTGCGGTCGCTTATGCCGACGAGCCAGATGACAATACCGTGCTCGTTGCAAACGACGACCTGCTTGAGTGGAAGGTAACGCCCATCGACGACTCGGCGAGCGCCACCGTCACCTTCGAGCAGGGTGTTGCTACCCTCACGGGCGTGTCGCCCGGAAAAGTCGAGGTTTCCTGCAAGTTGAAAGACGATGGGAACGGGGCAGTTGCCTACGAGCTTCCCGAGGGCATGAGCGCTGCCGACTTCGAGATGAAATTCCAAGTCACAATCGTGTACGTGAGCTCGCTCGAGCTGTATCGCTCCGATACGAACGCCCTTGTGGGCGGCGGCATCGGTCAAGAAGTTCCGCCAGAAGGCGATGGTTCGAAAGAGCATCCGCTTTTGCTCACTGACGAGCAGAAGAGCGGCTTTGGCCTAACTGCCAAGGCAAACGTATCGACTATCGCCTCCGAAGGAGGTTCAGAAACGTTCGAGAGCACACCGGAAAACACGCTCTCGATGTCGAGTGGCAAGCTGCTTTCCGATTTGAGGTGGAGTGTCCTCGATGGAGAATTGAATGAGATCACCGATCCGACTGTCGCCTCGATCACGCAAGGCGGCGTGTTGACGGTAGCGGTAGGCGAAGGAGCGCCTTCGCAGTATGCTGTCCGCTGCACGAGCGCGAACGGCGAAAACGGCGACTATTCCGAATACGTTTATTTCGGCGACTGGAGCCAAGATTTGCTGCAGGGCGAAGACCGGCATCAAGATCAGCTGACCGTTGTAGTGCAAGTTCCCAAATTCGATGCGGGGACCGAATCCGAAAGCTCGGATAGCTCTGCTTCTGCATCCACGGAAGGCGACGCCGCTGAATCGGCGGACAATGTAACGGAACCCGGCGAGTTGAACGAGACGCCCGCGGGAAACGACACCCCGGAATCCACTGATTCCGAAGCTAGTTCGGAGGGCGAAGAGGCTAAGAACTACAGAGAGATCACAACCGTCTACGACAAGGATTTGAAGAACGTGGCGACGGGCAAGCAGCTCGAACGCAACTCGAAAACTTATTCGATGACGCTGCCGACCGGCGCGCATCCGAATGGAGAGCTGGTGTCGGTGGCGGGCTTCGGCACCACGTTGTCGCTTCTGCTCGACGATGCGGGCGTATCGCTCGAAAAGCAAAAGAGCATCGAGTATCTGGAGTTCACAAACGCCGAGGCGGTGACGACGCGCGTCTATTGGACCGATCTCGTCAACGCATCGCATGCCGAAACCTCCTATGTCATCGTTGCCACGCAGGCGACCGTGCTCGGCGCTCAAGACGGAAGCGCCGCGGCGGCAAGTGACGGCGCCGCAGATTCCACTGGGAACACGAAGCTGCTCGATAACACGCGGTTCCAGATCATGTTCGACCAATCCGACGCAGCACCCGCGCTCACCGAAGTCATGGCGGCGCTGCGCTGGGTTAACACGATCACCGTGCATATGAAGGGCATCGAAGAAGAAGAGGGGGACGAGAGCCTGCGTCCCACCATCAACTACCAACCCGTTCCGAAGGGCGTCACGGCGCTGCTCACGGTTGTTCCGCCCGAGTCGGTTGGTAGCCAGAGTTTCGGATACAAGTGGGAGCGCTGGACTGAGAAGAGCGGAGCTTGGGAAGAGGTTGCCACCAACGTGGAACAGACGATTCACGTGCCGACCGATGACGAGCATATCGGTAATTACTATCGAGTGTCGGTCATCGTGGATGAAGGTGCGTCCAAGCCGTCGAAGCCGGTCCAGATCAAGGAAGGCAATGGCATGGTGGTTCAACTGGACTACCAACCTCCTTTCGCGGGCGGCTGGGCGAGTTTTACCTCGCACATCATCGGGGCTGACGAAAACGATCCCAACATCAAGTACCGTTGGGAACAGTCGACCGATGGATGCAAGACGTGGACCGAGATTCCCAACGAGACCGGCAAGACACTGCGCGTCAAGACAAACCCGATAACCCCGGGATCCGACGATGGGGGCGGCGCCACGGTGCTGACCTATATCCGCGTCGTGGCGGTTCTGGGATCCAATTCCGGCGTCTCAGGCCCACAGCTTTTGACCGTCCAAGTTGGCGATGATCCAGATGGCCACGATTCAACCGAAAACGAGGGGAATGAAACTCCAGACAGCGAGAAGAGCGGCGAGAGTTCCAAGCCGTCTCCAAGCCCCAATCTCCCCGACGCTGAGGATTTAGACGTTGACGAGGACTTTGATGATGGGGACGACGGCGACGACTACGACTTCGAAGATGAGGACGATGGCGACGATGGCGATGGCGATGATGAGGAGGAGTACGTGCCTGAAAGAACCAATCAGGTAGCGCCGACTCAGGAACTGCCCGAGAACTTCAAGCCCATTGCCAAACCCGAGATAGTCGTAGACAAGAAAATGGCTAAGGAAATCAAGGAGAAGGCGAACGAGGCGAAAACGCCTGGAGCGCGCTGGACCAAGATCTCGGCTACACCAGAGCCCGAAGAAGTTCGCCGAGTATTGGCTTCGAATCCATTTGCTCCGCTTACAGCTCCCTTTGCTTTGGGGTTGACCGCAGCGGGCGTTGTCGAGAAGCTGCTGGCCTTCCGCCGTCAGATCAAGTAAACAGAACAGGTCGCTTTGCTCCAACGCGTTGGAGTACAATAGGGCGTCATGAAAAAGATAATCACATATGACACCACCTTGCGCGATGGCGAGCAGGCCGAAGGCGTGACGCTCTCGCTCGAGGATAAGCTGCGCATAGCACGGCGTCTAGACGAGTTCGGCGTGGATGTGATAGAGGGGGGTTTCCCCGCCTCCAACCCCAAAGACATCGCCTTCTTCCGAGAGTTGCGCGAGCACCCGCTGTCCCATGCGCGCGTCGCAGCTTTCGGGACAACTTGCAAAAAGGACGTCGACGCGTCGCGCGATATTGGCTTGAACGACTTGTTGAACAGCGGCGCCCCTGTTGTGGCCATCGTCGGGAAGGCATGGGATGCCCAGGTCGAACGCGCCTTGCAGACGACTCTCGCCGAAAACGTGCGTATGATCGCCGACTCGGTTGCCTATTTGAAACAGCATGGTCGCGAAGTTATCTTCGATGCCGAACACTTCTTCGACGGCTTGAAGAACAATTCCACATATGCCCTGGAATGCATCATGGCTGCCGCACGTGCGGGGGCGGATTCCATCGACTTGTGCGACACGAACGGAGGCGCGCTTCCCTTTGATGTCGAAGAGGGCGTGTTGGCTGTGGCTCGAGCACTAGATGAGGCGCGTGATCTTCCCACACGCCCGCGAATCGGCATTCACTGCCACAACGACAGTGGTTGTGCGGTGGCTAATACGCTCGCGGCGGTGCGTGCGGGGGCAACGCAAGTTCAAGGTACTGTCAATGGGTATGGCGAGCGAGTGGGCAATGCCGATCTCCTTACCGTCATTGCCGATCTTGAGTTGAAGATGGGACGCCTCTGCGTGGGGTTCGGCAAGCTGAAGCAGCTCTCCAGCGTCGCCGCGTACGTTGCCGAGGTGTGCAACTTCTCGGTATGGCAGCACGCGCCTTATGTAGGTTCTTCTGCTTTTGCACACAAAGGGGGCTTGCATGCGAGCGCCATCGCGCGTTTCCCCGAGGCATACGACCATGTGAGGCCAGAAGCCGTGGGCAATTCGAATCGCATGGTGGTGAGCGAGCTAGCCGGAAAAGCCACAATCGTCGCCAAGGCATCTCTGATGGGCTACGACCTTGAAAAGCATCCTGACATGATCCAGCTGATCTTGGACCAGGTGAAAGAGCGAGAATCGCAGGGGTATTCATACGAGCTTGCTGACGGGTCGCTTGCCCTGCTCATAGCGCGGGCGCTGGATTTGTACGAACCTTATTTCACGCTGGAAAGCTTCCGCGTGATCGTGGACGACCGCGAAGACACGGGCGCCTTGGCAAAAGATGCCCAGTCGGAGGCGACCATCAAGATCAACGTGGGCAATCGGCGCTTCGTTGCTACTGGCGAGGGTACGGGCCCGATTGGTGCGCTGGACAACGCACTGCACATGGCATTAGGCGAGTTCTACCCTCAGGTGTACGACATGGAGCTAATCGACTTCAAGGTGCGTCTGCTCGATGAAAGCACCGGAACCGACGCCATCACGAGGGTGTCCATCACCTCGCGTGACGAGAACGGCGCGTGGGGTACCGTGGGCGTGTCGGAAAACATCATCGAAGCGTCTTGGAACGCGCTCGTCGAGTCGTTGGAATACGGCCTCATGAGAATTGGAGCATAAGGCTTATGACGGATTTGCGAACGCCCGATGTGGAATCGTTGCTGTGCGTTTTGGCGGAGCTGGACGACAAAGATACCCTCTTCGCGCTCATGGAGGATCTTTTCACCATCCGCGAAATACGGGAAAGCTCGCAGCGCCTGGCGGTTGCACGCATGCTTGACCAGGGAAAATCGTATTCCAAAATCGAAGAGGCGACGGGCGCGTCAGCAACGACCATCGCGCGCGTCTCGAAATGCCTCGGCTACGGTTCGGGGGGATATCGTGCGGCACTTGACGTATTGGCACGAATTGAAGAACAATAGCCCCTGCAGATTTGCCAAAGGGTAAATCCACATAGAGACGTTTTAGCAAGCAAGGGAAGGGTTTGCATGAAACGGTTACTAATTGTGGTCGACTACCAGGTCGACTTCGTCGATGGCGCTTTGGGCTTCGAGGGGGCCGAAACGCTTGACGAGCGCATTGCGCGCAAGATAGACGAGTATCGCGATGCGGGTGATTCCATCTACTTCACGTACGATACGCATCACGGGAACTATCTCGAAACTCAAGAAGGCCAGAAGTTGCCCATCCCGCACTGCATCGAGGGCACGGAGGGTTATGAGCTCTACGGTCAGGTAGCCCAGCGGTTGCTCGAATCGGATTCTGTGTTCCGCAAGCCCACCTTCGGTTCATCTGCTTTGTTCGAACGTTTGATAGAGCGCCAGGGCGTGGCTGTGAGCGTGGGGTCTTTGCCCTATGAGAGCATAGAGTTGGTGGGTCTGGTGTCGAACATGTGCGTTCTCTCGAACGCGGTCATAGCGCGCACCGCTTGCCCCGATGTTCCCATCATCGTGGACGCCTCGTGCACCCTGTGTCCCGATCCAGACATGCACGAAAAAGCCCTCGACATCATGGAAGGCCTACAAATCAACGTCATCAACCGCTGATATCCGCCTGACGTGACAAGAGAATCGCTCCTAATCCCACCTAATATCATCTAATCAAGGCGGCTGCGGTGGGGTGCTCGCTTGGCTTCGGCTAATCCTAAGTTTTTAGAAATCAGTGCCTGCAGAATCGCTCGCACCCCCACCGCAACCGCCTTGAGCGTGCGGCATGAGGTTGCATCCATTCCGATAGTCGATTGAAAAAGTCGGCTTTTATCGGCTCTTTTGTGCGTTTTTCCTCCCGAAAACCTAGGGTTTGCTGTGCTGTAGTTCTTCAAGGTGCGTATAATATTGAAAATTGCACGGCTATACGGAGGGGGCACGTTCATGGCTTACTACTTCGAAGAACCTTCGCGGACGTTTAACGAGTATCTGCTCGTTCCGGGTTACACCTCAGAAGAGACCGTTCCGGCTAACGTCTGCCTGACAACGCCGCTGGGCAAATATCGTCGCGGTGAGGAAGAACCTGCCATTAGCCTGAACATTCCCATGGTGTCGGCCATCATGCAGGCGGTCTCCGACGACAAGATGGCCATCGCTCTCGCCACCGAGGGCGGCCTGTCGTTCATATACGGTTCCCAGTCTATCGAGGACCAAGCGGCCATGGTCGCGCGGGTAAAGGACTACAAGGCTGGATTTGTCGTATCGGACGCAAACCTATCACCCGACATGACGCTCGCAAACGTCGTCGACTTGCTCGAGAAAACCGACCACTCGACCATGCCCGTTACAGAGGGCGCCGATCCGCACGGCAAGCTCCTCGGCATCGTGACAGAGCGCGACTACCGCCTCACGCGCATGAGCCTCGATACGAAGGTTTCCGACATCATGACACCGCGTGACAGCCTTTACGTGGCATCAGTGGACACCTCCCTCAAGTTGGCGAACGATATCATCTGGGAGCACAAGCTCAATTCGCTGCCCATCGTCGACGAGAATGACTGCCTGAAGTACCTCGTCTTTCGCAAGGACTACGACCAGCATAAGTCCAACCCGCTCGAGATGCTCGACGAGCACAAGCGTTACATGGTGGGCGCGGGCATCAACTCGCGTGATTACGCCGAGCGTGTGCCGGCGCTGGTCAAGGCTGGCGTCGACGTCGTGTGCATCGACTCGTCCGAGGGCTATTCCGTCTGGCAGAAGAAGACCATCGAATGGATTCGCGAGCATTACGGCGATACCGTGAAGGTGGGCGCCGGCAACGTCGTGGATGAAGAGGGTTTCCGCTTCCTGGCCGACGCGGGCGCCGATTTCATCAAGATCGGCATCGGCGGCGGTTCCATCTGCATCACGCGCGAACAGAAGGGCATCGGCCGTGGTCAGGCCACTGCCACAATCGAGGTTGCCAAGGCGCGCAACGCCTACTTCGAGGAAACTGGCGTGTATATCCCGCTGTGCTCCGATGGTGGCATCGTCTACGACCACCACATCACGTTAGCGTTGGCCATGGGCAGCGATTTCGTGATGCTGGGCCGTTACTTCGCCCGCTTCGACGAGTCTCCCTCCAACCGCGTGCAGGTCAACGGGTCTTATATGAAGGAGTACTGGGGCGAGGGCTCCAGTCGCGCGCGCAACTGGCAGCGTTACGATTTGGGCGGCGACAAGAAGGGCATGACCTTCGAAGAGGGCGTGGATTCGTATGTGCCCTATGCTGGCCCCTTGAAGGACAACGTTGCCGTGACGCTTGCCAAGGTGAAGTCGACAATGTGCAACTGCGGCGCCATCACAATCCCCGAGCTCCAAGAGAAAGCCAAGCTCACGATCGTGTCATCCACGAGCATCGTCGAGGGTGGCGCGCATGACGTGTTGCTCAAGGACAAGACTCCGTTCGTGTCGAACACCGTTTCGCGCTAATAACGTGTTCGGGGCTCTACCCCGGATGGATCGCCAAAAATGGAAGGCACCCGAAAAACCGGGTGCCTTCTTTACTGCCAGGCGAGGGGATGCGCCCAGCAGCCCGAGTATTTAGAGAGAGCCCGCGCGCCGCTAGGAGGAGGGGATTGGCGGCGCGCGGAAAGGGGTGACTAACCTTCGATGGCAATGGTGCGCGGTTCCTCGAGCTTGGGCTGCTCGATTTTCTTCGGAACCGTGATCTGCAGCGTGCCATTGTCGAACTTCGCCTTGATATCGGCTTCCTCGACGTCCTCGCCGACGTAGAACTGACGGCTGCACTGACCGGTGAAACGCTCGCGACGCAGGTAGGTACCCGTCTTATCCTCGGTCTCGTGGCTGGTCTTGGCAGAAACCTTAAGAATACCGTCCTTCAGCTCGGCGGAGACGTTCTCCTTGTCGAAGCCGGGGAGGTCGATAACGATCTCGTAGCCTGCCTCGTCTTCCTTGATATCGGTGCGCATCAGGTTGGGCGTGGCTTGCGGCTGTGCCAAACTGCCGAAGAACGAGTCAAACGGATCGGTCATGAATTCGTCGAACATGCTGCGGCGTCTACGGGGAACTAACATCGTCATGGTTCTCATCTTCCTTTCGATGGCAGGCGCTTCTCGTTTTCGATGCCTGCCTTTTGTCCCGCTTTCTTTTACAGCATCTGTTATACGCTCGATAGTGAGCTTATACAAGTCAAAAAATCTAAGCGTTACTTTTCTGAAAACTTTAGTCTATAAGACTCAGATTAAGCAAGTAAGCATGGTTGGCTTATCCCCAAATACGCATCCAGACGTTGGTTCACCCATGGGCTTTGCAGCTATAATGGCATACGTGAAACGACGGAAGAAAGGAACGTCATGGAAACCGTAGCTGCATGGAAAAAGTACGATGACAAGGCGTTAGCCGAGCTTGAGGCTGTATGCGCCGATTATATCCAGTTCATTTCGGAAAACAAGACCGAGCGAGAGATTGCGGCTGCGACGATCGCGCGTGCCGAGGAGGCCGGCTATATCGACCTGTTCAAAGCCTTTGAAGAGGGGCGCAAGCTTACAGCCGGTGACAAGGTGTATGCCCAGACCCATGGAAAGGCCGTTATCCTGGCTTATCTCGGCACCGAGCCGCTTGTGAACGGCTTTAACATTTTGGGTGCGCATATCGATTCGCCACGGCTCGACCTGAAGCAGAATCCGCTGTTCGAGCGCAACGGTCTGGTGCACTTGGACACGCATTACTATGGCGGCATCAAGCACTACCAGTGGGTTACCCTGCCCTTGGCACTGCACGGCGTCGTGGCGAAGAAGGATGGTTCGGTCGTGTGCGTGAACGTGGGCGAAGATGCGGGCGACCCGGTGTTCTGCGTATCCGATTTGCTCATTCATCTGGCGAAAGACCAGATGAAGAAGACCGCCTCGGAAGTGGTTGCAGGCGAGGATCTGGACGTGCTCATCGGGAGCCGTCCGATGATAATCGACGAGGAGGCAAGCAAGAAAGACGACGCCGACAAGACTGAGCTTGAAAAGCTGGCGGCAAAGGAGCCTGTAAAGGCCTTTGCGCTTTCGCTGCTCGCAGAAAAGTACGGGATCGAGGAAGACGACTTCCTCTCAGCCGAAATCGAGGTCGTTCCGGCGGGTCCTGCGCGCGAGATGGGCTTTGACCGCTCCATGATCTTGGGCTACGGCCAGGACGACTCCTCCTGCGCGCACCCTTCGCTTCTTGCGCAACTTGCCCTTACCGAAACTCCTGCTCGCACGGCCATGACCGTGCTTGTCGACAAAGAGGAAATCGGCAGCGTGGGCGCTACCGGCATGGCTTCGCAGTTCTTCGAGAACGTGATCGCTGTGATTATGGAGCTTGCTGGCGAAGGCGGAGACATCAACCTACGTCGTGCGATGGCTGCTTCCAGCATGCTTTCCAGCGACGTGTCGGCAGGCTTCGACCCCGCGTATGCGAGCGTTTTCGAGCCGCGGAATGCTTGCTACCTGGGCCATGGCCTGGTGTTTAACAAGTATACTGGCGCGCGTGGCAAGTCGGGCAGCAACGATGCCTCGGCCGAGTACATGGCGCGTATCCGCCGCATCATGGACGACGCCGACGTGTCGTTCCAGACCGCCGAGTTGGGCAAGGTCGACGCAGGCGGCGGCGGCACGATTGCCTATATTCCTGCCAAGTACGGCATGGACGTCATCGATTCCGGCGTAGCCGTGCTCTCCATGCACGCGCCATGGGAGGTTACGAGCAAGGCCGACATCTACGAGGCCTACAAGGGTTACCTGGCCTTCCTGCGCGACGTCGGCCCAAGTGCTCGCGTACCGCTGGTGTAGACGCGTCTTCAGGTGCTTGGCTGAACAGAATGAGCCGAAGAACGCATCTTCGGCTCGTTATATGCTTAACATCCAAGAGAAACGGCCCGCTCATTTTGAGCGGGCCGTCAACGTTGAGGGTGGTGAGCCTGGTTAGCGTTACGCACCTATCCAAGTGGTGACCACCGGCACCCAGCCCATGATGAGCACGACGACGATCAGCGCGGGGACGACGTACCTCATGTAGCCATACGTCCACTTCGGGAACTTGGCGCCTGCGCCCGTATCGGCCTCGGCGGTGAAGTTCTTCCAGCCCCAGCCCTTTTTCGACGTGCAGAACAGGCAGATGATCAGCGCGCCGAGCGGCAGGATGTTGTTCGACAGGATGAAGTCCTCGATGCCCTGGATGTCGCCGAGGCCCGGAATCGTGAAGCCGGACCAAACGTTGAAGCCGAGCGCGCAAGGCAGTGACAGGACGATGATGAGGATGCCGTTGACGGCAACGGACTTGCCGCGCGACCAGCCCCATTGATCCATGGCGAACGCGATGATGCCCTCGAACACCGCGATGATGGTGGAAAGCGCGGCGAAGCTCATGAATACAAAGAACAGCGAGCACCACAGCTGGCCGAGCGGCATCTGCTCGAAGACGCTGGGTAGCGTGATGAACACGAGGCCCGGGCCGGCATCAGGCTGGACGCCGAACGCGAAGCAAGCGGGGAAGATGATGAGGCCCGCCATGAGGGCGACAAACGTGTCGAGCGCGCCAACGCGAATCGACTCGCCGGTCAGAGAGCGGTCTTTTCCGATGTAGCTACCGAAGATCAGCATGGAGCCGATACCGAGTGACATCGTGAAGAACGACTGGCCCATGGCCGCATAGGCTGCCTGGCCGAAATTGCCCAACTGCTCGGTTAGGGTTGCGCCCGCGAAGAGCTTCGAAAAGTCGGGAATGAGGTAGAACGCCAGACCCTCGCCGGCGCCTTCGAGCGTGACCGAGCGGATGCAGAGAAGGAGCAGGACCGCGAGCAGGCAGATCATCATGACCTTCGTCACTCGCTCGACGCCCTTCTGCACACCGGCGGCACAGCAGGCCAGGCCGATGACGCACACGACGAGCATCCAGAAGATCAGCTCACCTGGGTTGCCCAGCATGGCGCCGAAGACGGCTCCAGTGCCTGCGGCATCCTGGCCGATAAACGCGCCGGATGCGCTCTTGTACACGTAGGCGAGCATCCAGCCGGCTACGACGGTGTAGAACATCATGAGCAGGATCATGCCGCAGTAGCTGAACCACTTCACCCGATGCCACTTCGAGCCCTTGGGTTCCAAGACGTCGTAAGCGCGTGCTGACGATTTCTGCGAACCGCGGCCGACTGCGAACTCCATCACCAAGATAGGCAGGCTGAACGCGATGAGGAAGATGATATACATGATGACGAACGCTGCGCCACCGTATTGTCCCGTGATATAGGGGAAACGCCACACGTTTCCCAGTCCGATAGCGCATCCAGCGCTGATAAGAATGAAGCCCAAGCGGCTTGCGAATCGTTCTCGTTCCATACAGTTCCCCTAGTCCCCTTTATTTCCGTAAGCACAAAACGTGCCTGATGCATTGTACCCGTATGCCCGCCATTCTTCCAGCGTGTTTTGGCGTGCATGGCGCATCATCGGGATGTCGTATACTTAGGCCATGAGAATCATGGCGTTGGACATAGGCGAGAAGCGCGTGGGGATTGCGGTGAGCGATCCGGACGAGCGCGTGGCCTCTCCGGTGTGCGTGCTTCCGTCCGCTGACGTGCGCGCGAATGCAAAGTCGTTTCGGCTGGTAATCGAGGATTGGGAACCCGATCTTCTGCTGTGCGGGCTACCCTATACGCTTGCGGGCGAAGAGGGGCCGCAAGCGCAGCGCATCCGCGAGTTTGCCGACGCTGTGGGGCAAGCGACCGGTATCCCCATCGAATTCGCAGATGAGAGGCTTAGCTCTGCGGAAGCCAAACGGAGTTTGCGTGAAAAGGGGCTGAGTGAAAAGGCCATGCGCGGTAAAGTGGATATGATAGCCGCAAGCCTTTTCCTGCAAGCATGGCTGGACGCCCGCAGGCCGGCCGGTCTCGATCGGTAAGGAATCGCATGTCACCTCGAAAGCAAGTAACGTACTCCCAAAACCCCAACCGAGCTGCACGCGCGGCCCACGCCAAAGGCGAGAAGCAGTTCCGCACATATGACACGAGCTATATTCGCCCGAAGCGCAGTCTCATAGTTACAGTCTTGGGCATATTGCTGCTTATCGCGGCTATTGCCGCCATCGTATTCGGCGTGTTCTCCTTCCTGAAGGGCTGCACTGCATCCAACTTGCTGCCCGAAGGCGAGCAGGTGGAGATCGTCGTCGTCGAGGGGGAGGGCCCCAAGTCCATCGCAAAGACGCTTATCGACGCAGGCATGATCGAGAATTCCTCTTCGTTCACCGAGCGCGTCAACGAGCTGGGAGCGCAGGATTCGCTGCAGCCAGGAACCTATACCCTCACCGGCGGTCAATCGATTGACGAGATCATTGCCATACTGAGCACGCCGGTGGCTGCTCCGACCTTCACCGTTCCCGAGGGGAGCACGCTGGCGCAAACCGCCGCCATTGTAGCCGAAGCATCTGAAGGCCGCATATCGGCCGACGACTTCGTGAACGCGGCAAGCGATGCGTCGAAATTCGCTTCCGAGTACTCGTTCCTGGCCGATGCGGGCACTGCTTCGCTCGAGGGATTCCTGTTCCCGAAGACCTATCCCATCAATGTCGACTCCACGGCGGAGTCCATCATCCGCGACATGCTTAAGCAGTTTGCATCGGAAACTGCCACTTTGGACTGGTCGTATGCCGAAAACCTGGGATATTCGCACTACGATGTCGTAAAGCTCGCTTCCATCATCGAGAAGGAGTCGGACGCTGACCACCGCGCTACGGTCGCGTCGGTCTTCTACAACCGCTTGGAAAATGGCTGGCAGCTCCAATCCGATGCCACGGTGGCTTATACCGTGGGCCACGATCCCACCCCCGAAGACGTTCAGACCGAAACCGATTACAACACCTATTTCATCTATGGCCTGCCTCCCACGCCGATCAATTCGCCGAGCCTCGAGTGCCTTAAGGCGGCATGCAATCCCGAAAAGACGAATTACTTCTACTTCTATTTCGAGCCTGACGATAAGGGCGATATGAAGTACACGTTCAGCGAAACGTACGAGGAGCATCAAGCGGCATACGAGTAGAAGCCCGATAACAGGGCGGTTGAACCGACCTTCTCGCCATGGGTGAAGGTCTGCTTGCCCATCCTCGGCGGAAAGGTGATTGCATGCGCTATACGACTGCAGGAGAGAGCCACGGGCCGCAGCTAACGGCGATTGTCGAAGGTGTGCCGGCGGGCTTGCGCATTTCAGAAGAGAGCATCAACGCCGATCTCGTGCGACGCCAAGGTGGCTACGGGCGCGGTCAGCGCCAGCAAATCGAAAGCGATCGCGTCCGAATCGTTTCGGGCGTGCGTTTCGGGCGCACGTTGGGCTCTCCCATCGCGCTTCAGGTGGAGAACCGCGACTGGCAGAACTGGTCCGAGACCATGTCGGCGTTCGGCGATCCCCCAGAGGACCTCGTGCGCGAGACTACGCCGCGTCCGGGGCATGCCGACCTGGTGGGCGTGCTGAAGACCAATTCCGATGATTGCCGTGACGTGCTCGAGCGCGCAAGCGCCCGCGAGACGGCCGCACGCGTTGCGGCTGCCGGCATTGCACGTGAGTTTCTCGCCGATTTGGGCGTAGAGGTGTTCTCGTATGTGACCTCGATTGGCCAGGCGAAGTTTTCCGAGCGTGAACCCATGCTCGATGCACCTGACTACAAGCCGCTGGAAATAGAGCTTTCTGACGTACGATGCCCGAACGATGCGGCCGCCGATGCCATGCGCCTCGAGATTGACAAGGCGCGCAACCTCGGCGAGAGCCTGGGCGGCACCTTCAGGGTCATCGCACGGGGGCTCGTTCCGGGACTGGGCGGCTACGCCACGGCAGACGAGCGCTTAACGGCGCGCCTTGCTGCGGCGCTGTTCTCGATTCCGGCCATCAAGGGCGTGGAGTTCGGGCTGGGCTTCCAGGCGGCATCGCTTCCCGGCTCCCACGTGCATGATGAGATCAAGCTCGATCCCAAGTTCGGCTTCACACGCGCTACCAACAACGCCGGTGGGCTCGAAGGTGGGATGAGCACGGGCATGCCGCTGATAGTCACCTGCGCCATGAAACCCATTCCCACGTTGATGAACCCGCTTCAGACTATTGACCTGGATACGCTCGAGCCCACGGAAGCCTCGAAGGAGCGCAGCGACGTGTGCGCCGTTCCCGCTTGCGCGGTCGTGGCGGAAGGCGAGGTCGCCTTCGTGTTGGCTGATGCCTACCTAAAGAAATTCGGGTGCGACAACATGGCTGACATACGCGCCGCTGTCGCGTCGTACAAGCAGCGGCTGAAGACATCGGCACGATGAGCGACGGCCAGGTTTTCGATTTCCGAACGCCGGCTTCCCAGGTGGAACCCTCTGCATGGGAGCTGACATGCCCCGTGTTCTTCGTGGGATTCATGGGTGCTGGCAAGACCTCGACCGCGCGCAAGCTTGCGCGGCTTGTCGGCTGTGCGGCAATCGATATGGATACTTACATCGAGCGCAGATGCGGCATGAAGGTGAGAGAGATCTTTGCCGAAGTGGGCGAAGAGGGCTTCCGGTCAATCGAGACTGATGTTTTGCGCGAGCTGTCGACGGGCGAGCCCCAACTCGTCTCGTGTGGAGGCGGAGTCGTGTTGGCTTCCGAAAACCGGCAGATCCTGAAAGAAGGTGGCTGCGTCGTGTACTTGAAGGTGACGGCGCAGGAGGCTGCGTCGCGCATTTCAAACGTTGCTTCGCGACCCTTGTTCGGAAACCTGGAAAACGCCCAGCGCGTGCTCGAGAGCCGCCTGCCCCTATACGAGGAAGTGGCCGATATCTGCATAGAGACGGCGGGCCGCGGCACGGGCTTGATTTCCCGCGAGGTGTTCCGGCTCTTGAAGAAAGAGGGAATCATATGGCAACCAAGGTAATCGTGAGCCTGCCCGGTGAGGAAGATTACGCCGTTCGCATCGGGCAGGGTGTAATGGATGCGCTTGGTCGGGACGTGCGCAAGATCGATCGCTTCGCCCAAACGCGCGACGTGCTCGTGATAACCGATTCCAATGTGGGACCGCTCTACCTTGCCCAAGCGAGAGGGTCGCTTTCCCAAGCGGGTTTCAAGGTGGCGGATCTTACGGTACCAGCCGGGGAAGCTTCGAAATCTCCCGAGGTTGCTAGTGAAATATGGCAGGCCATGGCCCAACTTGCGCTCGGGCGCGACGCTCTGGTGGTGGCCCTCGGCGGAGGCGTCGTGGGAGACCTCGCCGGGTTCGTGGCTTCAACGTATATGCGCGGAGTTGGCGTGGTGCAGGTTCCAACGTCACTGCTCGCGATGGTCGACTCGTCAGTTGGCGGAAAGACCGCCGTCAACCTTCCCGAGGGCAAAAACCTGGTCGGCACCTTTTTCCAGCCATCGTTTGTGTGCGCTGACACGTCAACGCTCAAGACGCTACCCGAACGGGAGTGGCTGTGCGGCTGCGGAGAGATAGCAAAGTCGGCCGTTATCGATTCCGATGATTTCTTCTTCTGGCTCATGGATCACGCTGAGGCTCTTGCGGGCCGTGTTGACGAGGATGTTATCGCCGAAGCCATTGCGCGAAGCGTCGTCTTCAAGGCCGACGTGGTGGCGCGGGACAAAACCGAGACCGCCGGCGTACGCGAATGCCTGAACTACGGGCATACCCTCGGACATGCACTTGAAGCATGTGCAGGCTTCGGCAAGTTCAGCCATGGCGCATGTGTTGCAGAGGGAATGCGCTTTGCGGCGCAGGTGACCGTCGACGAGCTTGCACAAGTCGATGCAGAAGCGGCTGAAAGTGCCCGCGAGTTCGCTCAGGCACAAGCAGAACTGCTCGATGAACTGGGTCTTGTGCGGTTTGATTTGGGGGCGGTTTCGTCTGGCCTCAATCCAGAGGCGCTCTTGGCGGCCATGAAACGCGACAAGAAATCTCGAGCAGGCGAGCTGCGCTTCGTCCTCGTCAACGACGTGTCGAAATGGCGTGTGGTCGGCCTTGACGACGATGCGGTTCTTGGGCACCTTCGCTCGTGGGTCTGATGCGTTTTGCCGCAGATGCGATATCTTCCAGATTGCTCGCCATTTCGGCCAGTTTGAAGGGCATTCGCTTGTCCTCGCCGAGCATTTGGATGAATCAAAGCAGTGGCTGTGGAATCGCTCACGCCCTTCGAAGTGGCCGAAATAGCTTCAATAACTGCATGAAAAGAGCTCATAACTTGTCATCTTGAACGCTGCTCTTTGTCATTCCGAGTGCGAGGCGCGAAGAATCCCCGCGAAGCTGACGTCTGGGCAGGCCGTTTCTATGCGAGGGCGTTACAATGATGCAAAGACATGATTCGCAAGGCGAAAGGTCGTCGTATGGAGCTGAAGAAGATTCTGTTGCTCAACGGGCCAAATCTCAACATGTTGGGAACGCGTGAACCCGAGGTGTACGGATCGCGCACGCTTGCCGATTTGGAACGGGAAGTGGCTGCTTATGCAGGTGAGCGCGGTATCGACGTGACATGCTTCCAGTCTAACGGCGAAGGCGAGCTCATCGATATCATCCAGGACGCCATGAGCCGCTTCGACGCCATCGTGTACAATCCGGGCGCCCATACGCACTACTCATATGCCCTGCGCGACGCCGTTGCGGCAATCGACATTCCCGTCATCGAGGTCCATCTCTCCGATGTGAGCAGCCGCGAGGCTTTCAGGCGGACCTCGGTCATTGCGCCCGTGTGTCTGGCGCAGGTGGCGGGGTTGGGTTTCGAAGGCTATTTCCGCGCAATAGACGTGTTGTGCGAAGCTGCCAAACCCGTTCGTTTGGGCGAGGACTACGAGCAGCGCTTCCCGCAGGGTTGCGCTGTGAAAGTTACCGGTTGCGAGCAGGATTCGGCTGGCGATGAAGACCTCATCTCCGCAGATGAAGAGGCAGATCCTCCGTCAGGCGGAATCGACGAAGAGAACTTTGCAGCGCCGTATGACAAGGACGTGGCAGCCGCCGATCCGGCACAGCTGGCTGCTGGAAGACAGGCACGCCTGAGGGCAGTTGCCGCACAGCTGGGGGTCCGGGCTTTCTACCTGCGCAACACTTCCGATATCAAGTGGTTGACAGGCATCGATGGCGTCTTCGACGAGGAGCGGGCGCATGCGTTGTTAGTTGCAGATGGTGTTGCCTGTCTGCACACCGACTCGCGTTACTCCAACGCCTTGCGCAACAAGGTGCAGCAAGGAGGGATACCGTTAGATGTAAGCGATGAGCGCATAAGCCATATAGAGTTTGCAAAGCGCCTGATTGCAGGCGAAGGAGATGAACTCGAAGGCAAGTTGGCCATCGAGGATTCGATCACCTATGCAGAATACGCGAAGCTCGTCGAAGCCATAGGGGTCGATTCGCTTGAAGCGACGAGTAACGTCGTCTTGGGGCTGCGCGCTGTCAAGGATGCTTCGGAGCTCAGCCGTCTTTTGGCGGCGCAGGCGGTAACCGATGCCGCCTTCGTCCACATCGTCAGCTTCACGCGCCCGGGGATGACCGAGCGGGAGGTGCAGATCGAGCTCGAGGATTACATGTTGCGCCACGGTGGTGAGGGTTTGGCATTCAGCTCAATCGTGGCAACAGGAGCCAATGGCGCCGATCCTCATGCAATCCCGGGCAAGGCGCGGCTGGAGGCGGGCCAATGCGTTGTCATCGATTTCGGCGCCAAGGCGTATGGTTACTGCTCGGACATGACGCGCGTCGTATTCCTGGGAAAGCCCGACGCGCGCCTCGCCGACGCATGGGAAGTGCTCCGACGCGCAAATGAAGAGGTCGAGGCCTTCTTGAAGCCAGGCGTTACGGGAAAACAAGCCCATGAACTCGCCGAACGCGTGCTTGCCGAAGGCGGGTTCGAGGGACGCATGGGGCATGGCCTCGGGCATGGCGTGGGCATCGATGTGCATGAACAGCCCGTTTTGAATCCACGCAACGATGCCCCCTTGGTTGCCGGCAACGTGGTCACCGTGGAGCCTGGTATCTACTTGCCGGGCGAATTCGGCATGCGTCTCGAGGATTGTGGTGTGGTGACGTCGAGGGGCTACGAAGTCTTCACGCAGCTCGGCCACGAAATGGTTATAATTTAGCGGTTCGAATATAAGTGGATTAAGAGGGCTTCCGTTGTGCAGCGGTAAGCCGACGGGAGGAAAACATGGCAATCAGCACCGCAGATTTCAAAAACGGCATGTGCATCGAGTACAACGGCAAGCTGTGGACGATCGTAGAGTTCCAGCATGTAAAGCCTGGTAAGGGCGGCGCCTTCGTGCGCACCAAGCTGCGTGACGTCCGCACGGGCCGTATCGTGGACAACACGTTCAACGCTGGCACGAAATTCGACTCCGTGCGCATGGAAACCCGCAAGATGCAGTACCTCTACAACGATGGCGCTGATTTCCATTTCATGGACACGAATACCTACGAGCAACAGGCCATTGGGGCCGATGTTGTCGGTGACGTGCAGAAATGGCTGAAGGAGAACGACGAGGTATCCCTGCAGTATGCCGGCGACGAGCTCATCGGCATCGAGCCCATGATGTTCGTGGAGCTGGAGGTAGCCGAAACCGAGCCCGGCTTCAAGGGAGATACGGTTCAGGGTTCCACCAAGCCCGCCACGCTCGAAACCGGCGCCACGGTTCAGGTTCCGATGTATGTCGAGGTCGGCGACGTCCTGCAGATCGATACCCGCGACGGCCGCTTCGTCAAGCGCGTCTAATAGTGCGCGTTGTGTCGTGTTCGTATCTTTGGAAGGCTGCTGCCTGGCGGGCGGCGGCCTTCTTCTATAATTACTATTTCGAGCAGTTAGCGTCGAGCGCTGCCTGAAGACGAGAAACCCGGATAGGAGACTATCATGGCGGATTTGAACATAGAGGGCCTGGCCATTGCGCCTGGCGTCCTTGAGACCATCGTTTCGCTTGCGGCCTGCGATGTGGCCGGCGTCGCCGCCGTGGGCGACCTCGCCACTAGTACCATTCGTACGTTCATCGGCGGAAAACCCTCTACACAGGGCGTCGATGTGAGCGTGAACGAGGACAGCGAGCTCGAAGTTGCTATTCGCGTGTCCGTAAAGAGCGGCTATGTCCTGCCCGATGTTGCGGCCAGCGTGCGCCAAGCCATCGCGGATGCGGTTAACACCCAGGTGGGAGCCAAGGTAAGCTACGTCGATGTGTATATCGACGGCATCCAGTTCGAAGATTAGACGGCGGGAACCCATGTCAAGTAGAAGGCATGATCGCAGGCGCGCTCGTGAAGGCGCGCTCGCGGTGCTGTATTCAAGCGATATCACCGAAACCAACGCAGTAACCATCGTCGAGGAAGGCTCATATCCGGATGGCGATATAGCGGTTTCGGAATACGCAGAAGCGCTTATCGCCGGCGTGAGCGCGAATGTTGCCGATATCGATGCGAGGCTAGCGTCCACTTCCGAAAACTGGGCGGTGGACCGTATGCCCGTAGTCGATCGCGTCATCTTGCGCATTGCGGTGTACGAGATGCTCTATGTCGATGAAGTCCCCGTTTCCGTCGCCATCAACGAGGCTGTTGAGCTTGCAAAGCTGTACGGCGGTGAAGATGACTCCTCCCGTTTCGTCAACGGCGTTCTAGGCCGTATTGCCCGCGCCGAGGAGCAGGGAGCTGTGCAGTCCGCGGAACAAGGCAAAGCAGACTCCGGCATTGACGAAGGCGACATGTCAGCCCAGTTGACCGAATAGGGGGTCTGTCATGGAGCATGCGCCCGAACAAGATTTCGGGGCCGTCAAACAGCGCCTCGAGGTCATCGCCGAGGCCGTTGAAAGTCCAGATATGCCACTCGATGAGGCGCTTGACCTCTTCGAGGAAGCTGTCGCATTGGGTTTGAAGGTGGGCGATATGCTGGAGATCGGGACGGATGAGGCCGACGAAACAGCTGATGAAGCGCACATTGGGGAAGACATCTAGTGAGGTCATCCATGTTGCGCCTTCTCGATGCCATAACATCACCAGCTGATCTCAAGCTCCTCAGCGATGACGAGCTGAAGATTCTCGCCGCCGAGATTCGTGAGCAGATCGTGGACACCACCTCCAAGACGGGTGGTCACGTGGCCCCGTCGTTGGGCGCGGTCGACATCATCTTGGCGGTCCACTCGCTTATTGACTCCCCGAAGGATCGGTTCGTGTTCGATGTCGGCCATCAGTCCTATGCTCACAAGCTGGTTACGGGGAGGCGCGACGAGTTCGACACGCTACGCACCTACGGGGGGCTATCTGGCTTCCCGAAGCCTTCCGAGAGTCCGCATGATGTTCATACGGCTGGTCACGCTTCTGATTCGCTGTCGGTGGCGCTCGGTTTGGCCAAGGCGCGTGAGTTGCGCGGCACCGACGAAAAGATCGTCGCGCTCATCGGCGATGCGGCGCTTTCGGGCGGCATGGCCTTCGAGGCTCTCAACACCATCGGCCAGCTCCAGCTGCCCATGGTCATTGTGCTCAACGACAACGAGATGTCCATTTCGAGAAACGTCGGTGCGCTCGAGCGGCATCTCGGTGCCGTACGTTCGTCGGCGCGCTATCGTCAGGCGCGTGACAACTCGCAGGAGCGGCTCGAGGAGAGCGGCCCCATCGGAAAAGCCTTCGTGGCGTTCGGCCGTAGCGCCAAGGACTCCCTAAAGCAGTTCTTCGTACCCGAAACGGTGCTGTTCGAGCAGCTGGGCATCTTGTGCACGCCGCCGATTGACGGCCATGATATCCCAGCCCTCAGAGCTATCTTGCGCACAGCCCTGGAAGCCGACGGTCCGGTGCTCGTACATGCTGTTACGAAAAAAGGCCTCGGCTATGCACCTGCCGAGAAGGATCCAGTGCGTTTCCACGGAATCGGGCCTTTTAACAGGACTACGGGAGCATGTGCAAAGAAGGCGGGAAAGCCGACGTATACCGACGTGTTCGAGAAGGTGATTATGCGCGAGGCGCGGGCCGATAAGCGAATCGTTGCCATCACCGCCGGAATGCGCACGGGCACGGGTCTCGAGAAGTTCTCGCTCGAATTCCCCGACCGTTTCGTGGACGTGGGCATTGCCGAGGAGCATGCTGCAGGCCTTGCCGCAGGCTTGTCCTTCGGTGGGCTGAAGCCGGTCGTGGCCATCTACTCGACGTTCTTGCAGCGAGCGTTTGACCAGATAATCACCGATTGTGCGCTTCCCGGGTGCAATGTGGTGTTCGCAATCGATCGAGCTGGCTTGGTGGGCGATGACGGCCCGACGCACCATGGTGTTTTTGACATGGCCTATTGCCGGATGATTCCCGGCATGCGCGTGCTGGCGCCTTCGAGCGAGGCCGAGCTTGCCTGTGCTTTGCATACTGCACTCAAGGGCGAGGGGCCGTATGCCATCCGCTATCCCCGTGGAGTCGGGAGGGGAGAAGCCATCCCGGCCCGTCCTGCCGTCTTGCACGAAGGCGAGTCCGTCGAAGTGCGAGCGGGCGAAGATATGGCGCTGTTGGCGTTTGGAGACCGCGTGGCGCCGGCGCTCGAGGCGGCGGAAATCCTTGCCGAGCAAGGTATTCAGGCGCGCGTGGTGGATATGCGCTGGGTAAAGCCTCTCGACATGCAGGCCATTGCCAAAGCTGCTGAAACCAAGCTTGTCGTCACGGTGGAGAACGGCGTCATGGCGGGCGGGGCTGGTTCAGCCGTGCTCGAGGAGGTCAACCGTCTTGGAGCTCTCGTTCCGGTGAAAGTGCTCGGCATACCGGATTTGTTCATTCCGCACGGCAAGACCGACAAGCTCCTGGCCGACCTCGGCCTCGACGCGAAGGGAATTGCGGCTTCCACGCTGGAGGCCTATTCCGAGGTGCGTTGATAAAAAAACACATCTTTCTCAGGGCACTACATACGGTGCGAATTGTTGCAAAAACTTGCCATATGCTGTGTCTGGTTGCTGTCAATTGCGCCCACACGCTGGTCTTTTGCGTTTCATGCTTTTGGGTAATGTACTGCATGCGTGCTAGAATCATGCAAGATTTGTCCACTTAAATAGGAGGATGGAATGACTCGAGTACAAAAGCGGACCATCGCGCTGATGGCGGCGCTCGTGTTGGCAATTGGATGCGCCTTGGCTATCGGCATGACGCAGCAAGCGCACGCTGCCGTTCCCAAACTCGTTGGTGGCAGCACAATCGAGAGGGCGACGGTATTAAATTACGCTGCCGATAGGAAGAACCTGGACATTACGCGCAGGTCGGAATTCAACGGCAATGCCGACAATTGCCACTACAAGTTCACTACGAGCGACCGTGATTCCCGTTACAAGCTGAGGGTGGCGTCCAGCGAGGGTTACAAGATTTACATCACGATCCGCGATGCAGGTCAGCATCGCATTGCCATGATGTCGACCACCTTAAAAAAGGGTAAAACATGGATTTTCAAGAACCTCAAGCGCAATGCCGTGTACTATATCGAGCTCTGGCGCTTTGTCAGCAGCGGTGCGAACTATATCGATAGTGGTGACGTAATTGATAAAGGTCTTGCCGAGACGGTGTATCCTCCTTACAAGATTTACCTGAAGGAAATGATCACCAAGCCGACGGTTACTGGCTTTGTTGCGACCTCGAAGAGCGATCATATGCTTAATCTGTCGTGGAACGAGCCTTCGTACAACACCGAAAAGATCCAGATTGAGTTTTGGTGGAGCTGGCAGGGCAAGATGACCAAGAACAACACGTTCTGGCGCACCGAGAGCTTCTACAACCGCTACAACACCAAAGTAAAGTACAACGGTTCGTCGAAGCCCTATAAGGTGCGTATCCGTCCATACCGCGTGGTGAACAACAGGAAATACTATGGCAAGTGGACTTCCTGGAAGACGGTCACCATCAAATAGCGTCGGAAAACAAGTACAGTAGAAAACTGGCTTCTTCGCGCTCGGCTAGCATCATGCTGGCCGAGCGTTTTTTAGAATGCATACCGCGCCTTTCGTCGGCATAGTGCGCGAAATCCAAAAGCTATGTGCAGAAAACGCGCAGGAGGGAAAAACAGACAACAGTGTGCAGTATTGAGTGATATACTGCTCTGACCTGCAGAAGCGCAGGTAAGTGAATATTGGCCCCCGAGACATGTTTGTTACGCGGCTGCATCTGCAAGCGTTGTTGCGCAAGCGAACATGGTGAACTGCTGGACGATCATGTTGACGGGTCCCCGACAACGAAAGGGGTCCGTTATGACCGAGATCAAGAATCCCAACGTCATCGACTTCTCCGACATCAGCGACGAGCAGATGAATCAGATGATCGATGGCACTCTCACCGAATTCGACGAGGGTGACCTAGTTGACGGCACGATCGTGAAGATCGAGCGCGACGAGGTGCTCGTTGACATCGGCTTCAAGTCCGAAGGCGTCATTCCCGTACGCGAGCTTTCCATCCGCAAGGATGCCGATCCGTCCGATCTCGTCGAGGTGGGCGACAAGATCGAGGCTCTGGTCCTTCAGAAGGAGGATAAGGACGGCCGCCTGATCCTGTCCAAGAAGCGCGCAGAGTACGAGCGCTCCTGGATTTCCGTCGAAGAGAAGTTCAAGGCCGGCGAGCCCGTCGTGGGCGAGGTCATCGAAGTCGTCAAGGGCGGCCTGATCATCGACATCGGCCTTCGCGGCTTCCTGCCCGCATCCCTGGTTGACCTTCGCCGCGTCAAGGATCTCGACATGTATCTGGGCACCGAAATCGAAGCCCGCATCATCGAGATGGACCGCAACCGCAACAACGTCGTGCTCTCTCGCCGCGTGCTTCTCGAAGAGGGCCGCAAGAACGAGCGCGCCGAGATTCTGGCCAAGCTCACCAAGGGCATGCGCCTGAAGGGCTCCGTCTCCTCCATCGTCGACTTCGGCGCCTTCGTCGACCTGGGTGGCATCGACGGTCTGGTGCACATCTCCGAGCTCTCCTGGAACCATGTCAACCATCCGTCCGAGGTCGTGAAGGTTGGTCAGGAAGTCGAGGTCGAGGTGCTCGATGTCGACCTGAACCGCGAGCGCAGTTCTCTGGGCCTGAAGCAGACCCAGCCCGATCCGAGGGTACAGCTCGTCGAGGCTTATCCGGATGGCACCATCGTCGACGGCACCGTTACCAAGATCGTCCCGTTTGGCGCCTTCGTCGCGCTGGGCGAGTCCACCGAAGGCCTGGTGCACATCTCCGAGATGGCTCCGCGCCACATCGAGACCCCGGCACAGGTCGTCAAGGTTGGCGACGTGGTGAAGGTCAAGGTCATGGAGATCAACCCCGAGCGTCGTCGCATCAGCCTGTCCATGAAGGCTGCCGCGACCGAGTTGGGCATCGACATCGAGATCGACGAGTCGGTCGCCGTCGAAGATCGCCAAGCCCGCAAGCCGCGTCGCGATCAGGCCGAGGCCCCCGAGGCCGTCGAAGCCGACGAGGTTGCTGAAGCTCCTGTCGAGGAAGAGCCCGCTGCCGAATAAACGGTGAGTCTTATCGTTGCATGAGAATGCCGCGTTTCGCTCTTTTGACGAAGCGCGGCATTTTGTTTTCAAGGGTCTTCAACCCTGTGCCGCGCGTAGCGCGGCACATGCAACCACCCGCTGTGCGGGTGGTGGGTACTTAGGCTTTGCCAAAAAGACCCTTCCCCTCTAGCATGGTGATTGTTCAGGTCGCCGAGCCCCGAGGGG
>JAFRJC010000171.1 GCA_017432445.1 Eggerthellaceae bacterium | reverse complement strand
TCCGAGTGCGAAGGATTTCCGTGAAGCGGAAGTCTGAGAATCGTTACCCCTCGGGTCCTCGCTTTAGGGCCATCTGCAATCAAGGCTTTATGGGGCAAGTGATCATATGGGAGTCCGAAAAGCGTTTTTTGTGTCCTTCGGTAAGCATCTAAAGGTACACTTCTGCTAAGGCTCGACAGAGATGCCGACATGCCGATTGACTTGGCCCGAAACGAGCATGGCAGTTCTCGTGTCTCGAGGTGAAAGGGTGGATGCAATGGGATTGTTCTCGCCGGATTGGAAAACCGATAAACCCAAGAAACTCGCAAAGGCGCTTGCCTGGCTCGAAGACAGCACGAATCAAGAATTGGGGACGATTGCCGTCGAGGCGCCCTTGGAGGAAGTGGCGCTTGCAGCATGCGATAAATTGCCGGATAACAGCCCGGAACTCGCAGACATCGCGCGCCTTTCCCTCCGGGTAAGCGTCGTGGCAAAGGCCTTGAGCAAGCTGGCATCGGCTTATAATGCCAACGACCTGCTCGAGAAGGTGGCGCTCGGCGCGAACGGCGGAGATGCCGTCATGGTGATGGCGACCCAACTCATCACGAGCCGCAAGGAGCTGTCGAACGTTTCCAAGAACAGCCCCTCGAAAGCGGCGCGTGAGCTTGCGTCAGAAAAGCTAAGGCTCGAAGATGTTGCCGAGGATCCTGCGACAAGCCCCGCGAAGCTTTTGGAGCTCGCCCGCGCCAAAGAGACGTTCGTGCGCGCAGCGGTTGCCAAGAACGAGTCAACGCCGCCCGAAATCCTTGT
This sequence comes from Eggerthellaceae bacterium, assembly GCA_017432445.1. GTDB lineage: Bacteria > Actinomycetota > Coriobacteriia > Coriobacteriales > Eggerthellaceae > UBA9715. The sequence continues at coordinate 25,170 of JAFRJC010000171.1, read as the reverse complement.
GTTTCTGGCCGATGACCAGTACCACAGCGTGCGCGTCGAGGTAGCAAGAAACGAAAGAACTCCTGCATATGTCATCGACAAGCTTGCATTCGACTTGGATTTCGACGTAGGTATGGCTGCAGCGAGCCATCCCTCGATTTCGCCCGAAACCCTTACGAAGCTTGCTTTTGACGAGGACATAGACAGGGACGTGCGCTACGAAGCTGCCGAAAACCCCTCAACCCCTCCCGAGACGCTCGTAGCGCTTGCGCAAATCGGCGCCGAAGAGGACGAGTACCTCTGCGCTTCGGTGGCGAGCAATCCCTCAACTCCGACCGAAACCCTTCGGGAGCTTGCCGACCGAAAAGACGACGACATCAACCGCGGGCTTTCCCGAAACACCTCAACGCCGCCCGACATCCTTGCAAGGCTTGCGAACAATGCCAGCATAGTGGTTCGCCGACAAGTTGCCGATAACCCCTCGGCGCCTCCCGAAGCTCTCATCGCTCTGGCAGACGAGGACGATCCGATAACGTATGAATGCGTCGCCAGCAATCCTTCATCACCACCCGAGGCTTTAAAGAAGCTGCTCTATGGTTACACCGCGGATGTCGGCATTCGGCTCGCCGAGAATCCCTCTTGCCCTCCCGATGTGCTGGTCGGACTTGCCCGGCACAGGGATAGCGCCTGGGTGCGCAGCGCGGTGGCGCGCCATCCCGCCGCTCCGCCCGAGATACTCGAAGAGCTTGCGCACGACGATAGAAAAGAGGTGCAGGAGGCGCTTGCCGAACGGTTCGGTGCGGCAGGCGCATCGGAGAGCGCAGACGAGGGTTACACTGAGAAAGACAACATGGGCACGCGGCAAGAGACGTTCTCCCAAGCGCAGTCGTATTGGATGATCGAGCGGCTCAGCCGTCCAGAAAACCCGCCATTCACCCTCTTCACGTTTCCCAAGGCGGATTCGGCTAGAGCCGCGCTGCTCGAGCTGCCTTACATCCACAAGGCATCTGATTCTGGAAAGCTCATCTGCGACCGGCTCATGACCTTCGGGTATTACGAAGTTTCGGATAACGGAAAGTCCTACGGATTCTACGAGGCCCTGGTTACCGGCTACGATTTCACCCTCGACGAGTTCAACCAAGCGGAAGACGTTTTCAAGAAGCACGGCGGAACCCTGAAATCCCACGACGCTCCAGAGACCACTTCAAGAGCGCAGTCCGCCTCGGGAGATGCGTCGAAGGTAAAGTACAAGGAAACCACGCAGAGCGACGATGGCAAGAGCGTTTACGAGGTTTATACAGGGCCCGACCAGGCGAGTGCAATGGCATTCCTTAAAGACAAGCCCGTTAGCAAGAAGCTGTACTTCATCGTGGTGGAAACGCCCGAAGGAAACTTCGGGCGAGACATCATGGGCATCTACCAAGAATGAGACAAAGGGGCGGCCCCTTTGTCTCATTCTTTAGCTTCAGGAGGATCCAATGGCGAGCAACCTTCAACCGTGGGAGAACGTGTACGTCTTCATAAGCTCGACGTTCAACGACATGCATGCCGAGCGCGACTACCTGGTCAAGCGCGTGTTCCCGGAGCTCTCGGAATGGTGCGAGGAGCGAAGGCTTCGCCTTGTCGACATCGACCTTCGCTGGGGCGTGACCGAGAAGGACTCGCAGGAGAACAAGCGGGTCGTCGACGTGTGCCTGCGCAACATCGACCGCTGCCGGCCCCTGTTCCTGTGCTTCCTGGGCCAGCGGCGCGGCTGGGTGCCGGATGCCGATGACATCGCCGCCACCACATTCGAGAACTTCCCTAAGCTCGCGGACCACCTGGGCTCGTCAGTCACGGAGATGGAGATAATCCACGCACTCATCGACCCGATGATGAACGGCCAGGTGATGGAGCTTTCCAACCGCGAGCGTGCCTTCTTCTTCCTGCGCGATGGCGGGTACCTCGAAGACATCACCGACCAGAATGTACGCAACGTCTACACCAACGAAACCGAGCCCGATCCCGCATGGACGGATTCGAAGCTTGCCGCATTCCGCGAGCGTATCAAGCAAACTGACAGGCCGGCGCTTGACTACACAGCGCATTGGGATCCCGATGCAACAACTCCTGAGCTGCTGGTTCCCGGTAAGCCCGAGGGCATCGACCGAGGGCGCCTGACGAACTTCGAATGCGGTGGCCGCGAGCTTTCCGAAGTCATAATCGAACAGTTTAAAGAGGCCATCCAGGAACTCTATCCAAATCGCAAGGCAGTCACCGACACGGCTTCTCTCCAACATGAGCTGGACGAGCAGGCGCGCTTCCTGCACTTCGCGCAAGAGGGTTTCATCGAGCGTGCTGGAGACTTCGACGCCATCGAGGCTTTCATAGAAAGCGACGATTTACGCCCGTGCGCCGTCGTCGCTCCCGCCGGCGTGGGTAAGACCTCGTTTCTCGCGCGGCTGATCAGCCGTCTGCAGGATGGGGGAGCGCGCAACGTGATGTATCGCTTCGTTGGCACGAGCGAAGAAAGCGTGTCGCAGTCAAGCCTGCTGATGTCGCTTGCTACCGAACTGCGCGAACGTTTCGGTGTACAGCGGGTCCCCGCCACTCCGCAGAAAGTCAAGGAGACGCTTTCTGGCCTTCTGGGCCAGGCGGCCGAGAAATCTGGCAAGCCCCTGGTCGTGCTTGTGGATGCCATCAACCAGCTGGACACTGCCCTGGATGACCTGTCGTGGATTCCCATCGAGCTACCGGATAACGTGAAATTCATCTACAGCTTCAAGCTGGACGAGCCTGCAGGAGATGCCTTGCATGCGGCGCTGGAGGCAGAGGGCGACACGTGCGTGCTGCAGCTGCGGGGCTTCGAGGATGCGACCGACCGCGAGAAGCTGGTAACGCAGTTTTTACGGTTGTATCTGAAGGAACTGGACGACCACAATATCGAAGATGTCATCGGCCAACCAGGAGCCGAGAATCCGCTGTTCATGAAGGTGCTGCTTTCTGAGTTGCGCGTTTACGGCTCGCACGAGGGTTTGCACGATCGAATCGTAGGTCAATTCGGCGCGACGCCGAAGCAGGCGTTCGACGGGCTGCTCGACCGCCTGGAATCCGACCCCATGTACTCCTCGGTGCCGCCGGCGACGCTGGCCGCGCACCTGTTCGGCTGGCTCGCGCATTCCAAGAACGGCTTGGAGCCGGGCGAGCTTGCCGAGCTTCTCGTGACCAACGGCTTGGCTAAGACAGCCGCCGACGCACGCGACAGCGTGAGCCTGATGCTGCGCCAATTGCGTTCGTACCTGGCCAAGCGCGATAAGCGCCTGGACTTCTTCTACGAGAGCTTTCTGCTGGCAGCCCGCGAACGCTACTCGCTGCCCGCACATGGAGGCAAGCCTGCGATCGAATGGCACGCCGATTTGGCCCGTTACTTCGATGGGCTGCCCGAATCGAGCGCCCGTCGTACCGCCGAGCTGGCTTTCCAGTATGCGCATGCGGGTATGGGAGACGCGCTTTGCTCCCTGCTCGTCTCGTTTTCCTTCTTGGAGAGGCGTGTACGTCAAGGCGGGATGAGCGGTGCTATCGAGGACTATGCGCTGGCCGACTTGCCTTCTGCTTGCGTTGCTCCCGACGACCGTCGGCAATTTGAGCTCATACGCGAAGCGCTGGAGATGGCGACTCCCATGGTGCAGAAGAGCGCCACGCAGCTGCCAGGCCAACTTTGGGGCCGCCTTATGGCCTTCGACCTGCCGCTCGTCCAGCAACTGCTGAGCGATGCCGATTTCACGCTCGCAAAGCGAAAGGAACCTTGGCTCAAGCCGCTCTACGCCCATCTTCCCCATCCCGGCAGTCGCGTGCTGCGTTACTACAAGACCATCATAAGCTACGGTGTCCAGTTCTATAGAGACGGCAAGCGCATGGTGGTGTATTGCGTCGAAGACAAGACGGCGAAAATAGTGGAGATCAAAACGGGCCGCGTGCTGCGTAGCTTCTCCTTGCGGAAGAATCCCGATTGGATCTGCCTGTGCGAGGATCAGAACGTGCTGGCAGTGCGCGAAATGCGCAGCCTGTACTTCGTGAACTTGGCGACGGGGAGCACCTACGAAGTTCGGGGTATAACTGGTATGAACGGCTCTGCGTTCGACCAAGGATGTGGCATACTCGCGTGCTCGAGCCACGATGTGAAGACCAAGACGGGGGTCATCTACTTCGTCGACATTGCAACTGGATCGATTTTGCATCGCATTGACTACGCTACCGGGTCGATCTATAGCGAAAAGAAGATCGGCTTTTCTGTGGCTTTCGATAACGAGAGCGGACTGTTCTTCATGTCCTATGAGGAAGCGGGCTTTCGCGCCATCGACCCGCGCGATGGTTTCAAGGAGGTGCGTCGTTTCCGCAACAAGGAGCATGAAATCCACGCATCAAACCTCACGTTCACAAAGGTGCACGCGCTCGAGGGAACGCCGTTTCTCATTACGCGTACGGAATACGATGGCCTCACCATCTACGACAAGCAGACGGGCAGCGTGCTTGCGCATCGGAAAATGCCCGAAACAACAGGAGCTTACACGGTCTCTCCAAATCGGAAGACCTTGGCCTATACGTCGTTCAGCACCATCTACTTCATTTCGCTCGAGAGCTTCGAAGACCTTCCCCGCATCGAGCGGGACAATTCCCGCAATTCAATCCACAGACTTGCGTTCTCTCCCGATGGCGAGCGTTTGTTCCTCGGGAGACGTGATGGAATGGTAGAGGTCCTCGACATTGCAACGCGAGAGGTCGTTGATACGTACACCGAGGTGAAGGGGCCTATTTCTATCTTGCGTTTGGGATTGGAGGGCACTGCAATGGTGACGTACCATTCCGCTCAAGTGAGTCTTTGGAAAGAAGGCCCGGCGGCGGATGCGCCAACGACGCCCATTCTCGATCTGACCGCCACTTCAGCTGCGCTCTCGCCCGACGGCACGTTCTTGGCTGTGACGACGACCAGCGCAGATGGGACAATTTATCGCATAGACGTGCCCGGCATGGAGTGCCGCCCGCTCGTGAATCAAAACAATTCAACCTTCTCGAGGGACCGTATCACGATTTCGGGAGACTCACGATACGTCGGCGTCGTGCAGTACCGCCAATTCCAGGTGTTCGACGCTGCGACGGGTGAGCAGGCGGGGACGTTTGACATCATCGATGCGTTGGGCACGGGCGATGCAAGGTCTCGAATCATTTTCGATCCAAGATTCGTCTCTGCCCCCCTTTCGATTGGTCCACGCGGGCTTACTGTGCTCTATCGCCAATTTAGCCATATCGTTTTGCAGGATCCCGATGCGCCAAGCGCTGAGCGGGCCATACGTGTCTTCCCCGGAAGCGTCAGCTTCAACCGGCTGTTTGACGGCGGAACTAAGCTCATGGCGTTTTCGGCAGCGTATACGTTTGATGCTTCCGTTCCGATAACGTACAGCCGCAGTGATTCCTCGCTTGAGGACGGAGCGAAAATAATCGATTTGATAAGCGGGGAGTGTCTTGAGCATACCGACGATTGGGCAAGCCTGTATGTGAAGAGCCTTGAGCTAAGCGATTACCCGGATGTCGAGCGCGGCGTATTGGAGCGGTGCGAGAAACGCTATGGCGGCAAGAACAATTTCGCGGAGGACATCCGCGTGATTAGCCGCCAGCCGGAGCGGCTCGTATATCACAGGGAACCCAAAACCCTGCCAGGTGTTATCAACGACTATATGGAGCATGCCTTCATCGTGTGGGATTCCACGCGAGATGATCCCCTGTGCTGGTATGCAAGCGATGATAATACGAAGTTTGGCGACATGCAGTTTTCCTCTGACGGGAAACATGCGTTCATGAAGGTTCGCAACCGTCTGCTCGCGTTCAGCCTCGAGAACATCCTGGATATGGAGCCCGCAAAACCCCTGCGTTCGGAGAAAGAGCTCGACCACCTGGGTTACGAGCTTTCGCACAAGGAAGATAACGAGAGCCAATACGAGGCGTACCTGGTGTACACCGAGCTTGCTGAACGCTTCCCCAACAGCGAGCGGCATAAGAAGAACCGCAGCATTGTCGAGCGAACGCTGAAGCGCGCCGTGATACAGATGGGAGATGCGGATGACGCCGAAGCGCTTCAGGGGCTGTACGAGCGGTTCCGTGACCTCGTTCAAGAGCATCCAGAAGACGATTCCGTTAGCGGGCTTTTGGAGTGGACGGAGTCGAAGCTTGCATTCGTGCTGGCACGCCGCGATGACCTGGCGAGCAGGGAGCGTTCCTGCGAGCTCTACATCGACTTGGTGAAATGGATGCCCAAAACGGCATCGAACTGGGAGGCCTTTGACAAAAACAGGGTAATTATGGCTGGCCTTGTCGCAGAGGCGTATCGTGTGCAGGGCAAGGAACAGGGCGATCTCGAAAGCGCGAAGAAGGCGTACGAGATGTACGGCCAGCTTGCCGACGAACTTCCCGATAAACCCGTGTATCGGAACAACCTGCACAGCACCGAGCACAACCTGGCATACCTGCACCTGAAGGCGGGTCTCGAAGGCGACATCGGGCATTTGCGAGAGTCGCGGGAGCTGTACCGGAAGATCCTCTCGCGCGAGCCCGAAAACGCGGCGGTGGAAAAGAACGTCGAAATACTTGAGAAGAAGCTCGCGTTTTTGCTGTCGAAGGAGAGCGATGCAGAGAGCCTGCGCGAATCCCTTGAGCTCTACGATATGCTCGCCAAACGCTATCCCGACGATCCCTTGTGGGAGAAGAACCGTGGAATTGTCGCTCGGCAGCTGGAACGATTGTAATAAGAGAACCCTGCTGTGCTGAGCCGCAACCTGAGTCGCTTGACAGTCCTGCGACTCAGGTTGCGCGCTACAATGGTTGCATGATTTGGCGTGCGAGCAAAGGGGGCAAGCTATGGAGAAGCCGACGGCACGGCCTATCGTTGGGGTGCTCTTGACGTTGCTCGTTGCGTTGCTTGTCGTCGGGGTTATGACCTTCGCCGGACCGTGTACCGACCATGACGGTCAAACCGAGATGAGTTGCCTGTGGGCTTCCCGAGCCGTTATTGCGGCTGGCGTCGTGACGGCGATTCTCGCCATCGTCCGCATCTTCGAAACCGACGAAGGGGAGCGTCGCGGCCTGTCGTTGTCTTGCGCGCTTCTCGGTTTCCTGATGGCGGCTTTGCCCGGGCCCGTTATCAGTCTTTGCGCCGACCCCTCGATGCACTGCAATTCGGTTATGCGGCCGTTTGTCCTCGTCGTGGGCATTGCGATAGGCGTGACGGGTGCCGTCGACCTCGTGAAAAGGCTTCTCGCGATCAGGAAGCTTCCGAGGTAACCAAAGATCATCCTGTGCTGTTGGCAAAAACCGAGCGGTTGGGATTAATCGGGGAGGGCAGCCTCATCCGATTCATGAACCTGACCCAGCGTCTGGGCTCATGGCAGGTTTTAAATCTGCTTTCCTCTAAGAATGACTTGCTGTACGTTCATGTTCGAATCGAAAAGCACTAGGTCAGCCTGATATCCCGCTTGAATGCGGCCCCGTGCGGCACGATGCGCGTAAACGGCGCTCTGCTGCATGGGTTCAGGGTCGTCAAGTGCATGAAGTTCGCTGTTGGGACGATCGAGGCCGAGTACGCGTGCGGGCACGCTCGAGGCGGACCGAATGGCATCCCAGGGGTCGATTCCCATGGAGGATACGGCCGTCTTCACGCAGTCGGCGAGGTCGGTAACCGATCCGGAGATAGTGCCGTCGGCGAGCTTCGCAACGCGTCCTTCGACGAGGACATCCTGCCCGCCGAGATCGAAAGTGCCCTCTCCAAGCCCGCATGCACGCATAGAGTCGCTGATGAGCGCTACGCGCTCGCTTCCGAAAAGGCGAAATGCGAGACGAACCATCGCGGGATGCACGTGAACGCCGTCGGCGATGAGCTCGACCACAACATCGTCTCGTTCCGCAGCAACGATGATGGGTCCAGGAGCACGATGGCTCATACCTGGCATCGCGTTGTACATGTGGGTGAGATGACGCGCTCCCGCCTCGAACGCTTCGCATGCGCAGTCGTAGTCTGCACAGGTATGGGCAAGCGAGACGATGATGTCGGGGGAGACCTCTCGGATGAAGTCAAGGGCGCCTGGCTCTTCGGGAGCAATGCCGATGAGCTTCACGAGCCCGCCCGCGCGCTTCTGAAGCCGATGCAGCATGGCTGCATCGCAGGGCATGACGTATGAAGGGTTTTGGGCGCCAACCTTGTTGGGGGAGATGAACGGGCCTTCCATGTTGATGCCGACAAGGCTGGCTTCGTCGTCTTTCGGCTGGAATCGCGCGGCAGCTTCCATGGCAGGAGCGAGCCGCTCTTCGGGATACGTCATGGTGGCCGGGCAGATGGACGTCACGCCACGCGAGGCTTGATAACGTGCGATGACGGCGATGCCTTCCTCGCTGCCGTCGCAGAAATCGCTGCCCATGCAGCCATGAAAGTGCAGGTCAATCAATCCGGGGCACACGAAACAACCCGATGCGTCGATAACGCGCTCGTCGAGGTTCGGCGCTGGAGCGGCCTGTCCCGCTGGCATGACGGCGGTCACGGTGGCGCCCTGAATATGCACGTCGGCTTCTATGAAGCCGTCGTCGGCGAATACCCGTCCTCCTGTTACAAGCATCGTGAAACCTCGTTGTTGAAGGGAGCTTTCGCCATGATTATATCTTTCTTGGGACACCCATCTGCAATACTAAGCCGAATGAACGGGGGACCGAATATAATCAAGCTCAAAGGTCGACGGGCTGGCGCATCGGCGCTGCAAAACGTTGCAGGTGGAAGGCTGGCCGGGGGAGAGGAAGCGGCAGGAGCTTATGGACATCGAAGTGCTTCTTGCATTGCAAAGCTTGCGAGAGTCGCTCGGGGCTGGAGTCGAGAACGTTGTCGCTGTGTTCTCGGAAAGCGCCGTGGTTCTGGGTTTGCTCTTGTGCGCCATCGTGTACTGGTGCGTCCACAAGAAAACGGGTCAGTTTGCATTGCTGTGCTTCTCGCTCGGCAATTTTATTAACCAGTTCGTCAAGAACATCGCCTGCGTGTACCGTCCCTGGATCATCGATTCGCGTATTGTGCCCGCGCAAGGCTCTTTGGGAGGCGCGACTGGATACTCGTTCCCAAGCGGGCATACCGTTTCGGCCGCCACGACGCTCGGCTCGCTCGCGTGGAGAGCGCGCAAGACGCTCCCTGTTGCCTCGGTGATACTCGCAATCGTCGTGTTGCTCGCTGCGTTTTCGCGCATGTTCCTAGGTGTGCACACGCCCCAAGATGTCCTGGTGGCCCTTGCCGAATCCGCGCTCGTCGTGCTGCTCGGCTCTTACGTGTACGACTGTTACGAGGCGCATTGCGAGAAGGCGGGAAAGAGCCGCGATGGCTTGGTGGTGCTGGTCGTGCTGGTGCTGTGCGTTGTGTGCCTCGCCATCGTCGAGCTGAAGCCTTACCCGACGGACTACGTCGACGGCGCCCTGCTCGTCGATCCCGACGTCATGAAGCGCGACTGCTACGAAGGTGTCGGCGCGTTCTCCGGCATGTTCCTGGGTTGGTACTGCGAACGCCGCTGGGTGGATTTCGAAATCGGCGAAATCTCGGTGGGCGAGCGCGTGCTGCGCGGCGTGATAGGCCTTGTCTTGGTGGGCGTCATGTTCTTCGGCTTCGATATGGTGGCCAAGGCAGTGCTCGACCCCGCATGGGCCAAGCTGACGAGCCGGTTAGTGGCGACGTTCTTCGCAATGTTCGTGGTGCCGTTGCTGTTCGCCCCTCTGCACAAGGTTTTCGCCAAGCGCGCAAGAGTGTAGCGGTGTCCCGTCAGGGTGTCACCGTTACCGCCTCGGTTTTCTCATATACCCGATGTAGCTGCCTATGACCGCGGCGATGGCCATGAAGATGGTGTATGGCGCAGTGAGGGCTTGCGTGAAAGCCATGCCCTTGAGCAGGAACAGGATCAGTGCGATCAGGATCCAGGCGATGACGCCGTTAAGCAGCGATTTTCCAAGGATGTTCTTGTCCATGGATTCCTCCTTTTGTCCCAGAGGAGTTAGTCCCCTGCAGGGCGATTCTTGGGCCGTTCGCTTGCCTGCAGACTACCAGCTCAAGGTGTAGCTGTCGGAAGAGACATCGAGCTGCGCTTCCACGCCCATGAGCAGCGGGTAGTTCACGTCGCCGTGGCCGGCGGGAAAGTCGAACGCCACGGGGATGTCGAGGTCGTCGAGGTACTGTCGCTTGATCATGTCGGTCATCGAATTGAATGTGCCTCCGCGCGAACCTCCGTCGTAGTCGTCCATGTCAACGGGCACTTCGGTCCATTCTCCGAACACGATTCCGGAAGCATGGTCGAGCACGCCGAGGTGTTTCAGCACGGCGAGGTACCGGTGGACGTGCTGGACGTCCTCGCCAATGTCTTCGAGGAACAGGATGTAGGGCTTGTCGATCTTCGTGCTGTCGTAGGCGGTGCCGAGCACCGACGTGAAGGTGGAAAGGTTGCCGCCGATCAGGATGCCCTTGGCCTTACCCTCCTTGCCGGGAGTTGCGGGCTTGCAGGTGTAGGACGGGATTTCGCCCCGCAAGATCCGCTGTTCGGCCTCGACGCATGACTTATCAAGGTCCGAGAAGGTGGCGCTCATGCAAGCGTGGAACGACGGGATGCCGGCGCTCGTCCATGCGGAATGGAGCACGCTGATGTCGCTGTAGCCGATCACGGGCTTCTTCGACGACGCGATAAGCTCGAGCGGTATCTCGTCGAGTACCTCGGACGCGCCGTAGCCGCCGCGCACGCAGAATATGCCTTTGATGGCCGGGTCCTCAAGGGCCCAGGTCAGGTCATCGATGCAATCCTGAAGCGTGCGTTCGGTTCCGCGGACGTGCTTGCCCTCCACGGGAACGTAGCCCCATTCCTTCAGGCCTTTGACAACCGCATCGACCTGCTCATCGCTGGGCAGGGCGGAGGGCGTTATCACAGCGATAGAGTCCCCCTCGGCTAGGAAGTACGCATCCGACGCTGCTGCCTTTTCTGAATAGCTGACCGTGCAAGGGGTGTCTACGCCTTGCGATACGGTGTCCTCTTCTGGCGCCTCTTGCGCCTGGCCACACGATGCGAGCATCAGCATTGCCGCCACCAAAAGTCCGATTCCTGCGATTCGCATCCTCTTCATCTAGCTCATCCTCCAATGTTTGCTTCACTGTAGGTATTACACGAAAATATAAGTGTATCTCACCGCGATTGGTGTGTTCTAAATGAGTCGCAGGACAGTCCTGCGACTCACTAGTACCGCCATTCGGCGGTCATCCCGCTGGTTGCCTCCAGGAACTGCTCCCGCGAAATGAAGAATCCTTTTTGAATCTCCGGTGCGGAGACGTACAGGATTCTACCGCGCCGCTGGATCGCCCAAGGAAACGAGCCCGGTTCGGATGCCCACCCGAAGCGCCCCTCTTCTCCATCCTCGATCTCTTCGGCGAACATCCTGAAATCTGCAGGGCTGGACCCGATATAGCTGATGCGGAAGTAAGCTGATTCATCGTCGACGTCAATGCTGACCCGCGCCCATCCGACGCCGTCTATCACTCCTGAAATCTGGAATGAATGCGTGAGTTCACGAATTTTCTCTTCTCTGCTCAGCCTGTCAAAATACTGCCAGATGTTGGGTTTCAGCTCAGGATTTCCGCCTGTACCCGTACCGATCTTCGGATCATCTGCAGCCGCTTCTGCAAAACGAGGGTCAGGACTATCTTTGTGGGCTTCCTCAGGAGTCTGCTCCTGTCGCGTTTTTCGGGCATTCTCTTTGGCGGAGTTCAATCCAGGGGCTGCGCAGCATACACGATCATTGATAATTATCAGCCCATCTGTCACTCCCGGACCGTAGAGCTCCACTTTGTCTGCGCCCTCGAATGCATCGCCGTGAAACTCTTCCATCCCTTTCGGGATACGTGCCTTCTTGAGCTCTTTGCAGTCCCTGAAAGCAGCGTAGCCGACTGCCTTCATGCCGTCAGGCAGAAAGATTTCCTGCAGCGAACTGCATCCTTCAAAAGCCCGAATCCACACGACGATAAGCGATTTTGGCAAAGCAATCCTTTTGAGGTTAGCGCAGTTCATAAAGGCTTTTCCCTGGATATACTTCAGTCCTTCGGGCAGTTCGATCTCTTCCAGGGAAACGCATCCGGCGAACACGCCTGGATTCAGGTCTTTCAGCCCTTCTGGCAGTCTGACGTTCTTCAGGCATTTTGCGTCAGAGAAGGCCAACAAGTTTATTTTTGTTGCCAAATCCGGGATGTATATCTCCTCGAGGGGCGTATCGGAAAACGCAGACTCCTCTATTCTGGTCAGGGAATCAGGCAGGGATATGGTTTTAATTCCGCTCCTGAAGAAAGCGCGCTTCGCGATGGCTTGCACGCCTTCTGGGAGTACCACGCTCGTCACATGATTGCAGAAAGCGAACGCATCTTCCCGTATGCATTTAACGCCCTCCGGAACCGTTACCTCGCCTCCGTCTCCCTCATACGAAAGCAGACCGCCAAATCCGTCCGTGTGAAACACGTGCCTGCCTTCGGCTTTTCGGGTTTCGTCAGCAGTATTTATCTCGTTGTTTTCGTTCATTTTGCGCTCCTCGGTTTGGCTCGACGGGTTTCTTTGAAGTCCACTAGCTATCCGGGTTTTTCAAAGATGGAACTTCTCTCGCTTTTGTGTAGACCGAATACGGGCCGACAGGCGACTGTCAAATAGTGCCTAGCTGTTTAATCAATCTCTGCCGCAAGCTCCACGATGGCGTCGGCTGTTTGGGCTTGCTGTTCGGTGCGGGTGATGTTTGCCTGGCCGTCGCCATCCTGTTCGCCGTAGTTGCCGAAGGACGCATGGTTGCCCCCGGCTATAACCACTTCGGTTGTATCGGCAGGAAGCTTCTCTTTGGCATCCTCGTATTTCTCGCGGTTGAGCACGCCGTCGTTTTCGGCGAGGATCGAGACTGCTTTGCCGTTGAACGATTTCAGGTCAGCGGCGGGATACGATGCCACAAACACGATGCCGTCGAAATCGTCCTCGTGGCGCGCAGCATACTCGGCAGCAGCCACGCCACCCATCGAATGCCCTGCGATGACCCAGGCGCCCACTTCGGGAAACTGTGCTTTCACGCCCTCAGCCGCATCAACGTCAAGCAGCGCCAAGTTGAACATTGGCTCGACCAGCACGCACAATACCCCCTGCCGAGCGCATTCGGTAAGCAGCGGCGCATATGCTTCAGGTTGCACCTTGGCGCCTGGATAGAAGATCATGCCCGCACGAACTTGCTGTGGCACAAAAACAATCTTGCCATCCGGAAGGTGCGTCACCGCAACTCCGTCAGCTGGACCGTCCTGGTCGGCCGCAGCAGCAAGTGCCTCGTCGTCAGCATGATACTGGTCACCGACATACGCTATGGTCACGCCGACAAGTACGCACACAACGATGAGCACAACGCCAAGAATCCACTTTGTGGCTTTCCCTGTTTCGCTAGCCATGTTCTCTTCCGCCTCGATACTGAAAACGATGCGCACCTCAAAAGCAGTGTACCATCAATGGCCACATTACCCGGAACAGTAAAATGCCCCGCAAGCTTGTGGCTCGCGGGGCATCCTCGTTTCCTTCTAAACAAACGAGCGAAACGGGATAGTTATTCGGCGAAAGAACCGTATTTGGCAATTGCCTCATCGATGGTCATCGCACCGGTTCCGACCCCATAATTCGCCTTCCTGAACTGCATGACAGCGTCATCCGTCAAGCCGATAACTTCCGGCGAGAGGACCCGGGATTCCGGAACGTCCCCGAATGCGGCGTATACGCTGTTGAAAGACAGGTCCTTGGTCGGCGACATGAGCCCCTTGTTCTGCGCCATCTCGTTCAGCTCCCCTGACGTGACCAGGAAACGCATGAACTCGTTGGCCATGTCCAGATTCGCGCTTTCCTTGTTGACGGAGAACTGCAGGTTCGGCATGTCGAGGAAGTAAGCGCCTTCATCCGACATGGGGACGGGGACGAAAGCGTATTCAAAGGGATTGGCGATAAACGCCTCGGAGCGGCTCTCCCTCTTCTTCGTTCCGGAGACGGTATCTCCGGAGCAGGTCATCATGGGGACATCGCCCTCGAAGAAGCGAAGGATCACGGCATCGTAGTTGTTTTCGATCTCTGCACAGGCTTTAAGGTCCGCACAGCCATCGCCAAGGAATTGCGCCGTCTTCTCGAGCGAGGGCTGTATGTACTTGCCGGCTGAGGAATCAAGGGAATTGAGATTCTTGACGGCCTCTGCATCATCTGCCACGGTTCCGCAGAAGAACGGATAGATCGACAAAGTGAACAGCGATGTCGTCTCCTCGTTGGTGAAGCCCATCATCGGGCTTTTGTATCCCTTATCACGGAACGCCTTGCAAACATCAACCAGTTCCTGATAGGTCGTGGGAACGTTCAGGCCTTCTTTTTCAAAAAGGCCTTTGTTCACCAGCATGCCGTAGGTGTTCGCGAAAACCGGGACCATCGGCAGCGTCTTGTCATCCGTATTCAGGATGATGTTGCTGCGGATGCAGTCCAGGTCAAGGCCCAGTGCGGGATCGGCCAAGTTTTCGGCGTGGTCGATGGAGGCCTTATATTGGTCGCGACCATACATCCAGGAGTAGTTGACGTAGATGTCAGGGGCATCGTTCCCATTCAGAACCGTGCCAATCATGTTGTTGTAGTCATCGACCTTCGTGAACGCCAGTTCCACATTCGGATAGAATTCGTTGAAACGGTCGAACTCAGCTTCCAGCGCCTCGAAGTTGTCGTAACCGCCGGCAACGATGATATTGGCGGTGGTGGAAGTATCCAGAGCCGGCTGGAAACCTTCCTCGGTCGTCGTTTCCTGCTTAGTTGAGTTGCTACATGCGGTCAGGCCCAGAACTATCAGCGCCGCCATGAGCATAATCATCGTCTTTTTCAAAGATGCCCCTTTCCTCCGTGGTTCTTCGGATCTCTTTGATGACCAACTTCATATCAACGGGCTTTGCGATATGCCCGTTCATACCCGCGTTCAAGCATTCCGTGACGTTTTCGGAGAATGCGTCTGCCGTCATCGCGACAATCGGGATAGAGGATGCCCAGGGATCCTCGAGCTTCCGGATTGCCCTGGTTGCATCGAGTCCGTTCATCTCCGGCATCTGCACGTCCATGAAGATCAGCTGATAGCTGCCTTCTGCGGCTTCGCGCATCATGTCCACGCAAATCCGCCCGTTTTCCGCACGGTCGGTGGTGATTCCAAACATGGCGAGCATGGCGGAAATGATCTCCCAGTTGATGTCGTTGTCCTCGGCGATGAGGATGTGCAGCCCTTGCAGGTCGGAGTAATCGTCCTCAGGCTCCTGGGAGGTGGACTCCTTGCCGATCAGGTCGTTGATCTTGTCATAGAGCGTGGAGCGGAAGAGCGGTTTGCTGACGAAGCCGTCCGCGCCCGCCTCTTTCGCTATATCCTCGATGTCCGACCAGTCGTATGCGGAGATGAGCAGGATCGGGATATCTGCGCCTATCTCCGAGCGGATTCGGTTGATGGTCTCGACGCCGTCGATTTCAGGCATTCTCCAATCGACGATGACGACGCCGTAATCCTGCCCGGCGAGATGTCTGTGCTCGATCATGCCAAGAGCCTCCAACCCGCTTCGCGCCTGCTCAACTTTGGCGTCAAGAGATTCGAGGGCATCAGTAGCTGTCTCGAGCATGGTCTCGTCGTCGTCGATGATCAGGACGTCGATGGGCTCGAGCTGCATGTCGTCCCGCTGCCTGTCGGCTACGGGGATATCGAGCACGACAGTGAAAGTCGTTCCCTTGCCCTGCTCGCTCTGGCAATCGATCGTTCCGCCCATCAAGTCGACCATTTGCTTTGTAATGGCCAGGCCAAGGCCGGTTCCCTGAATGCTGTTGACGCGGCTGTCTATCTGGCGCGAGAAAGGCTGGTACATGGTTGCCATGTATTCCGGGCTCATGCCGATGCCCGTGTCGGCGACGACGTAAGTCAGCTTAATGCAGCCGGGTACGTCGCTCGTTTCCTCGCGCATGTCCACGCTGACGCGCCCGCCGGGCTCCGTGTACTTGATGGCGTTGGAGAGGATGTTGATGTAAATCTGGTTCAGGCGAAGCTGGTCTGCGTACAGGTATTCCTTTTCTATCCGGTTGATATGGAAGCTGAACTCGATGTTCTTCTCTTTGATCATCGGCTGCGAGATGTTTACGAGGTTTTCGACCGTTTCCACGATGGAGAACGTCAAAGGACTCAGCTTCAGCTTTCCGCTTTCCACCTTGGATATATCGAGGATGTCGTTGATAAGCGTCAGCAGATGGTTGCTGGCAAGGCTGATTTTCCTAAGGCTTTCCCTTGTCGACTCCACGTCCCCGAGATTCTTCTCGGCGATCGTCGTAAGGCCGATGATGGCGTTCATGGGCGTGCGGATGTCGTGCGACATGGTGGAGAGGAAATCGGTCTTTGCCTTGTTGGCGGATTCCGCTTCCTTGGCCGTGAGCTGAAGGCGCTTGTTCAAGTAGAGCATGTAGAACAGGTCGCAAAGGAACAGAATGAGCAAGCCGACGGAAACGACGCCCACCAGCAGCCAGTTTTCGGTACCAACATGGAGGTCCTTAGCTGGCACGAAACCCAGCATCGTCCATCCGGCGGTGGCAGTGACAGGGGTAAAGGCAAGTACGCATTCCTGCCCGTGCGAGTCGAGCATCGAAACCGAACCTGTTGATGAGGTGATCTTGTCAAACAGTTCCTTCGACGATGCGGGATCTGATGGGTTGTAGGAATTGTAGAACTCGAAGAAACTGGAGTTCTTGAAGCTGCGCCCTTTGAGGATGTAGTCGCCGTTAGCGTCGATCACGGAGAGTTCGGCATCTGCAAACTGCTCCTGCGGGAAAACCCATTTCTGTTCGAGCACCGAGATGGGAATTACTCGCAGAAGGATTGCATCCTTAGAGCCTCCGCTCTCTGGATCGCTTAGCGTGACCTTGTTGCAGAAAGCGAGCGATTGCTCACCGTTCATCGGGTTGGTGTAAGCGCGGGAAATGTTGATCGACTCCCCGATTTCATCGATCCAGTCCACGTCCTCCAGGAGGCCTACTCGTTCATAGGAAACAGCATAGTCGTCGGTCGTGCCCTGTTTCAGGCGCGTGGAGAGCCCCTTGAGCGTGTCAAGGGAAACCAGATGCGCCGAAGTGTTCTCAAGCACATGCGAGTCACGGATATAATCGGCTGCCTCTTCCATGGTCATGGACTTGTTGCTGATGTAGCGAGCCCATATATCGCAAATCCGCTGCTCGCCTTCAAGGTAGTTCTCCGTCACCTGCTCCATGGTGACCGTGGTGTTTTCGAAGTGCTCTACCTGCGCCTTGTAAGACTCGTTGCTTTCGAACCGGGTGTAGAGCACGACGAAGATCAAGATGGCAGCCATGATGATCACATTGGCAACGATGATAATGATCTTTTTCATGCCCCGGTCTTCCTTAAAAGCCAACTCATGATTTCTGGCGTTCAAATGCCTCAATCAAGAGCAGGTTCTAGCTGCTTTTTGAGCACAACAACATCTGAGTGTTCAATCATAGCATGGGAGCGTTGTTTTGTATCGCCCCAGTATGCCGAAAGGCCGAGTGTCTAGCTTAGCATGAGACAAAGGGGCGGCCCCTTTGTCTCATGCTCACATCCCCTTCGGTGGATGTGCATTGATGAGGCCACGTAATCCTCCACGAGGCGCAATCCCGTACATCGACGGGCGGTGCGTGTCCAAAATGCGGCCTCGTGGACGATTCTTCCGCGCTCATCGGGGCGCACACCAGGCCTAACGGAACTGTGAGCTGGCGTTTTCTTCAAAGACCCTTACGGCTGCGGCCTTGAAATCATCCACGACCCGCGATTTTGGACACCAGCAGGCGGCGAATGCACGGAATGCGGTCACGTGGAGGGTTTTGGCAGGGCTTGCTGGCTCAGTTCGATCTTCTAATCAGCGGAGCCGAATAGCTGCTTGTCAGATATTGGGGGAGCGTCCTTCGAGGAACGGAAATAAGCCACGCGCATCGAGTTGGCGATGGCGACGATATTGCTTACTGGCAACAGGTCAGCGTCTTCAACAAGCGCGATGTGGTTCAGAAGGCCGATGTAGGATGCCGATATCGCGGCTACGTAATAGCCTCGCAAGCCATCACGCGGGATGCACTCGTCGTCCATCATCTGGTTGAGCTCGACCTTCAGGCGCTTGATGAGTCTCTCCTTGAAGTAGAGGTCTCCGTTTTCGCCCATGATGGCGCGCAAGAAGAAACGCAGGCGGATGCCCGTTTTGAACCACGCTTCGATGCCCTGGTATGCCTGGCCGGCGAGGGCGTCGTTGCTGCCATCGGCGGTGTCGCCCGAAGGAGCCGAAGCCATGCGCGGGCGGTACAACGTGAATTCTCCCAGCAGGTAGCGCTCGATGCGCTCGAGTAAATCATACGTGTCCTCGAACGACCGGTAGAACGCCGTGCGCGCAATCGAGCAGCGGGTGGTGAGCTCCTTTACGGTGATCTTGTCGTAGGGCTTCTCGAGCATGAGCGATAGGTAGCCGCTGATAATCTGCCGTTCCTGTTCGCTGAATGCGTCGTTGAAGTTCATCGTTTTCCGCCTTCCGCCTTCAGGGTGAGACAAAGGGCCCCTTTGTCTCACCCTTTTGTCTTTATTAGAAGATCGGGTGGGTCGGGTGCGCGTTCTCGTCTACGACGAAGACGTAGTCGTCGTCGTACTTGGGTGGGATGACGGGAATCTGCAGGAACGATTCGTATTGGCCGCCCGTGTGGAAGACGTGCTCGCCGACGTTATCGGTCTCCCAGACGAGGGGCTCGATCCAGTGCGGATCGCGGATGTAGCGGCCGGCAACATGTACGCGGATGGTCTCGCCGGCGTGCCAGATGCGGCTCGTGGGGTTGATCTCGACGTCGATGGGCACGACCTCGCCCGCGGAGAGCTTGAGCTCGCGTCGGTGCGCCTGCACCGGCTGGAAGTCGCTCGAGAGCTCAGGGTCGAGCTCACGGTGCGAAACACGCATTTTGCCCCAAGCGCCCGGGTGCGGGGCGGTGCCGTCGAAGACGGTCACGGGCTGTTCGATGCCGGTGCGCGAGAGCTTCTTCACGGTCACGAACAGGTCCATGTCGTCGTGGCCTGTGGCCTCGACCCATGCATGCAGCTTCATGTAGCCGGTGATTTCGGTGTCGCGGTCGAACGTGTAGTCGAACACGCACTCGCCCTCGTTGGCGTCGTAGCTCACGCTCGCCTCGGCGGTGGGGTTTTCGCGCTGCATACCAGCGGATGCAGCGTCAAGATAAAGCTTCTCGTAGCGCGTGCGCGCAAGCGGGAACTCCTTCTCGGGGCGGTCGACCTGCCAGCTGTCGTCGAAGCGGTCCTGCACCTCGATGCGCACGCGCGGCGTGGACTCCCAGCCGTTGCGGATGCCCTTGCAGTAGCGGTCAAAGAACGCCTTGAGCTCGGGGATGTACTTGGAGGAATAGAAGTCGGGCCACTCGAATTCGCGATGGGCACGCAGCCACTTCTGCTCGCTAGCGATCTTGCGCCAACCGTTGATGGAGCCGCGCAGATGGAAGTGGTTCCAGCCGGCGGTCACGTAGGCGGGCACCGTCACCTTCGAGAAGTCGGGTATCTTGTCCTGCCAGTATGCGTTCATGAGCGGGTAGCGCTCGGCCATGGCGCCCTGGTCGTCAATGCCAATCAGGCCGCACGCGCCGGCGGTTGCGAAGTTGGTGAACATGATGCAGGGGATACCGCCCTCATAGAGCGACTCGCGATACATATCGCTCATTCCCTCCCAGGGAGCGATGCACGCGAGATGCGGCGGCTGCTGCGCGGCGATTTGCCACTGGCTGATGGCTAGCGCCGACGATCCGGCCATCGTGACCTTGCCGTTGCACCAGGCCTGTTCGGCGCACCATTCGATGAAGTCGTAGCCGTCCTCGGCGTCCTGGCGTCCGAACTGCTCGTGATATCCGCCTGAGTAGCCGATGCCGCGAATGTCGACGTTGATGACCGCATAGCCGTTGGGGACCCAGTATTCGGGGTCAGCCGCCTCGAACTTGGCTGAATCGGAAATCGAGCCCGCAGGGACGCCCGGCGTGTAGGCTTTCAGCTTGTCGGGGCGGAACTCGTTGGGGCGTTTGCCGTAGTTTGACCATGCCAGGATGGCGGGCACCTTCACCGAGTCGTCTGCCGGGCGGAAGATATCGGCGTACAGCTTCACGCCATCACGCATTTCCACGGCCACGTCCTGCTCGCAAATGACGCCCGGCATGACCTCGTACGTGCGCTGGCAGAACGGGTAGGGCTTGTGCAGCTTCTTCTCCTCGTCGGAGAGCTTCTCGAACTCCTCGATGGGTGTGGGAATGAGCTCCTTGGCATAGATCTTATCGATGATTTCGCCGTTCATCTCGGTCGTGATGGTGAACTGCTCGCGTCCAAATAACATGATTGCTTCCTTTCCTTTCGTGAACTTGTGGTGGGTTTCTTTCGGGTCTAGTCTACCAATTGGTCTTCGTCTTCGGGGGCGGGCGGGAGCTTGCTGATCACGACGTTTGAAGTTGGAGGTTTGCGGGTCCGCATGCATTCGGCCCCGCCATAAGGTGCACCCTCGTTATGGATAGAAGTATCTCCCCGTTGGCATTCGCTTCGTGTGACACTCGCATTGGATGTGTCACATGTTCGGCATGCCGCGGCTTCCGCAAGTTCATGCGGCGGCGGCCCTCGCCGTTGCTCTGCTCTGCGCCAGCTTGTTCTGCGTTTTCAGGGCCTTTGCAAGATAGCCGTGAATTACGGGCGGTTGTAAGGCGCTTGTCTAACGTGGCGACTATCCATGCGCAAACCTTTTCCGCTGCGCTAAACTACGCCTAAGAAAACGAAGTGAAAGCGAAGGGTGCGCATGTCAGACAGCAGGGAAGAGCTAGCGAAGGAACCACAGGAAGTCCAAGTGCAGGGTGAAGGCCAGAAGCCCGCGCCCGGGCGCAAGGGCAAGGGCAAGGGCGATCCGGACCGCCTGGGTAGGGAGCGCGTCGGCAAGCTGCTCGTCGAGTTCTCGCTGCCGGCCATCGTGATGATGGTCTTCAACTCGCTGTACAACATCATCGACACCGTGTTCTTGCAGATAGCGGTTCCGGGCATCGGTGCCGCCGTCACGCAGCTCGCCTTCCCGGTCATGTGCATCCTCATGGGCTGCTCGATGGTGGCCGGCATCGGCGGCAACGCGATGGCAGCAATCGAGCTGGGTCGTGGCGACAAGGACCGCGTCGAGAAGATCATGGGCAATACGGCGACCCTGCTCGTCATCATGGGCGTGCTGGCCGCTGTCGTGGGCACGTTCCTCATCGACCCGCTCCTCGTGCTTCTGGGCGCAGCGGGCGAGCTGTGGGAGCCGACGAAGGTGTTTCTGCAGATCGTGCTCGTGGGCTTCGTGTTCCAGTCGTTGGGCATGGGCATGAACAACTTCCTGCGCACGGCAGGCCGCCCCAATCTCTCGCTGGCAACAAGTGTGTTGGGCACAGTGGCATGCTTGGTGCTGAATGCCGTGTTGGTGCTGGGCATGCGGTTGGGCATCGCCGGCAGCGCCCTTGCCACGGTTATCGGCCAGGGTGTGGGCATGGTGCCCGTCATCTTGTTCTTCGCGGCTTTCAAGGGCGCGCCTTTCCGCCTGCGCGCAGCTGCGCTCGTGCCCGAGGCTCGCCTTTCGCTGAGGATCTTGTCGCTGGGCCTGGCCTCCTTCGTCATGCAGGTTGGAAACGCCGTGGTCACCCTGGTGCTCAACCACGTCATCAACACCTATGCCGCCGCCGATCCCATCGGCGTCACGAACGCCTTCGCCGTCATCTCGATCGTATGGAAGGTGTTGGGGCTTGCCTACACCGTGGTCATCGGCGTGACCTCCGGTGCACAGCCCATCTTGGGGTACAACATCGGCGCCCGCAAGTGGGACCGCGTGCTTGCCACGCTCAAATGGTCGTGCATCGGCGCTGCTGCGCTGGCGACGCTGTGGTGGCTGCTCTTCGAGCTGGCCCCCTCTGCAGTGCTCGCTCCCTTCAGCGTGAGCGATGACCTCATGGACTTCGCCTGCATGGCGATGCGCATCATGGCGCTGTGGTTGCCGCTGGTGGGCTATCAGATGATGGGCTCGAGCTACTTCCAGTCCAGCGGCCAGCCCCTCAAGGCGACCGTGCTCGAGCTCACGCGCCAGATCCTGTTCCTGATCCCGCTTTACCTGCTGTTCCCGCCGTTCGCCATGAGCGTCTTCGGCGTCAGCGGGCTGACCGGCGTTCTCCTGTGCGTGCCCATTTCGGACGCTCTCGCGTTCATCACGACTACGTACTTCGTCGCGGTGGAGGTCATCCATCTGCGCAAGAAGCGCGACGCCGAGCCGGGCGACCGATGAAACAGACGGTACCCGACATCACCTGTCTCATCTAGGCGGCAATGAGTCGGAGGACAGTCCTGCGACTCATTTTCCCGATAGATTGCACGGATGTGGGCTGGAAACCCTCCACGAGGCGCAATTCCGTGCATCGACGGGTATCGCGTGTCCGAAATTCGGCCTCGTGGATGATTCTTCGGCGCTCATCGGGGTGCGAGCCAGGTCTAGCGCCGCCGTGAACAGGCGTTTTCTTCAAGATCCTTCTCGGCTGCGTTCTTGAAATCATCCATGACACGCGATTCTGGACATCAGCAGGCGGCATGTGGACGGAATGCGGTCTCGTGGAGGGTTTCGCGGCTCGTTCGAGGTACGCCAACGACGGCTAAACGTGGAGATCGGCGGTGAATGTACGGAATCGTGCCTCGTGGATGATTCTCCAGGGCTAGCTGAAATGCTGCCGAGGTCCATGGGGCTGAGATCTGGGTCAAGTCACAATCGGGTTACTATTTACGTTCAATATCTTGGGTCCGGAATGTAACCTTTTCCTCCAAGGGTCAGTCTGTTGCCGAGGCGAACAGAACCACAAATCTGTCCAGGTGCTTATCGTATACGCTCCAACATGCCGCGCCCCACCATTCGTGGCCGGCGTCGAAGTAATTGGACCAGTCTGTCGTCCACTCGTACACCTCGAGCGCATCAGTTCCCTCTGGGAAGAGGGCGTCGTTCACGCGCTCGAAGTCTTCTGGCGTAGCATCGAACCATTGCGGCGGCTCCAGGAAAGCGTACCAGTACGGTATCTGCTCGCCCGCATCAACATCGGGGTCCTTTCGGTCATAGATCGTCGCCCCGCCCTTGATCTTCCGCACGATCTTCGGCACGAAGAGGAACTCCCCCGGGTCGATTCTATGCGCTTCCGCCTTCCCGAAATCGAGGCTCCAGGGATAGAAGTCGTCAGCAACCTTATCCGCCCACCTCTCCTCGGATGCACGCTGATCCACGAGGTACCGCTCGATTACTTTCAGCATTGCGAAGAGCACCGCTTCCCGATGCGACCGAATTCCGCGGTAGGGCGCATCGGGCGCGACGAGGCAGTAGTCGATGACGCATCTGCCGTACTCCTTGTCGATTAGCTCGTAGAACGGGTCTTGCGTCAATTCATGCATGGCGCCTTCTCCAGGTCGCGGCGTATATCGATACAGACATGATATAGGACGCCATGTCTGATTGGCGCCAGAAGAGAACCAGCGGTGCTAAAACAAATGAGACAAAGGGGCGGCCCTTTGACTCATTATTCGTTGTCTACGGGGTGCTAGTACGCGGGATTGCGGCTTCGCGCACAGCTCTATGCGTCGTAGATGCAGATTCGTGCGCCTTGCGTCACGTTCTGGATTATTTTCACCATGTTGTTCCGCGACACCGCAACGCAACCACCGGTATATGTGTCACCACCCGTGCAGTGCACGAAGAATGCCGACCCCCTGCCAAGACGGACGGGGTTGGTGTTGTAATCGAAGAACAGCCCATAGTCGTAATGTGGACTGTATTCGATCAGGTGCTCGCCAGTGCAATTGTGGGGATTCACGTCGATGTCGATGAGCTCGTTGTAGTGCTCCCTATCCGAACACCAGTACATGTCGTCGGTTACCTTCACGTAGTTGATCTGCGCACCGGGGTCGTCCTTTATGCCAAATGCGTCGGTGATTTCGAAATCGCCCGATGGCGTGCGCGCTACCTCTTCGTAGGCTTGCCCGATACCCTCGCTACCCACATAGCCTTTGCATTTTACAAGCGTATTCCACTTCTTCCCGCTCTTCGCACGCAATACGACCTGCGCTTTGCTGCCGCGCGTGTGTTTGACCTCTAAGATCTGGTTCACATTGGGATTGTCGCGGTACTTGAGCTCGATTGCCTGCCAGCGGTCCTTGACGAAACGGGCCTTGCCGTCTCCTTTGAATCCTGAGCCCTTCGGCGTGAGCTTGACTTGCACGGCGCTCACGTAACCGAACTGGTCGGTCGTCCCGGAAGACTGTCCGTTCTTAGCCCAGCCGAGCCATCCGTACCCCTTGAAATAAGTGCGATAGTACACGTCATACTTTTTGGCGACCTTGCCTTTCAATCTGATCCTCATCGCCGTAAGGGCGCGAACCTTCGAACCGCTTGCTTTCCCATTCTTGGCATACTTCGTCCAACCTGTGCCCGTTACGTAAGTCTTGTAGGAAACAGAGCCCGAGAGGTTGCCAAGATTCGTGAGCTTGACCTTGAGCATGCGGAGGCCTTGCTTCGTATTGGCGCCGGCGGTTTTTCCGGATTTCACGGGCCTCTGCCATCCGTTGTGCCGGAGCATAACGCTCACCTTTAGGCCGACCATGGCAGATTTCTTCTTTTCAGACTGTCCGTCAGCCACAACCGTATTTGACGTCCCTGAAGCGGCCTCGCACGCTGCGAGCCTTGTGCCTTCCTGGTCTGTTTCAGCATAAGCCTGAGCAGATTGCCCTGCGCTGATAGCCATGATTGCCAGCAAAACCACTACGAAAAGCGCAATCGCACGCTCCGGCATCCATGCATGTACTGCTCTGCTCATAGCCCACCTTGATATAACCGACGGCTTCGAAAGTATACAACGAGACAAAAGGGCGGGGCGGATTCTAGCGGTCATTGCACCATGCGAGAAGGAGTGGTGCAATGGGAGGCTGCAGGTATTCGATAGAGGATTGGCGCGCCGTCCGCAGGGCGCTGGACGCAGGCGGGACGGTCCGCGGCGTCGCGGAGGCGACCGG
>JAFRJC010000170.1 GCA_017432445.1 Eggerthellaceae bacterium | reverse complement strand
AGACGGCAAAGTCTGCTACGAAACGAGACACGCAACCAGAGAGCCATGTCAAAAGTGGGCAATCAAGCGAGGCAGGCAGCCAGGTGGGGAGTAGGAGCAGACGGCAAAGTCTGCAACGAAACGAGACACGCAACCAGCCAGCCATGTCAAAAGCGGGCAATCAAGCGAGGCAGGCAGCCAGGGTTGGAGCGAGGCGAGGTAGGCAGCCAGGTCGGGAGCGGGCTATCAGGTGCAGCAGACGGCAAAGTCTTCAACGAAGCGAGACACGCAACCAGCCAGCCATGTCAGAAGCGGGCAATCAAGCGAGGCAGGCAGTCAGGGCGGGCTTTTCGGGAGCGGAGCCAGCCAGTCAGGCTCGGTGGTCCGTTGCTTAGGCGAGGGGGCGGAAATGGGCTTCGGGGGCGAGCTCAACCAGCCGGCGCGCTGTTTCCTCTTCGCCCTTGTGCCGCAGGATCTCACAGAGGATGGCGAGGTATTCCTTGCTGGGGCAAAGCGCCAAACCGTCGCGGAGGTATGCACGCGCATCCTTCTCGTAATCGGCGAACAAGCTGCCCAGCTCCTCATAATCCCCGCGGTCCAAAGCAGCGTGTATGGCCGCATCTTGGGCGTGCAGCGCGTCGTAGTGAAGCTTGCGGTCGCGGGTCCGTTCGGCCACGCGCATAGCATGGTTGCGAATGCGCAGGTCATTGGCGAGCGGCAGCATACCAAATCTGATCTTGCGCATGAGCGAGAAAAGCTCGTCGCACGAACAGCCCTCGTCCTTAAGCAGTGTCAAGAATGCGGCGTAAGGAACCGAGGCCGTGGCGAGCGC
Source organism: Eggerthellaceae bacterium (assembly GCA_017432445.1). Lineage (GTDB taxonomy): Bacteria > Actinomycetota > Coriobacteriia > Coriobacteriales > Eggerthellaceae > UBA9715. The sequence continues at coordinate 5,053 of JAFRJC010000170.1, read as the reverse complement.
CCCGTCGTATTTCGCGAGGAGCTTTCCGGCGCCGTCCTTCCACGAGGCACCGAACACGCAAGAAAGGAAGCAATCGATATCGGCGGGAACGGTAAGGGTCTGGTCTGCCAAAGTAATCTGCTGGCCGGCACCGAGGCATGCCGCGGGGAAAGTCGCAGGCCGCCTGCCCAGAAGGCGTACCCACACGTCCTGCGCCGACTCGTCATAGCGTTTGCAGAGCGCATGGAACAGCGTCCGCGCGGCGCGCTTGCGTCCCTGAAGCATGGCAACGCGTGCCTCTCCAGCGCGCAGCGCCTTCTTCGCGTTAATGCCCTTGGTCAGCTTGTACCCGTTAAGCTCCCAGCCCTCCTCGATCTCGGTTATGCGGTCGCCGTTTCCAAGGTCGGTGCGCACTGGGAGGACGACGACGCGAATGCCGGGCGCGGCGATGTCGGTGCCTTCGTCCAGCTGCAGGAAAGTCGTCGAAGCATCCACATAGCACAGCTGGAAGGAAGGGCAGTTTCCGTTCGTCAACCAGCTGTCGGTCGTGCGATCGGGGTTGCGCTGTTCGCTGATGGCTTCGGCCAGGCGTTCCATCTGGTTGGCTGGCACGAGCAGGTCGAGCTCGGGCGGCAGGGGATAGTCCTCGGAAGGAGAGCCCTCAGAGCAGGCACGGGCTGCCAGGCACGTCAGCGGACCGGCGAAATGCGCAATACCGCGCTCGTCGCACAAACGCTCAAGCTCGCCCAGGAGCTCAAGCGCGCGCTCGCCGGCGCGCAAGGCGTTAAGCGATGCAATCTTTTGCGGCACTTCCTGTCGCGCCGATGCTGCGGCCTCCTCAAGGTCCGACACGATGTCGGTTCCCAAGATGCGGTCATCGGCCTTTGCCCTGGCCAGGACCTCGTCGGCGAGGAAGGAATTGGTGGTGCGGCCAAGGGCCAGCACGTAGCTCTTGTAAGCCTCTTCCACCTGCTCTTGCGTGGTCGCCTGGGCCAAATCGCAATCGGCGACCTCCTTCAGGTACTCGCCCGAAAGGGGGAACCGCTGCAAGCCCGCCTCGGCCATCTCCCTCTTCCGGTCCAGATCCCCGGCCCCGTTAAGCGCGCCCGTCGAAAGCGGATCTAGATCCTGGGCCTCACCAACCTCGTTCGCCGAAGCCGTCTCAAAATCCTGTGCGGCGCGCTCAGCTAAAGAAGACGCCCCAAGATCCCGCTCCCCATCAAGCTTGCCCAGCAAGAACGCCCGGTTCGAGAAGTTGCCGGGAAGCGCATCAAGCACGTACTCCGACAACTCGAGCGCCTCGTCCTCGCAGCCCAAATCGTCAAGCGAGCGGGGCAGTCTCACGGCATCAATCCGCTGCTCGACGTCGAGCAATTCGGTCGGAAGCGGCCCCTTCGCCAAACGGTAGACCCGCAGAATCCGTGCGGCGCGCGCCACCCGGTTCGTGTCAATGAGGTTCAGAAGCGCGATGCGCATGAGCCCCTCGCCGATGTCGATCAGGATGGGGTCGTGGTAACGGCGGATGGTCAGGTATTCCTCGCGCCCTTCAAGCTCGGGGGCGCACTGGTGGCGGTAGTAGTCGCCAAACACCTTGTCCAGCAGGTCGTGGCGCCCATCCGCAAAAGCGCCTTCCAAGTCGTATCCGCAGGTGGCGGCAAGCTCAATGGTCGATTCGCGCGTGAAAGCGGCCACGATGCGCGCGCGGAGGTCCTCGGCGCGATGCAGCTCGGCCATGTGCTGGATGTGATAGTCCCTCCTCTTCAGGATGGCGCGCTTCGTGCGCTCGACATCCAGGAAGGGCAGGTAATCGTCAAGCACGGTGCGGTAATCCACGTCGGTGAACGTGATGGCGTCATGCGTTAGCCGCCCGGAATGCGACGGCAGCTGCGCCCAGTCGTCCCCGTAGTGGTAGACCAGGTAGTCGTTGCATTTAGAAGGAACGCTGATGCTCAGGTTCTCGAACGGCTCGTGGCGCTCAAACGCGAACATGCTCTTGTGGAACAGGCGCGGCGCGGCCGCCCAGCGCATGACCAGGTACTCGCCGTCGTCATATTTCCCGACTTCCTGAGCAAGCTCGGTCAGCACCGCCCGGCGCCCCTCAGCGCGCATCCGCCTGGCGTAATGGTTCAGCTGCACGGTGCTCGAAGACATGGGGTAGCTGTAGCCCAGCGAATTGGCCATGTCGTTGTACAGCGAAAGCGCCTCGCGGTGCGCTTGGTAAGAGTCGCCGCCGTCGGGGACGGGATCCATAATGAAAATGTCGATGACCAGGCCCTCGGCAGTGCCGCCCAAAAACTGGTTGTAATGGATCGCGCAAGTCTCGGTGTCAGCGTAGCGCCCGAAGACATGCGGGTAGTTCTCGTCCAGCTCGAAGCAGCACAGCTTGCGGTTCTCGGGGAGCCCGCCTGCGCGCGCGATCTCGACGAAGCGCTGCCAATCTTGCCGCGGCATCATGATGTCGACGTCATCATCCCACGGTATGAACCCTTTGTGGCGAATCGCTCCAAGGGTCGTTCCGCCCGCCGCGTAATAGGCGAGGCCGTTCTCATCGCAGATTCGAACGACCTCGGCCAGCATTGCGAGCAGGCGCTCTTGAATGGGCGACATGGCAGGTGCGGTTTACTGCAGGCTCTGGACAAGCTCCCAAATCGCCTCTGCCGAGTTGAAGTTCTCGGGCTCGAGGTCGGCGACGTCGATGCTGACGTCGAAGGTGTCGACGAGCTCGCCGACAATCGCGATGATGTCGAACGAATCCAGAACGTTGGCATCGATGAGCAGTTTCTCGTTTTCGAAGTCGACGTCGGGGCGCACGCCCTTCAAGATTTCCATAACCTTATCCATGGGGACCTCCCAGCAATCTAGGGCCAATAATACGGAGACTAGCTCGATAAATTCCATGTTATCGGTGAATCTAGTATGTTGACAGTATAATCCAGACAGTCGGTTACGTCTTCAACTGCAGTCGATTACGGCTTCAACTGCAGACGAGCGGGTTGGAAATGACAGCAAAACGGGCAGTAAAAATAGTGGTTTTCGTGCTCTTCGCGCTTGCAATAGCGGGGAGCCTCACGGTTTTGTTCCTCCCGTACCACTCCGGCACGTACACGAAGGAAACTGTGCAGGGCATGTACCACCAGCCCGATAATTCGGTCCAGGTCGCGTTCTTCGGGACGAGCGCCCCGCTTTCGGCCTTCTCGCCGGTCAAGCTCTACGACGAATACGGCATCGGGGGCTATAACTGCTCCACTTCGGTGCAACCTGTCATCATGTCGTACTACCTTCTCAAGGATTTGTTGCGTCACCAGGACAAATCCTTGCAGGTCGCCGTCATTGACCCGTCGGTGCTCATCGACACCACCGAAGCCGAGAAGCGTTCGGTATGGGCCGAGCGCGTGCTGATCAGCATGAATCCGTCCCTTGTGAAGCTCGAGGCAACGGGCTCGCTGATCGATTCGTATCCCGTCGAGCCCATAGAGCAGTACATCCCCATCCTGAAGTATCACTCCAGGTGGAATTCGCTCACGGAAGCGGATTTCGACTTGCAGAAGAGCGTTTCCGATACCGCTTTCTCGCGTGGTCAGTACATACGCTACAGCGCCAACGTCGAAAACGACGAGAACGCAGTGGCGACGACGTCTTACAACCTCGGGATAACCGAGGAGATAGACCATGACCTTGGCGAGCTCGAAAACAGGTGGGATCAGGACAACAAGAAATACCTGGACGAGTTCATGGAACTGTGCGAAGAGCAGGGAATCCAGGTCATTTTCACGAAAGTCCCGCGCAAGGACTGGGACGATTCCATGCATGATTCTATGAAGTACCTGGCCGACAGCTACGGGGTGCCTTACCTCGACTTCAACATGCCAGAGGTGTTCGACACATGCGAGCTTTCGTATGCAACCGACTTCGTCGACAACAAGCATCCCAACATCCACGGCTCTCAGAAGATCACCCATTACCTGGGCGAATACCTTAAAGGCGCATACGATTTCGAAGAGCTGGACGCCAGCAAGATCGCGGCCATGGATGCCGACGTCGAGAAGTACAAGCAGTGCGAGGAGGATGGCGAGCTACTCTATTGCACCGACCTCGTCGACTACCTGGAGCTTCTGAAGCGTGACAGGTACACGGTCTTCATCGCGGTGCGCGGCGATGCGAGTGCTGGTCTGACCGACGAAGCTCGCGAGAAGCTCGTCGAGCTCGGGCTGAAGAACCTTGCCACAATCGGGCAGGACGAGGCCTACTTGGCCATCATGAACGGCGGCGAGCTCTATACTGGCCGGCATGCCGGCAATCCCGAGGAGTCCGTGAAGCTCAGCGGCCAATACAAGGATGGCAACCTCGTCACGAAGGCGAACTTCCAGAAAGGCGCTTCCATCAAGCCGTTGTTCAAGGTGGAAAGTGGCGGCACGAATTCCGGTGACTTTGCCTTGATAAAGGTCGATGGCGATGACTTGTCGGAAAACGGACAGGGCATCAACTTTGTCGTCTTCAACCGCGACAGCGGGGAACTTCTTGACACGGCGTGCTTCAACACGCACATCGGCATCGAGCGCACCTCGGACAGGTCCGCGTAAGGGCTAGCGCAGACGCAAGCGCATGAATCAACCGGGCTAGACCGCACGTACAAACCCGCTCTTGCAAACCAACCAGGCTAGACCGCGCGTCAATTCCGTTTTCGATATGGCGCCGGCACTGTCCGCTCGCCGACGCGCGTGAAAGCGCGCTAAACGTCCCGTTCCCGCCATGGCGCCGGCGCTGCCCGCTAGGCCACGCGCCTGAGAGCGCGCTAATCATTCAAAGTCTCCTGCGACACCGCGCCGCCGGCAGGAGCGGGGCGTTGAGGGCGGAAAAGCGCGTGCCCGCCGGCGGGAAAAACGCCCTAAACCATCGCCCCGCCATCCAGCCCCACCAAAAGGCGTGCTGAACCCGCTTTCCCGCAAGGCGGACCCGCTGGAAAACGTGCTGAACCCGCCGTCTCGCCGTTTCCGGGATTTCGCGGAAGGGATCTCGCGTTTAGCACGCCCAGCTGGCCCGATCGGGCGGTTCAGGTCGGAAAACCGCCCGCCGT
>JAFRJC010000169.1 GCA_017432445.1 Eggerthellaceae bacterium | reverse complement strand
TTTCGAGAGATCGTCACAGAACGGGATCAGCTCGGGGATTTTCTCGTTCGGCATCAGCCCGTAGGCTGTTGGCGGGCAGTCGTCCGGTATCTCGCACTTGAAGTGGATACGGCGCGACGCGAACTTGTTGTTGGCCTCATCGCGCGTTGCGTGCGATTGGATGCTCTCGATGCGAACCACGAAGGCTCGCAGAGCATCCGAGTAGGATCGCCCCGGCAGTTGCCACAGCGCCCACTTCACCTGCGCCTCGAAGAGGTCCAACTGCGCTTCGAGTTCGGCATCGGTCATCGGCGTGTCGAAGACAACGTTCTGGACGTTGTCGATGATCTCCGTGTCGAAGCTACCGATCACGATCTCGACGCGCAGATCGACCCATCGCCGGTAGGGTCCGGAGCCGCTGCCTCGATTGATGAGATCGCCCGTGTCGTCGTCCGTGTAGACGATGATGCCGGGCATCGGCTTGCTGTAGTCCTTGAAGACGAACGGGTCGATCCGGCTGTCGAACACACGGTCTTCTGCCATCGTCGGCGCGACGGCGTCGCTCGGTTGCTTCTGCAAGGCGACGCACGCCAGGGCGCGCAGCATCAAGCGCGACAGGCTCATAGCTTTGCTCTCCCTAGTTGGACGACGTGAATCTCGACGCCGCTCAGCCCATCCGGCTTTACGTCGGTGACCTCGAACAGCTCACCATTGAGAGCGCGGAGCACTCGATCACCTTGGACGAGGCCCGGCACGTCGCAGACAAGCGCCGTAAGACACGGCGAGCGCGTGGAGACCTTCACTTCCTCCATGCCGAGGCTGACCTCTCGCGGGGTCTGCTCAAAGACCGCCATGAAGTCGTAACCCTGGCGCGAGAGGTCGATCACGCGCGGGAAGTTCACGCCGCCCGATTTGTACGGTTGCAGCGTGAACTTCTCTCCGTGCTCTTCGATGATGCCCCTGGTGCTTTCCGCTTCGTCGTCGAAGAAACTAACCGCTGGCCACGACGACATGGATGCGCCGTACGATGGTGCGTGCAGGGATGGCGACATCGGCCGCGCTCGCAGCCACGACGGCCGCAACGGTCGCGGTCACGTCGAGCCAGTAAGCGTCGCCGACCTTGGCATTGTCGGCGGCCTTCAAAACGACGACCGTCTTACCGGCCGGGCTGAAGGATTGGCCTGTGATGCTCGGCGTCGACGGGCTGTTCGACGCCGCTGCAAAGTTCGCCGCGTTGAGCTGCGCGTTGCCGTTGGCCTGAAGCCACTGCGAGAAGTCGACCTTGTAGTCGATGGTGTCGCGGAGCCGGAGCTGGAAACAGGCGAGCGCCGGAATGTCGGCACCCTGCTCCGCATTTACGTCCGGCTCGCAGGCCGGAACGACCACAGACCGGCAATCCGGCTGTACCTGTGTAGAATAGACGAGCATGGCTTACTTCCCGAACTTGATGGACCCGAGGCCAACCAGCGTTGCCGCGAGCCCCATGACGGCGAGCACAACAGCCGTTCCGACTTTGTTGACCGAGCTTTCCCACATGGAATGAACCCGACGCAGGAAGTCGAAATCGCTCTGCGTCTTCACGCGTTGCTCGGCAGTTGTCGCCAGAATACCGACTGCGCTCAGTTCTTCGCGAATGACATCGCGAAGGGTCGTCTTGAGATCGTCAACCGTCATTGATGCAATCGTGTTAGACATGGTGTCCTACCGAGCTAGACGGGGACCGAAGCCCCGCGCGTTAAGCGAGGGGGTCGGCCTGTGCCTGGGTCTCGGTCTGCTTGATCGGATCGACCACGTCATCGAGAGCGACATCCGGCACGCGTGCCAGTTTGCGCGCGATCAGATCGGCGGCAAATTCCTTGTCGACCTCGATCACCGTGCCAGCCAAGTGACGTTGGTGGTCGACAAGCGGAGCTTCGATCTCACGCTTGTTGTACTTGAGCTTGGTCATCTGCGGCTTGCCCTTAGCGTCAAGCACAGGGGTCGTGAAGGTCACGCTCTTGGTGGTGACAACCTTAACCATCGGAGTTCTCCTAGCGGGGGATAAAGGGATCGCCTCGCCCTCAAACGAGAGCGAGGCGTAGGGCGAGTGAGCTGCCTGACCTTACTTGACGGTCAGCACGAACATCGCGTTGGGACGCCGAGACGCGAGCAGCGGACCCGACTGCGTGACCAGTTCGAGACCGGACGGGTTGAACAGCACCTTCGACTTGCTGAAGGACCGACGCGCCTGAATCTCGGCGTCGAGATCGAGGATCGCGCCGTAATACTGCGTGCCTTCCAGCGCGCCGGTCGCGATGCCGATCACGGTGTTCGCCGGGATGTAGGGCTGCGAAGCGCCGTTGTCGTCGAGGTAGTACGAGTCGTACACCCACATGTCGATCCGGCCCTGAAGCGTGCCGACGTAAACCGGCTCGTTCAGGTTCGTGCGCGGGCCACCGTCGATGGAGGTAGCGCCGTTCAGGTCGCGCCGGAAGCGGATGTCGATCAGGTCGGTGATCTCCTGATTGCGCTTCAGAAGATTCCACGCGGAGCCGCTCATGACCAGATCGGTCACGATTGCGCCCTTGCTGATCTGGCGAACGTTCAGCGACGCGTTCTCGATGTCTTCGAGCGGGGCCGAGGTCGACTGGTCCCAGGTTGCCCCACCCGTGAGGGTGACGTGCAGCGACGGATCGCGGCCGAAATCGACGGTGACGGTCGGATACGACTCGCCCGAGATGGTGATCGCGCCGTTGACGAGAGTCTGCGCGGCCATCCACTCCAAGCGGTTGTCGATCATGTCCTCATGCAGCGCGAGGTACTCCGCGACGATCTTGTCGAAACGCTGCTTCGGCGTCATCACGCCGCCGTAAGCGCCCTCGCCCGGCAGGCGGGTGAACGCTTCGCCGGGACGAACCAGCGCAGTCGGCTTGATGTAGGCCGGGGTGAGCGTGCGGGTCCGGTAGCCCTCGCGGACCATCGGCTTGCCCGCAACGGTGGGCGCGACGAACGGAGCCATGCGGCGACCGCGATCAACGATGTCGAACTCGATCTGCTTGGTGTCGAAGAACTTCGAACGGCCGAAGAACGTGCGGAGCAGCCACGGATTGGGGCGCTCCAACTGCTCGACCATTGCGTCGAGTTCCCACGTTTCGTAGCGCGAGAGTTGGATAGTCATGTGGTAGTCCCTTTGGGAGCTGGAAAGCAAAACGGCCGCCCCGAGGGACGGCCGCGTCTGCTTAGGATGACGAACGAAAAGGCGATTAGCCGGAGAAGCCCGGCGTCCGGAACGCGAAGCCGCGACCGTTCAGCGCGGCTTGCGCGACGGCGAGAGTGGTGCCCACACCGAGAACGAGCGCGTTCGGGTTCAGGACAGCTCCGCTCACCATCACGTCGAACGTGACATCGCCCGCCGTGGCGTCGACATCGGTGTTCAGGACGGCGAGGGGG
>JAFRJC010000168.1 GCA_017432445.1 Eggerthellaceae bacterium | reverse complement strand
CTGCATCGACCTGGTTGTACGACTTGTAGAACTCGATGAAGTTGCTGTTCTTGTAATCGTGGCCTTTGATGATGTAGTTGCAGTCGCTGTCGACGAGCGAGACTTCGGCATCTTTGTACCGCTCGCTGGGAAACACCCATTTTTCCTGGAGCTTTTCCGTTGGGATGACGCGCAGGAGCACCGCCTCGCGCTGCTTCGACCGGTCGTCGGAGTCCACAAGCGTGATCTTGTCGCAAAACGCGAGCGACTGAACACCGTTCATGGGATTGGTGTACGACCGCGAGACGTTGACGGTGCCATCTTGCTCGTCCAACTTGTCGAGCTGTATGGGAAGGCCGATCGCTTTGTACGATACGTCGTAATAGTCTTCCGAACCCGTTCTTGGGCGCGTCGAAAGCCATTCGAGCGAGTCGCCATCCGTGAACACAATGTGCGCTGAATCGTCGGGCGACACATGGGAAGACCTGATGAACGATATCGCCTCGTCGATGGTCATGGGATTGCTGTTGATGTAGCGTTCCCATACGTTGCAGATATCCTGCTCGCTTTTGAGGTAATTGGTCGTCACTTGCTCCATGGTGACGGTCGCCGTTTCGAATTGGGACACCTCGGTGCCAATCGACTCGCCGGCTGTCCGCTGTGCGTACAGCAAGACGAAGCCGACGATTCCGAGCATGACGGCAACGTTCACCAGAATTATCAGATATCGCTTGTTCGCTGTTCGCATCCTGAGCCTTGTCTGCATCGACTTGCATGCATTATCTCATGCTTCGGCCGATATTGGGGTGGGATTGATTGAGTGGTGAACGCAACCCCACCGCCACGAACCACGGACGCCGAGACACCAATGCCATATTTTGCGGCGCGTGCGGGCACCATGGCAAGAATGTCGCGTTTTGCGCGATAGACAACTCGCAAAAGCCAACATTTCTTAGTAATGTTGGCTTACCGGTGATCGCGTGCCGAACGTTGGTGTCACGGGCCGCTTTGAACGGATAGCGGCCATTGCCTAGAATCACATTTTGCGGAATGTAAGATTCGAGAGAAAGGCAACGGCCACCATGGACACTTTACAGGAAAAGGAAGCGATGCAGAACCTCCCGTTCAGGGAGGACGGCACGATAGACCTCGTCGAGCTCGGGAGGCGGCAGCTCGAGGCGATGGTCAACCAGATCATGGACTGGCAGGCCGACGAGCTGTGCGGCGAAGGGAACCGGCGCAACGGCTACCGGGAGCGCGGGCTGCTCACGCCGGTCGGGGAGATCACGCTGCGCATACCCAAGCTGCGGGAGGGGACGTACTTCCCCGACGAGCTGATAAGGCCCTACTCGCGCGTGGACCGCGCGATGGTCGCCGTCGTCAAGGAGGTCTACGTGCGCGGGCTCTCCACCCGCAAGATCGAGAAGGCCGCTGACGCGCTCGAGTTCGCGTCCCTGAGCCCCTCGCGCGTCTCCCGCATGACGGCCGACCTCGACGAGGAGGTGGCGGCGCTCAACGCGCGGCGCTTCGACGGCATGGCCTTCCCGTACCTGTGGCTCGACGCAACGTACCTGAGCTGCCGCGACGAGGGCCACGTGCAGTCCAAGGGCGTCGTCACCGCCATCGCGTGCGGCGAGGACGGGTCGCGCCGGTTCGTCGGGCTCGGCGCCGTCGACACCGAGTCGGCCGTGTCGTGGAAGGCGTTCCTGCTCGGGCTGCGCAGGCGCGGGGTGTCGGGCGTGAGGTGCGTCGTCTCCGACGCCCACGACGGGCTCGTGCAGGCGATAGCCGAGGTCTTCCAGGGCGCGGCGTGGCAGCGCTGCATCGTGCACCTGGAGCGCGACGTGGCGGGCTGGTTCTCCAGGAGGGAGGACAAGCTCACCGCGCTGGCCGCCATGAAGGCCGTGTTCGCCGAGCGCGACCCGCAGCTCGTGCGCGCCGCCTACCGCCAGGCGACCGGGATCATCGCGGGGCTCAAGCCGCATGCGGGCGAGCTGCTCGAGGACGCCGAGGCCGATGCGCTGGCCTACCTCGACTTCCCCTACGAGCACCACGTCCGCCTGCGCACCAACAACGTCCAGGAGCGCGCCAACGAGGAGATAAAGCGCAGGACGAAGGTCGTCGGCGTCTTCCCGTCGGCCGAGTCGATGATGCGGCTCGTGGGCTCGGTCCTCGTGGACGTCAACGAGGAGTGGCTGGAGATGAGCTTCATCGACGCCGCCTCCCTCAAGGGCGTCCGCAGGTCGGAATGCGACCCCGGCCCGATACCCGACGACGTGGTCGAGAAGGCGAGGATCTACGTCATGGCCGCCATCGAGGAGAAGCTTGGGAGGGCTGCGTGATGCTGGTGTAGAATGACGGTTCCAGGCGATGCTCCGTTTGCTCGGGCGGGCTGAAGCCCGCGCCTCCCAAACGAAGTCGTGACACCAACAATCGGCACACTACCATTTTCGAGGCTTTTGCAAGATCGAGAATTCCGTTTTGCCTGGTCGCGAAAATCAACAACATGCTCCACTCGCCAAAAAGGCCGTGATTTCGCGCAAAAATAGTTAAATCTGTTACATTTTGTCAAATCCGAGGTCGTTTTTTGCCCAAATAGCACTTCGAGGCCGATTCGCTACTTACCAGTCAGCAAATTCATCGAGTTCAACTATGTGCTGCGCATTAACGACGCTTGAATGTGTCTTTGAGCGCCTCGCCCAATGCGCGTTTGAACGCTTCGGCAAAGCGACTGGCAATCGATTCGTTGATGATCGTCGCCCGAGCAACCTCTTCGCCGTAATGAGGATGATTGCGTTTGAACACGGCGTTGCAAATGCGCGTGATTGCCAATCCTACGAGCGTTGTCCCGAGGAAGCTGGCAAACAGCTCGATGACTGGGATGTTTTGCTCAAACAGCGTATAAATTGTGACGAGCGCGAATATCACTGATAGACCGCCCGTCAACCAAGTGAATACCTGGATGAGCGTTGCCTTGGCGCGTTCCGATGAATAGCGGAACGACATGACGACATAGACGACCGCGGCGATGAACGCCAGCACGGCGAGCAGAGGAACGATGCGCGAAAGTCGAGCAAACAGTGCGGGCATAGCACCTCCTACAAGTTAATCGCGATTGCACGCGCCGAGCCGAATGAAGACGTGCGTGCCCACAACCCGCGCTCACGCGCTTGGGCAACAACATGACAGGCCGATGCGAAATCGGAGCATACCGCAAACGTGCATGACCCACTCCCGCACAACAGCGCCCCTTCAACGCCCGGCAAACCCTCGAGCCATATTCGGATCTCCGCAAGTTGTGGCATGAGGGTTTCCGATGCTGCGGCTAGATTGTTGTAAAGCGGCACGGCATCAACTGCTGCGGCTCCGGCAACTGACGCCGCCTGCTCTGGTGAGGCAAACTGCGGGTTATCGTCAAAAGTGCGATACGCCGCACCCGT
>JAFRJC010000167.1 GCA_017432445.1 Eggerthellaceae bacterium | reverse complement strand
GCGTGGTCCTGGTGCCGGGAGGGCAGCCTGATTGTTTTCGCCGACAGGCGTCAACAGCGCGGTGATAAGCTGGTGGCCGAACCCGACCACCTGTGATCCGCAAAGGTAGCAGCGGGTCATGCCTTCGCTCAGACGAGGGTGGTACTCCTGATCAATCAACACGCCGCCTTTTTCAAGGTAGGGTCTCCAGCGATCAAGGAAAGCGCCAAGGGTCATGTGTTTCGGTACGCTCGTAAGGCCGGCCTCCAAGACGCTCACCAGCGCATCGGGGCTTAGCGGGGGTGGCGTGACCGCGAGCAGCTCGACGCGCCAGACGTTCTGGCCGCCATTTCCCTTGTTCGGCTTCAGGACGCGAGGGCCGCTCGAGAGGCGACGGGGGAAACCTGCGCTCAGACTTTCGGCATCGGCATAGCGATCAACATCGCTTCCCCAGTCCATCTCTCGCGTGGCATACAAGACTTCCTTGACGCCGATTTTCGCAATCACGTCGGGATGCGCGCTGACCGAAATCCCCCGCGCGGCAACTGCGCGCAGCATGGTGTCAAGCGTCGTACGATCGCCAGAGGGATCGAGAGGATTTACCCAGACGAGGACCAAATCGACCGAAAGCAATTTATCACGAACCGCGTCAGCGATGCTGTCCTCGTAGAGCATCGGTTCTGCGACTGCGCCCATCGAACGCAGAGCTTGGATGATTGGCCATTGGCGAGCTTCGTGAACCCGTCCCGCCCATTCGGCCGCGCTCCCGCGCCAGAGGAGAGCAATCTTCATGACTGACCTCGCACCTTGTATCTCGTTTGCGCTGCTTAGATTGGCTCAACCATTCGTAGCCCGGCCCAAACCAAGGATACACTTATCACATAGTCCGGGTATAGCGTGGTATAGGTATGTCAAGAGGGTATCGCTGGCTGCCCACGTTGAAGGGCGGGCAACGAATGTGGGCCCGGGATCAAGCCGCCCGCGCTGAACGGACCTTTGAAAGCTCGGCTATAGGCATTTTCGCATGCAATTGATGAGGCAGCCTAGGCACTGGTATCTCCGCGCTGAAGCCGCTCGTTATTTGCGGCCGGGGGCGCCGCAAGAGGGTCTGACCTCGTGGGGACCGAGCCATCGTAGCTTGTGAATCTACAAGGTGCGTGCTCGACGGCGAGGATGCATAGGCTTTGCGGCTCCGGAGCTGCGGCCATCGTCAATCGCTGCGGCAATCCGGGTCGGACGACGGCTTGAAGGGCCGAGGCCGCCGTCCGTTCACCTCCCTTGGACCCTGAAGAAAGTGGAACGGATCATGGCTAGCAAACGGAACCTCATGATCGGCGCCGGTGCCGCCGTGCTGGCGGTTGCCGGCGTGGCGTTCGCAGCGCAGCAGAACAATGAGGCGAACGAGAACCGCCTTATCGGCGAGCATACGGAGAAGGAAATTCCGCTCAACCAAGTGCCGGCGGCGGCGATGAACGCCGCGCGTGCGCAGCTCGCGTCCATCCGCGAAGCCGAGCTGGTGACCAGAAAGGCGGACGGCAGCACGCTCTACGAGCTCGAAGGCAAGGACAAGGCCGGCAAGAAGGTCGGGCTGTACATTACGCCTGAGGGCCAGGTGCTGGGAGGCGGTGCCGAAGGCGATCACGACGAAGACGGCGATTGAGGCGGCGACGCACGGGCCTGAAGGGGGGCAGGCCCGGCGTCCGGCTGCTGGTAGTGGCAATTTACTCGCCCTGATCGCATTGGTTCTGCATGACGTTGACATGGGTTTACGGGCTCGCCTTGGTGCTCGCACAGGATACAACGGCCGCCCCGGACGGCGCCGCAGCCGCTGGCGGGCAGCCGGGCGTCACATCCTTCCCTGCCGCGTCCTTCGCGGCCGCGCGCCCCAACACGGCATTTGACATGATCGCGCGGTTGCCCGGCTTTGCGTTCGATGGCGGGGAGAGCCTGCGCGGGTTCGGCGGGACGGCGGGGAACGTCTTGATCGACGGGCAACGGCCTTCGACCAAGACGGACAGCCTGGAAGGCATCCTCAGGCGCATCCCGGCGTCGAGTGTGCTCCGGATCGACCTGATCCGTGGCGGCACGCCGGGTATCGACATGCAGGGCCGCACCGTCGTCGCCAATATCGTCCTGAGCAGCGCCGCACGCACCGAGCTGACTGCCACCGGCGCCGTGAACGCGTATAGCGACGGCCGGGTCAGCCCGACCCTCCAATTCGACGCTTCGCGGCGGAACGGCGAGGGGTCGGTGTCGGGCTCGGTGCGCTACTACGACGAGGATGGCGGCGAGTTCGGATATGGCTCTCGACAAGTGCGCGACGGAGCGGGCCGAGTGCTCCGCGAGGCGCGCGCCCGACTGACCGACATCGATCAAGGGTTGGAGGTCCGCGGCAACGCGCAGTCGCCGCTATTCGGAGGGCTCGCCCATCTCAACGCCGCCTTGGACGTGACCGGGACCGACAAGTCCGAGCGATATGATTACCGTCAGCCTCGGGATCGGCCCGCCGACGCCACCGTCGAACGCTACCGCCGCACCGGGGGCGAGGTTGGCATGGATTACACCATCGGGCTTGGGCCGAGCCTTCAGGGCAAGATGGTCGTCGTCCAATCGCTGCGTCGGCGCACCTATGACAGCCGCTCGAACCAGAACCGGGTGCTGAGCGACTTCTCCCAGGTCCGCACCTCGGGGGAGAGCATCCTGCGCGGAACCATTACCTATACGCGCTCAGCCGACTTCAGCATCGAAGGCGGCGGCGAAGGGATCTTCAACTTCCTGAACGGCACATCGGCCTTGACGCTCGATGGGAGGCCGATCGTGCTTCCCAACGCCAGCGTTCGCGTCGAGGAGCGGCGCGCGGAGGGCTTCGCCACCGCCAACTGGCGGATCAGTCCCCGCTGGCACATTGAGGCGGGCGCGCGGGTGGAGACCTCCACCATCTCCCAGACGGGGGATACCAACAGCGCCGCGTCCTTCTTCTTCCCCAAGCCGCGCGCGGTCGTCACCTGGTCGCCCAGCGAGAGGGTTCAGGTTCGCGCTCGGGTCGAGCGCGAGGTCGGCCAGCTCGACTTCGCGGACTTCGTGGCGACCGCGAACCTGGCGACCGGCGTGGTCAGCGCCGGGAATGCCAAGCTCGAGCCCGAACGCCGCTGGGTGTTCGAGGCGGCATTTGAGCGTCGGTTCTGGGGTAGCGGCGACGTCGTGCTGACGCTCCGGCATGCTGCGCTCCAGCAGGTGATCGATCAGGTTCCGGTCGAAGGATTTAACGCGCCGGGCAACATCGGCAATGGCCGGCGCGAAACGGCGATCCTCGACCTCACGCTGCCGCTCGCCCGGCTCGGCATGCAAGGCGGCCTGCTCAAGGCCCGCGGTCAGGTGATCTCCTCACGGGTGATCGATCCCACAACCGGGCGACCGCGCCCGATCTCGGAGGACGAACCGTTTTCGGGATCGGTGACGCTGACAAATGATCTGCCGCGGCTGAAATCGACTTGGACGGTGAGCCTGGACAGCGGCTATCGCGAGCGCAGCTATCTAATCGACGAAATCCAGACGATCCGGCGCTACCCCTCGCTAGATGCTGCTTGGGAATACAAGCCGAGCGCCGCTTGGGCCGTGCTCGCGCAGGTAACCGATATCACGCGGCACGCCCGGACCCGGGTCCAGGACATTTATGCTGGGCTACGTAGCGAGGCGCCGATCGCACTGACCGATCGCGTCCGCGTGCGCGTGCCCTCAGCCTTTTATCTGCGTGCGCGACGAAGTTGGTGACGCGGAGCTTGCTCGTTGGCGACCACCGTACCCGAAGGAGAACATGATGAGGAGGCACTATTGGCTCGGGGCGTGTCTGGCGGTCCTGCTGACCTCCCCGCTACAAGCCCAAGAGAAGACAACGCAAGCGAACGGTGCCGACCTCATCACGAGCTGCCGCGCAAATAGTCCAGCGTGCGGGGCCTACCTTCAAGGTGTGCTCGACATGATGATCGTGGCGCGGCGCGATGTGTGTGCCGCGCCCCGGTATGACCGTGAGAGGCTGCGCGTCGCGTATCTCCGCTGGGCCGAAGAAAACACCTACTTTGAGAGTGTTCACATGGCAGCGGGCGCCGAGCGGGCGATGGACGTGGCTTGGCCCTGCCGCGCTAAGCGCGGGCGTGAAGCAGGGGCGGGCTCCTAGCATGACTTGCGAACTGCCGCTTCGGTTTCCGCGCCGCGCCTTCCTGACGCTCGTCATAGCGTCAGCCGCGACTGTCTCGACAGGCGTGGCGGCGCGCTGTCGTCCGGCCCGCGTGCTTCTCGTCTGCCAATATGGTAGCGTGAAGAGCGCGGTTGCGCGCGAACTGATGAAGCGGCGGGCAGCCGAGCGCGGTATCGTCATCGAGGTCCGCTCTCGCGGCATTACGCCCGAGGAGCACGTCTCCCCGTCGCTGGCGGCCGCGTTGCGGCTGGAGGGTGTAGACACGCACGCGCAGGCGCTCACCGTGCTTGCGCCCGAAGACCTTCAAACGGCGGACGTGATCGTTGGGCTCGAGCCGCCATCGAAAACCTCGTTACCGGCTTCGGCTCTCGACTGGTCTGATCTGCCCTCGTTCAACACCGAATATGCGCGCGCGCGCCCGCTGCTAGCTGCTCGCATCGACGCTCTCTTAAACGAAGTCGACCGACGATGCTAACTGAATTCTGGGTGGAACGCTGCAGACGATACGGCTCTCAGCCCCGCGCTAATCACAAAAACCAAGTAGTATGAGGAGTAGACCAATGCGAAAGTCGATCGAAGCGGCTGTAGGTGCGCTCGCAATCGCATTCTTCGGCGCACCCGTGGCAGCGATCGCCGTTCAATCTGGGATCAGCACAAACCCGCCGCCTGTGAAGACTTCCGAGTATATCGGAGCAGTTCATGCGTTGAGCCGTTACGAGGTCGATGCCAGCCGGCTTGCGTTGGCCCGATCCCAGGTCCAGGCCTCGCGTTCGTTCGCCCGGAGGATGGTCGACCTCCACACGCGCGTCATTGCTGGGCACGCCCGCCTGCTGAACGTCCCCATATCCGCCGAGGCCGAAGGGGCACTGGCTGAGCCCTTGTCGGAAATGCTTGAGCGATTGGAGAGCACGCCGTTGGGGGAGTTCGATCTGGCGTACAGACAAGGGCAGATCGCTGCGCATGAGGAAGCGTTGAAGGTCCATAGCGCTTATGCTGCGCAAGGGACCGATGCGCGGGCACGGGCCAAGGCTCAAGCCGCTATCCCAATAATCCGGAATCATCTCGACGCAGCGAGGAAGCTGCCCGGAGCCTGAAGGCGTTGAGTTGCGGCGCCCATTTGCCAGTGGCTGGACGTGAGGGTTTCAACTAATCTAGGGTCAATGAGTGCCGTTTTGTTCCGCACACCCACCCGGCTCGCCTTCGGCGGGGCTCTGGGTAAGCAGGCACTCTAAGCCTATTGCGGCTTGCGAGAGCGCCGCTTCCGTCATTGAAGGTTGAGGCGAATCGACCAAATGGGTTTCTGGAGGCTTTGTTCGCGGTGACGCGTGCATTGCCTTCTTTCGTTTCAGGCTCTGGGCTTCGGCCGCAGATCGTCGATCAGCTTCATGCCGTAGATCCGATCGCCCCTTCGGTCTCGCGCTGAAACTGGAGCTGATGGACCAGGTTGACGAGCGGCCGCAGCTCGTCGCGCGCCGGCGCCGTCATCCGCCTGATGCGCAGCCCCCAGCTAACGACATAGGCGACGATGTCGGCGGTCTGGATCAACGTCGTCAGGTCGCTATGGACGAAGAACGGCTCGGGAATGATGCGCCGCGACCGGCTGCGGCCATTGCGCGTGTTCACGAAATAGCTCGACACCTGGCCGAGCAGGATGTGCGTGGCGCTGCGATCGAGTTCGTCGAACACGAGATAGCCCATCGGATCGCTGGGAAGACCGTTCAGGAAATTGTAGAAGCGCTCGAACAGGAACGCATGTCCTTGCGTAGCGCGTCGCTGCGCTCGGGCCGCGGCGCCTCGCGCGGGACGATCGTGGCGAACACACGCGACGATCCTCGGCCGCAATGCCGGTCAGCACCTCATAAGGCGAATGACGCTGATCCTGGCCGGATTCGTCGATGAAAAGCGTCCAGCTCATTCCGGCTTAGGCGACAGCAGCTCGATGGCGTCCAGCTCGACGGCAAAGCGTCATACCCGGCTACTCGGGTAAACCGTGAACCGGCGTGACCGGATTCACGGCGATTCTCACCACCAGGCCATTGCCCGAGAAGTCATACTCCTTGGTCTAGTCTTTCTCGACAGTGGCGGTAATTTAAGGTGCCGGCCTCGATTCCTTTCTTGTAGCCCTGGGTTCGGAACACGACGCTGGCGCCGGGCTCAGGGACGCAATCGGCTTGCGTGGTAACGGTCACCGACCCGCTCAGAGCGGATTGTTATCCCATTGGTCCCCCTTGCTGCATGGCCGAGGCTAGAGCGGCGTCGGTGCCGGCGCAGGGGAGCGATGGTGCAGCGGGGACGCGGCCCTACCGGGCACGGCTCTATCGGCGCGAGCGCCGACCGAGCCCCCGTGCTGGCGTCTCGTCCCATGCGGGTGACGATCTGCGTGCCATCGGTGACATAATGATACCCAAGCTGCCCCGTCCTTTAACTGAGATCGACATTACGGGGCGGATCGCCCGGCAGCGTCGTGTCGAATTCGACAGTTGACAAGCCGCCGGCGCCGATGCGGTCGAGAACCGCGTGATTGTCGGAAACACCACGCTCTGGTTCGCGGTCGTCGGGTTTGATCGCGGCGCTCGCCTTTCTCCGGTGTAGCGCCGTCACGCGCTTCACCTGTGCCGCGCTGCAGGAAATGACCTCAGCTGTCTTCGCGATGCTCATGCCGGCGTCGCGCATCGCGATGATGCGTCGGTGCTGCGCATGATCTGCCTTACGACCGTTGTAGCGCCCTTCCCGCTTGGCAATCTCAATGCCCTGACGCTGTCGCTCGCGTCGATCCTCATAGTCGTCACGGGCGGTTTGAAGCGCTACACGGAGCAGCATCTCCTGAACCGCCTCGAGCACGATGCGGGCAACCCCCGCGCTGCCAGCCACCAACTCGGACAGGTCGACGATGCCCGGCACAGCCAGTCTGGCGCCCTTGGCCCTGATCGCCTCGACCAGCCGCTCAGCCTCGGCAAGCGGTAGACGGCTGATCCGATCGATCTTCTCGGCCACAACCACCTCCCCCGGTTGCAGGTCGGCGATCATGCGGATGAGTTCCGGTCGGTCGGCCCGTGCGCCTGACGCCTTCTCCCGGTAGACCGCCGCGACGTAGTAACCGGCGGCTCGTGCGCCGGCGACGATTGCCTCCTGCCGCGCGAGGTCCTGCTCGTCGGTGCTGACCCGAAGATAGACTCTCGCGCCCTTCACCCCCTTCCCCTCCTTGCTGTCGCTCATTGTCGCTCGGCTCTTTCAAGCACACCCAATTTGGCCGCTGGTAGCGGTGCTGGCCAGAATAGGAAAGGTCCGATCCTATATGGCCTAGCCACGCAAGCCGACCTTTACGAGCCAGCTTCCGCCTAGCTGAACGGGCAATTGGGGCATGGGTCACTCGATGAGCACAATCTTGCCTCGAAATACCGGAACGTCGTAGAACCTAGCACCGCAATCTGGTACTGGTCCGGAGAACTGGTCGTGATGTGCGAGGCGGTGCAGATGGAAGCGCAGCGGGTCAAGATCGTGGATGGGGGCAAGCTCGTCATCCCAGCCTCCATGCGGCGCGAGCTGGGCATCAGCACCGGCGATACCGTGCTCGTCGACGTCGATGATGGCGAGCTCAGGGTCAGGTCTGTGTCCCGGGCAGTCGAGCGGGCACGGGCCATATTGCGCAAGTACGTGCCCGAAGACGTCGGGCTGGCTGATGAGCTGATCGCGGACCGCCGTCGCGAGGCGGAGCGTGAGTAGCAAGGTCGTCCTCGACGCCTCCGCCCTGCTCTGCCTTCTGAATGACGAGCCTGGCGCGGATCGGGTCGCAGACGTGCTGACGCGCTGTGTGGTGGGTACGACGAACCTGGCCGAAGTGGTTTCCAAGTTTCGCGAGCGGGGAGTGTCGCTGGACGAAGTACGGGAGGCGCTCGGCGGGCTGCACCTCGACGTCCGCCCCCTCTCCCCGGCCCAGGCACTGATCATCGGCGATCTTCGCCCAGCGACTAAGTCGCTCGGCCTGTCGCTCGGGGACCGCGCCTGTCTGGCCTTAGCCATCGATCTGCAGGCGGAGATGTTCACGACTGACGCCGATCTGGCGAGCGCCGATGTGGGTATCACCATTATCAACGTGCGAGCGCCCGCACGCTGAGCACGAGTGCGCGGAGAAGGGCTTGAGATTCCAACGTCTACTGTTTTGGGCGAAAATCTGCCATTTCGGGCCGCTTCTACAGAGTACTGGATCGTCTACAGTTTCAGGAAAACCGACAGCCGGCTGCGTGACCGATCCCCTCTCGATTAACGAGTTCCGGGCCTACTGGCTGACCACCACGCCCGCGAAGCGCCTGCCACCCAGCGAGCCCGAGCGCCTGGAAGTCGACGTCAAACGCGCGTTCGCGACCACGGTGCCCTCAACCGGCCCGTTCGCCGGTCAGGTCCGGCCGACCAAGGTCAAGATCGACATCGACGTCCGCGGTCACCGCGAGCTCTTCGCCCCCCGCGAGGCGTCATTCCGCACGGTGATGCGGGTGGTCGATCAAGAAGCATCGTGGGACCGGGACGCGAATCGGGTCCGGTTCGGTGGCGGCTATATAGAGGTGCTCTGCCCGCAGCTCCTCGGCTTCGGCTTCGGCTCCTTATTTATGAACCTGGCGATCGGCTGGGCGATGTGCTTCCACCCAGACGCGAGGGTTCACGAGATCAAGATCGGCAACGACGCCCGTCGCACCGATCGTTCTCGCTTCTACGAGGCGTTCGGATTCCGCTTCGACGGGCGCGGCGATGCGACCGGCAACCTTCTCTCGGAGCCGATGCGCGTCGCCGACTTACGCGTCCGTCCCCATCGGCTGATCGAGAGTGAGGCGAACTTCAAAGCCGCGGCCGGGCTTCGATGACTGGTGCTGAACCCGAGGACTTCGAAGCGGCAATCGCGGGCGCGCTCGCGATCGTCGACCAGGTCGACTCCCTCGAGCCCTACCTCCCCCAGCTCGCGCCCGACGACCGCGAGCGCGTCGACCGGTACGTGGGGGCACCTCAAGGTTTGTGGCACGGACAGCGGTAAGCTGAACAGGTGGCGAACAGGGCGGCTCAGGCCACCTTGGCTCCGGGTCCGCCGGCGATGTTGAGTGCGCGGTAGCCGTCTTGATCGAGCTCGGCAGCAGCATCCTGCCAGAGGTAATCGCCGGTGAGGCTGATGTGTCGCCAACCAAGCGGGGCGACATGGCCGAGCAGCTCGTCGAGCGCGGGCTCGCCACTGGCGCGCAGATGCTCGACCGCACGGCCCATGTAGAGCGTGTTCCAGTACACGATCGCGGCGGTGACCAGCGTCAGCCCGGACGCCTTCAGCGCCTGGTTCTCGAATTGCGGATCGCGCAGGCGGCCCTGTTTATGGACGAACACGGCCTGGGCGAGCGTGTGACGCGCCTCGCCCTTGTTGAGCCCGGCCTGACACTGCTGGCGGAGCGCCCTGGATTCCAACCAGTCGAGCGTGAACAGCGTGCGCTCGATCCGGCCCAGCTCCTGGAGCGCGAAGTCGAGCCGGTTCTGGCGACGGTACGCGGCCAGCTTCTTCAGCATGACCGACGGTAGCACCACGCCGGCCTTCACGGACGCGGCGAGCCGGACGATCTCGTCCCAGCTTTCGCGGATGGCAGCGATGTTGAACGGGCGCCCGATCATCTTCGCGAGCGCCTCAGGGCGGGCCGTGCCCGGGAACAGGCCGAGCCGGCGGTCGGCTAGATCGCGCAGGCGGGGCACGAACCGGAAGCCGAGCAGGTGCGCGAGCGCGAACACGTGGTCGGACGCGCCGCCCGTGTCGGCGTAGTGGATCGCGGGTTCGATGCCGCAGCCGTGCGCGACCAACCCGTCCAGCACATAGGGCGCCTCCGCCGCGGTCGCCGAGATCAGCCGGACATGGTAGGGCGCGTAGGTATCGGCGACATGGGCGTAGATCTTCTGCCCCGGCTCCCGGTCGTAGCGCGCGTTGGTGCTGCCGGCCGCGCCCCGCCTGCCCGAGCGGAAGAACTGCCCGTCCGAGCTCGACGCGGTGCCGTCGCCCCACACGCGCGTGAGCGGCAGCGCGGCTTGCGCGTCCACCAGATGGCGCAGCCCTGCCGCGTAATTCTCTTCCGATACGTACCAGCCATGCGTCCAGGCGAGCTGGGCGTAGGTGACGCCCTGGCTGGCGTTGGCCATGCGCTCGATGCCGAGGTTCGTCGCGTCTGCAAGGATCGCGGCGAGCACGGCCTGCGGGTTGGAGTGGGCGCGGCCCGAGCGCAGTTCCGGAAATGCGCACAGGAACCCGGTGCGGGCTTCCACCTCGGCGAGCAGCTCGGTGATGCGCACGCGGGGCATGAGCCGGTCGACGGCCGCGTCCAGCCTGTCGGCCGCAGCGGGCGTTACGGCCGCGAGCGGGCTGACCCTGAGGTCACCGCCCCGCAGCTCCACGCCGTCAAGCGTGCCGCGCTTCAGCGAGCCTGCGAACCGGCGCAACCGCCAGTCGAGCAGCCTGGCGCGCCCCTCCAAGTAGCGGCCGACGTCGGTGTCGAACGGCAGCGTGAGCGCGATCTCGGCCGCTTTGCCGGGCGGGAGCATATAGCTGTCGAAGCGCAGGTGTTCGCGCGTACCCTCCACCCACAGGTCGCCCGATTGGAGCCGCTCGCGCACGGTCGCGAAGAACCGGTCGAGCGTCGCGGTGTTGAGTCCCTTTTCGTACGTGTCCAGCAGCGTG
>JAFRJC010000166.1 GCA_017432445.1 Eggerthellaceae bacterium | reverse complement strand
CGTCTTCGATGCGACAACGTCGAGCGGCTCGGATATCGCCATCTCATGCAACACGTTTCCGTTCGCAAGCCCCGTGAGGCTTGTCGAGGTCAATCATGCAGAAAAGCTCTCCAAGCAGGATGCCGAGATCGTCGCGGCGTACCTTGCCGCTCCCAACGACTCCACCGTACTCCTTGTATCCAGCGAAAAGCTCGCGAAGAATTCGAAGCTCTACAAGGCCATCGCCGCTCTCGGACCCGAGGCGATCATCGACTGCGCCCCAATGAAACGATACGAGCTCGTCAAGGCCCTGCGTTCCATGGCTGTAGGGCATGGTTTCACGCTCACAGATCGCGGAGCGAGCCGCCTGATCGAGCTTGCGGGCGAAGATACAGTCAGGCTCGATTCGGAACTACGCAAACTCGCCCTCGCACACAGGGGTAGCGACCCTGTCAGCGACAGGGAAGTTGAGGAGTTCGTAGCGCGCACCTGCGAGGCGAAGCCATGGGAATTCGTCGATGCCTTCTCAAGGCGCGACGTCAAAACGTGTCTACGCCTCTTGCCGCTTCTCGGATCGACGAGCCCGCATTCGCTTCTCGCCATGTGCACGAGCAGGCTCCGCGAGCTTTGCTGCGCACAATCGCTTGACCAGCGTGGTGAGGCGCGCGCGCTTGCCCAGACGTTAAAGCAGCCTGACTGGCGCGTGAAGAACCATATCGGCTGGTCGCGTAATTTCAAGCCAGATGAGCTACGGCGCGCATTCACGACGGCACGAGATTGCGAACGCGCAATGAAGAGCGGATCCGATCCCGATGCCGCTTTCGAGAAATGGTTCATCGACGTTGCCGCTCGCCGCAGTTAATGAGGGGAATTTCAGGTCGGTCCTCTGACTAATTGCGAGTCTTATGGAGCAAGGTCGAGGATGCGTCCATAAAGGTCGTTTCCGCAAAGCCAGCCTTGAGTCGTCGGGCGCCACCGCGATAAATCGTGAACGAGAAAGCCTTCATTTTCGAGGTCGTTAAGAACGTCGTAGACTTCGGGAAGGTATTCGGCTGCTGCAGCAACTCGCTCATCAGAAACCCCGATTGACATGCGCATGCCGAGCATGAGGTCTTCGGCCTCCATTTGACGCCTGTCAAGGTCGTCTATAACCTCGTTGTTCATGACGCGCATGCGCCTGTCAGAGTTCTGCGTCATCGATGTGGCGTTTTGACCGATTCCCAGATAGGGGACGCCTGTCCAGTACGAGGAGTTGTGCTTCGATTCGTATCCGGGAAGCGCGTAGCTTGCAACCTCGTAGCGGCTATAGCCTGCTTCCTCGAGGATGTGCGCTGCAATCTGCATATGCTCGGCCTCGACGTCGTCATCTGGCTCCTGCATTTCGCCCGATAAGACGGCTCGATCGAAAGCGGTGTGCGGCTCGATCGTCAAAGGATACATGCTCACATGAGGTATACCCAACTCAACTGCAGTTTTGACAGACTCTTCGAGCGAGGAGGCTGACTGACCGGGGACACCGCACATGAGGTCAATGCTCACGCTGTCGAAGCGCAGCCGTGCTGTCTCGATAGCTTCCTTTGCGCGTGCTGCGTCATGCGCTCTACCGAGAATGGCAAGTACTTCATCATCAAAGCTCTGGACGCCCAACGACAGCCTATTCACGCCCATTGCCCAGATATCGAGCACCATGCGCTCTGTGAGGCTTTCCGGATTCGCCTCCATAGTGAACTCGAGTCCGTCCCTTGTGAGGTCGACGGAAAGCGATAGGGCGTAGAGCAGGCTCGAGAGCCTGTTCAAGCCGATATGAGACGGCGTCCCTCCACCGATATAGACGGTCTCGATTTCGGAAAGCTCTCCTTGCTTGCAGAAACGCCTGATATCGACAACGAGCTGTTCCACGTACTCGTCAATTCTCGGGTCGTCACGATCGATGGCACGCGTCGCAAAATCGCAGTATCCGCAGCGTTTAACACAGAACGGGATATGGAGGTATAGGGCCTTATATGGGTCGTGAGGCATTGAATTCACCTTTATCATGCGATAGAAACTGCAGTATTGCCTGATGATGAGTGCCTCGATACATCTAGGCAGAAGAGCGTCAAGGCATCGTCTCGCTAGAAATCATGATTTGTTATTGCCCGTCATGCGTCAATAACAGATCGAATACCTCCTCGAAATCATCGAGTGACGTGCAGGCGTTGAACAGTCCACGAGCCTTAGCAGCTCCCGGCATTCCGGACACGTACCAGCTCGCATGCTTCCTCATGCGGGCAAGGTTTCTGCCCTCGCGCTCGTTGAGCAAGCGTGCATGGCGACGCGCCATCTCGACACGCTCCTGTGAAGACGGCAAAGGGGGTAGGGGTTTTCCGTCAAGGGCCGCTTGCGTCTGTTCGAAAATCCAAGGATTTCCTTGAGCCCCCCTTGCAATCATCACGGCATCGCAACCAGTTAGATCGACCATGTTTACAGCATCCTGGGCGCAGGTGACGTCTCCGTTCCCCACGACGGGCACGGTTACGCCCTGTTTCACCCGGGCGATGACGTTCCAGTCGGCCTTGCCGCGGTAGAGCTGTTCGGCAAAGCGTCCGTGGACGCACACGGCATCTACGCCTGCCTGTTCGAGTATCTTTGCGAACTCTGGAGCGGTCTCCTCGCCGATAGTCCAACCTCTCCTGAACTTCGCTGTGACCTTGCAAGAGGTCACAGCCTTGATGCCGGCGATAATAGAAGCCGCGAGTCCCGGGTCCTTCATCAACGCGGAGCCGTCACCCTTGCTCACTATCTTGCGAGCGGGGCAACCCATGTTGACGTCGAGATAGGCCAGGGCATCACCCAATGCGTCCTCGACCCAGCAGGCTTGAGATGCCATCGTCTCGGGTTCATGTCCGAACAGCTGCACGCCCACGCGCTGCT
The DNA here is from genome assembly GCA_017432445.1 of Eggerthellaceae bacterium. Taxonomy (GTDB): domain Bacteria; phylum Actinomycetota; class Coriobacteriia; order Coriobacteriales; family Eggerthellaceae; genus UBA9715. The sequence goes on along the minus strand of JAFRJC010000166.1, from coordinate 33,510 downwards.
CTCCCTCGGCGAGGTCGAGCAGGTGCCGCGTTTTCTCGTTTGCGTAAGACAGCCCCTTGGCCGAAACCATTTCGGTGAAGGTGAGGTCAGCACCCAGTTCACGGCATACAGTGCGAAACGCGATGTCGCTGACGCCGGCCATGGGAGCGAGGAGCACTCTGTATCTTCCGAAGAGCGTCATGCAGGAATACCCAATTCGATAGCCATCAGATGCCGAAGCCCGAGAAGGCCAGCGTAGCGAGACCTATGACGACGATTACGGCGACTGCAACGAGGCCTGCGCCAAGGACGGCGAGGCCCGAGCATCCCGTCATGCCCTTGAGCGCGAGGGGATCTTGCTTCGAATCGTCAAACGCATCATCGATCCAGTCGTATTCTTCCTTGCGTGCGATGCTACTCATCTACTTTCAAAATCGCCATGAAGGCCTCTTGAGGCACTTCCACCGAGCCTATTGCCTTCATGCGCTTCTTGCCTTCCTTCTGCTTCTCGAGCAGTTTGCGCTTTCGCGTGATGTCGCCACCATAGCACTTAGCGAGCACGTCCTTGCGCTTTGCCTTAACCGTCGTGCGCGCGAGCACGCGTCCTCCGACGGCGGCCTGGATGGGTACTTCGAACATCTGGCGCGGAATGATCTCCTTGAGCTTTCGAGCCAAGATGCTTCCTCGGTTGTAGGCGTTATCGGCATGCACGATAAACGAAAGGGCGTCGACAGGCTTGCCTGCCAGCAAGATGTCGAGCTTCACCAGCTTGCTCACGCGGTAGCCAGCCATCTCGTAATCGAGCGATGCGTAGCCCTTCGTCGATGACTTCAGGCGGTCGAAGTAGTCCATGATCATTTCGGAAAGGGGCATCTCCCAAATGACCTCGACCGTTGTCGATGAGAGGTAGTTCATGTTGACGAACGTTCCCCGACGCGAGTTCGTCAAGTCCATTACGGGGCCGACGTAGTCAGGCGGTACGAGCACCTTTACCCTGAGGTATGGCTCCTCGATATGCTCGATCTCGGAAGGGTCGGGCATTTCCTGTGGAGAGTGAAGCGATATCATCTCGCCGTTCTTCTTGAGCACGTGGTATTCGACTGAAGGTGCGGTGGCCAGGAGGTTGAGGCCGAACTCGCGCTCGAGGCGCTCTTCGACGACCTCCATATGCAGAAGACCCAGGAAACCGACACGGAAGCCGAACCCGAGCGCATGTGATGTCTCGGGCTCCCACACGAGCGCCGGGTCATTTAAGGCGAGCTTTTCGAGCGCCTCTTTGAGCGGCTCGTACTGATCGCCTTCTATAGGGTACAAGCCTGTGAACACCATGGGCTTAACGTCGCGGTAGCCAGGCAAAGGCTCGATTGCCCTGCGGGAGCTGAGCGTGAGCGTGTCGCCCACCTTAACCTGGGCGACATCCTTGAGACCCGTGACCAAATATCCGACATCGCCTGCGGAGAGGTCGGGGAGCGCTATCTCAGCTGGCTTTCGAGCTCCAACTTCCTCGACGAGCGCCTCGGTGCCGGCGGCCATCATGTAGATGGTGTCGCCCTTCTTGACCGAGCCGTCGACGACGCGGATGAGTGCGACGACGCCACGGTAGGCATCGAAATACGAATCGAAGATTAACGCCCTGAGAGGAGCATCGATATCGCCCTGCGGGGCGGGGATGTTGTACACGATGGCCTCGAGCAGGTCATGAACGCCTTCGCCCGTCTTGGCAGAGCAGAGCACGGCATCGTCTGCTGGAATAGCCAAGCCATCCTCTATCTGCTCCTTTGCGCGCTCAGGATCGGAAGCCGGCAGGTCGATCTTGTTGATGAGCGGGATTATCTCGAGGTTTGCGTTCATTGCCATCATTGCGTTGGCGACGGTCTGCGCCTCGACGCCCTGCGTGGCATCTACGACAAGAACTGCGCCCTCGCAAGCGGCAAGGCTGCGTGATACCTCGTAAGTGAAGTCGACGTGGCCAGGCGTGTCGATGAGGTTGAATTCGTAGGTATCGCCATCGTCGGAGGTGTAGTTCACGCGTACGGCCTGGCTTTTTATCGTGATGCCACGCTCGCGCTCGATGTCCATCATGTCGAGTAGCTGCTCTTGCATATCGCGTGATGCGACGGTTCCCGTCTGTTCGAGAATTCGGTCGGAGAGGGTTGATTTGCCGTGGTCGATATGCGCTATGATAGAAAAGTTACGTATGCGACCAAGGTTATGATGCCCGTTATGTGAAGAAGATTGTGCCATTGAACTCACTTTCAGAATACTTGCTGGCATTCTCGATATTCTATGCTAAGATTTACGGGTTTCGTCTGGAAACAAGATATAAACTACGGAGGAATTAAGAGTGGCAAACATTAAAAGTCAGAAGAAGCGCAACATCACCAACGAGAAGGCTCGTATGCGCAACCGCGCGGTGAAGTCTGAGCTCAAAACCGCAACCCGTCACGTAAAAGACGCAGTCGCAGCCGGCAACGGTGCCGAAGCATATGCCTATGCACTGGCCGCCTGCCGCCTTATGGACCGCGCCGCCTCTAAGGGCGTTATCCACAAGAACCAGGCCGCTAACCGCAAGAGCGGCATCATGAAGCTCGCGAACACGGTCGTCACCGACGAGGATCGTGCAGCATACGAAAAGCCTGCTCCCAAGGCTGCCAAGACGGGCTCCAAGAAGGCTGCCCGCAAGGCTGAGCGCGAAGCCGAAATGGCAAAGGCATCCGAGGAAAAGGCCGCCCGTCGCGAGAAGCAGCTCAAGGAAGAGAAGAAGGCTGCCGAGCGCAAGGCCAAGGAAGCTGAAGAAGCTGCAAAGGCTGAAGCAGAAGCCGCTAAGGCAGAGGCAGAAGCTGCTGCCGCTGAGGAAGCTGCCGAATAACGCAAGCGAAGGACTCTAGGGTCCATCCGCATATCAAGATGGCAAGGCCCCGCTTAACGGGGCCTTGCCATCTTGATGTTCTTAAGGCTTGCTTATGACGCTTGAGTAACGGGTAAGCACTCTGACCATTTGGCTGCTAAAATTTCTTGATTGTAGGAAAACGAAAAGGCCAAGGAAGGTTTAAGTGCTCTCGGATCGACGTCAACGGGTTCTTGCAGCTCTCATAGAAGAGTACGTGGCTCGCGCGATTCCCGTCGGCTCGCGCACGCTCACCGAGCGATACGAGCTTGGCGTCAGTCCGGCTACCGTGCGCAACGAGCTATCGATGCTCGAAGATGAGGGCTACATTTCACAGCCGCATACGTCTGCTGGGCGCATTCCAACTGACTTCGGTTACCGTGCATTCGTCGACAATCTCGTCGAATCCGGCGCCATAGCCGAAGACCCCGCTGCACAGCAGGCTATCGAAGATCTCCGGAGAAGCGCCCGCGAGCTCGACGACTTGCTCGAACGCACTTCTGCCCAGCTTGCACAACTCACCGATTGCCTTTCGATAGTCGCGCCAAACGCCTTGCCGCATCCACGGCGCGTGGGTATTAGCGCGCTTATGCGGCAACCTGAGTTTGCCTACACCCAATCGCTCATACCTGTCATGCAGGTACTTGAGAACGAAACGGTACTGCTCCAAATTTTGGACGATACCGCAAACAACGACAGCACTCCTCGCGTCAAGATAGGTTCCGAGAACGAAACCGAACAGCTTTCAGGCGTATCGGTCGTCGCGAGCCGTTTTGGCAGAGGAGAAGGAGAGGGCATCGTGGCGGTCATTGGCCCGACGCGCATGGACTACTCGAAAGTGTTACAAGCGGTCCGCATGGCTAGCAGGACCCTAACTGACGAATAACCGCCGCTTAGGCGTGGAAAGGCACGTGTACTTATGGCCAAGGATCTGTATTCCGTTATCGGGGTTGACCGCGATGCCACGGATGACGAGATTAAGAAGGCGTTCCGCAAGCAGGCACGCAAGCTGCATCCCGACGTGAACAAATCCCCCAACGCCGAAGAGGAGTTCAAGGAGCTCAACGAGGCGTACGACATACTTTCCGATCCCAACAAGCGAGCTTACTACGACCGTACAGGCGCCGTGCCAGGCGCAGCAGGGGGCGGAAGCCCCTACGGCGGAACCGGCTATGTCGACTTCGAGGACATCTTCGGAGGCGGATTCGGTGGTATGGGTGATATCTTCAGCTCGTTCTTCAGCGGAATGGGCGGCGGCACCATGCGCCGTGAAGGTCGCGACATGGGTGTTGGGCTGCGGCTCACGCTCGAAGAGGTTGCCACGGGCGCCAAGAAGGAAATCGTCTACGACCGTCTGTCGCCCTGCCAAGATTGCCACGGCACCGGCCTCGGAGAAGGCGGCAAGGAAGTCACCTGTCCCGAATGCAACGGTACGGGCCGCGTCTACACTGTCCAGCGAACGTTTCTGGGCGATATGCGCACAACCTCCTCGTGCTCGCGCTGCGGCGGTGCAGGCAAGACGATTGACAATCCCTGCCCCGAATGCGAGGGCCAGGGCCGCGTACCGGATCGCCAGCGCGTCACCGTCGAGGTACCTGCCGGCATCCGTGACTCGCAGCAGCTCCGCGTCACGGGGTTCGGCGAGGCGGGCCTCAGGGGCGCTGCTTCCGGAAACCTCATCGTCACCTGCCGCATCGATCAGCATGACTTCTTCGAGCGGGACGGGGACAACCTCCACGCCATGGCAAAGGTCTCTATGGTACAAGCTGCGCTCGGCGCCGAAATCGAGGTTGACGGCATTATGCCCGACGAGAAAGTCAAGGTGCGTATACCCGAGGGATGCCAACCCGACCAGGTCATCCGCGTTCGGGGCAAGGGCATGCCGAAGTTCCGCAGCGACTTGCGCGGCGACATGTTCGTGCATGTCGGAGTCGAGATTCCCAAAAAGCTGAGCAAGAGCCAACGCGAGCTTTTGGAGAAGCTCGCCAACGAGCTCGGCGAGGATTATGCCAACCCCCGCTCGCCGCTCGAGAAGCTCCGCGACGTGTTCAACTAGAACATGGCCGAAACTCGTAAGACGATCACTGCTGAGAGCCTGGGAATCGAGCCGGGCCTTCGCTTTTGCGTCATAAACCACGGATGCAAGGTGAACAAGGTCGAGGCGGACACAGCCTCATCGTACCTCGCTGCGCTCGGGGCAGAGCTCGTCGATGAAGAGGATGCGCAGCTCGTCATCGTAAATACCTGCACGGTCACAGGCGAAGCCGACAAGAAAGCGCGCAAGGCGGTCAGACATGCCCTCAAGATTGCGCCTGAAGCCCTCGTAATAGTGACGGGATGCGGGGCCGCAATTGACGCGTGCGGATATGCGGGGATTGACGAGCGTGTTCGCGTCATAGAACGATTCGAGCTCCTCGAGGCGCTCAAGCCGAAGAATCGCTCGCCTCTGCGCATCGGGAAGGATTTCCGAACGCGCGTGAACATAAAGATACAGGACGGCTGCGATCACGCCTGCACGTACTGTATCGTGCACGTCGCACGCGGCAAGGCCCGCAGCGTCGATGCGTCGCAGGTGCTCGATGAAGCGGAGAGGTACTTCGCGAACGGCGCGAAGGAGCTCGTGCTGGCGGGCATCGATCTAGGTTCGTACCGCAGTGGCGACATCGGTCTGGCTAACCTCGTTGAGTCGTTGGTGGAAAGAGCCAAGGGCCATTGCAGCCCTGGAGACATCCCTGCACGGGTTAGGGCATCATCGCTCGAGCCCATGACCATCGACGACGCCTTCATCGACTTGCTCGCACGCTCCGAGGGCAGCGTCTGCCGCCATCTTCACGTACCTTTGCAGTCGGGGAGCACGAAGGTCTTGCGCGAAATGGCCCGACCGTACACATCTGAGAGGTTCCTCTCGCTCGTGGAGCGGCTCTACGAGCGCGTGCCGAGCCTCTCGCTCACCACCGATATCATCGTCGGTTTTCCCGGGGAGACAGACGACGATTTCGCATGCACGCTCGAACTCGCACGAGCGTGCCGGTTTTCCAAGATTCACGTCTTCCCGTATTCCAAACGAGCAGGAACGCCCGCAGCAAAACGACTCGACCAGGTCGATCCGATAGTCGTCAGGCAGCGTGCCTCCGAACTACGGCGCCTTTCCGACGAGTTGCGCGAGCGCGATTATCGCTCGCGAATTGGCACGAGCGAGCTTGTCCTCGTGGAGTCGAGGTGCGCTCTAACCGAAAGCTACCATGAAATACCCCTGCCGGAAGGTGCCGAGGATGGCTCCTTGCTGCCCGTTGTCTTAGGCTAAGGTACAATATGAGCATGACCAAAGAATCCACCACATCCTTGAAATGCCCCCAGGGCGTGGATATGGCCCTCGTCACGGGTCCCAGCGACGAGCTTTTGCGCATCGTCCAGGAAAGCTTCGTTTCGCGCGTAACGGTACGCGGAAACGAGCTCACCTTCATCGGGCCCGAGGAGGACGCCCAAAGCCTCGTCTTGCTGTTCTCGGATATGTTCAAGCACATAGCGGACGGCTCCATACCCGACAGCGCCTATGTGAAGCGTCTCGTGACCCTCGTGAAGAGCGAGGAAATGGCCCCGGATGCGCTGAGGAGCGACGTTTTGCTCACCCATAGGGGCAAAGCGATACGCCCCAAGACGGCGGGTCAGAAGCGTTTCGTTGACGCTATACGCAACAATACTGTCACCTTCGGCCTTGGTCCTGCTGGAACAGGCAAGACCTTCCTCACCTGCGCGATGGCGGTCGCCGCCCTCCAGCGTAAGGAGGTCAGCCGCATCGTCCTCACTAGGCCAATCGTCGAGGCAGGGGAGAGCCTCGGTTTCTTGCCCGGCACGATGATGGAGAAAGTCGATCCCTACATCAGGCCCCTTTACGATGCCCTGTTCGAAATGCTCGATGCGTCTCGCGCCACGCGCATGCTCGAGGACGGCACGATAGAGATCACCCCCTTGGCCTTCATGCGAGGGCGCACGTTCAACGACAGCTTCGTGATCTTGGACGAAGCCCAAAACACCACGCCCGACCAGATGAAGATGTTCTTGACCCGCTTGGGATTCGCGTCGAAGATGGTCGTGACCGGCGACGAATCGCAATCGGACAATCCAAAAGGGCCAACGGGGCTGATCAGTGCCCGCGAGCATCTCATGAGCATCGATGACATCGCGTTCGTTGAACTTGCAGGAGCCGATGTCGTCAGGAACTCGCTCGTCGCACGCATCGTCGCTGCATATGAGGCAAAGCCAGGAGAGCGTAATGGAAATCACGGTTAACTACGACTATCGCGAAGAAGACGTGCGCGCCCTGCTCGATGTCGAAGCCCTCGCTGCCCACGTTATCCGGGAAGAGGGGATGCCCGAGAACACCGAGGTATCCATAAACTTCGTTACCGAAGCAGAGATACACGAACTCAACCGTGAATACCGGGATATAGATGCCCCGACCGACGTGCTCTCGTTCGAATGCGACGGATACGACGACGACATGCCCTTGCTCGATGACATGTCCTTCGAGCTCGGGGATATCGTCATATCGGTCGATAGGGCAGAGAAGCAGGCTCCTGAGTACGGTTTGAGCTTTTCTGACGAGATGAGCTTGCTCATCACGCACGGACTCTTGCACTTATGCGGTTACGACCATATGGAAGACGAAGAGGCCCGCGAGATGGAAGAACGCGAACGTGCTCATCTGAGCTCATTCTGGGATAGGCCCTTCATGCGTAGCTCGGCGGACGTTTAGATGGCCCGCCAGACGCTCATACAGGCATTCGGCCATGCGGCTGACGGCATACGCTGCGCAGCGCGCGAGCGTAACTTCAAGATTGAGCTCGGGTTCGGTGTCGCCGCCATAATCCTGGGCATCGGCTTGCGCATAAGCCCGGCAGAATGGGCCGTCATCGCGGTCTGCATAGGCTGCGTACTCGGCGGAGAATGCCTTAACACTGCACTCGAGGCGCTTGTTGACCTTGCCTCGCCCGAATACAACGAACTTGCGAAGATTGCAAAAGACTGTGCAGCCGGCACCGTATTCATCTTATCTATCGCGTCGCTTTTCGTTGCGGCTTTCATCTTCTTGCCGAAGATGCTGGCTTTGGCTGCTGCATTCATCTAGATGAAAGAAGCTTTAAGGGAGGATTTCCATGGGCTTTGAGTTTGATTTCGACTTCGGTGGGTTCAAGTCTGGTTTCGTCACTTTGATAGGCCGCCCAAACGCAGGCAAGTCAACCTTGCTGAACGCCATCATGGGCAAGAAGATAGCAATCACCTCCAACACGGCGCAGACAACGCGCCATCGCTTCCGCGCGGTGAAGACTACCGACGATTATCAGCTCATACTCGTCGACACGCCCGGTATCCACAAACCCCATGACGCGCTTGGCGAAGAGCTGAACACATCGGCTCTCAAGGCGCTCGAAGACGTCGACGTCATCGCGATGCTCGTGGATTCATCGCAAGAAGTCGGGACGGGTGATGAGTGGGTCGCTGCGCAGCTTACGCGAATCAAGACGCCTAAAATACTCGTGCTCTCGAAATGCGATCTCGTTGACGAGGAAACGCTCGAAAAGCAGCGGGCTTTGGCAAGCGAACTCGCAGACTGGGACCTCGTCATTCCCTGCTCGGCAACCGAGGATGTTAACGTGGACGGCTTCGTCGACGCTGCTGTCGGCTTGCTCCCCGAAGGGCCCCAATGGTTCCCGGAGGATATGGAAACCGACCAACCCCTCGAGGTCATCGTCGCCGAGTTCATCCGCGAGAAGATCCTCAGGAGCTTTAGGGACGAGATACCGCACGCAATCGGAGTGCAGACCGAGGAGCTCAAGTATTCCAAGAAAAAGGACCTTCATAGCATCCGTGCCATTGTCTACGTAGAGCACGAGAGCCAGAAGGGCATGATCATCGGCAAGCGCGGCGCATCCATAAAGCGCATCGGCACCGAAGCGCGCCAGGACCTCGAACATATGCTTGGTACGCGCGTCTTCCTCGACCTCTCGGTTAAAGTGAAGAAGAATTGGCGTCGCGACGCGAACCAAATCAAGCGTTTTGGCTATGGAGAAGGCGCATAGCTTTAGTGTCAGGGCATCTTTTGTATACAATATGTCGTGATATGCGGCTGAAGGGGAATTCATATGTTGTGCCCTAATTGCGAATCCGAAAACCGTGAAGAAGCGAAGTTCTGCGATCAGTGCGGCTTTCCTCTTTCTAGACAAGATTCAGACGAGGTAACCGAAGCGCCTGAAAACGTCTCTGCGAAGAGCGTTCTGGATGACGAGCCCGATGACGAATCAATCGAAACCGATTACGAGCTCTACCAGCCGGTCGATTCGGAGAACACCGACTCGTTCGACCCGGCCGCCTCGATTGACAGGCTCGTGTTCGTCGACGAGAGCGCCATGGACGTGGAGCTCACCCATACGCTTGATCTAAGCGGCATAGACACGCAATCCGAGGAGTATGCCGAGAGGCTCGTAAATGCCGATTACGTCGCCCCCGAACCTACGTATAGGGACGGCGAGACCATCCAGATGAAACCAGTCGATGGAGACGAAGCATCGAAGAGCAAGGAGTATCTCGCCTCGTCGACAAAAGAGAAGAAACATCCGGGAAGGATCGTCGCCTTGGTGGTGGCGCTCATCGCCATCGCATGCGCCCTCGCGGCATTTGCGACGTACGAAGCGGGTATGTGGGGAGGCAAGCCCGTCCCCAACGTTGTCGGCATGACCGAAGCCGATGCGATAAGCGTTCTCGAGGACAGCGGTTTCAGCGTAAGAGCCGACCAGGTCAAGTCAGATGACACAACTGGAATCGTCCTACTTACAGATCCATCTGCAGGACAACGTGCAGAAGAGGGGTCCGAGGTGGTCATCAATGTCGCTGCAGCTCGAACCATTCCCGAAGTCGTCGGCAAGACCCAATCCGAGGCCCAGGAGCTCCTCGAAGCAGAGGGCTTCACCAACGTGAAGACGAAGAAGAAGCGCTCCGAGCAGAAGGAAGGATCAGTTCTTTCTGTTTCCCCAAAGCCCGGATCCGAAGCTCTCAGCTCTGCAGAGGTGACGCTCACGGTTGCTGAAGCCTACACGGTTCCGGACGTTGCCAACAAGTCTTTCGACGATGCCGTGAAGGCCCTCAAAGATGCCGGACTGGGTTATGACGTGCTCTACATCGACACCGAAAGCTATCCCGAGGGCACCATCATCGGCACCGAACCGGCTGCCGGCACCGTTGTCAAGAAGGGCGATTACATAATGATTCAGATCGCCCAGGACCACGGCTCGATGCTCGAGGAGATCGCAAGCGAGACCCTTGCCCCGGGAATGACGCTCGAGAGGGGCGGCTCGAACTACACCGTCGAATCACTCGATTCGGTCGCCTACATCGGAAACAACACGGTCTCCTACACGGTGACTGCGCGTGAGTACGTATCCGTATTCGGCAGCACGGTTTCGAATCCCTCGTCCGAATCAATTAGCGGCACCATAGTCTTTGACGAGGACAACCAAATTACAGCCATTTCATAGGCTTCATGGCTCAAGCGAAAACCTACAAGACCTCGGCAATCGTGCTTCGCAAGACGAAGCTAGGAGAGCGCGACCTCATCGTAACGTTGCTCGGTGAATCGGGCGCATTGCTGAAATGCGTCGCGAAAGGAGCACGCAAGCCCGGTAGCTCGTTTGCCGCCAAGCTCGAGCTGTTTTCGTGTGTCGAGGTCATGTGCGCCCGCGGCCGGAACCTCGACGTCATCACCGATGCGCGTTTCGTCGAGGGCGGACGGTTCGGCACGTTCGGCCTCGAGCAAACAGCATGCGCATCATGCGTCGCCGAGCTTCTCTCGCAAATCTGTCAAGAAGACCTCGAGCATCCCCGCCTTTTCGACATGACCTATGCCGCTTTCGGGGCCATCGCCTCATCTGACCCGCTCCATGCACTCCTTTTAGCTGATGCGGCCCTCTTGAAGATAATCTCTTCTGCGGGTTTCAAGCCGAGCTTCGACCTCTGCCCGGTATGCGGTTCGGCAAACGAGCTCGAGACATCTCAAAACGCGCTAGCTTTCGTCGTCGACGAGGGGGGAGTGGTCTGCAACCGCTGCTTGAGCAACGTCGAGGGCTTGGGAATTCCGACATCTCCAATCGCCCTATCATGGGCAAAGGCGCTCCTCTATACGAAGTTTTCCGACATCTGCGCACTCGACGTCGATATCGCGCTTGCTTTCGACGTACTCGAAATCGCAAAGCCATGGATCGAGTTCTACTCTGGGAAACGCATGAAGTCGATCGATTACCTGCTGTCGAGCGGCCTCTTGTAAAAATGCTTCAACCATCCCCGAGTTCACCTCATCTACAAGGGATGTATTGTCATCTGCTGTGCGGTATATGTGATGGTCAAAGTTCATCCTTGAAGTATCAGCTTGTTCCCAATACAATAGGCGAGCTGCGAAAACGCAGACGCTTCGTACTTGGCGGGCATGCATCCACCGCATGGCGGCTCAGTTCGAAGGGATAAGCGCCCGAAATGGGTTAGTAGAAAGGTGGCCATAATGGCAGACAAGCTCAGCATCACCAAGGAGCGCACCGCGGAACTCATCAAGGAGTTCGGCAAGGACGAGCACGACGCAGGCAACGTCGAGGTGCAGGTTGCAATCCTCACCGAGCGCATCCGCAATCTCACCGAGCACCTGAAGGTGCACAAGAAGGACAACCACACGCGTCGTGGCCTCATGAAGCTCATCGGTAAGCGCCGCGGTCTTCTGAAGTACATCAAGAAGCGCGACATCGAGCAATATCGTACCCTCATCAAGAGGCTCGGTATCCGCGACAACATCTAGCAAGGATGGAACCCGCATCAAGCGGGTTCTTTTCTAGAGTCCCGGTTATGAAAAGGAACAGCCGGGCATATCGTTTACTTGCATTGGCAAGAAGAGGTTAAAGAGGAAGAGAGAAAAAAGAACTATGGAAAAGATCGTCGAGAAGTTCGAACTCTACGGCAAGGAGTATCGCCTGGAAACCGGCGAGCTCGCCAAGCAGACGACGGGTGCTGTGCTCGTCGGACAAGGCGACTCTACTGTGCTCGTGACTGCCGTCATCTCCAGCCAAGAGAAGGATTACGACTTCTTCCCGCTGACCGTCGACTACATCGAGAAGATGTACGCCGTCGGCCGCATCCCCGGCGGATATCTCAAGCGCGAGGCGCGTCCCTCCGAGAAGGGCACCCTCACTGCCCGCATGATCGACCGCCCCATCCGCCCTGGTTTTGCCGAGGGCTTCAAGCGCGAGGTCCACGTCGTTGCCACGACGCTCGTCGCCGATCAGGAGAACCCCGTCGACAACATCTGCGTCATGGGCGCCTCTGCAGCGTTGATGATTGGCGACGCCCCCTTCGACGGCCCCTGCGCCTGCGTGCGCGTCGGCCGCGACGTCGAGACGGGTGATTTCATCTGCAACCCCACGTACGCAGAGCAGGCAAATTCCGACCTCGACCTTATTATCGCCGGCACGACCGACTACATCTCGATGATCGAGGCGGGCGCCCAAGAAATCTCCGAGGAGGACATGCTCGCAGCCATGTCGTTTGGCCAGACCGCTATCGCAAAGTTCTGCGAGGCTCAACAGCGCTTCCTGGACCGTTGCGACATTCAGAAGCGCGAATGGCCCGTACACGTCGCCGATCCCTCCATCGCCGAACGCATCACCCCCTTTGCAGACGAGATGTCTGCCGCCCTCAAGGATGCCGACAAGCTTGCACGTGTTGGCAAGGTCGAGGAACTCAAAGAGCGCATCAAGGCCGAGAAGTTCACCGAAGGCGAGCTCGCAACCTGGGGCGCCGATATCGCAGCCGAGCTGAAGCTCCTCGAGAAGCATGCCATGCGCGCCATGGTCATCGAAACGGGCGAGCGTGCCGACGGCCGCACTCCCGAGGAAATCCGTCCGCTCCATATCGTCGCAGGTTACCTCCCGCGCGTACACGGCTCCGGCCTGTTCCAGCGTGGCCAGACGCAGGTGCTCTCCATCGCCACGCTCGGCATGCTCAACGAATGGCAGCGCCTCGACACGATTGAGCCTGTCGAAGGCAAGCGCTACATGCACCAGTACAACTTCCCGCCCTATTGCACCGGCGAAGTAGGCCGCATGGGCGCTCCCAAGCGCCGCGAGGTTGGTCATGGCGCCCTCGCCGAGCGCGCGCTCATCCCCGTGCTTCCCACAGAAGACGAGTTCCCCTATGCAATTCGCGTCGTCTCCGAGGTTCTCGAGTCCAACGGATCCTCATCCATGGCTTCCACCTGCGGTTCCACGCTTGCCCTCATGGACGCTGGCGTTCCGATCAAGGCTCCGGTCTCCGGCATCGCCATGGGCCTCATCAAGGAAGGGGACGACGTCGTCATCCTTTCCGATATCCAGGGCGTTGAGGACTTCCTCGGCGACATGGACTTCAAGGTCACGGGCACCGAGAAGGGCATTACCGCGCTGCAGATGGACAACAAGGCCCGCGGCTTGTCCGTCGAGATCCTTGCCCGCGCACTCGGTCAGGCGAAACGAGGCCGCGCCCACATCCTCTCAGCCATGCTCGAGCAGATCGCGGCTCCGCGTGAAGAGCTCTCCGATTACGCTCCGCGCATCGAGACCATTCACATTCCCATCGACAAGATTCGCGACGTCATCGGCAGCGGCGGCAAGGTCGTACGCGGCATCCAGGAGGAAACTGGCGCTCAGATCGACATCCAAGAGGACGGCACGATTCACATCGCCGCTATCCAGGGTCCTGCTGGCGAGGCTGCCAAGCGCATGATCCTCGGCATCGTCAAGGAGCCTGAAGTGGGCGAGGAGTACGAGGGCGAAGTTGTCGGCATCAAGGACTTCGGCGCGTTCGTCAAGCTCACGCCCGCCAAAGACGGTCTCCTGCACATCTCCCGCGTCGCAACCGGACGCGTTGGAAAGGTAGAGGACGTCCTCAACCTCGGCGACATCATCAAGGTGAAGGTGCTCGAAATCGACCAGAAGACGGGAAAGATCTCCCTTGACCGCCTTGACAAGCCCGAGGCACCCGAAGGTTCCGCTCCCTCGTCACGCCGTCGCGATGAGAGCGGCTCCGAAAGCCGACCTGGCCGTAACTCCAGAGGCGAACGAAAACCGCGCCGTTCACACGAAGCGTAAGCAAGCCTCATACCATAAGGGTCTTGAACATGAGTCGGAGAACCTATCTCCGACTCATTGCTCTTTTGAGACCTAGAGTTATGCCGCGATGCGCCATTTGAGTTTTATTGAGGCTTCTTTTATCGTTAACTGACCATTTGTGCTGGCTTATCGCCGTTTCACAGGGATTTAACATGATGTAGCCCAGAACATGCCTTTAGAATAAAATTACGAAGGCAAGCAGGCGGACTGGCAACTGGAGTGAGGAATATCGGAGAATCGCGCACTTTGCCGTCGCGTTTCAATCGTTGAAAAACCGCCGACAGAAGCGGGGAAGGGAATTACTATGATCAAGGTAGCTATTGCAGGTTATGCAGGTCGCATGGGCTCGGCAGTCGTCGATGCCGTGACGGCAGCCGATGACATGGAAGTCGTCTGTGGAATCGACCCCTTCCAAAAAGAATCTTCGTTCCCGACGTTCACCTCATTGGCCGATGCGGTCACAGCTTGCGAGTTCGACGTGGTCGTCGACTTCACGCAACCTGATGTAGTGGCCGGCAACATCGAGGTCGCACTCAAGGCGGGCCGCAACTGCGTCGTCGGTACGACTGGCCTTTCCACGGATAAACTCGAGGAACTTGCTTCCAAAGCCGTAGGAGACGCCTGCTTGTTCTATGCGCCCAACTTCACGACCGGCGCTGTGCTCATGATGCAGTTCGCTAAAGCTGCCGCGCCGTTCTTCCCAGAGGCTGAAGTCATCGAGTTCCACCATGCGCGTAAAAAGGACGCTCCTTCCGGCACCGCCATGCGTACTGCTCAGATGATCGCCGAAGCGCGCGGATTCGAAAGCGGCGCACCGGGTAAGGAAACCGAACTCGAAGGTGCCGAAGGCGCTCGAGGCGCCCTTATCGATGGTGTTCCCGTGCACTCCGTCCGCTCTATGGGCTTCGTTGCTACGCAGGAAGTCATCTTCGGGTCGATGGGCCAAACGCTCACCATCCGCCACGATTCGTGGGATCGCGCTTCCTATATGCCCGGCGTCCTGCTGGGAATCAGGAATGTGGGCTCATTGCAAGGTTTGATAATTGGATTAGAGAATTTCATGAGCTAGCACCAATATATTGAGGATGCATGCAATAATTATACAAGCTGCATTGTCAACGCGATACAGCTCGGCTTAAACGTAGCAAAAGGAGAGCATATGTCCGAGCATAGGTTTGGTCGTCTCATCACGGCCATGATAACTCCCTTTGATGCCAACCGAGAGCTCGACCTCGACCGCACCGAAGAGTTTGCAGATCGCCTCGTCAGGGGCGGTACCGACTCCATTGTCGTCTGCGGAACCACCGGCGAGAGCCCCACAGTGTTCTATCCGCAGAAGATCGAGGTTATCAAGGCTGTCGTTCGCGCAGTAGATCATCGCGTGCCGGTTATCGCAAACATTGGCGACAACTGCACGGCTGATACGATCAACTTCGCAGCCGATGTCGACAAGCTCGGCGTCGATGGCTACATGTGCGTTGTGCCGTACTACAACAAGCCTCCCCAGGAAGGTCTCTACCAGCATTTCAAGGCTATCGCAAATTCAACCGAGCTGCCCATCATCCTTTACAACATCCCTAGTCGCTGTGTTATCAACATGACAGCCGAAACCACCCTTCGTCTCGCCCACGACCTCGAGAACATCGTTGCAGTGAAGGAAGCTTCGGGCAAGCTCGACCAGATAAAGGAGGTTATAGACGGCGCACCCGATGGCTTCAATGTCTATGCGGGCGATGACTCCATCACCTATGACCTCATGAAATTCGGCGGCACAGGCGTCATCTCGACAATATCTAACGTGGCCACAGCGCGTATGAAGGAAATCGTCGATGCATGTGCTGCGGGCAATTGGGACGAGGCCAAATCGCTTAACGACATGCTCATGCCGCTCATGGAGGGCCTGTTCAAGACGACCAACCCAATCCTGGTGAAGGAGTCCTTGAAGCTTGCCGGCTTCAACGTTGGCGGCGTTCGGCTTCCGCTCATCGACGCCACGCCGGAGCAAAGCGCAGAGCTTGAAGCCACGATGAAAGCCGTGGGGGTACTTTAAACGGAATGAGCCGTCGCCAAGATGGCTCGTGGTAATAAAAGCGCAGATAGATGATCAGATAATCTAGCTGCATAAATGGAATATTTGATTGGAGAATGCATGTCGCAGAAGAATGCGAATGATAGTTCGCGCGTTCATAACGATGCTGACCAGCCACAAGGCAGGAAGAAGAGGGCCGGCAGGGAAACGAAGACGATTAAGTACGTCAAACTCGAGAAGGAGCGCCCCTCGCTCACGCGTGATTCCGAGTCACGCAAGGATAAAGACAAGGATGTGAAAGCATCTGGCAAGAAACGCGGGTCTGCCAAGGAGAAGGTGCGGGGGAGCGAACTCAAGGTCATCCCACTAGGTGGCCTCGACGCAATCGGCAAGAACATGACGGTTCTCGAATGCGGGAACGACATGGTGCTCGACGACGCTGGCCTGATGTTCCCCGACGATGACCATCCTGGCATCGACCTCATCCTTCCCGATTACACCTACGTGCTCGAGCATGCCGACAAGCTGCGAGGCATCGTCATCACCCATGGACACGAGGACCACACGGGTTGTTTGCCCTACCTCTACAAGGACCTCGACATGCCTGTACCCATTTACGGAACGAAGATGACGCTCGGCCTCATCGAGGGTAAATTTGCCGAGCATAGAATAAAGAACGCGCCCCTCATCGAGATTCAACCAGGCCAGAAGATCAAGCTCGGTTCGATAGAGGCGGAGTTCTTCGCCGTCAACCATTCCATACCGGGTTCGGTCGGCATCTTCTTCACGAGTCCCGCCGGCAACGTATTGCATACCGGAGACTTCAAGCTCGATCAGACGCCTATCGACGGCGTCACAACCGATTTCGGCGCGCTCGCCCGTTTCGGCCAGGTTGGCGTCGACCTCATGTTATCCGACTCCACCAACGCTCTGAAGCGTAGCTTCACGCCTTCAGAGAAGGAAGTGGGAAGAACCCTGCACGCCATCATCGCGCAAGCCAAGGGGCGCGTCATCATCGCGTCGTTCGCAAGCCATATCCACCGCATGCAGCAGATTTGCGATGCTGCAGTCGCCTGCGGACGCAAGGTTGTCGTCACCGGCCGTTCGATGATTCAGAACACCGATATCGCACGTCGCCTTGGCTATCTCAACATCGACGACAAGGACCTCGTCGACGCATACGAGCTTGCAGGCATTCCTCCCGAGAAGATCGTCGTCATGTGCACCGGCTCGCAAGGAGAGCCGCTCTCTGCACTTTCCCGTATTGCCGGAGGCCGACACAAGACGATAGAGATCGACGAAGGCGATACTGTCATCATTTCGGCGACACCCGTCCCCGGAAACGAGAAAGCCGTCACCCGCGTGGTGAACCTTCTCTCGAAAATTGGCGCAGACGTTTACGATAAGTCCCGCGCCATGGTTCACGTATCGGGTCACGCAGGCGCCGAAGAGCTCAAGCTCGTCCTGTCGATCGCGCAACCCCATGCTTTCATGCCCGTACATGGCGAAGCCTCGCACCTCAGAGCCCATGCAGAGCTCGCCGAAGAGACTGGCGTACCTGCCGACAATATCTTCATCTGCGAAAACGGCGAAAGTCTCGTACTTGGACCTGACGGAATATCGCTCGGTGAAAGCGTTCAGAGCGGCGTCGTCTATGTAGACGGCCTGTCAGTTGGCGACACCTCGCAAGATGTCCTTGACGAGCGCGTGACGCTTGGCGCCCAAGGTTTCGCTTCGCTTTCAGCAGCAGTTTCCATGACCAGCTGCAAACTTCTCGCTCCAGTCGCCCTCGAAATGCACGGCATCACCGGTGGTGACGATCCCTACGTGGCGGCAGAAGCCCAAGAAGTCGTTGAAGCGGCTATCAAGAAGCACTTATCTCGCGGCGCTTCTGCAGCGGACTTGAAGAAGATTAGCAGAGACACGTTGCTAAACCTTCTCTGGGAGCGCACGAAGCAGCGTCCCATGGCGGTATCGAACATCATCGTGGTTTAACGAGCTTCTTGCTATAAAAGATTCATTAAATACAAACGGATCGAGGCGAGCGTCTCCGCTTTGCCTCTGCCGCTACGCTCGCCTCGATTGGACCGAATTATCGCAATCAATGATTGTGCTGCCTGCGTGCACTGACATGTTAACGCAGCTTAAATGCGTTATAATTCTAATTTGATGCTTACACGAAACGTAATTTAAAGGGAACAAAACGTGGCCAAGCAAACTACAGCCAAAAAGAGCTCTTCTCAGCGTGCTAGCACACGCCAATCGAGCCAACGAAAGAAAGCTGTTTCTCCCGCTGAGAAATCGGGTACAGCAAAGCGCGCTCCCAGCCAGCCGGCGAAGGCGCCCATAATCGACGATACGGCCCATCGCAATATTGCTGCAATCATCTGCATCATCGCAGCCATCGCGCTTGTGCTGATAGTAGGATGGCCCACAAATGCCATCGTCACATCATTTCTCTCCCTAGCCTTGAGGATGGTCTTCGGGGTCGGCGCTTACGTACTCCCTATTTTGCTCGTGGTCGTGGCTGGAACGTATGTGGCTCGCTTCGAGAATGAGCGCATGCCTACACGCATCATCTTGGGACTTTGCATCATATTCTTTGGATTCCTCGTGCTCATGGCGCTGTTCACGCCCGGAGCGGTCGGCGCTACAGGCGTAACTGAAACACTCCTCTCGGATCAATATGTGGTATATCGTGGAGGTTATCTCGGCGCTGGACCTGCTTGGGTCGGACTGACCTGGTTTGGCTTGCCGGTATCGTGCGTCATCGCCATCGGCATCATGGCAATCGGCCTTGCCATCATAGGCTTCTCCGTTCGAAAGCTCCTTCTGCTCGTCAAGGCAAGGCAGATCGCCCTCGTCGAATACGAGGAGGATGAGTTCGGTGTAGCACCTGACAGCCCCTATATCCCCGTGATTCCAGCGCGCAATAGGAACTCGCAGACGATTAGCCCGTCTGCGAACACGTTGCTCATCGACGACGAGTCTCAGCGCGATGACGCTGGAAACCATACGATGCTGCTTTCTGACCAGCTTTCTGGCGAGAGATCCCAACCGATAGGCGAGAAGCCAACCTCCAAACCGCTCACCAGGAAGCTCGGATCAAACTCGAAGTCATCTTCGCAGAAGGTCGAAGAACCCGCGATATCAGAGCCCGTCGCTCCTGCGCCTACCGATAGCATGCCTTCTGAGGACTCCTTCCAGCTTCCAAGCTTCACGCTCATCAAGACCGGAAAGGCGCGCAGGCGCTCGAAGGCTGCTGAGGGTGAGCTCGCGGAAACCGCCGCTCGTCTCCAGCAGACGATGGAGGACTTCGGCATCATGGCCGCGGTCGTCGATTGGATAGCGGGTCCCACAGTCACGCTTTTCGAGGTTGACCTTCCCCCTGGCGTTCGCGTGAGCAGGCTCATCGCGCTCAACGATGATATAGCGCTCGCCCTGGCCGCTCCGGGCGTGCGCATCTTCGCGCCTATCCCTGGAACGCATTTCGTCGGTATCGAAGTACCCAATGCTACCCGCGAAAACGTCCTGCTCGGTGACGTACTGAAGGACGTCAAGGGCGGACCGCTTGAAATGGCGATAGGCAAGGACGTCGAGGGCAACGGCATCGTCTGCGACCTTGCCAAGATGCCTCACCTGCTCATCGGCGGCACGACCGGCTCGGGCAAATCGGTTGGCATCAACGCCATGATCATGTCGATGCTCATGCGCGCCACTCCTTCACAGGTGCGGTTCATCATGATCGACCCGAAGCGCGTCGAATTCACGCCCTACAACGGCATACCGCACCTCTACGTACCCGTCGTAACTGAACCGAAGGAAGCGGCAAGCGCTCTGGCTTGGGGCGTTGCGGAGATGGAACGCAGGCTGAAGGTGTTTTCCAAGTACGGTGCCCGAAACATCGCCCAGTACAACGAGAAGATCCGCGCCGGCGCGGTCGAAGAGGACGATTCGCCAGTCACTGAGGAGCTACCCTACATCGTCATCATCATCGACGAGCTGGCAGACCTCATGATGAACGTCGGCAAAGAGGTCGAGTTCTCAATCGCGCGTATAGCGCAGCTGGCTCGAGCGGCAGGTATTCACCTGATTGTCGCCACCCAAAGGCCCTCTGCCAATGTGGTAACAGGCCTTATCAAGGCGAACATCACTAATCGAATCGCGTTCAACGTAGCCTCGGGGCTCGACAGCCGCGTTATTCTCGACGTTTCCGGCGCCGAGAGCCTCATCGGAAACGGCGACATGCTGCTCTCGAAACCCGAATACCCGAAGCCGCTCAGGATACAAGGCTGCTATGTTTCTCCCGAAGAAATCGAGGCGGTTGTCGAAGCCGTTAAATCCCAGGGCGAACCTGATTATCATGCAGAGATTTTGAAGACGAACCTGATTTCTCTTGGAGACACCATGCCCGATGGATCGGGTGGTTCTGGGGGAGGGGATGATCCTCTGATCTGGGAAGCTGCCGAGATCGTCGTATCGAGTGGTCTCGGCTCGACATCCAATATTCAGCGCAAGCTGAAGGTGGGTTACTCCCGTGCAGGACGTATAATGGATATGTTGGAAGAGAAGGGCGTCGTGGGGCCGCCTAACGGCAGCAAGCCGCGCGATGTCCTTGTCGATATGCTTGAACTCGAATCGCTCAAGGCGTTCGAGTTGGCCGACGAATAGTAACCGAGGAGGAAGACGTGGCTCAGATGACATCTGGCAAAGTGCTTCGAGAGGCACGGGAGCGCAAGGGGTACGACCTCAACACGGTCGCGCGCAGGCTGCGCATCCGTCCCGATATCCTCCGTGCCATAGAAGCAGGCGATTTTTCTGCGATGCCCCCGCGCGGCTACACGCGCAATATGGTCAACGCCTATGCGCGTCTCCTGGGCTTGAACCCGACTGACATCGTCAACATGTATCTTGACGAAGCATACGCAAACCAAGTAGAGCGTGCGCGTGGATCAGCTCCTTCGAGTGGGTTCAATATGGAACGCGACACGCGACGCTCGCGCAATCGCACCTCTGCTGGCACGAGCTACAACCGCTCTTACGAATCCGACAGGACCTCGAAGATCCGCAGTTCGTCCACTCAGACGACGCGTGTCCTCTACGACGATGGGACGCGTTACGCACGTGACGACTATGGAGTGACGCGTGAGCGCACTTCGCGCCCAGGAGTATCGGACCGCGATTTCCTCAGCCATCATTCAGGCTACGACACGTCGAGTTTCAACTTCCTCGACGATAATTCCCAGGGCAGGTCAGGCCGAAGCGTTTACGCCGGTCAAACACCAAATTCTTGGAGCGCTTCGCGCTTACCGGCATTCATGCAATCACGGGTTGCGATCATAATCGCGGCAGTCATCGCGCTTCTGCTCATCGGAGGCATTGCCTTCGCCATCTTTGGAGGCAAGAAGACAGATGATAAGGAAGACGTCTCTCAGCTTCCGGTATCGGGAGTAGCCGACACGACAGGCGAGAGCAGCGAAAGCGCCACGAAAGTGGAATTGGCTCCGACGAGCGCCCGCGTCATCTACTCAGTGCCCTCGGGCAGCGAATGCTACGTAGAAACTTACGCCGATGGAAAGATGACACCCGAAATGCTCACGGGTCCCGTCGAGCGAAGCGTCGAGGTAACGGGCGTTTGGGTCATTACAACCTATAGCCCCGAAACCATCAACGTCACAGTTGATGGCGCTAAGGTCGAGCTGAAAGTCGATTCTCACTACAACGACATGTATGCATATACGGTCGATTTCCCCGCAATCCTCCAGAAATGGAACAGCGAGCACGGCATAAGCACCTCTTCGACTCGAACGACCTCGTCAACGACTACCTCTACGCAGAATTCGACGACGGTTTCGACGCAATCCGAAGAAACCAAGCAGACATACGAACAATCTGTTAACTACGATGATTCCGTAAACCTCGAGGAAAACCAAGCTCAAGACGAAGAGAATACCGACGCTGAAGAAGATGAAGAAGAGGAACCTGTTTACACCGAAGAGTACGAAGAAACCGGGGAATTGGATGAGTCTTCCGTCGATGAGGGATATGACGAGGGCAATACCGAAGAAACCGCCTAGTAGAAGCACACTTTGAAGGCAAGGAGCATCCGATGGCAAAAGAATCCTCGTTCGATGTCGTATCTACGATTGACATGCAAGAGGTCGATAATGCTTTCCAGCAAGCGAAGAAGGAGCTAACGCAGCGTTACGACCTCAAAGGCTCTGGGGCGAAGGTCTCGCTCGACAAAGCTTCGAGAACGCTGACGATCAATGCACCGAGCGATTTCGTAGCCGGGCAAGTCGTCGATATCTTGGGAACAAAGTTCGTGAGGCGAGGCGTAGACCTCGCAGCAATAAAATGGGGCGAATCGCAACCTGCGGCAGGCCAATCGGTCGTTAAGCGCGCAACCATCATAGAAGGTATCGACAAGGATACCGCCGGAAAGATCAACAAGGACATCAAAGCGCTCAAGCTCAAGGTGAAAGTCCAGATCGAAGGCGATCATCTACGTGTCAGCTCAGCTTCGCGCGATACGCTCCAGGAAGTCATTGCATTTCTCAAGGACCAAGATTACGGTCAGCCTCTGCAGTACGTAAATTATCGATAGGCGTCCCATGGAATACTCCACTGCAGAGGAGCTTGCCAGCGTCGCCTTCATTACTATGGGCTGCGCCAAAAACGAGGTCGATAGCGAGCACATGGCGCGCAGACTCGTTCAGTCGGGGTATGCGCTTTCCGACGATCCCGAAGCTGCAGACATCGTCATCGTCAACACCTGCTCGTTTATACAAGCTGCTACTGAAGAGAGCATAGAGGCTATCCTCCAAGTCGCGGATTTCGATTCCGTAGCAAACGGAGAATCAAAGCTTGTCGTTGCGGGATGCATGCCCGCACGCTATGGCGCAGAGCTCGAAGGCGAGATACCCGAAGCAAGCGGTTTTGTTGCCTGCGACAGGGAATCCGACATCGTCAGCGTATTGGACGACTTGCTTGGAATCGAGAGGCTCTCGGGTGACGGACTCGTAATACCCATCGCAGACTTGAAGGATAACTGCGTTTCAGCCTATGTGAAGATATCCGATGGCTGCGACAGGTTCTGCGCATATTGCACGATTCCCTACATAAGGGGCCGTTACCATTCGTTCTCGCAACACGAGATCTTCGATGAGGTGAATCACGCAGTCGGCCGCGGTGCCCGCGAGATCGTGCTCATAGCCCAAGATACGGGACGGTGGGGAAGCGACCTATCCCCACGCTCTTCCCTGGCCCAGCTCATGTCTGACCTCGCTGATGAGTGGCCTGACGTGTGGTTCAGGGTTATGTACATCCAACCGGAAGGCATCACCGACGAGCTGATATCGGCCGTAAAAGAGCATGACAACATCTGCAGCTACTTCGACATTCCCTTCCAGCATGCCAACGAGCGCATCCTCAAGAGCATGAACCGCAAGGGATCTGGGACCCAGTTCCTCGATTTGCTCGCGCGCATTCGCAAGCAAATACCCTCGGCAACTCTTAGGACCACCCTCATTGCAGGCTATCCCGGCGAAACGGAAGAAGATTTCGACGAGCTTTGCGCTTTCGTCGAAGATGCCGGGTTCGACTACGTCGGAGTATTCGCCTATTCCCAGGAGGACGGTACGAAGGCCTCGCTTCTCGATTGCCAGATAGACGAGGAAGAGAAGGCTTACAGGGCGCAAAACTTGCGAGACCTTGCAGATTCCCTGAGCTCGGTCCGGGTGGCCGATCGCGTTGGCTCCACGATTCCCGTGCTCGTATGCGGCTTCGAGGAAGACGGGCAGCTTTACGGTCGCGCGCAATGCCAAGCACCCGATGTCGATGGCGTCACCTATCTCGACGGGGGCAATCCTGGCGATATTGTCACCGCCACAATCGATGACACGCTTCTTTACGAGATGGAAGGCACGATGTCATGATGTCTTCTCCTAAAGATCAAAATGCAAGACCGGATATCGCAACTCCATCGAACGTCATAACCATTACGAGAATACTCTTGGTGCCCGTTTTCGTAGCCGCCTTCCTCGCGCCTTGGCCAGAATGGCTCGGATTGCCCATTGCGTTCAGCGACAACTGGAAGGCGATTATCGCTGCAGCGATCTTCGTCGTCATTTCCGCAACAGATTGGCTCGATGGATACCTCGCACGCAGCCGCAACGAAGTAACCGATTTCGGCAAGTTCATGGATCCGCTTGCCGACAAAATCCTAGTCACGGCGGCGCTGATATGCCTCGTCGAACTTGGCGACCTACCAACTTGGGTTGTGCTCATTATCTTGGCGCGTGAGTTCATCGTGTCGGGGGTTCGCATGATGGCCGCAAGCAAGGGCACCGTCATCGCAGCGAGCATGGTGGGCAAGTTCAAGACGGTCTTCCAAATGATCGCGATCGTCCTATTCGCTGTTAAGCGCTCGTATATGGTCGGCACGCTCGGTGAGGCGTTCGGCGACTTCCTCTGGACGTTTAGCTGGATAATCATGCTGATTGCGCTGGCGTTGACCATAGCGTCCATGATTGACTACCTCGTCAAGGCACGCGAGGTCATAGGTCTTGGAAGCCCGTCTGCCAGCAGCAGCAATGATGATTCAATGCCCGATAATTCATCCCTGCGCAAACGAGCCGAAGAGCTCTCATGCACGGTCATCGAATCCGCCAAAGAGAAAGATTTGCTGATCGCTACCGCCGAAAGCCTCACGGGCGGTATGATTGGCTCTCTGCTGACAAGCGTTCCCGGAAGCTCGGCTGTTTACAAAGGCGGCGTGGTGAGCTACACGAATTCCGTTAAGCACGCATTTCTTGACGTTAAAGAGCAAACCCTGGAAAGCTTCGGGGCGGTATCTGAGCAAACAGCGCTGCAAATGGCTGATGGAGCTCGTCTCAGCATTGGCGCAGATATCTCGATTTCCGTTACAGGCCTTGCCGGCCCCGACGGCGATGAGTTCGGCAACCCTGTCGGCACGGTTTGGATAGGCGTTTCCACTGCAGATGCCACACGGGCTTATATCCATCATTTTGAAGGTGATCGCGAGTCAATCAGGCTTCAGACATCCATTGCTGCACTAGAAGCCATTATTGACACGCTTTAATGCCGAATAACTCGTAAATCACGGGTACATAGACGCAGTTACAGGGGAGCGTTCGGTCAAGCTCCATGATAACCATGCGCTGTCTTCCGTTCCTAATTGCGCAAGGTATGCTCCTACCGCTGAGCAAAGTTACATGGCTATCATTCTCGATGAAATGGTAACGAACATGTTGACAACAAACATCTGTTCGTTATAATGGATACACCAGGTAAAAAGGAGCATTCAAATGAACGAAGACAAAGAGCTGTCCATCAAACTCGCCACAGAATCCATTGAATCCAAATTTGGCAAGGGCGCCATTATGAAATTCGGGGACAGCGGAAAAGACCTTACGGTTGACGCAATCCCCACTGGAGCGCTTCCGCTCGACGCTGCTCTCGGCATCGGCGGAGTACCCCGCGGCAGGATTATCGAGATATACGGCCCCGAATCAAGCGGCAAGACGACTCTTGCCCTGCAGATTCTCGCCGAAGCACAGGCGCTAGGAGGCGTTGTTGCTTTCATCGACGCAGAGCATGCGCTCGATCCCATATATGCCGCACGACTCGGTGTCGACATTGACGAGGTTCTCATCTCCCAACCTGACTTCGGCGAGCAAGCGCTCGAGATTTGCGACATGCTCGTGCGTTCCGGCGCAATCGACTGCATCGTGATTGACTCTGTCGCCGCGTTGGTTCCTCGTGCCGAGATCGAAGGGGAAATTGGCGACACCACCGTCGGCCTTCAGGCTAGGCTCATGTCCCAGGCCCTCCGAAAGCTCGCGGGATCTCTCGCAAAATCCAACACAACATGCATATTCATCAACCAGCTCCGCGAGAAGATCGGCGTCATGTTCGGCAACCCGGAAACAACGACGGGAGGCCGCGCGCTCAAGTTCTTCTCGAGCGTGAGAATCGATATTCGCCGTGTCGACTCGATTAAGATCAACGGAGAGGTCGTCGGCAACCGCGTCAAGGCAAAAGTGGTCAAGAACAAGGTAGCCCCGCCTTTCAAGCAAGCTGAGTTTGACTTGATGTACGGCAAAGGCATTTCAAAAGAAGGCTGCATCCTCGACATGGCAGTCGAAGCCGGTGTCGCCAAGAAGAGCGGAGCCTGGTACACCTATGGCGAAGAGCGCCTTGGGCAGGGTAGGGAAGCCGCCAAGCAGACCCTCGCTGACAACCCCGACACTCGCGACGAAATCGAGGTCAAGGTCCGCGAGCACTTCGGTATCCCCATCATCTCGCGTACAGCTGAGGAGGCTGACGAAGTAAATCCGGTCCAAAAGCCTACGAAGAAGCGCTAGCATGCCCTCAGATGAAACCATCGCGGCGCTGCGTTCGCAGATTGACGCGATCCTTCAGTCGCCACCCGCGCAATCCGGAAAACGGCATTCACATAAGCGTCGAATATCCTCTGACGT
The DNA here is from genome assembly GCA_017432445.1 of Eggerthellaceae bacterium. GTDB lineage: Bacteria > Actinomycetota > Coriobacteriia > Coriobacteriales > Eggerthellaceae > UBA9715. The sequence continues at coordinate 6,930 of JAFRJC010000166.1, read as the reverse complement.
GCGGGACGAGTCTTTCGATACGCGCGCTTCCGTTAACGAACAGCAGTCGGGAAATTCGGCAGAGGACGCCTTCAAAAAGATACTAGCTCTCGTCAATGCAAGCGATAAATCAGAGCGAATGATACGCGACAGGCTTTCACGTCTCGATTTCTCAGAATCAGCCGTCGAGTCAGCAATCGCGCGAGCAAAGGAATGTGGCTTCATAGACGACATACGCTATGGAGATGTTCTCGTCAGAAGTCGAATTTCACAGGGGAAGGGGAGCGCTGGCATCGAACGGGAGCTTTACGAGAACGATATCGATCCCTATGACATACCAGGCTACCCCGAGGAATTCGGAATCGATCCAGATTCAGAATTCGACCGCGCGCTTTCCCTGCTCGAACGAAAACCGCCACGATCGAAAAAAGCTCGTGAAGCCGCATACCGAAAGCTCATCCAAAAAGGCTATCCGTCTTCGGTGGCGTCTTCGGCCGCACGCGTCTGGTTTGATGCACATGATGCGCTCTGAAAGGGCGTTCACTTCCCGCTCTTTTTATGTCGATAGATGCTCGTAACCCCCTGCTTTCTAAGGGTTCTTCTAATATGAACCTGTATGAGAATGCGAACCCGCAAGGGTGTTTATATACAATCTGAATATTGACACCTTTTTGAGATCTTATTCTCATGCCCTGGCGTATCTATACGCCAGGGCACAGTTATGAACGCCTAAACATGAAAGGGGGACCGATGCCCGAGTTTGTCGTAGCAATAATCGGAGCCGTAATCGGCATCGTCCTTGGTTTCGTGATCGCCCGCTATATTGCAAACGGAGCGTTGAAACACAAGGAGCAGGAAGCCGCGAGCATAATAAGCGACGCCAAGCACCAAGCTGAAACCATCCGCAAGGAAGCAGAAGTAGAAGCCAAAGACGAAGCCCTCAAACTCCGCGCCGAGATCGAAGCCGAGCGCAAAGAGCGCCAAAAGACCGTTCGTGAAGCAGAGCACCGCGTGCAGCAGCGCGAGGAATCGCTTGACCGCCGCACCGATTCGCTCGATCAGCGCGAGCACCAGATCGCGTCTATGCAAGGTCAGCTCGACAGGCGTCAGAAGGATATTGAAGCTGCCGAGGTGAAAGCCAACGAGCGCCTCGAGGCCATTGCCGGGATGACGCCTGAACAGGCTAAAGCCGAAATGCTCGACAGCCTGCGCGACGAGGTCGCTCATGAAAGCGCCGCAATCATCCGCGATTCCGAAGCTCGCACGAAAGCCGAAGCGGACAAGACGGCCCGTTCGATTCTCAGCCAGGCCATGCAGCGCATCGCATCAGAGCACACTATCGAGAATACCGTCTCGACCATTCAGATTCCCTCAGATGACCTCAAGGGCCGCATCATCGGGCGCGAGGGCCGCAACATCCGCTCGTTCGAGCAGATCACCGGTACGAACCTCATCATTGACGACACTCCCGAGTGCGTCACGATTTCGTGTTTCGACCCTGTGCGCCGCGAAATCGGGCGCGTCACCATGGAAAACCTCATCGCTGACGGGCGTATCCACCCCGCCAGGATCGAGGAGATGTTCCAGAAGGCTGAAAAGCTCGTCAACCAGCGTGTCCAGGAGGCAGGAGAACAAGCCACTTTCGACACCGGCATACACGACATTCACCCAGAGCTCGTCCACACGCTCGGACGTTTGCGCTACCGCACTTCGTACGGTCAGAACGTGCTCAACCACTCGCTCGAGGTCGCTTATCTGTGCGGCATCATGGCAAGCGAGCTCGGGCTCGATCCCGTCCCTGCTAAACGCGCGGGCCTGCTGCACGACATCGGCAAGGCGATCGACCGCGAGATCGAAGGCAACCACGCCGTGATCGGCGCTGACCTCGCAAGGCGCTTCGGCGAAAAGGACTTCATCGTCCACGCCATCGAAGCCCACCACAATGACGTCGAACCTAACAGCGTCCTCGACGTGCTCGTGCAGGCCGCAGACGCCGTATCGGCTGCACGTCCCGGTGCACGCAAGGAAACGCTCGACGCTTACATCAAACGCCTCGAGAAGCTTGAAGAGATCGCCATGTCCTACGAGGGCGTCGAGCGCACCTACGCAATTCAAGCCGGCAGGGAAGTTCGCGTCATGGTCGAACCTGAAAAGGTCGACGAGGCTCGCACCGTCGTTCTCGCGCACGAAATCGCAAATCGCATCGAGAACGAGCTTCAGTACCCTGGTCAGGTTAAAGTCGTGGTCATTCGCGAGAGCCGCGCTATCGGCATCGCCAAGTAACGGCTATGGAGACCAACTCGCTTCAAGAGTTCGTCGAAACTGTCAATGGCACGGGCCATCTCCGAGTCGAATACGACTACGGAGATGGCTTCGTACGTTTACAGACCTCCGAAGCCGAAAGGCGCCAGGCTGCTCAAGACATACAATGCAGCGAACATATCGTGCTCGAGCTCTTGAGAAACTCTCGGGATGCTCATGCTTCCCATATTTTCGTCGCAATGTCACGCCTCGAATCGAATCGCGTGCTCACGGTCATCGACGACGGTGATGGTATTCCGAAATCAATGCACCAGCATGTCTTCGAACCGCGCGTGACATCGAAGCTCGATTCCTCCCATAAAGACGCCTGGGGACTGCACGGTCGCGGAATGGCGCTCTACTCGATAAAGGTCAATGCCGAATCTGCATCAGTCGTGTGCTCTTCGCCGAAGCTTGGCACTTCTATTTGCGTTGTCTCAGACACTGCAAAACTATCTGAGCGTACTGATCAGTCAACTTTCCCCGAATTCGAGTTGGCTGAACCGGGAAAGGTCAACGTGAGGGGGCCACGCAACCTGCTGAGGACCATTTGCGAATTTGCTATCGAGTGCCGTTCTTCTTGCGACGTGTTCGTCGGATCGCCAGCCGAGATATGTGCTGCTCTTTACCAGTACGGGCTTGCAACGCTTTCTACCGTGGAGCGCTTGTTCTGCAGCGATGTCGAGGGCCTCGTCGTCACGAAACGTCTCGCAACGGCATCTGACCCGCGCCAATTCGCTTCTATCGCAGCATCGCTGGGCTTGGAAATCTCTGAACGGACGGCACGCAGGATTATCGATGGCGAAATTGCGTCACCAGGCCCCATTCTTGAGCGTATTACCCTGAAATCAAGTGGTCCCGCCGCCAAACGTAAGAACAGCGCCAAATCGACTCACATCGTTCGCAATGTACATCTCGACGCAGATGACCGAGAGCTGCTCGCCAAAAGCGCTCTGAGCTCCTTTAGGGCCATTGCCGACAAATACTATCTCGAGCCTGACGTTCAAGCTCAGGTGAGGGCGATCGGCGGCAGGATTGTCATCTCCTTACCTGTAGTTGATCGCGAATAGTATTATTTACGTTAGCAAGCCGAGCTGCCTGCAGAAAGGGGTGAGGGCGATTCTGCAGGCACAAGCTTTTTAAAATACTAAGGTTAGCCAAAGCCAAGCCCAAGCCTCTTTCGGCAGGCAGTTTAGCAAGCCGACGCATGATATGTAACGTTTTACCTAGTGGAACAACTGCAGATTTCTGGTTTTACGTTGAAACAAATCTGGGTAATCGCTAGAATGACGATGTTGACATTTTGTCGCCAAGCATAAGAAACGCAGAACGAACGATATCGCAATTGCACTACGTATAAGGAACCCTATGCAATCCAATGAGCAATACTCCGGCCTGAGCTGCCTTAAAGTTTCGTCCAAGTCTTCCCCTGCGTCAGTTGCAGGAGCCATTGCAGGTATGGTGAAGGACGGCGTACCCGTAGAAATGCAGGCCGTAGGCGCAGGCGCTGTCAACCAGGCTGTCAAAGCCATTGCCATATCACGCGGGTTCCTCTCACCTGTTGGCATCGAGATCTCTTGCGTGCCTTCATTCGCCGACATCATCATCGACGGGGAATACCGCACCGCAATCCATTTCGCCATAAAGGCTCAGTATCTGCGCGGTACGGCAGAATCGGGCCTCGACGGCCTTGCTTCCGACGAATACTGCTAGCAGGTTGCCGTGATATCCCAAACGCCCTCGTTCGGCGACCTGACATTCCACGTCCAGACATTCGGCTGCCAGATGAACAAGCACGACTCCGAGCGTGTCGTGGGAATGTTGGAGAACCTCGGGGCCCGTGACGTCGGAACCATAGAAGAGGCCGACATCGTCGTATTCATGACATGCTGCGTCCGCGAGGCAGCCGACATACGTCTCATCGGGCAAGTCAATACGATGAAGAACGTCAAGCTCAGGCCTAACTCGCCCCTTTCCAAACGCATCATCGCAGTAGGAGGATGCATCGGGCAGCGCGATGGCGAAAAACTATTCGATGAGCTTCCGCATCTCAGCGTAGTCTTCGGCACCAACAACCTTGCCTCTTTGCCGGGTCTAATAAGCGATGTCCTCGATGGATGCGGCCATAGAGCCGAAACTATCGATGAATCGAAGCTGTTCCCCAGCGACCTCCCATCCACGCGGGAACATTCTTGGGCTGCTTGGCTTCCCATCACCATCGGCTGCAATAACTTCTGCACCTACTGTATCGTCCCTTACGTGCGTGGACGTGAGAAATCGCGCACGCTTGAGGAGATCGTCGCCGAAGCACAACGCTACGTCGACGCCGGCGTCAAGGAGATCACGCTTATCGGTCAAAACGTAAACTCGTACGGTCGTGACCTTTACGGCGAGCCACGTTTCGCCGAAGTGCTCAAAGCCGTCGATGCTACGGGAATTGAGCGCCTCCGCTTCGCTACGAGCCATCCAAAGGACTTGACCGACGAAGTAATCGGCATGTTCGGCTCGCTGCGCTCCCTCATGCCGGCTTTGCATCTTCCGGCCCAATCAGGCTCCAATGCCATTCTCGAGGCCATGCATCGCAATTACACGGTCGAGCGCTATCACGAACTCATAGATAAGCTCCGCGACGCATGCCCCGGCATCGCTCTTTCCACTGACATTATCGTCGGTTTCCCAGGAGAGACGGAAGCGGATTTCGAAGACACCTACCGACTCGTCGATGAGGTCGGCTATTCCCAGGTTTTCACCTTCATCTATTCAAAACGCGAGGGGACGCCGGCTGCGAGCATGCCCGACGACACGCCCCGCGAGGTTATCCAAGAGCGTTTCGACAGGCTAGTCGACCTCGTTCAACAGCGCGCTTACCTGGCAAATCAAGCAGAACTCGGAGCTACGATCCCCGTGCTCGTCGAAGGCGCTTCCAAGCGAGACGCCGCGCTCCTCACCGGCAAGAGCCCCAAGAACCAGACGGTTCACGCACCGCTTCCCGAAGCGGTTTCCCTGTCAGACATCGTCGGCACAATCGCACCTGTCAAAATCGATGAAGCACGTACCTGGTATCTCAAGGGCCATTTCGTGTAATTCCGTCGACCACTTCCGTCCATGCTCGAACACACGCCCATAATCTGCATAGTAGGCCCAACGGCATCAGGCAAGACGGCGTTGTCACAGCAAGTCGCCCTCAAATACGACGGGGAAGTGGTAAGCGCTGATTCGATGCAGGTCTATCGCGGAATGGATATCGGCACCGGCAAGGTCGCCCCTTCTGAAAAGCTTGTCGCACACCATTGCATCGACATTGTAGACCCAGGTGAGCCTTTTTCGGCCGCGCTGTTCCAGGCAATCGCACGCAGGAGCTTTTTAGATATTGAATCGCGTGGCAAAAGGAGCGTGCTGTGCGGGGGAACGGGCTTTTACGTCAGGGCTGCAATAGACGACTACGATTTTCCGAAAGGCGAGCAAATCGGCAACGAAACGCGAGATCGCTACAACGAGTTTGCCAGGGAGAATGGCTGCGAGAAGCTTTGGGCGCTCCTCAACGAACGCGACCCCGAAAGCGCTGCGATTATCCCGATTAACGACACCAAGCGCATCGTGCGTGCATTCGAGCTGCTGGAAAGCGACACGAGCTACGCCAAGCAGAAGGAGAAGCTCGCCAGCATCCCGCAGCTCTACCCGGCAGTTTTCATCGGGCTTTCGGTTGACCCCGCCATCCTCTCCAAACGTATCGAGATGCGTGTCGACAAGATGGTCGAAGACGGCCTCGTGGAAGAGGTGAAATCTCTTCTCGACAGCGGTTTCCGCGAGGGCATCACCTCGCCTCAAGCTATCGGCTACAAGGAAATCGTCTCCTACCTCGACGGTGATTGCAGCCTGGACGAGGCGCTCGATTCCATCAAGCTCTCCACGCGCCGCTATGCGAAACGCCAGCGCACCTGGTTTAGGAAGGACAAGCGCATTCATTGGATCGATGCGGATGCACTCGACCTCGATGCCATGCTGAAGGCTTCCATCGACATCATCGGAGAATCGATTTGAACGCTTCGTTGACAAGTCCGTACGGTATCATCTTCACATGGGCAATTTAGACGAGTATCGCGAAAGAGCAGTAATAGTGGGCATCGACTGGCCAGGTTCCGAATGGCCAGTCGAATCATCGCTGCAAGAGCTTGCGCGGCTCATCGACACCGTCGGCGCCGAGGTGGTAGCGCAAACGACCCAGAGGATGGATGCGCCTAATCCCCGAACGTTCGTTGGCAGTGGAAAAGCAGCCGAAATTACCGAGCTTTGCCATGCTTGCTCTGCTGACCTCGTCGTATTCGATGACGAGCTTACCCCGTCGCAGCAATCCAACCTCGAGAAGATCGTTGGGCGTGACATCAAGGTCTTCGACCGCACAGCCTTGATTCTCGATATATTCGCCCTGCATGCGACGACTCGCGAAGGTCGCCTGCAAGTGCGTCTCGCCCAAAACCAGTACCTCTACCCGCGCTTACGCGGCATGTGGGCCCATCTCGCGTCAAACAGGATGGGCGGCGGTGTCGGATCGCGCTTCGGCGAGGGCGAAAGCCAGCTCGAAGTCGACAGGCGCATGGTGCGCAAGCGCCTCTCCACGATCAAGAGGGAACTGGCGCACCTTGACCAGAT
>JAFRJC010000165.1 GCA_017432445.1 Eggerthellaceae bacterium | reverse complement strand
TCCTCGACGCAGCGCTTCAGCTCGGCGATGTCCTCGGGACGGCCGTACGGCGGCACGACAGCGTTGGCGACGAGACGGCCTTCGGAGCGCTTGCACATGTCGGCAGCCTGGTCGTTGACGATCTTGCAGATCTCGAGCGGCAGCCACTCCTGCCACACCGGCATGCGCAGCATGGCGATGTCGACGCCAGCGTCGTCCATAGCCTGGATCTTGGTCTCGAGCGTGTAGTCGCCCTCGACGTAGTTCAGGATCTCTTCGCCGGAATCGGTGGCGAGGACGACCTGGTTCTTGGTCCCGTCAGGCGTCTTGTCGAGGTAGGCCTTCACGCCCATGGTGATGGGTGCGGAGTACAGGAAGCCGTTCAGCACCTTCTCGTTGGTGAACAGGTCCGTCGGCAAAAAGTGCATATTGTCGTCGATAACCCTTTGCTTCTGTGCTTCTGCCATGTGTTTCCTCCTTATCAGAGTTGCTTTGGAGCCGAACTGGCACGCTGCGAACATCCTTTTCGTCAGCATCCGGCCCCACCTGTTGACGGGGTAAGCCACCACTCCGCCCGGGTAGTGCTCGCCATGCCGCCCGGGGCGGGCGGGCGGCAGGCGCCTTGTTGGTTGTTACTTCTGGTAGATCGGCGTAACTTCGCCAGCTGCCATCTTCTTCATGTTCTCGGTGTTGCGCACACGCCAGTCGATGCGGCCGTTCTCCTTGGCCCACTCGGGCACGGTGTGGCTGAACTCGCGGGGAGCACGCACGTCGATGTTGTCAAGTCGAGCTACGATATCTTCTGTTGCCATGGGAACATTCCCCTCTCTGATGATTCGCTTCCCAGCCTTGGAATCGATCGGACCTCGCTTTGCGTGGCCAGTCTTTTATTCGGAGCGGGTTGCTACGACTGGGTTTGCAACCCGCTCCGTTGGTACCTATCTGATCTTTAAGCCTCTTTGATTGGGAAGAGGACCTTCTTGGGGCTGTCGATCTGCTTCACGAGCTCGTCGATGGGGCCCCACTCGAGGCATTGCGCCTGGCAGTGCTGCACGCACGTCGGCTTCTTGCCCTTGGCACAGCGGTCCTCGCACAGGTCGCACCAATCGGTGAAGTAAGGCAGGAAGTCGAACTCGTAGTTCTTCTTGCCCTCGTCGAGCTGCCACGGACCAAACTTCTGGATCGTGACGCCAAACTCCTTCTCGGAGAAACCGCGCTCCTGCTGGCAGGCGAGGACGCAAGCTTCGCAACCGGTGCAGTAATTGACGTCTGCAAGAATTCCGTACATAGTCATTTCAGTTACCCCTCTCGCCTTATGCCTGCTCGCCGTCGCGGTAGATCTTGCACATCATGGTCTTGTAGTTCGAACCGAAGCCGGAAACGCCTGCGTCGAACGGAACCAGGTTGTTGATCTGCGACTCGAACACGCCGAACAAGCCATGGTTCGGATCTTCGATGTTCTCCTCGGCCTCGTCCTTGCGCTCGGGGAACCACCAGCCGTGCTCGCACATCAGGACGCGCGGGTCGCGACCGATGTCGTAGTGGGCCTTGTACTTGCACTTGCCGTGCTTGTTCTCGAGCCAGAACCACTCACCATCCTCGATGCCATATTCCTTGGCGGTATCCGGGTGGATCCAGCACAGGGGGTCCGGATGCAGGGCGCGCAGCTTCGGAATCTGACGCTGCTCGGAGTGGAAGAAGTGAGGCACGCGGGCGCCGGACGAGACGATGAGCGGGTACTCCTCAACGTCCTCGGGAGCGCTGTAGGGGCTCTCGACAGGCTCGACGTAGCTGGGCAGCGGATCGAGGCCGGACCAGCTAGTGTGATGGAAGACCATCGAGTAGATCTCCGCGCGGCCGGTCTCGGTGGAGAAGCCCACCTGACCGTCGGGACGCAGCAGGCCCTTTTCGTACTTACGGTATTCGAACTCGGGGTACTTCCACGTAGCCTCGCGCAGGTCCTCCCACGTGAAGCCGCCGTCCTCGAGAGCGTAGTCCCACATCTCCTCGACGGAGTCCCACGGCCAACCGATGTCGTTGTTCTCGGGCTTGATTGCCTCGACAAGGCGCTTGCCGAGCTCGAGGAAGATTGTGTTGTCGGCCTTGGTCTCGCCCACCGGCTCGATGGCCTTGTTGATGCAGGAAATGCGGTACGGGTTCAGACCGCCGAAGCCGTTGCGCTCCTCAGAGGTAGCAGCCGGCAGGACGACGTCAGCCAGAGCCATCATCGTCGGGGTCATGAACAGGTCCTGGACAACTGCGAACTCGAGCTGCTTGTACCACTCGAGCTGGGTGATCGCCTGAGCGCCCATCGTGGCCAGGAAGTTGTTGGTAACGAAGTAAGCACCGCGGATAGGAATCTCACCGCGCTGCCATGCTTCGATGGTGGCGTTGGAAGAAAGGTTCTTGAAGCCGACGGCGAACATCGGGTAACGCTCGATGCCGATGCGCTT
>JAFRJC010000164.1 GCA_017432445.1 Eggerthellaceae bacterium | reverse complement strand
TTGAGCGGGGCTTCCATCGTCATGATGCCGCCCTGCGGGTTGGCCTGCGTCGGACGCTGGGCCTTCTTGATCATGTTGACCTTCTCGACGACAACGCGGTCCTTCTGAGGAAGCGCGCGGATAACCTCGCCTTCCTTGCCCTTATCCTTGCCGGCGATGACCTTGACGCGGTCACCCTTCTTGACATTCATACCTGCCATGTACGCACACCTCCCTTACAGCGTTTCCGGTGCCAGAGACACGATCTTCATGTACTTCTTCTCACGCAGCTCGCGGGCAACAGGCCCGAAGATGCGCGTGCCACGGGGGCTGCCGTCTTCGTTGATCAGAACAGCGGCGTTCTGGTCGAACTTGATGTAGCTTCCGTCCTTGCGGCGCACTTCTTTCTTGACACGCACAACGACGCAGCGGACGACATCGCCCTTTTTGACGTTCGAGTTGGGGATAGCTTCCTTCACCGAGCAGATGATGACATCGCCGAGCCCAGCGTAACGGATGCCCGTTCCGCCGAGGACCTTGATGCACTGCACCTTGCGGGCGCCGGAGTTATCGGCAACTGCGAGCATGGTTTGCATCTGAATCATTGCTGATACCTAACTTTCTCTTGCGCCTTCAGGCTACTTGGCCTTCTCGATGATCTCAACCAAACGCCAGCGCTTCATCTTGGACAGCGGGCGCGTTTCCATGATGCGCACGGTGTCGCCGATGTGGGCTTCGTTGTTCTCGTCATGCGCATGGAACTTCTTGGTCGACGTCATCATCTTCTTGTAGATCGGATGCGGCTTGCGCTCCTTGATCTGCACGACGATGGTCTTGTCGTTGGCGTCGCTGACGACAACGCCCTGACGCACCTTGCGGGAATTGCGAATTTCTTCAGTCATTATCTTCTACCTCCCCGCCCTAGCTCAGAGCCCTGAGCTCACGTGCGCGCATCTCGGTCTGGATGCGGGCGATGTCCTTCTTAACCTGACGCACGCGCGCCGTGTTGTCGAGCTGGCTCGTGGCCATCTGGAAGCGCAGGTTGAAGAGCTCTTCACGCGCCTCCTTGAGCTTCGCCTGCAAATCTTCGGCGGAAAGCTCGCGAATCTCTGCTGGTTTCATTACTCCTGGCCCTCCGTTTCGCGCTTAACAATCTTGCACTTGATGGGCAGCTTGTTGATGGCGAGGCGGAGTGCTTCCTTCGCAACGTCCTCCTCGACACCGGCGATCTCGAACATGATGCGGCCAGGCTTGACGACTGCCACCCATGCCTCGGGATTGCCCTTGCCCGAGCCCATGCGGGTCTCAGCGGGCTTCTTGGTGATCGGCTTGTCCGGGAAGATGCAAATCCAAACCTTGCCGCCACGCTTCATCTGACGAGTCATGGCAACACGGGCAGCCTCGATCTGACGGTTGGTGATCCATGCAGCCTCGAGAGCTTGGATGCCCCACTCGCCATTGTTGAGCTTGGTGCCACCCTTGGCCTTGCCCTTCATAGAGCCGCGTTGCACCTTACGGTGCTTTACACGCTTAGGTGCTAGCATTTATTTCGCCCCCCTTTCGTTGCGGTCGCCGCGACGATCGCGACGCGGACGGGACGGACGCGAGGTGCCCTCGAGCTGCGGCTGCGGAGCCTTCTGGCCGGGGAGCACTTCGCCGTGATAGATCCATACCTGGATACCAATGGAACCCATGGTGGTTGCAGCGGTGGTGAAACCGTAGTCGATCTTTGCGCGCAGGGTGTGACGCGGGACGCGGCCCTCGGCATACCACTCGCGGCGGCACATCTCGGCGCCACCCAGGCGGCCGGAGCACTGGATACGGATACCCTCGCAACCGGACTTGCGGGCGGACTGGACGGCCTTGCGCATGGCGCGACGGAACGCGACACGGCCCTCGAGCTGCTCTGCGACGGACTGGGCAACCAGCACGGCGTCGAGCTCGGGGCGCTTGACCTCGATGACCTCAACGGACACGGTGCCGGTGGCGATCTTCTGCAGCTTCTTGCGCAGGGCGTCGATCTCGGCGCCCTTCTTGCCGATCACGACACCCGGGCGGGCGGTCGTGATGATGACCTTGGTCTTGTCGCCGGCGCGCTCGATCTCGACGCGGGAAACGGCGGCACGTGCGAGTTCCTTCTCGACGAACTCGCGGATGGCCAGGTCGTTAGCAAGGTTGGCGGCGTAATCCTTGTCCGCATACCAGCGGCTGCGCCAATCCTCGGTGATGCCCAGACGGAATCCGGTGGGGCTGACTTTCTGACCCATAAGGCTTTATGCCTCCTCTCGCGTTGCGACGATAATCGTGATATGGCTGGTGCGCTTGTTGATGCGCGACGCGGCGCCCTTGGCGCGCGGGCGGAAGCGCTTCATCGTCGGGCCCTCGTCGACGTAGCACGCCTTGACGTACAGGGACTCGGCGTCGACGTTGTGCAGGTGCTCGGCGTTTGCCGCAGCCGAGTTCAGCGTCTTCTCGACGGTCTCGGCGATGGCGCGGTTCGTGAATGCGAGGATCTCGCGGGCCTGAGGCACGGACTTGCCGCGGATCAGGTCGACAACCACGCGAGCTTTGCGGGGTGAGATGCGCACAAAACGTGCAATTGCCCTAGTTTCCATTGCTCATCCCTCCTATCGCTTGCCCTTGTCGGCGGAATGACCGCGGAAAGTGCGGGTCGGGGCGAACTCGCCCAGCTTGTGGCCGACCATGGATTCGGTGATGTATACGGGCACGTGCTTGCGACCGTCGTGGACGGCGATCGTGTGACCAACCATCTCCGGGAAGAGGGTGGAAGAGCGCGACCACGTCTTGACGACGTTCTTCTCGCCGGCTTCGTTCATAGCCACGATACGACCAAGGAGGCGCGGCTCGACGAAAGGCCCTTTCTTCAAACTTCTGCTCACTGTTACTCCTTAACGTATAGCCGCTTACTTCTTGCGCCTGCGGATGATCAGGCGGCTCGAAGCCTTCTTCGGATTGCGGGTGCGATGACCCTTGGTGGGAACGCCCCACGGGGTGACCGGGTGACGACCCGAGGACTTGTTCTTGCCCTCGCCGCCGCCATGCGGGTGGTCGATCGGGTTCATGACGGTACCGCGAACGGTCGGGCGGATGCCCAGCCAGCGGCTGCGGCCAGCCTTGCCGATCTTGATGTTGGAGTGCTCGGCGTTGCCGACTTCACCAACGGTGGCGCGGCAGGTGAGCAGCACGCGGCGCATCTCGGAGGAGGGCATGCGCAGGATGGCGTACTTGCCTTCCTTGCCCATCAGCTGGATGCTGGTGCCTGCAGAGCGGGCCAGAGCGGCACCCTTGCCGGGCTGAAGCTCGACAGCATGGACGAGCGTACCGACGGGGATGTTGGCCAGCGGCAGAGCGTTGCCGGGCTTGATGTCAGCCTCGGGGCCGGAGATGACCATGTCACCAACATGCAGGCCCTTCGGATGCAGGATGTAGCGCTTCTCGCCGTCCACGTAGTGGAGCAGAGCGATACGTGCAGTGCGGTTCGGGTCGTATTCGATCGTGGCAACCTTGGCGGGCACGCCGTCCTTGTTGCGCTTGAAGTCGATGATACGGTAACGACGCTTGTGGCCACCGCCCTGATGGCGAGTGGTGATGCGGCCGTTGTTGTTGCGGCCGGCATGCTTCTTCAGCGGCGCAACAAGCGACTTCTCCGGCTTGCTCCTGGTGATTTCCGCAAAGTCGGAAACCATCATGAAGCGGCGTCCCGGTGAGGTCGGCTTATACTGCTTAACTCCCATTCTTCCTTCTTCTTTCTTCCACGAGGATCCAGGCTTCGTAGAGGTTCGCCCGTTCCTCTTTTCTTAGACCCTTGCTCGCACGCCTCGTCGTACCCCAAGGGCCCCTACACTTCGTGGATCGCGATTGCCGGCTGGCGTTTGAGGAGGCAAACGCCCCGACCCCGTAATCCACGCGTCCGGGTGTGTCCATGCACAGCTAGACGCAAAGTAACATTATAGAGACGCCCAGTTGAGGGCGCAAGAACGGGTTTTTACGCACACAACCTGCCCACACTTGCTTTCCAATAGCAAGAGCGCGGCAATTTGCCGCGCTCTTGAAAACCGTTCAATTGCTGTGGCGCTTATTCGGCTGCAGCCTCTTCCTCAGCTGCGGGTTCTTCGTCGTCCTCGCCCTTGACCTTGATGTCGGCATGCTCGACGAGATGCTTGGCAGCGCAGAGGCGCTGGGCGGACTCGCGCAGCGAGAAGCCCAGGCCGCCAGCTTCGAGCTGCTTGCGCAGACGCTCGGGCTGACGCGGGTTGATGCTCTTGCACACCTCGAGGACATCCTGGTCGGTGTAGGACAGGTTGAAGTGACGGTAGTAGGCGTCGAGTGCGTAGCCCTGGACGAGCTGCTGGCGCGTCTCGAGCATGAGGAACATGCCGACCTGCTGCTCGCCACCCTGCTGCTGGACGAAATCTTCCCACGTGACACCCTGCTGCTGGACGTTGTTCTTCATCTGGCGCAGCACGTCACCACGCGTGCCCTCGTAGATCTCGTCGGGAATCGAACCCTCAAAGCGCTTCGCGAGCTCGGATGCAGCAAAGTTGCGCTTGTAGTCTTCGTAGTACACGCGAC
>JAFRJC010000163.1 GCA_017432445.1 Eggerthellaceae bacterium | reverse complement strand
GCGTCAGCCGCCGTCGCGAACGTTGGGACGGGAGGCTGTCGTCGCGTCATCAGGAGCGAAGCGACACATAAGAAGGCCGAAGGCCATGCCCTGGTTCCAGGCATGGAAAAGGGGCTGCAACATTGCTTCTGTTACAGCCCCATTCATTTGAAAAACAATGTAATTCGAAACGCAAGCGAGGGCTATTCTGGTAGTTGCAGTTGCCCCGCCTTTCGCCCGCCGCGTACTTCGGTACGCAAGGGCGAAAACAAGGGGCAAATGCTCTACCAGAATTGGCCGCAGCGAAAGCGGGCCGGCGGTCGTACAGACCGCCGGAACGTTTTAATTACCAGCAGCCCTTGCTGCCTGGTACTCATCCACGAGCTTCTTCTGGACGTCGCCGGGAACCTGCTCGTAACCGTTGATCTCAATCGTGTAGCTGCCCTGACCGCGCGTCATGGAGCGCAGGTCACGGGTGTAGTTTACGACCTCGGCGTACGGGGCGCGCATGATGACGATCGTCTCGCCGGCATCTCCGCCCTCGGTGCCCACGATGCGGCCGCGACGGGTCGAGATGTCGCCCATGACAGCGCCGGCATACTCGTCGGTAACTGTGACGCGCATGTCAGCCATCGGCTCGAGGATGATCGGGTTGGCCTTCTCGCAGCAGGCGCGGAAGCCGATACGTGCAGCGGTCTTGAACGCCATTTCGTTGGAGTCAACGGGATGGTAAGAGCCGTCGAACACGGTACACTTGATGTCTTCCATCGGATAACCAGCCAGGAAGCCCTCGACCATGGCGTCTTGGACGCCCTTGTCGACTGCGGGGATCAAGCCGCCGGGGATTGCGCCGCCCTTGATCTCGTCGACAAACTCGTAGCCCATGCCCGTATTCGGCTCGAGGCGCAGCCAGCAGTCGCCGAACTGGCCGGAACCGCCGGTCTGCTTCTTGTGACGACCCTGAGCCTCGGCTTTGCCGCGGATGGTCTCGCGGTACGGGATGCGCACAGGGATGAGCTGGGCTTCGACCTTGGCCGATTCCCTCATGCGGTTAAGCAGGGTGTTGATCTGCTCGTCGCCCATCGCATTGATGATGGTCTGGTGGGTTTCCTCGTCGCGGCGGATCTGAATCGTAGGATCGGTGTCAGCCGCACGTGCGAGGAAGGTGCCGAGCTTGTCCTCTTCCTTCTTGTTGACAGCCTCGATCGCAACCGGATACAGCGGCTGGGGGAAGGGAATCGGCTTGATAGCGATATTGCCCGATGCCGAGTAGGTATCGGAGGGACGAGCGTCGTCGAGCTTGGGGATGATGATGATGTCGCCAGCCTTGGCAGACTTGACCTCGGTAGACTCCTTGCCCATCATGACGAGCAGCTTGCCGATGCGGTCCTTGTCGCCTGTGCGGGCATTGATGAGGTCTTGGCCGGGCTCAAACACGCCGCTAAGCACCTTGATGTAGGACAGGCGCCCCACGAAAGCGTCGGCCGTGGTCTTGAAAACGAAACCGGCAGGCTCGCCGTTCTCGTCGATCGTGATCTTCTCTCCGTTGTCGAGGACGTAGCCTGCATGCTCGCGCGGATGCGGGAAGAAGGTGGCGATGTCTTCCATCAGGCCCTGGATGCCCTGCTTGATGATGGTGGAACCAGTGTAAACGGGAATGAAGACGCCCTGGTTGATGGCATCGTGGATGCACTTCTCGACTTCTTCTTGGGTGAGCTCTTCGCCTTCGAGGTACTTCATCATGATTTCCTCGTCAGCTTCGGCGACAGCGTCGATCAAACGCTCGCGAGCGCTATTGGCGCGCTCGGCGTAATCGGCCGGGATGTCCTCGATGCGCTCAGAGTCGTCATCCTTGCCAAAGTAGCGCGCCTTCATGCGAACGACGTCAATGACGCCCTCGAAGGCGGCTTCCTGCCCGATGGGCAGCGTGACCGGGGACAGGCGCTTGCCGAAGCGAGCGTGCAGCTGCGCCATGGCAGTTCCGAAATCGGCATGCTCGCGGTCGACATGGTTGATAAAGACGGAGCGCGAGATGTTCATCTTCTCGGCTTCTTTCCACAGCTTCGTGGTCATGACCTGCGGACCGTCAACGGCATCGACTACGAACATCGCCATCTCGGCAGCATACATGGTCGCAATGGTGTCGCCGATGAAATCGGGGTGTCCCGTGGTATCGAGCAGGTTGATCTTGTAATCCTTGAACGGCACCGGTGCGATTGAGGTGCTGATGGTGAACTTGCGCCGGATCTCCTCGTCATCGAAGTCGAGATACGATTTTCCGTCATGAGTCGTGCCCATGCGCTGGGTGCGACCGGAGACGAACAGCATCGCCTCGGCAAGGGACGTCTTTCCGGCGCCGTCTTGGCCGACGAGCGCGATGTTACGCACATGTTCGGGAATAGGAGCAGCCATACAAACCACCATCTTTCATCCAAGGGCACAGCCCATTTACAGACATTCGTATAGTGTAGCGCAAAAGTCCATTCGTTGAGCGCTCGACTCGTAAAGCACTAAATCAGATTGCTTGAAACCAAGCATTACTATATGCCCTTGCCAGCTCCACCATCCCAATGGTGACATGATTAAGACCTAATCTTATAATGGCGCTAACGATCACTAACCTGGCAAAGGAGCGTACGATGCTTTTCAAGGATATAGCGATTCTCGACGAAAACCTGGACTATCAGCAGCACCAATGGGTCGGCGTGCTCGGAGATACGATTGATTACATCGGCGACGATGAACCTTCCGATGCGGCCAAATACGGTGAGGTGTACGAAGGAGCCGGACGCCTGCTGATGCCGGCTATGTACAATGCGCACACCCATGCTCCCATGACGCTTCTGAGAGGCTATGCGGAAAATCTCCCCCTCCATGAGTGGCTCCAGCAAAAATGCTGGCCATTTGAGGGAAAGATGACCGGCGAAGATAACTACTGGGCCACATTGCTCTCCTGTGCCGAGATGGCGCGCTACGGAACGGTCAGCTTCTCCGACATGTACTACCACACCCCCGAACGGGCCCGCGCGGTCGATGAATCGGGTTTGAAGGCCAACCTTTGCACCTCTCCCCTTGCATTCGAGCCCAAACCGATTCAGGAATTCCCCATCTTCGCAGAAATGGAAGATAGCATCAAAAACATCGACGGCATGGCCGACGGACGCATAAAGTTCGAAGGATGCATCCATGCCGAGTACACCAACAACGATGTCACGGCAAAGACCGTTTTCGATTGGGCGAAAGAGCACAATACGCGCATGCACGTCCATGTATCCGAAACTGAATTTGAGGTGGCAGGTTGCCGCGAGCGTCATGACGGACTGTCCCCCGTCCAATGGCTCGAATCGCTCGGCGCCTTCGACGTGCCGGCCATCGCTGCGCACTGCGTATGGGTCGACGATGAAGATATCGAGATCCTCGCAAAACGAGGCGTTACCGTCGCACACAACCCCGCCTCCAACATGAAGCTCTCCAGCGGTTTCGCCCCCATCGTCAAGATGCTCGAAGCGGGCGTCAACGTGGCGCTCGGCACCGACGGCATGGCATCCAATAACAACCACGACCTGTTCCAGGACATGTATTTGATGGCTATGCTGCCCAAAGGCACGGAGCTCGACCCGACCCTCATAACACCAAAACAAGCCGTCTTCGCCGCTACGCGCGCCGGTGCAATCGCCCAGGGCCGCGATGACTGCGGGCTCGTGAAAGAAGGCTTCAGGGCTGACCTGGCGGTGCTCGACATCACGGGCACGTCCTGGTGTCCTATCAACGACATGCTGACGAACGTCGTGTACTCGAGCCACGGCTCGGACGTCGTTCTCACGCTCTGCGACGGGCGCGTCGTCTACCGCGATGGTTCCTGGCCGTTCATCGACATCGACATGGTTAAGGCCGAGGTCGTCGAGCGCACCCAGCGCATCCAGCGTGAACTTGCCGAACAGGTAGATTAAACGTCGTACCTACGAAACAGATAGCATCACGGTAAGCCGTCTCCCGCGCATAGAAAACAATACGAAAACCTCTGAGGGTTTATATCGTTGCCGTGCGCTACAGCTGTGCTATGATGCCCCACGGTCAACAAGCAAGAGAGAGGATTTCGTATGGCAGAACAAATGGATTGCGGAGGCGCTTGCAGCGGCTGCAACGTTGAAGGCTGCGGTTCGCGCACCGAGCCTCCTAAGCCCACGGCGCGCGCCAGCATCAAGTACATCATCGGCGTCGTCTCGGGCAAGGGAGGCGTTGGCAAGTCGCTCGTCACAAGCCTGCTCGCCACCGAGCTCAACCGCAAGGGCTACAAGGTCGGCATTCTCGACGCGGACGTCACCGGACCGTCTATCCCCAAGACTTTCGGCATCAAGGGACAGCTCACGGCCGATGCAGACGGAATCAACCCGGCGGTTACCGAAAGCGGCATCAAGGTCATGTCGGTCAACCTCATGCTCCCGCAAGACGACATGCCCGTCGCCTGGCGCGGTCCGGTGATCACCGGCATTCTCGGCCAATTCCTCACCGAAACCAACTGGGAAGACCTCGACTTCCTGCTCCTGGACATGCCTCCGGGCACCTCTGACGTCTTCTTGACGGTCATGCAGCAGTTCCAGCTCGACGGCATCATCTCCGTCTCTGCCCCGCAGGAACTCGTCGCCATGATCGTCGGCAAGGCCGTAAATCTCGCGCACAACATGGGCGTCTCGGTAATCGGCCTCGTGGAGAACATGGCGTACTTCAAATGCGACGAATGCGGCAAGGAGCATTGGATCTTCGGCGAGCCCCAGGGCAAGGTTGTCGCGAAGCGCTACCAGATTCCCGCCTACACCACGCTGCCCCTCGACCCTGAGTTCGCCCGCTTGTGCGATCTTGGCAAAGTCGAAGAGTACGATATCGCCGGAGCGCTCGATCCCATCATCGGCCAGATCGAGGCAATCGCAGCCCGCAAGGACGCCGCAACGGAATAGCGATGGGTTGCGCGGTCGGATTGGAGCTACTCCTCCCCTCGGAATCGCGCAACAGCTGTCCTCCACGGGCAGGCAGCGCATAACAAGAACGGCGCTATTCTGCAAGAAGCGTGAACTGTTGGCAATTCTTGAAGCCGCCCGCCACGCTTCTTGCTATGATTAAGAAAGTTTTAACCGACAAGACCTAAAGGGGGTCGCCATGGGAATGAAAGCCGAGGAGAAGCTCGAAATAGCAGCGGACGATCTGAAGACGTACCTGCATGCGAACCACTCCATCTACATGGACGTCAACGGTGAAAGCTACTACCTCACCGACGCCAACGATCGCTACTGGCGCGTACAGGATACGTCAAAGATGAACGAAAAGAACCACTACACTGACTGCAGCGAGCTCGTTCCTACGCTCAGCGAATTCCTCTCCCTGCCCTTCGGCGAGGCCAACAAGTGCATCATGGACCTGTTCGATGAAGCTGAGTTCTACGCTTCCACCAAGCCCGAATAAGCACAAACACACATACGAATAACAGCGGGACGCCGGCCAACAAGCCGGCGTCCCGCTTTTGCGTAGGGCATCTGCTTATCCCGTAGTCACATCAGGTGCGCATACCCTCTTGAGGCAACTTTCGCGCCGTTGCGTAAACGATAAGGGCGATTCCCAACACGATGAGCGGAAGTGAAAGGACTTGCCCCATAGTGAGCCAGCCGCCATACAGGTAGCCTATCTGCGAATCCGGTTGGCGCACGAACTCGATGAGGAAGCGGAAAACGCCGTAACATGCGAAGAACACGCCAGTGAACGTGCCACGAGGCCGCGGCGGACGCTTTCGGGAGAGGGCGAACAGGATGATGAAGAGCACGACGCCTTCGAGAAGCGCCTCGTAGAGCTGGGAGGGGTGCCTCGGCATGGAACCAGCTGATCCCCCGAACACGACTCCCCAGGGGGCGTCCGTCACCGCTCCCCACAACTCTCCGTTAATGAAATTCGCGCACCGCCCGAAGAACAAGCCGATGGGAGCGCCAATCACGCCCATGTCGACAAGGGTTAGATACGGGATTCCCGTTAAACGTGCCGCCACCACGCCGCCGATGAGCGCTCCGCACAACCCTCCGTGGAAACTCATCCCGCCCTGGTTGAAAAACAGTATCTCGACAGGATGGGCTAGGTAGTACCCATTGCCATACACGAGGCAATAGCCTATGCGCGCACCGAAAATGACGCCCACGATGGTGCAGCAGACAATTGTGAGCAGGGCATCCTCATCGAGGCGAATCTCCCAACGCTTCGCGAGCCGCCACATGACAAGGCACATGAACGCGAAGCCCAGCACGTAGGCAATCCCATACCACCTAACAGTCAAGGGCCCGATGGCAAAAGCCACCGGGTCCATCGCATGATATAGCTCGTCGAGCATATCCCAACCTTCCGGATGCGCCTAGGCTACAGCCCCATTTCCTCAGCGGGAACAACCGAGACCACGCCCGGGACGCGTTCCTTCAGGATGCGCTCGATGCCGTTGGCCAAGGTGAGCTCGGACAGCGGACAACCCTTGCAAGCGCCCGTGAGCTCGACTTTAACCACGCCATCATCCGTGACATCCACGAGTTTGACATCTCCGCCATCGGCGATGAGGCTCGGACGGATAAGCTCGAGAACTGCTGCCACGTCATTTCTGTCTACCATTGCATCTCCTTCATCTCAAACGGTTAACGTTTAAAATTCTACCAGAAATGCCCCGCAATCCGAGATGACGTAAGAAGCTCGTAGGGTTTTGTATCTCTTCGCAATGGACAAGCAGATGCCGTCAGCTTAGGCGTAATACGCGAGTCGCTTTCGGACCTAAACGACAGGCTTGTAGTCGTAGCCTATGATGAGCAGGACATCCGCATCGAAGGAGTAGTACATGTCTCCCTCGACCACGCGGCCGATACCCAGGGCATCAATCACGGCTTGCGCACGTGACTGGCCCACCTCGCGCTCGGCGGCGAGCTTCTCCTCGGGAGTCGCGGCGCCACTTGCCTGCTGCTGTCCCTGCACCGCATCCCCAGCAGCATTCTCGTTGGCAGACTCTCCCTCGCCCGTATCGATGACTTCGCCGTTCTCGTCGAGAACCGGTTCAGGAGCCGGCGCGGGCGTGTTCGAGGTGTGGAATATCACGAGCGTCTCATCGTAGACCTGCTGCTCGGCATTTCCAACATCTGCGATGCGGAAACCGAGCGCAGCGAGCGCTTCGGCAGTCGTCTTGCCAGCCCCCATGATATCGGTACCGTTTCGGATTTCGACCGTAAACGATGTGGGATCGGCAGCCTGGATAGTGGCCGGAGCATTGCCATCTGTTTCGCTGCTCACCAGAATCGTTTCCATGAACTCCGCGAATTCGGGGGACTTGCTTACGAATAGCTCGTCGCTCGTGCCGACGACATCAGAAGTGACGGTGTAATAGCCAGGCACCACAGAACACGAGACGCTCTCGACGCCAATTTCCCCAATCCATTTAGCAAAGTCCTCGAGAGCTGAAAGCGAGAGGTCGGTCTGGAAGTACTCGTCGATTGTCTCGAGCTCGGCAGTAAAACCCCTCTCGGATCCGACCATGCGCCCTAGCAGGGTCTTCGCGAAATTCGCCTGGTTTATCATCTGGTCGTTCTTGCCCATATGCAGGTTATTCGCACGCAGGTACGTGAGCGCGCCTTGTCCGTTCACGACGTAGGTGCCGATGGGATAATAGACATCTCCTGCATTCTGGTCGTCTATTACCTGGTCGAAGTTGAGCTCGACGTCACCGAAAGCATCGACGATGCCGGCAATATCCCCCTCGTCCAGCTTTATGAGGTGATGGATGTCGAGCTTTGTGTAAGACTCGATGGCGGATATGAGCGACGCATCTCCGCCCTGCGCCATGTCGGCAAGCCTCCTCGTATCGTTGTCGACAGTGACCTTGAGCGATGCGGGGATGCTGATGATCGCGCAAACATTTGCCGTACGGTCCTCCGCGACGAGCAGGATCATGTCCGGCCCTTCTTGCTCAAGCGGTGCAGCGACCGCGCCGAGTTCCGCCGTCACGAGCGTGTAGACCGTCTCGTCTTCCGCGGGCGTGCTCAACGCTTCGAGCGCATTCGAGTCATGCAGCGCCATCTGCGAACCCAAAACTCCCCGGAAAGCCAGCCAACCAGCCCCCAAGGCAACGCCAGCAACCACGACTAGCGCCAACACGACGGTGAGGATGCGCCTTATGCGTGCCTTGCGCTGCATGGACTCAATGTAGCGCCTCTGCTGCGACCTGCGTCGATAGCTCGCCATATCCTCGCCGCTCGTGGCAGTGGGCATGAACGTGTCCAGATGGCTCTCGGAAGCACGCTCTGATATGCGCGCATTGGAATACGAGACCGACTTGGGCTGCGATGCCGCGCGTGCGCCACTGGCACCATGGGCTACATGCGTGCCTATGGTGGCGTCGCTAACCTTGCGCGAGGTCTTCCGGGAACGCGCGGATGAGTAATGCTTGCCGTGCTTGGCCATCGGCTACTCTTCCGAGTTGAGGCGCACGCTTGCGCGATAATTCTTGTAGGGGAGCTCGCGGCTCACATCTGCCCCGAGCAAGCGCAGCTTGCCCACATAGTCCTCGTACCCGCGGTCGATATGGCCGATCTTGTGTACCCGCGTCTCCCCTTCGGCGACGATGCCGGCCAGCACCAGCGCGGCACCCGCCCGCAAATCGGTGGAAGACACTGGCGCACCCTGAAGCTTGCGCCCACCGCGCACGAGCGCGTGATGGTCCTCGATGAGGATATCGGCTCCCATGCGCGCGAGCTCGGAAGCGAACATGAAACGGTTTTCGAAGACGTTCTCGGTAATAACCGAAGTCCCCTTCGCGCAAGCCGCTAAAAGCATGAACTGCGCCTGCAAATCGGTCGGGAACCCCGGATGAGGCAAAGTCTGTATCTCGACTGGGCGCAGCGGCTCGTCACGGCGTACCGTTATGAAATCAACGCCCTCCTCCACGGCACAGCCCATCTCGCGCAGCTTCGCGATGGCCATGCGCAAGAACTCGGGGCTAATACCCTCGACGGTGAGCGGGCCACCCGTCAGCGCGCCTCCGACCAGGAAGGTCCCCGCTTCGATGCGGTCTCCCACCGTCACATGCTCGCAGGGATGGAACGAATCGAGCGGAACGCCTTCGACGGTGATGACGGAACGGCCGGCATCCGAGATGCGTGCGCCCATTTCATTGAGCATATTTGCCAAATCGACGATCTCCGGCTCACGGGCGGCATTGGCAATGACCGTCTTTCCCTCGGCAACGACAGAAGCCATGAGAAGGTTCTCGGTCGCCCCCACGCTCGGGAAGTCGAGCACGACCTCGTTGCCATGCAGGCCGTCTTTGGCTTCGGCCATGAGATAACCATGGTCGATCGAGAAGGTGACGCCGAGCGCCTCCAAGCCCCGCAGGTGCATGTCGATCTTGCGTGCGCCGATCTGGCAACCACCCGGCATGGCCACGAAGGCACGTCCGAAACGGCCGATGAGAGGACCGAGCACGGATATGGAAGCCCTCATGCGCGAGACGAGCTCGTAGGGCGTTTCGAACGAGTCGACTCTTGACGTGTCGACATAGAGCGTGTGGACGTCGTCTTCGCCTTCGCCGCGCCTGACCGTGGCGCCGAGCACCTCGAGCACCTCGCCCATGACGTCGATATCCGAAATGAGCGGCACGTTTCGAATGACGCATTCTCCCTGCGCCAGAAGCGATGCCGCCATAAGCTTGAGCGCTGAGTTCTTCGCGCCCGATACGTGGACCGCGCCCGATAACACGCCGTTACCGCGCACGATAATT
>JAFRJC010000162.1 GCA_017432445.1 Eggerthellaceae bacterium | reverse complement strand
TAGCAGTAGCCCATGGAGACGAGCTTGCCGGCATCGTCATACAGGTTGTAGGCGTCCGTGGTAAGTTCGGCCTCGATCGGGGTGCCCTTGAGGTCGATGGCGTAGTCGCCCCACTCGGTCACGCCGGCGGCGTTGCCGATGATGAACAGCGTCGGAGCTTCGCTCTTGTCCATCTCGGCGATGAGAGTCTGCTGATAGGTGCCGGAAGCGGCGGTGACGACCTTTACGGGCACGCCGGTCGCCTCGGTATACTTGCTGGCAAGGCCCTGGGCGGTCTCATCAAGCTCGGGCTTGAAGTTAAGCCAGTACACCTTGCCATCACCTGCGGCGGCGCTGCCGCTCGCTGCGGCGCTGCCGCTCGCTGCGCTGCTGCCACCACCGCTGCTGCAAGCAGCCAAGCCAATGGCCATGGCACCGGCGGCGCCCAGGAAGGCCCTACGGGAAAGGTTCTTACTCATAGTTTTCTCCTCCTCTAAATTGCTCAGCGTCCTTCACGCTAAGTCACCGGAATGAACGTGGCCCACGGTACCCCCGGGCCTCAGGGTTGTTTCGAGCTGGACATGGCTGTTAGGGGCAGCCTTGTCCAACACGTCAACCAAGATCTCCACAGCCTTCTCACCGATGAGCTCCTGTGGCTGGACGAGCGTGGTGAGCGTGGGCGTGGTGCAAAGAGACATTGCAATGCCGTCGATGGAGATGATGGAGATGTCGGAAGGCACGGAACGTCCCACGTTTGCGATTGCCTTCATGGCGGCGATGGCCAAGGTATCGTAAACCGAGAAGATGGCCGTGATGTCGGAACGATCGGTGATGAGGCGTTCGATTATCTCCAGTACGGACTCCATGTCGAAGTCGACCGTCTCGCACACGAGAGCTTCATCCAAAGGGATGCCCGCCTCTGCGAGCGCTTTGCAATACCCGCGGAAGCGACGTTCGCTGACGGAACGGTTGTGCGCAGAGTCAAGCAGGACCGCGATTTTGGTGTGACCGTTGTCGACGAGCATCTTGACGGCGCGGTAAGCTTCGGCAGCATCGTCGATCGAGACCGACGAGAACGCACTGGGATCGAGATCACCGAATCGGTTGCTGCTGGTGCAGCACACGAACGGTACACCGAGCGCCGAGGCATCCTCGCGCGTATAGTCATAGCGTCCGCCGAGCAGGATGAGGCCCTTGAGACGCTTGGACGTGACGAGCCTGGCACCTTCCTCCACCTCGTCTCCACCGGCGGTGATTTGATGGAGCACCATGGTGTAGCCCTTCTCCTCGCAGCTCTTCTCGATTGCGCGGATGATGGGCATGAAGAAGGGGTTCTCGACGCCCCGCACCACGAGGCCGATGGAGTCGGTCTGTTGGAGGGCGAGGTCGCGGGCGCTGTTGTTGGGAACATAGCGAAGCTCTCGAACGGCCTCGAGAACCTTCTCACGGGTATCGGCGCTCACATCGGGATGGTCGTTGAGCACACGTGAGACCGTGCTGACAGCAACGTTGCAGTACGATGCGATGTCTTTGATGGTCGCCATGCACGCCTTTTTGCAATCCTAGATACCTGCTAGGATATGGAAACGATTCTGGAAACGTTACTGGAAACGTTTCCAATACTATGATGCTCCTACTAGGAGAATGGAGCATTATCGGTCGGCAAACGGTACCATATCATCGGTTAGCGGTTTCATTTCCCCGACGAGCGGTTTGCCTCAGTTGTCCTTAGAGCACTCCATTCGGATTATCCGGCGGGGGCGTTCCCAAATCTGCTTCTCCCGCCTCGAGCGCCCTCGCCAAAAGAACGAACTAGACGCCGAGAACCTCCTGCGCTGCGCTTTCCACTGTGTCACAATGTACCTGACCGCATAGACAGGAGCCCAATCATGCCGCACGCCATAAACAAGAGCCTCCAGCAGGCGATTATTTACTCGGTCTTCGTACGCAACCATACGCAGGAAGGCACGTTCCGCGCGCTCATACCCGACCTGCCGCGCATCAAGGCGCTCGGCGGTGACCTCCTCTGGCGCATGCCCATCCAGCCGCTCGGCGAGACGGCCCGCAAAGGTTCGCTTGGCAGCCCCTATGCCAACCGCGACTACCGCGCCGTCAATCCCGAATACGGCACCCTAGAAGACTTCGAGGCGCTGGTCGACGCCATCCACGCCCAGGGTATGAAATGCATCATCGACGTGGTCTACAACCACACCGCACCCGACTCGGTGCTCTGGGAATCCCATCCCGAATGGTTCTATCGAAACGCCGACGGGAAACCGGGGAACCACGTTGGAGATTGGACCGACATCATCGACCTCGATTACACCGTGGACCGCGCGCTTTGGGACTACCAGATAGAGACGCTGCAATTCTGGGGGCGCTACGTTGACGGGTTCCGCTGCGACGTGGCCACGTTCGTGCCCGTCGAGTTCTGGGAGCGAGCGCGCACGGCAGTCGAGCAGGTGCGACCCGGCTGCATCTGGCTCGCCGAAACGGTCCACCGCGAATTCGGCGAGGAGATGCGCCGTCGCGGCCTCTACGCTGCGACCGATACCGAGGCCTTCGCCGCCTTCGACATCGAGTACGCCTACGACATCCAGACCGTCTTCGACCGCTGGCTCGAGGGTACAGCTCCCCTTTCCCATTACCTTGATCTGGTCGACTTCCAAGAGAGCGTCTATCCACGAGGCTTCAACAAGCTGCGCTATCTGGAAAACCACGATACACCGCGCATCGCGGGACGGCTCGGGCGGGGGCTTTCGCTCGATAACCTCACGGCGTTCATCTACTTTCTCAAAGGGGCGACGCTCATCTACGCGGGGCAGGAAGCTGCAAGCGACCATACCGTCACGCTCTTCGACCGTGACCCCGTGGTGTGGGATACGGGGAGCGACCTCTCGCCGCTCATGGAGCGGCTTGCGCAGATCAAGCACGAGACGCTCGGATGCGACGATTTCTTCTCTTCTCATGCCGATGACGAGCACGATATCGCGGTGCTTGCACGCGAGGGAGACTGGGGCCGTGCGCTGGGTGTGTTCAGCTTGCGCGGTGAAAGCGTCCCCGTATCGGTCGACATACCAGACGGCGCCTATATCAACTTGATAGACGCCCTGCCCATCGAAGTCTGCAACGGCACGCTTGCCGCCGGCGAAAAACCCGTCATCGTTCTCGCATAGCCAACGCGCCATTGGAACCAGACCAGATGCCCCTCATGGCGCGGCAAGGCACGAAGCCCTGAAACATGGGAAACTAGCTGGTCAAGACCTTGATGAAACGGCTCTGTGCGGCACGACCCGCCGCGTCCCATTTGAAAACGCCGGCGCATTCGAGTACCTCGGCGAACAGGTTGCCGACATCATCGCGGGAAAGGCCCCGGTCGGCCATGACGCCGCGCACACGCGGAGGTAGTATGGCAAGGCCCATGACCTCGATTAGCCCGATGTTCTCCTTCTTTATGCGGTGGAGCCGCTCGTGCGGGTGGAAGACGCCAAGCGGGCGCTCTGCGCTCGTGACGTTGCAACGGAGCGCCAAATCGAGTTGATACTCTCCGTCGCGCCTGCTCAAGATGGGTGTGATGGTGTTATGCCGCTCCCCTTCCGACTCGCTGACGATACCCGCCTGCGAATCGTCGTAGGTCCGCCATGCGTCCAGCACCGTGCAGGCCGCTTGTATGAGCATCTGCCGGTCAACTCCCGAAAGGCGGATGACCGACACAGGCCAGGTCGCGACGCCCGCCCTGATTCCTTCGAACCCCGTCAGCTCGAAACTCTCCGACAACGGCGCCTCCTGCATGGGAAACACGTGCCTTCCGCCTTGGAAATGGTCGTGCCCCAAGATGGAACCGCCCACGATGGGCAGTTCCGCATTGCTACCGAAGAAGTACTGCGGGAGCAGGTCGACGACGTCGAACAGGCAGGCAAACGCTGAGCGGTCGATGTGCATGGGGCGGTGGTGCCAGCTCATGGCGATACAATGCTCCTGGTAGTACGCATAGGGACTGTACCAGAGTCCCCACGGCTCGCCGTTAAGCTGCATACGCTTCGCATAGCCGCATTCGAGGTCGGCCTCGGTGACGCACAGCGGACAGGGGCGGAAAGCGCCCGTGGCCGGGTCCTGGTAGCTCGGCTCGTCCGATGCGGCCTTGCGGGCTGCAGCCACGATGTCTCGCGGATCCTTCTCGGGCTTCGAGAGATTGATGGTGATTTGGATCGGACCCCATTTGGTCTGGGTCGTCCACGCGATGATACGCGCCACCGCCTCGAGCTTCACGAAACCGCGTTCGCAGCTGTGAAGGTAAAAGGCGTCGGTGTCGATCATTTTCGCTCCCCAATCTTTCCAAACGCTGTAATGGGGACTAGGGCCATCCGGGGGCGGCCGGCCAGCAGCCCTACGGGCCATGTCACTATTAGATTAGGGATTGGCTGAATCGGTAATCCAACAGGAGCCGCCAAGCTCCTAGACCATGGCTCTTGGGTTGATTCCTACTGTAATGGGACTTGTGCGCTTGCTACGCAAGCGCTGGCCTCGCGCGGACGCTGTCGCTGCGCTCGGCCCCGAAGGCGCCGCTGGCGCCTTCGCCCTTCGCAGGGT
>JAFRJC010000161.1 GCA_017432445.1 Eggerthellaceae bacterium | reverse complement strand
TTGGCAGCCGGGGAGTCCTCGACTGCAGCGGCGCTCTCGCCGCCCTTCCCTCCGTCGTCCGCCGCTTCGTCGGCGAAAGCCGCCGACGGGACGAAGAGGAGCGCAAGCGGTAGCGCTATGGATGCGAAGACGCCTGTGCGAAGCATACGCCTCTCCTTGCAGGTCCGTTTGATGAAGCCCTTGCCCGATTCGTCGGCAAGCGTGCTGATGATGTTTTTTTGGCTGCTAGTCATGGCGTTCGTCCTTTTCGACGGCGTCGGCAGAGTCGTACCACGTGTTATTTCTCGATCTTTTGCTGCAGATGAGGGTGATGGCAGCGGCGAGGGCCGCTGCAATGATCGCGACGATGACGTAGCCGCCCGCATCGCTGCCCAACATGAGAGACGAGCCGTACAAGTCGGCAACTGTAATATCGGCGCCTAGCCCGCTGAACAGGTAGATGCTACCCATTAGGCCAACGCCAAGGAAGACGGCGAGAACCCCCATCACAGGGGTGGTCATCCGCCTGCGCCGACGTTCCATGCGCGACGCCCTTCTGAACACTTTGCCCATCCGCTCGTCTGTGCTAGACATACCTATCCCTCGATTCCGATAGAACCGCTTGTTTCCTAAATCTTCAGCAGACAAAAAACACTTGCCGAGATTGCGTTTCTTCACAAATTGGACAAAACTTGCGAAGGCAAGAGGGCGGGATGGGATAGCCCGGAATCAGCGCCTCGCACCATGACATGAGCTTCAGATTAGTTCGAGGAGCCGCTCCCGAACGCGCCTCTAAGGCTCCGTGCGGCAACCATGATGGCAAGCGTGCACAGCGGCGTGACGATAGCCACGATATAGGCTGCACCGCCAGCAGCAATAAGCAGATTGTAGAACCCATGGTAAGCAATCGATAGGCTTAGCAGACCCACGGAACCCGTAGCGCGTAGCCACGAGTGCGGCCACATCTGCACGAATCCAAACGACATCAGCATGCCGCATGAAAGATGCATCATGCCCGCGCTCAAACCGCGCAGCGCGAGGAATCCAGGTGCAACGGATGTTGCGTCTAACAGGTAAAACGCGCTTTCCATCGTTGCGAAGCCCACGGCAACGAAAACGAACATCAGGTTGATGTTTTCAGACTTGGGAACCACCACCGCCAGATAGAACAGGGGCGCCAACAGCTTGATGACCTCTTCCACGAACGGGGATATCTCCACCGCGGCCATATCAGCAGGAGCCCCGATTACCTGGGCTAGCGTAGCGCTGATGTAGGCCGAAAGCAGACAGGAAACCATTCCCGCCACCAAAGCCGCAACGATTAGACGCGGCCGGCCCTTTACGCAGAACAGGCAAGCCACGAGCGGCGTCACCACGAGGAGGAATGCGCTTTCCGCGTACATTAGATATCCTCGCTTCTCCAAGCGCAGACGAGCATGGCCGCCTGCGAGGCAAAGAGCGCATAGTCGAAGAGAACGTAGGCCATCGGCGCTTCCTCGGAAAAACACGATGCAGTCCACAGGCCCAACTCCGCCACGTAGAAAGCGAGACACATGCCTGCGAAAATGCGGTTTTGGCTGAGGGGGATCTTGCCGTGTCCGCCAGACGCTTCCGCCAATCCCTTGACCGCAAAGAAACCGATTGCGGCGATGAGGCCGTTGTCGACCAAGCAGTACACAACACTGCTACCTATATATATGTAATAGACGCACAGGAAAGCGCTCACGACAACGGGAGCCCAAGCGGCGGAAAAAGGCGGTTTCGGCGCACGCTTTATGTTGCATTCAACCAAAAGCATGATGATGAACAGGAACTGGGCAGCCCATCCGATGTCCGCGATATAGAAGTACCTGGGCGTTTCGCCGTACACGGCCATGAAGCCGGTCCAATACAACTGGGCAAATAAGTTACAACCGTACCCAAATGCGAGAATGACCCAAAGCTTGGTATGCAATTTAAACGCCCGCATTAGCGAAAAGGCAAAACACAAGGCGTAGATTACTATGGCTATGTTTTCGGAAAGGACTTCGGGCCCTATCATGCCTCATCGCCCCCGAGCGCAGCAAACGAGATATCCGCAGGCAATGGCGCAGAGACCGAAGCGTCGCTGCTTTCCGTCTCCATCAAAGACCTCATCGCACGCTTGCCGCGGAGCAAAAGGTTTTCGATTTGCTTGCGCGACTTGCGCATCACCGCACCAGCCTCGTCGTAGCTCAGACCCTCGATGTACACCAGGTACAGCGCCTCGCGATACTCGGGCGGTATGCGGTCGAGGTTACGGTACAGCTCGCGGTTACGCTCGTCTTCCACCAGGCCTTCTTCGAAACGGGCCTCGTCAACGGGCTCGTAGGCCAAGGTGTCCAAGCTCATGAAGCGGCTGCGATACTTCAGGTGCTTAAACGCGAGGTTGCGCGCTGTTTTGTAGAGATATGGCTTGAAGGCTCCCTCGCGCAGGCGAGGCGCCTTGACCAACATGCGCGAAAACGCGTCGATCATGATTTCCTCGGCCATGTCGGCATCGTGGATATATCCGTCAACGTAGAGCTTCACCGGCTCGCCGTAACGCTCCATCAGCGGGCGCAGCGCTTCCCTATCGCCTTTGACCAGGCGAGAGAAATGCTCTTCATCGCAAACGATGCCCATAGCCGCCCTTCGACATTTTCGTCATGTCAATTCTATCGTATCGGTAGGTACTGGTATGCGGGATGAGAAGACGGTTTCCATGGCTGCATTATACCAATGAGACAAAGGGGGCGACCCCTTTGTCTCATCGAGGCGGTTTCCAACTTGCACGCGCTTTCCGAAAACCCGACCCATATGGGCGAGCTCATAGAGCTGCTGCGCTACCAGTTCGACCAGATCGACTTCATCGACGAGCCGGTCGACGTCGGCTTCGACTGCCCGCTGGACCTGCACTGCAGCTACACGCGCGACCAGCTGCTGGTGGCGCTGGACTTCCTGAAGCCCGGTACAGTGCGCGAGGGTGTGAAGTGGCTTCCCGACAAGAAGATCGACGTGCTGTTCGTCACGCTGAACAAGTCCGACAAGGACTACTCGCCCACCACCATGTACGAGGACTACTCCATCAGCGAGGAGCTGTTCCACTGGCAGAGCCAGAGCACTACGAGCGCCGACTCCCCCACCGGCCAGCGCTACATCCACCACGCCGAGCGCGGCAGCCGCGTGCTGCTGTTCGTGCGCGAGCACAAGAAGGACGCCATCTTAGGCTCTGCCGCCGCCTACACCTACCTGGGTACCGCTTCGTACGTCTCCCACGAGGGCAGCCGCCCCATGAACGTCACCTGGGCTCTGGACCGCCCCATTCCCGCCAAGTACCTTAAGAAGACCAACAAGCTCGTGGTGGGTTAAGCGCAACTGGGACGAGAATGAGACAAAGGGGCGGCCCCTTTGTCTCATCCATTCTCTGATTTATTATGCGACAACTTTGCCGAAAGATCCTTCGCCTTCGGCTCGGGATGACAACAGCAAGGCTCCTGGGACAAGTATCCAGGAGAAAAATCCCTAGTTCGACCACCTGGTATGCGAAAGCGCTGGAGGTGAGGACAATACATCCCGTTCCAGCGCTTTTGCATCAATAAAAATAGCAAGCGCGTCATTTTATGTCAACGACGGCTCCTCCACGGCCAACAAACAAAAGCTTGTCGAGGTGCTTCAACTCGCCTGCCCATTTGCGAAGTTCCCTCTCGATAGCTTTGTCGGGGATGCCCTTCATGCGTCTGGAATCTAATATCACGTTGCTGGACTGCTTTAACGCATCGCGAAGCGCACGCTGCACGCGACGAATCTGGCTGGCAGTTGGGGCTTTCATCTCCCAAATGACCCCATCGATAATGCAATCTGCAGATGTTGCATGCCGCTCCTCGCTCTTGCGAATGAACTCGACAGTGTAGCCGGCAGCGGCCAGCGCCTCTGCGGTCTTCAATTCATGAGGCCAAACGTTAGCACCCGACTGGATGACAATCTTGCCCTTTCGCGTTGCCATAACTGAACTGCTTTAGTAAACCAGCTTGTGCTTCTGAAGCTATGCTAGCCCAGAAACATTTCCCCACAGGTCGACACCCTTGCACACTGGCGCGGGGAAAGTTGCGCGTCTCTGCATAGAACCTAGCTCGTGCATGATGCGGAAGCATCCCGCTTCCGGCAGAGCGCTAGCTTGCCTTCGAACCCGATCACCCCTCAAGGTATCGCGAGAGCACGGCATCGATGCGCTCGCGGTACTCGCGTCAAGCATCGGATGAGACAATGAGACAAAGGGGCCCTTTGTCTCATCCATCGCCCGGAATGCGAATGCGCAAATCTGAATGTATAATGCGAACATGCCAACCGCACCA
This sequence comes from Eggerthellaceae bacterium, assembly GCA_017432445.1. GTDB lineage: Bacteria > Actinomycetota > Coriobacteriia > Coriobacteriales > Eggerthellaceae > UBA9715. The sequence continues at coordinate 3,426 of JAFRJC010000161.1, read as the reverse complement.
GACGACCCGATCGAAAGGACGGACCATGAAAAAGACCTGCCTGCTCGCTGTCGTATCGGCCATAGCGCTGTCTCTTATGTTGGCCGCCTGCACTTCTGGCGGGGAATCGTCCGGGGGCTCCGTCGAGGAAGCCACCGTTGCACAGCTATCTGATAACGTGGTAGAAGTCAGCCTGGACTCCGCCAGCAGCACCGTCGAGTCAGAGGTCACCATCAAAGACGGTGAATCCTTCACCGTCGCCTCCAAGCTCATCTCCGGCGAGGCCGTGGTCGTGGCGAAATTCCCCCAGGGCGAGTACAGCGATTACGCCTACGAGGGGTGCAGCGCTTCGCAAACCGAGGTCGATCCCGGCACCTATGCGATCACCGTGAAACCCAGCAATGCGAGCGGCGTCATCTACATCCTGTCATACCCCACCGGACAGCTCGACGTCACGGACGCAGATAACGAGGCGCTCTACAAGCAGGTCGCCGAATACGCCCGCAGCGCTTCGTAGCGTCGTGCCTGCGCGAATGAGACAAGAATGAGACAAAGGGGCCGCCCCTTTGTCTCATTTACTTCAACATCGGCTGGAATGTCATCCGAAGGCCGAGCGCATTGGAAACCTTGGCGATAGTCTGAAACGAGGGGTTGCCCGTCAAGCTGAGGGACTTGTAGAGGCTCTCGCGACCAACGCCAACCTCTCGTGCGACGGCCGTCATGCCCCTGGCCTTGGCCACATCACCCAGCGCCGCCTGGAGCAGGACCGGGTCGCCCTCGTCGAGGACAGCGTTCAGGTACGCGGCTATCTCCTCCTCGCTTCCGAGGTACTCGCTCGCATCCCATTCGCTAGTCTTCACGGCCACCCTGCGCCTCCCATTCCTCCAGCAGCACCCTCGCCTTGCGGATGTCCTCATACTGCGTCGACTTGTCTCCTCCGAGCAGAAGCAGTAGGAGCTCTCTTCCACGAAGGTGCGCATACACGCGGTATCCAGGGCCGCAATCGACCCTGAGCTCGATCACCTTCCCGCCAACGTTTTTCCAGTCGCCAACCAATACGTTCGCGAGCTGAATCCTGCGGATGCGCGCATTGATCTTCGCCCTCGCTTCAACGTCCTTCAGCCTTCTGAGCCAACGGTCGTACTGGTCGGTCTTCAAAACCTTCACGTGACGGCTCCAGTCCATTAATGTATTCTACAGGATACACTCTCGACATGCAAGAATCCTCAAAGCGATGCCTCGAAAAACGGATCCTGCATATGAGCGCTTCTCCATGCTAGACCCGGAACCTTGCCCAGCAGGCTGCCTCACCCTTGCGCAGCGGCACGGAAAACGCGGCAAATATCAAAACGAAACCTCACCCGCTTCTTACGCGAACACGCCGGGTGTCCATCCGAAATCTCACTCGCCCATGCCAACAATTTGCCTGAATAGGACTGGCAAGCTCTGAAACAAAGGGACGGCCCCTTTATCTCATTCGACAACGACACGTTGGCAGACAGACGCCAGCAAAGGCATGAGGAACACAGAGATCGCCCCCGCTGCGACCATGACGGAAGCGGTCGCGGAATCCATGGCCCCGGCGCTCACGGCGACGTTGGTGACGGCGACGATGAGCGGCAGGGCGGTCGTGCAGTAGAACGCGACGGTAACGCGGTCGTACCAGCGCATCCCGCGCGTTTCCCGGCCAAGCCGCAGAGACACCAGAATCGGAACGAAGCGCACGACGAGAAGCAGGACGATGAACACGACGAGCATGAACGGCTTCGCCCCAATTGCCGAGAGGTCTATCCCCGCACCCGAAACGACGAAGAATAGCGGAATGAGGAAACCGTAGCCGATTCCCTCGAGCTTCTGCTCGAGGGAATGGTTGCCTTCGGGGACGACGTAGCGCAGCACGAAGCCAGCCGCGAATGCACCGAGGATGCTGTCGAGGTGGAATCTGGCGCTTACGGCCACCAGGCAGATGAGAAGGCAGATGGTTGAGCGCACGAGCGTCTGGCTTCCCGAATCCGCCCGGTCGACCATGAAATCGTAGGCGCGATTCCCAACTCGGCGGAACCTTTTCGCCTTCAAACCGACGATGATGGCGATTGCAGCGAAAACGAGCAGGACGATCACCGTAACCCATTTCGCACGGGCCGTTAGGAGCAGCGCGATGGCCAAGATGGGCAGGATCTCCCCGTACGTACCGTAGCTGAGCACGAGGTCGCCCACGCGCGTTCCCAGGATCCCGCGCTCGGCCAGGATCGGCATGAGCGTGCCGATTGCCGTGGTGGTGAGCGCTATCGCCGCAGCTGTCGCGCCTATGCCGCCGATTTCCGCGCCGGTGAGGGCCATGATGATCGCCATCGCCATTGCGAACGAGACGAACCAGGTGATTATCGAGGAACGCCCTTGCCGGCCCGTGAGGTTCTTCGGCTCGATCTCGTAGCCTGCGAGCAGGAACAGAAACGCCATGCCGAGCTCGGAGAGCAAGCTGACCGCATCCGACACGCTCACGATGTTGAGGGCATAGGGCCCGAGAACGGCGCCCGCGATGAGCAGCAGCACCGTTTCGGGAACGAGCTTGTTGGGAATTCGGTTCGCCACGAGCGGCACGACTGCCGCTACGATGGTGATGACTGCAAGCGATGAGAAGACGGTTTCCATGGCTGCATTATACCAATGAGACAATGGGGCGGCCCCTTTGTCTCATTTTCTTCCGCTGACACAGCTAGCATTCATCTAACAAAGCGCGTATGGCTTCCTCGTAATCCGAGTCAATCAGCGTGACGTGTTCCCCGCAGCGCGTGAACGCCTCGATGTAGGCGCGGTTGTCTTTCTTAAGCGAGTCGAGTGTGCATCCCGAATCATCCAGCCTCTTCTCGATGTCGGATCCGTGCGCACGGATCTCGTCGAAGTGCGCGTCGATGTACGCATCGGACATGGCAAGGCAGACGAAACGGATCGACTGGAGATAACGCTCGTCGAAGTCCTGCCGCCAATCAGACGGGATGTAGCAGCCCTCCACGATCAGGTTCTGGTCATTCTCGATCGCGGTTTTCACCATCTCCCTGACTATCGGCCAGAGATACGCGGTCAGGGCGTCGTCGTCCGCAGGCGTGAGCGACGTGTTCCCACTGCGGATCAAGCCCATCTTCAAGTGGTCAATGGAGAGATAGGGGTAGCTGTATTTCTCGAGCATCCTCTGCGCGAGCAGGGTTTTTCCGGTATGCGATGCGCCAGCAATCAAGATGACCATGGTCTCGCCCTCAATCCATTCTCCGCTTTCCCTTTTCAGCATTATAACGAGACTAAGGGACCGGGCGGGTTCAGGCGATCGTTGCACCTTCCGCCAGCACTTCCTGCATGACCTCTGCAGGGAACTTCCAGCCCAGCACCTTCCTCGGCCTGTTGTTGAGGAGCCACTGCGCCCTCGCCACCTCCTCGTCAGTGACCTCCGCG
>JAFRJC010000160.1 GCA_017432445.1 Eggerthellaceae bacterium | reverse complement strand
GCGTTGTGTTTTAGCAGGGACCAGGGACTCGAACCGATGAGGGTTCGAGCGCCCGGAAAACGGCACAGTGTGCCGTTTTCAGTGAGAACGGGCAAGCTTGAGCTTGCCCCCGTACAAATTTTCAGAACTATTTCCCGAATGCGCGTAGCGCAGTCGGGAACAAAAAGCACTTCGGCGGAGCGCTTTAGCGCGGAGCCGTTATTTTGCGAAGCAAAATGGAATCCTACAGGGCGCGCCAGCGAGAATCCTCGGCCCCAACCATGGGGCCGTTTTCATTCCCACGCCCCAAACGAAGACTCTAGAACAGCGACAGCTGCTCCAAACCAGCGCGATGGGGACGTTCGAGAACGCCCGTCAAAGGAATCGCGGATCGATCCGCCAAAGATGCGAGATCGGCAACTTCGCCTTCAAGCCAGATGGGAGCCTCTTCAAAAGCCAGGACAAGCGGCATCCGCTGATGAATGGGCGCAACGGCAGCATTGGGCTGCGTCGTCACGATCGATACACGGCCAGCTTCTTGGACGCCCGCTATCAGCAAAGGCATTCCATCGGGCTGTAGAAACTCATACGATTGCCGGGTGGCGCGCTTCGCCTCGGTACCATCTGGCACTTCGACGTTCCTAGGCTCGAAAAACGACGCCGCCGGCAAAATGCAGCGCCCATCGTGCAGGGGAGCTTTCCACATCTTAGCGCCACCGAGGGCCGATTCGAGGCGCGTGTTGATTACGGGCTTGCTGTCCCAGGGAACCGAGAACCCCCACACAAGCTGCTGGGTGACAACGTCTCCGTCCAGACTGGCAACCGTATCAACTTCGTAGCCAGGACGCGCCTGGGCCCGCGGATGCAACGATTCGCCACCGCATCCGCCTGCAAGCAAGGCAGGAGCCCGCCGTTGCCGAACACTCTCGACAACATCGGCGAGCTCCTCTCTGGTCAGAACCGTAAATCGACCGCACATATCTTTTAGCTAGCTGCGCTTGCCCATGGGCGGAATGGCAATTTCGTCTGCCGCCGCGCCCTCGATGCCCTTGCCGCCTGTTTCGGCGGAGATTTCCTGCCCAGCCGTCGCAGCCTCGAACGCCAGGTCGCCAGCACCCTTGGGCGAAGGCGGATTGACCTCGAAGGCAACCGCAGGAGTGAACAGACTCACGACGGGCACGATCACGATAGACAGGAGCATGGCCAATGCACCCGCGTTGATCGGCGAAGCAATCCACGGCGTGCCGATGAATCCCGAAATCATGTTTCCAGTGGTGAGGCCTACACCCACGATGAAGCTAACCCATACCGCAGCCTTGGAAATGCGCCCGGAGTACAAACCCCAGAGGAACGGGCCCAGGAAAGCGCCCGCGAGCGCACCCCACGAGATACCCATGAGCTGGGCGATGAAGGGCAGTGAGCCTTGAACCTGAATGATGCCAATGCCAGCAGAGAGGGCGATGAAGACGATGAGCAGCACACGCATCCAGGCGATCTGCTTCTTCTCGTCCATATCCTTGACGACGTTACCCTTGATGAGGTCGAGCGTCAGAGTTGAAGAGGACGTGAGCACGAGCGACGAAAGCGTGGACATCGAGGCGGAGAGCACCATGACCACGAGCACACCCAGCAGGATGTCGGGAATATTGGACACGAGCGCAGGCATGATGGAGTCATAGATGATGGCGCCCGTAGCAGGGTTGTACTCGATGAACTGCGATGCAGCGGGATTCTCGATGGCCAAACGACCGAAACCGCCCAGGAAGTAGCTGCCACCAGCGATGATGAAGGCGAACACGGTGGAGATGATGGCGCCTTGCTTGACCGCCGGGCCGCTCTTGATAGCGTAGAACTTCTGAACCATCTGCGGCAGACCCCAGGTGCCCAGCGATGTGAGCACAACAACGCCGAGCAGGTTAAACAGGTCGGGTCCGAAAAAGCTCGTGTAGGCACCTTGCATGGCCGTGTCCTGAGCCTGGATTTGCGATAGCGAAATGACCGCATCGCTGAATCCGCCGTAACCGTTGAGCACGGCGATGACGACGGCCACGATGCCTATGAGCATGACGCAACCTTGGATGAAGTCGTTCATAACCGTGGCCATGTAACCGCCGAGCACTACGTACACGCAGGTGACAAGCGCCATGAAGATGATGCAGTACTCGTAGGGAACGTCGATGCCGAACGCGATGACAATCAGGCGCGAAAGTCCGTTGTAGACGCTTGCCGTGTAGGGAATCAGGAAGATGAAGATGATGGCTGCAGCCGCGATGCGCAGCGCCGCGGAGTTGTAGCGCTTGCCGAAGAACTCTGGCATGGTGGTAGCCTTCAGGCGATGCGTCATTTCACGTGCGCGGGGACCGAGCACCCACCAGGCCAAAAGCGAGCCGATCAGCGCATTGCCAATGCCAGCCCATGTCGCCGACAGACCATAGCGGTAACCGAACTGACCTGCGTAGCCGACGAAGATGACGGCCGAGAAGTAACTCGTGCCATAAGCGAAAGCGGAAAGCCAAGGACCGACGTTGCGGCCACCAAGAACGAACCCATCAACACTCGAAGCCGAACGGCGAGCGTAAATGCCAACCCCCACGGCGATGGCAACGAACAGAACAAGTACGAGTATTTTCCAGAGCATGATGATTCCAATCGACTAGCGTTAGCGCGATGCGACACGCGCGACATCAGAAGGGTGCCGAAGCACCAGAAGACGTTCGCACACGACTCTCAACACGGAGCATTAAAAAAGCACCGGTGAAACCCGTGTGCTAGAGATATCGATAATAATAGATGGAGGAGAAGGCGTCGTTGCGTCGGGAAATAGGCGCTTGATCCACCTGAATAAAGTCGATATGTTCTCGCAACGTTTGCATGGAATGCACTTTAGCACAACGAGACACGCGCGCAACCTGTTTGTTAACATTTTTGCAATCAAGCCGCTATACTGCCCTTATGGACATCTACGATTTCGATGGAACGTTGTATCGAGGAGATTCGACTGCGGATTTCTTCAAGTGGTGCCTGCGACGTTACCCGCGTATTGCGCGTACGCTGCCGCGAACAGGCGTCGCGGCTGCTGCATGCCTCGGCTTGCACATCCTAGACAAAACGAGTTTCAAAAGCACGCTCTATCGCTTTTTGCCGTTTATTCCCGATATCGACGTCGAAGTGGAACGCTTCTGGCGCATGCATGAACACAACATCATGGGGCCTTGCCACCCGAATATGGGCGATCTGATTATATCCGCTTCGCCGGAATTCCTCCTCCGCGACGTATGCGCGCGTCGTGGCCTGGAGCTAATCGCCTCGCAAGTCGATCCGCACACTGGATGTACCCTTGGGCCGAACTGCTCGGGTTCCGAGAAAATCACGCGCCTGAACGAGCGTTATCCCGATGCCGTGGTCGAACGCTTCTTCAGTGATTCGCACAATGATGACCCCCTTGCCACATACGCACAAGAAGCTTTCATGGTGAATATCCCCAAAGGCACGCTCATCCCCTGGCCAGATAGCAAGAACTAGTTTTGCTGTCCACCAATCTTGGGAAACTAATCGAACAGTCAACTAAGCGAGAAGCGAGTTCACCTGCCGCCAATCCTTATGACCTAGTTGAACAGTTAACGAAGCGAGCGGCCTCAGAGTACTGTACAGTGCACAGCAATTGCGCCATCCACCTGTCTTTGCGTGTTAAAAGAACGGGTCACTCGACATACTCGCTTGCACCCATGGGCACCTTGCCGTACAGGCAACGAAGCGAGAAGCGCTGAGGTACCCCAGATTGGCTTGAAAGACAAGCGCCGCGTACTTCGAACGCAAGCGCAGGCTTGAAAGCCAAGATGGGATACCTCAGAGCTTCGCAGCGTACAGTAGTTCCGCCGTCCGTAAGGACAGCGGAACCTTATTAATCGCGTTCGTCGAAAACGCGCTTGGTCTTCTTCTCGCTACGCGGCAAGAAGCCGAGCTCGACGATCTTCACTAGAGGCGTGAAACCAATCTTGCTCTTCATGCGAACTGCAACGTCCTTCGACGCCTTCGCCCAATCGACCGAGCCGCTGGCCTCCACGTAAACACGCATCGTATCGCGACCATCCAGATGCGAAATGCGAATCTGGTATTCGCTCGACAGCTCGGGGAATTCCTTCAGGACTTCTTCAATCTGAGCTGGGAACACGTTGACGCCATGGATCTTCATCATGTCGTCGGAGCGACCCGTGAGGGTATCGAGGCGCGGATGCTCGTTGTGACCGCATACGCATTCGCCTGGAATGATGCGCGACAGGTCGTGCGTGCGGAAGCGGATAAGCGGCGCGCCTTCCTTTTGAAGCGTGGTGAGCACTATCTCGCCCCACTCGCCATCTGGCAGAACTTCACCGGTCTCCGGATCGATGATCTCGAGGTAGACGTAGTCGCTCCACACGTGCATGCCGTGGGTGTACTGGCAGTTGATGCCGATGCCGGGGCCGTACACCTCGGTAAGACCGTAGATGTCGTAATACTCAACGCCCAGAGCGTCGGTGATGCGCTTTCGGATCTTCTCGCCTGCGCGCTCGGAACCCGTGATGAGCTTCTTGAGCTTGATCTTGTCCTTGATGCCGCGTTTCTCGACCTCTTCGGCAATCAGGAGGGCGTAGCTAGCGGTAGCCGTAAAGACCGTCGTTTCCATGTCCATCATGAACTGCAGCTGTTTCTCGGTATTGCCCGGGCCCATGGGAATGGCCATGGCGCCCAAAAGCTCGCATCCAGCCTGGAAGCCGATGCCCGCCGTCCACAGGCCGTAACCCGGGGTGATCTGAACGCGATCTTCGGGGGTGACGCCGGCATACTCGTAGCAGCGCGCGAACTGGATGGCCCAGTCCTCGACGTCCTTCTTAGTGTACGGGATGATGACCGGCGTGCCCGTCGTGCCCGACGAGCTGTGGATGCGCACGATCTTCTCCTGCGGCACTGCGGAGAGTCCCAGCGGATAGGCTTCGCGCAGGTCGGCCTTTTCGGTGAAGGGCAGCTTCTCGAAATCGGCCTGGGTCTTCACGTCGTTGAGGTCGATTCCTTCGAACTTCTTAGCATAGAAGGGGCTGTTCTCCTTCAGCGTGGCGAACTGCTTGGTAATCATCTCGAGCTGTGCAGGCTGCATTTCCATGGCGGTCTTCTTTCTCTTGGGCGCACAATTAGGCGCATTACGTGTAAGGGATGAGTGGTGGGTTCGCTTCAAGCCCTTGCGAGCGAAGCGTCCGATGCAGATGACAGCGGGAAAAGCTTCAAGCTCGCGAGAGTCTTGAAGCTAAAACCATCGCCCAGCCGTAGCCGCGGCGATGAAGGCGTTGTCGAATGAAACCTTCATGCGTGCCATTGTAGCACTTGGAAGCACGTCGGGGAAAACAAGGGCGACCCAATCACCTGCCTCTGGGGTTATCGATTACCCCAGGGACAACTAATCGGGCCGCCACAGTTACTTGCTGCTTTTAGCCGATGGCTTGAAGGTTGAGATCGACGAAAGCAGGCTTCACGCAAGCACGAATCGCAGAGCGCAGGTCGTCGAGGTCCAGCGGCAGGCGACCAGTGCCGATGGCCTTTGCCAAGAGCACCGTGTTGAGCACCTTGCGATTGCCAATGCGCTCTAAGAGCTCGTCATCGGGCACGATGACGAGCTGGTCAGGCGCCTGCGCGAACGCATCGCGAAGCCCCTGCAACACGACAGAGCCTCGATAAGAATCTTTCGCAAGCGCAGCTGTAACCGGCTGCACGGCGGTCGTAGCCGTCACCAGCACACCCGTCGGAGCCAGATACGGCAGCATGCGCGCACCCTCGGCAGGTTCGAAGGCTATGATCACATCTGCGCATCCCCGCGCGATGAGCGGCGACTGCACTTCTTCGCCCTCGTTGCCCATGCGTACGTGCGACACCACCGAACCACCGCGCTGAGCCATGCCGATGGTTTCGGCTGTGCGTACATGCCAGCCCTTCTCCTGCGCTGCCTGCGCCAGCACCTTAGCGGCCAGGACCGTGCCCTGCCCGCCCACGCCTGTGAGCATGACGTTAAGCATCCTGGCCCCCTTCCTCCGGCAAGTCTTCTTCAATATTCAGCTCGTCTGTGAGCACCAGACGACGTGTAAGAGCCTCCTGGTCAACAGACTGAGGGCCATCTGGTTCCGAAGCCTTGGCAGCGGATATCTCTTCCAGCTCGGAGGGGTCGAGCGCCACAGTGGCGCATTCCTCAATTGCCACGGCTTTCTCGGCATCGTCATCCGATTCCGCCGAATCAGCCTCACCGGCTCCATCATCAAACAAGAACAGCTCCTCGTCTTCTAAACCATAAACCCCGACGGTTTCATCGAAGCCCGATAGGTCAGGCTCTTCTCCCTGATATGAGTCCGCGCTCGCTCCATCATCATGGGATGCTTCATCAACGTAGGATTCCTCGACTTCATTGGTTTCGTCAAATTCCGCATCAGCCAGGGATTCTTCTGCCTCGGCCTCTACAACCTCGAACACTTCATCTTCGGCAAGGTCTGCAAACTCGGCATCAGGTACGGGGAAAGTGATGGCCTTGAAGGGACAGACCTGAACGCACAGGTCGCATCCGTTGCACAACGCGGGATCGATAAACGCCTGGCCACGCGACCCACTGCGAGGCCCTTCCCTCAAAGGATCGAACCCGATACCGGGACATCCGATCTCGGTAATGCATTTCTTGCAGCCTGTGCACACGTCAGCATCGATCGAAACCGGCTCGTCGGGCTTGATCAGCTGGATGCACGGCGATTCGAAGATGACGGCAGAGGGACCATCGTAGGCGATGGCTGCTTTCACCGCGACGATCGAAGCGTCCTTGTCGAGTGGGTTTGCGTGGTACACGTGCGAGAAACCGTTCGCGAGCAACACGGCCTCGATGGAAAGGGGCTCGTTCTGATCGCCCATCAGCGTGTATCCCGTTCCAGGATGGGGCTGGCTGCCCGTCATGGCCGTGGTGGCGTTGTCCAACACCATCACCGTGATGTCGTGGCCGTTGTAAGCGGCATTCGCAAGCCCCGTCATGCCGCTAGCGAAAAACGTCGAATCCCCGATATAGGCAACAGCCTTCTTCGCAGGGTCGACCACGGAAAGACCTTGCGCCATGGTAACGCCTGCACCCATGCACAGGCAGGTATCCACTGCGTCAAGGGGTTGGGCGTTGCCTAGCGTGTAACAGCCGATATCACCACATAACACCGCCGGTGTCTTGAGAAGAGCCTGCTTGACAGCGTAAAACGCTCCGCGATGCGGACAGCCTGGGCACAAAACCGGCGGACGGACGGGCAGCTCGGAGGCCTGCTCGTAGCTTATCGACGCCGTACGCGCGTCCTCGTCCTGTTCGTGGAGGTGCAGGCGAAGCCGCCCGACCAACCCTAAGTATTTCTCGATGCGCAGCACGACGTCGTCCACGTCGTTTTCGCCGCGATCGCGCGCCTCGCCCGTCAACTTGCCGTGCACATTGAAGGACGCATGCGTGCGTCCCGCGAGCTGGGCGAGCTCGTCTTCCAGCACGTAATCGAGCTCCTCTATGACCAGGATGTCCGAAAGGCCGCTCGCGAACCGGGAAAGCGCTTGTGCGGGGAACGGATAGGGCGTGCCCACCTGCATGAATCGGTAGGCGGGTATCTTCACATGAGCGCGCCCTGCACGCTCTTCAACCATTTGCAGCGCCTCGCGCACATACGCCGCGCTAATACCGCTTGCCACGATGCCGAAAACGGGGTCGTCAGACGCGCCTTCGGGACCCTCGACGACTTCGTTAAAGCTGGAAAACGGCTCTTCGGAGGAAAACGCATCCGCCACCTGGGACAAGCGCTCGTTGATCTCGCCATGTGCCTCATAAGCCCGTCGGGGGAAAATCACCCATTTCGAAACGTCGCGCTCGAAACCCTCCTCGGGCACGGGACGCGCGAACGTCTCGTCGGCCACCTCGAAGAAGGCTGACGCATGGTCGACGCGCGTGGTCGGTCGCACGATTACGGGCGTGTGGAAGCGTTCGGAAAGGTCGAAGGCCGCCTGTATCATTCGGAATGCCTGCTCGGGTGTGGAGGGGTCGAGCACCGGCACCTTGGCAAATGCCGCAAACCGACGGGTATCCTGCTCCGTCTGCGACGAGATGGGGCCGGGGTCGTCAGCGACGACCAGGACGAGACCGCCGCGCACGCTGACGTAGTTCAAGCTCATGAGCGCATCGCTTGCCACGTTGAGGCCCATTTGCTTGCAGGTGAACAGGCCGCGCGCGCCGGCGAGCGAAGCGCCGAAGAGCAGTTCGAGGGCAACCTTTTCGTTAGTGGACCATTCCACATGCACGCCATGAGCGATACCTGCAGCACGGAGCTTGGCAACAGTCTCGACGATTTCCGATGACGGCGTGCCCGGATACCCGGCAACCACCCGCACGCCGGCCTCGAGTGCCGCATGAGCCATGGCCTCGTTTCCCATCAGCAGTTTTTTCGCCATGAATCCCCTCCCGTTTTAAAAGGCCGCGATCTTGGGGCAATCCCCGCGCGACCCGGCCGTTTCGCGTTACGCCTCGGCCATGGCCGCCTTGAAGTCCACTATCTTCTGACGTGCGGCCTCATCGCCTGTCCCCAGCATCTGAACGGCCAGGATAGCCGCGTTCTTGGCGCCGTTGATGGCAACGCAAGCAACCGGCACGCCAGAGGGCATCTGCACCATGGACAGCAGCGAATCCAAGCCGCCCAAATCGCTTGTCTTCATCGGCACGCAGATAACGGGGCAGGGCGTGAAGGCTGCCACGACGCCGCCCAGATGCGCAGCCTTGCCAGCAGCGGCTATGATGACGCGAATTCCTCGCTCGTGGGCAGTCGAGGCCCATTCATGCACCTCGGCGGGCTTGCGGTGGGCGCTTGCCACCTTCACCTCGTAGGGAATGCCGAATTCGTCAAGCTGCGCCATGCATGCTTCCATTGTCGGCATGTCGGATGTCGAACCCATGATAATGCCCACGACAGGCCTGGCGTCGACCATAACTTCCTCCATTCTGCTGCCCTGTGTGGCAGCATAAATCGTCCCTACGCCACAGAAGCGCAGCCTCGCTTTTCGGCCGCTGCTTCCGACTTTTCCGATTATAGACCCCTATAGGCCCAGAAACCTCAGGATGCTCGCCCAGGCCAGCAATATGACCGCCGCAGCAAACAAGACGGCGATCGTGGCTACAATCGCAATGCGTCCCCGGCTCAACTCTGGCTGAATGGGCGGGCTAGGCGGTTCGACGTATGGCCCGCCTACGCTTATGCGTCTGGCGGGCTCCACGCTTGCCTCTACGTCATCAAACGAAAGCGTTCCGCTATAGCTTTCGAGCGTTTCGGGCGCGGCGTCATCCGAAAACTCTTCCTCAGTTGCAGGTGCAGCGCCACTCGAAAGCTCTTCCTCAACTGTAGGCGCAGCGTCACTCGGAAAATCTTCCTCGATCGCGGGCGCCGAAAGCTCTTCTTCGATTGCAATCGCGATATCATCCGATAGTTCTTCTTCGATTGCAGACGGCTCGTCATCGGGCTGTTCGAAGCCCTCTTCCTCCGAAGCAACGTTTTCGGGGTCGAGCACTGTTCCGGCATCCTCAGAATCAGGTGCACCCTCGATACCCTCGAACGCATGCCCGCACTTTTCGCAAAACGCCGAGCCGTCGGGCGTCTCTTCTCCGCACCACATGCACAGCATGACCTACCGTGGCTCCTTCGTTAAAACGGGTCCAAGATCGATATCAAGGACCCATTCTAGCGGATTAGATGCTTTCTTCCCAGATTACAGCGGTTTCGAGTATCCTTACTAGGTAGGCAAAAATGCCAAATTGAACCCCTGGGGCGGAATTTGACATTAGAACGGAGCAAAAACATGCAATGCCGAAACTGTGGGGCAACGCTCGAGCCCGAAGCGCGATTCTGCCAGGACTGCGGGACGCCGGTCGACGGACAGCCCGCACGTCAAGATGCTCAACCTGCCAGAGGCGGATACAAACCCGCACAGGTGAAAACGGGAAAGCGCGTTTCGAGCAGAAACATCGCAATAGGCATCATCTGCATCTCCCTCATCATCGGAGTGGGTATTTGCGCAGCGGCGCTTCTAGGCCTCAACGGACCCGCATCGCAAAGCGCCGCGAGCTCGTCATCACAAGCAGCTGAGGAGAGCGCCTCCTCTTCATCCGCCGAAAGCGAAGCGAGCTCGAGCGCGTCGGCTTCCTCTGAAGCATCAGAGAAGAGCGCTTCGAGCTCAGCCGCCGAGAAAAAGAAGGAAGAAAAGGTGTTCGACGCCGTCAAGGCCGAGGAAAAAGCACGCAAGGATGCCCAAGCAGCCGGCATGCAGGTGTTCACTGGAACGGTGCACATGACCACGTTCGGCCAACGGGCAAACGAGGTCAATCCGAAGCTCTCGAGCGGCATCGCGATCATAGCCGATTACGAACTTGCGCTGTTCACATTCGGCGTCCAGGAGAACGTCTCGGGACTCTCGTCAGGCGGGTACGGCGAGATCGAGACACGGCTGAACCAGGACAGCCTCTCCTTGGGCAACCCCTGGCAATGGCGCGAATTCGACGACCAGCTCATAACCATTGCTGCTTATCCCGAAGACATAATGTTCCCCAACAACATCGCTGGTTACCTGTACTCTGCGGCCGGGAACGCCGAAATCATCGCCCCCCTCGACGAACAGGGCTATGCCAACCTCGAGTTCTACCGGCAAGGTTTACCCGAGCCCTTACCCGATTTGCCGACTTCGATCCCCTCCTCTCCCGATAAGAAGTCGTCTTCTTCTTCGGAGAAATCCTCGTCGTCCGAGGAGAAGTCATCCGAGGCTGCGACGCCATCCGATGGCAGCTATATACTGCCCGAATCGTCCACCCGCACCTATTCCCGTTCGGAGCTCGAGAAACTCAGCGACTATGAGCTCTTCATTGCGCGAAACGAAATCTATGCCCGCCATGGACGCAAATTCCAAAGCGAAGAACTTCAGAGCTACTTTGAAGGAAAGAGCTGGTACAAGGGCACGACCGAGGGCAGCGCCTTCGACGAGGGCGTACTCAACGATACCGAGACGGCCAACGCCACTCTCATCCGCGAAGTTGAAACGGCCCACAACTCGAAGTACCTGTAAACGGATATAACTGCCGATTGTCCCAGCGATCACTTGCCCCGCGGTAAGTGATCGCCTGCTGGTTGTCTGCCGTCTTCGCCTGGGTCACCTTCACCTTTACCCTGTAGGTTAGCTTGCCCCTAGACGCGCTGACTACTCCGCCCAGTAGTCTATAGGCTCGTATTTCTTAACCAGCTCGAGGCGCAGCGCCTCGATGGTGGAGCAGTTGGCGATGACGGTGACGGGCTCGTCCATCGCCGCGATATCCGCCACAAGGGCTGCATAGTCGGTCTGCACGCGCATGAGCTGCTCGTTTGCGCCGGCGCGGAGCAGGCGGGAACGCAAATCCTCGTAGCAGGGACCGCCGACGATGATCTTCGTCTGGGAATCGACGAGCTTCTCCCAATGCACGCCCTCAATCCATTCGGTGCTGGATCCGTCCATAATCTCGTTGCCCAGCATGCAAATCAAATTGGTCGGCGGATTCTCTTCCGAAACGAGCATGTTCACGAGCTGGTTGCACCCAGCGGTGTTCTTCATAAGCAGAAGGCGTGCCTCGACACCATCGACGTTGAAGATCTCGAAGCGGTGTGCCGCGTGGACGAAGCTACCGAGCGCGTTAGCCGCCTGCTCTTGGGACACCCCCAGCGTGACGAGTCCGGCGAAGGCGGCGACGGCGTTGTAGATATCGTAGCCAGCACGGACGTTAACGGGCAAGCGGAGTTCTTCGCCGAAGACGCGCAGGGTCAGCTCGCAACTCTTCTCCTGCTTGGCACCAACCGCCACCGCGGCGATATCACATACATGGTGGGTGTAACCGCATGATGGGCAATTGAACTCCCCCAAGTGGGCGAAGGTGCGATGGGCGTATTCGAGAGGCTGCCCGCACTTGATGCACTCGACGTGTTCATCATGATCGGCCACGCCCTCATCATAGGGGTCGCATTCCACGCCGAACCACACCACCTTGTTGGAAACGGCATCTGCAATGGAAGCCGTGACCTGACAATCCGCATCCAAGACCAGCACCGTGTCTGGCACGGTTTTAATCGCCTCGATGATGTAATCGCGCGCCGTCGTCCAGGTTGGATATCGGTCAATCTGGTCGCGGTACAGGTTCGTAACGACCAAGACTTGGGGTGCAGTGGCGGGAAGAAGCCGCTTGGTCGCCCCCTCGTCGCTTTCGATGACGGCCCAATCGCTCTTGCGCTTGCCGCCGAGGGTGCTGTCCAGGCACAAGGTGGTGGCAATGCCTTGCTCCATGTTCGTGCTCGACGGGTCGTATGCGGCGGAGCCGAACGCGTTAATGATGGCCTGCTGGACCATGTGCGTTGTCGTGGTCTTGCCATTCGTGCCGGTAATGACGATGGTCTTGTGCCCCTCGCTTAACTCGCGCACGATGCTGCGGTCGACCTTGAGGGCGAGCATGCCCGGCAACGCCCGGGCAGTGCGCCCGAGAGCGCGCATCAACTTGTAGGATACCTTGCACACGGCAATGGCGGCGGTTTTCTTCACGGACATGGCATCTACCTCGAACGATGAACGCGTCAAACCCTTGTGGGGTTCGACGGCTCGCATTGACATCCTGTTCGTCTTGCCAGTATAGAGCAAACTTGGCAATGGGTTGAGGAACGCGCCTGGCGCGCATCCGCGCTCCTAGTAATACCGGTAATACGCAGCGCAGCTGCCTTCGCTTGAGACCATGCAAGGGCCGACGGGGTTTTCGGGCGTACAAACCTTGCGGAACAGGGGACAGTCGCTGGGAGCCAGATGTGCGCGCAGCACGTCGCCGCAACGGCAGCCCTTTGGCTCGATGGTCGGCTCCACCTCGGGCTGGAAGCGGCGCACGGCATCGAATTCGGCGAACTGCTCGCGCAGCCTGTAGCCGCTGCCGGGGATGTCGCCCAACCCACGCCAGGTGGCGGTGCAGGTTTCGAAGACCTCGTCGATAGCAGCCATAGCATGGGGGTTTCCCTCGCGCATGACACCACGCGCATAGGCGATCTCGATTTCGGAGCGGCCTTCGTGAAGCTGGCACATGATCATCGCAATACCTTGCAACACATCTACCGGCTCGAATCCGGTGATGACGCCGGGAACGCCGTACTTCTCGGCAAGGAACTCGTAAGGACGCGCGCCGATGATGGTGCTCACGTGCCCAGGCAAGATGAGCGCATCGACCTTGAGCTGAGGATCCGCGACGATTGCCTCGAGGGCTCCTGGCATGTTCTTGTGGGCCGCAAACACTGAAAAGTTCTTCAATCCTAGGTCGGCAGCGCGTTTGACAGACCGTGCGACCAAGGGAGTCGTGGTCTCGAACCCCACCCCCACGAAAACAATTTGCTGCTCGGGATTCGCTTGCGCGAGCGTAAGGGCGTCAAGCGGGGAGTAGACGATCTGGATGGAGCGCCCGGCAGCCTGCTCGGTGAGGAGGCTGGACGTCGATCCGGGCACGCGCGTCATGTCGCCGAACGTCGCGATGGTCACCCCGGGCGTGCGGGCCAGAGCGATGACCGTGTCGATGTCGCGATTGCAGGTCACGCACACCGGGCAGCCGGGACCGCTCGCAAGGCGTACGCCGGCAGGCATGAGGTCACGGATTCCGGCGCGTGCGATGGATACGGTGTGCGTTCCACACACTTCCATCAGTGTGGCGCCGCCTTCTGGCGCGAGGCGACCTATGGCGCTCACAAGTTCGCGAGCAAGCCCGGGATCTTTGAACTTGGCGAGCTCCTCGGCAAACCCGCCCGTCATCTCGCTACCGCGCCTTCAGAGAACAGCGGGTCGTCCACGAGCTCCGACATCGCCTTGATCAACTCGAGCGTATCGGCTGCATACTGCTCATCGACAACTTCGATGGCAAACCCCGCGTGTACGAGCACATAATCGCCGACTTGCGCCTCGGGCGTCAGATCGAGCGCAACGTCGCGAATGGCTCCCATAGCCGACACACGCGCCATGCCATCGATTTCGATCGACTCGATCTGCATCGGTATTGCCAAGCACATAGTCTCTCCATCCCAAAGGGCTGCAGGATACCCGTCGCACCCTGCAACGCTTATTCTCAGTGTCCGCGCCCGATTCTAACGCGAGGCGCTCGCCACAACCGCTTGTCCATACGAAATGCACCCGTCATTCGGCGGCAGGCTGGCGTTGAGCGCAACTGTGAATCCAGCCGCTCCCAGCCGCACCGTTGCCTGCTCGACCAGGTAGCGGTTCATGAAGCAGCCGCCGGAAAGCGTGACGAGGTCGATACCGTACAAAGCGCGCACGAGCTCAGACACCTGGACGATAGCCTCAACGATAGCGTTGTGGAAACGCAGGGAAATCTCGCCTGCAGAAACACCTGCAGTGATGTCATCGAGAACCGCGCTGATGGTCTGATGCGCGTCGAAGAGCACGACGGACGTGTCGTGCGCCGTGCTGGTTTGCGTCGCAGCGTTCTTCGTTACAGCAACCGCATAGCGTCTCGCATCTTCCGCTGACACCGCACACCCCGCCCGTTGGGCTTCGACGCGCGCCGCATCCAGAAGGATTGCCGGCTCTCCTTCGTAGGTTGGTTCGGTACAAATCTCCAGAAGCGCCGAAACTGCGTCGAACAAACGGCCCACCGACGAGGTCAAAGGCGTGTTCAGCCCGCTTTCTATCATCTGGCCGCACACGTCGGCGACAGGTCCGAGGGCCTCGACAACGCCTGCGGCGGCAGGATGTTCGAGCAGGTCGTACGCCCAGAGCATCCCGTATGCCATGCGTAGCGGATGCTTAATCGCCGCCGCGCCGCCCGGCATGGGCATGTAGGCGAAATTGGCAAAACGCTCGTAATCGACCTGGTTTGCCAGCAGCACTTCCCCACCCCAGATCGCGCCATCGGCACCATAGCCTGTTCCGTCGAAGGCTATGCCACAGCAAGGCCCGTACAGTCCGTGCTCTCCAAGAGCCGAGGCGATGTGCGCGTGGTGATGCTGGACCTCTGTCAGAGGCTTGCTTTCGCGAAAAGCTTGGCTACGAGCCCATTTCGAGGCAAGGTACTCGGGATGTGAATCGCAGGCCAGCACACAGGGGGCAGGCGAGAACAGCTTCTCGAAGCGTTGCTTGGACTCCAGCCAGGCATCATATACGTCAGCATCTTCCATATCGCCGATGTGCTGGGATACATATGCCTTTCCGTCGGCGACGAAGGCGAACGTGTTCTTCTGCTCGGAGCCGGCTGCGAACACGGACGGCATCTGGGCTTTTTGTCCTGCAGTCTCCTCCCCTTCCGTTGCCCTCGCCAGGGGGATGGGCACCGGCGCATACCCGCGGGCGCGACGTATGAACTGAAGCGCATCGAATCCGTCCTCGCGAGCCGGGATGGACGAAGATGCTCCACCTGACTCGCCTTCGAAGGCGAGCACGCGCACGACCGAATCGTCGTAGCGCGATAGGATGGGTCGATCGTTTCCCAAGATGGCATCGGCAATGCTGCCGAGCTTGGCAAGCGCTTCCTCATCGTCTACCACGATAGGCTCATCGTGGACGTTGCCCGACGTCATGACCAACATCGTTCGCCCGCAAGATTTCTCGAAATCATGCAGCAGCAGGTGTTGGAGCGGTGTGGCCGGCAGCATGACGCCCAATTCGGGAAGCCCGTCGGCAAGCCCTGCTGCAAATTGGGCATCGCGCTTCTTGCGCACGAGCACGATGGGGCGCGCAGGAGACATCATGACTGCTTCTTCGGCCGCGGAGACATCGCACAAATCGCGCACCGCGTCCACCGAACCCACCATGACCGCAAACGCCTGACCGCCACGTCGCTTGCGCGACCGCAGGGTCGCCAGCGCTTCGGGATTCGCGGCATCGCAGGCCAGATGGAACCCGCCAAGCCCCTTGACCGCCAGGATTCCCCCTGAGGCGAGGATTTCGACCGCGCGGGCTAGAATCGCGTCGGATTCGGTCCGCGTCATCCCCCAGACGCCTTCGGAATACTCGTTGCCGGAAGTAACACTCTTTGATGGTTTCTCGTAAAAAGCGAGGTGGGGACCGCAATCGAAACAGGCATCCGGCTGGGCGTGGAACCGCCTATCCATCGGATCGGCATATTCGGTAGCGCACGTAGGACACATGGTAAAGCCCGCCATCGACGTCGACGGGCGGTCGTAGGGCAGCGAATCGATGATGGTGAAGCGGGGGCCGCAGTTCGTGCAGTTTATGAAGGGGTAGCGGTAGCGTCGGTCGTTCGGGTCGAACAACTCGGCAAGGCAATCGTCGCACGTGGCGAGGTCCGCCGAGACGAGCGTGCCTTCGTCTGCTTCGGCCGTGCGCGACTCGCGGATCTCGAACTTCGTGCAATCCTGCAGGGGCACCTCTTTGAGCTCCACTTCGGTGACGCGCGCCGCTGCAGGCGGGTTCATGTGCAGCTCCGTGACGAACCCGTCGAGCAGCTGCCCCTCCCCTTCCGCATGGATGAATACGCCGTCCAGGTCATTGAGCACCCACCCGTTTATGATGTAACGGCGCGCAAGCCGATACACGAACGGCCTGAAGCCAACTCCCTGCACGATTCCGCGCACGCGTATGTCAAGCGCCTCGATCACTAGCGACCTCCCGAAAACGAACCCGTCCCATCCTACCAGGAAAACGACGAAACGGCATGACGGCAAGCTTGCGTCCTTCCCCCGCTTAACTCCCGTATTCGCCGTACTCGCAACCAATCGTTGCGGCGCGCATGTCGTCGACTAGCACGTATTCGCCGTTCTTCCTCTCGAACAGCTGGACGCGCCCCACACCCGCGCCGCCGTTCCACAAGCGGTTATGGAGCTTCGTGCCGTTAGGGGCCTCGTAGTTCACGAGCAGCATCTCGGCCTTGGGGCATGTCACATCGGTAACGAGGCGCGCTTCATGTGTCTGTTGCTCGACATGCCAGTGCAACGCATCTTCGGTTTCCCAGCAATCGAACTTGGTCGTCGAGCCAGTCCAAGGCTTTGAGAAATTGAATTCGTACGAACGACCCTCGTAGTTGAAACACCCGAGCAGCTTACGGTCAAGTGCATGCCCAACGACCCTAGGGCGGCCGCCGCCAATTTCGAGTGCCGAATTGCCCAGGCGATTGCCCGATGAAACACTTACAAGGTTGCATGAGGATATCCATACCCAGGGGCTCGTAAAGTCGCTCCCCCAGTTCTTGTCTGCATATCCGAAACAGTTCTCGGGGTCGACGAGATACACCTCCCCGTCTAGGACAACCATTCCCGAATACGCGCACTTTATGCCTTCGGCATGCCAGAACATCTCGAATGCCTGAGCCGTGCGCATGGGTGCGCTCGCTCCCGGACCAACGTTGAAAGCCATCTGCTTGTCGACCTTCAAATCCCAAAGCATCGAACCAGCGTCGCACATCCACTCAGGATGCCCGATGGCATCGGCTTCGTCAACTTCAACGCATCCGATCAGGTCGGTTTCGCAACAAAGGCAATCGTCGGCCATCACGTAGAACGGCACCCCACGCCCTAAATCGACATCATCCCAGGCGAAAAAACGATGCAGCTGTTTGGCCCCTTCGCCCCACACGCCCGCCTTTACCATGACGTACGATGGCTTGATGCCCGCCTCCCTGTTTTCCGGCAATTGACCGAACACCGGCTCTTCTCCACCCAGGGCGGGATTGCAGCAGAAGAACTCGATGAAGAACGTGCGCCTCTCTCCCGTCTTCGCATGGTGTCCCGAAAACGAATGCCACCACCAGTCGTAGCCTTGCTCGGCGAATCCTCCCGTCAACATGAACCGGTTGCGAGATATGTCATGCGTGTCAGAAGCCATACGGATTGTCCTCCCTTTGTCTGTCAGCGCCAATCGTCGTTCGATGGGCTCATTATTCCTCGCCAGCCGTTTCGTTAACTGTTTGAGCGAGATGGGGCGGCCTCAAAGAAGCCTACCCGCTCCCTAGAGGCCGCCCCAATGCGGCTGGAAAAGCATCACCTTCGGTAGTCTACCGTAGCTCGTCACGCTCGATTTCGGCGAGTACCTGCGCGACGATGTTGGCCAAACAGCGCAGCGTTACGCCGGAGTTGTCGGGCAGATGGAGGTGCAGGCAGCGGCGGCCGCGCGCAGACAAGATGGCCATGTCGCCCGAGGCCTGGGCCTTGGATAGCGCACCTAGACTCGACGCTTTGCCGTCCGGAATCTTGATGTCCTTCAACTCGTCGGCCGAGACGATCAGGAACACGCCCGTGTTGGGCCCGCCCTTCTGCAGCTGACCAGTGGAATGCAGGTAGCGAGGCCCGATCTCCAGGCATGCCGTCACCATACGGCTGCCAGCCACATCGTGGCGAATGGCCTCGAGCGCCTCGCGGCGTCCCTCGCCTGTGAACGGAACAAACGCGTTAAGCGCGAAGTAGTCGCCGGGCTTGAAAGATTCGAGCAGCGAACGGAGGGCGGATCGGATGTCGGATGCCTCTGCGCAGCAATCCGACAGGTATGCCTCGACCTTGCCCACGTTAGACCCCACGACCATTTCCTCGACGAAGCTAGGTTCGGGCAAACCATTTTCCAGCATCTCGAGCACTTTGGCCTTGGCAGAAGCCACGTCGGGTTGGTCGAAGGGGCTCACCCGCATGAGGTGGCCGCACATCGCAGTGGCATATTCCCACATCACGAACTGCTTCGCCAAATCGTAGACTGAATCGATCTCGTAATCGAGGCGCGGGATGTCCTCGCTCACGCAAGACAGCCCCATTTCGAATTCCTTGATGTCGTCCCATGCATGGGCACGCGAGAGGTACGACACGACCATGCGATCGCCCATATCTCGACGCAAGAGCAGCGGATCTATCTCCAGCTGCGGCAAAATGCCCAACCCCTGCTTGCCCGTGCTCTCGGCGACGAGCTGTTCGACCCACAAGCCTAGCACGCGCCCGCTCTTCTGGGTGAGGAACGCGATCTTGTCGCGGCCTGCGAGCCAGTTATCGTACATGAACGCCGCAAGCGCAATCGCTGGGTTGTCGAGCGTGTCCTCGCTGCACGCGCGCTCCATTTCGGCAGCGCTCTCTATGAGCTTCTCGAGGTCGATTCCTGCAAGAGCTGCCGGGAACAGGCCGAAGACGGACAGCGCCGAGAAACGCCCGCCGACGGCGGACTCGCCGAGCAGAAGCCCGGCCCAACCTTCGTCCTGAGCACGCTGGGCCAGAGGAGAGCTCGGATCGGTTATGGCCACCAGATGCAGAGGCAGTTCCTCGGGCGCGAGCACGACCGAAAACGCCTCGCTGACCGCTGCCAGCATCGAGTTCATTTCCAGGGTTCCGCCGCTTTTCGATGACGCAATGACGAGCGTGGTACGTGGATCGGCATCGGCCAAGATGCCGCGCAGGCGGACGGGGGAATCGGAGTCGAGCACGCGGAACTTCATCCCAGGCGCCTCGTCCTTGAAATACTTCGTCAAGGTCATGGCGGCCTGAGTGGAGCCTCCCTGGCCGATGAGCACCGCAAGCTTGAAACCCTGGTCGATGAAGTACGAGGCCAGCGCTGCTATGTCTGCCAGCGGACAAGGCGGGTTGCTGGCCAGGTCAGTCCAGCCCATGAAGTTTGCCGAGTACTCCTCAGCTTCTTTCGAAAACGAGTACAACGTTGCATCCTTGGCATACACGCGACTCGCTGCACGATCTTCGACAAGCGTCTGCTTGGATGGATAGGCTTTTACGGTTTCCTGAGCGCCCATGTGAACCCCCTGATCGTATCCTTTCCGCTAGCCTACGAGGGCAGCAGTCAATTCTTTGATCTGTGCGCGCGAAGCATCGTCCAACGCGCCCCTCACCGTAACCGTCGGCTCGACGATCTCGATGTTCTTCATCGTCTCGACTTTGGCCTTCATGACCTTAGCGGCGTTCGGCGCCCAGCTGCCGTTCTCGACGAAGGCAACGCGACGGTTTTGGAAGGCATGGTCTGCAAGATGGTCGATGAACACCTTCATGAAGGGGAACATGTCGGCATTGTATGTGGTGCTGATGAGCACCAGACTGCCATACCTGAACGCGTCTTCGACCGCTTCGGCCATATCGTCGCGTGCAAGGTCGGACACGGCAACTTTTGGGCATCCGGCTTGCTCGAGCTCTGCAGCAAGCAGCAGCGCTGCTTCCTTCGTATTCCCATAAACCGAGCAGTAGGCGATGGCCACCCCTTCACTTTCGACTTCATAGGCGGCCCAGGTCTTGTAGAGGCCAAGATAGTAATCGAGTTCGCTGGTGAGCATCGGGCCGTGCAGAGGGCAGATGGCCGAAACTTCCAACGCCGCCACCTTGTTCAGCACGGCGGTGACCTGTTTGCCGAACTTGCCGACGATGCCGAAGTAGTAGCGGCGCGCCTCGCAGGCCCAGTCGTCTTCCTCGACGTCAAGCGCACCAAACTTGCCAAACGCGTCAGCCGTGAAGACGACCTTGTCGAGCGCATCGTAGGTCATGATGACTTCGGGCCAGTGGACCATCGGCGCCGCAATGAACTTCAGGGCATGACGGCCCAGCGAAAGCTCGTCACCCTCTTTGACGACGAGGTTGCGCCCCGCATAATCGGTGCCGTACAGGTTGCGCAGCATGTCGAATGCCTTTGCCGAGGCGACGATAACTGCTTCGGGATAGCTGTCCATGAAACGCTCGACGTTTGCCGAGTGATCGGGCTCGACATGCTGTACTACCAGGTAATCGGGGGCGCGGCCGTCAAGGGCTGCAGCCAGATTGCCCAGCCATTCGCTGCCGAACTGACCGCCGACCGAGTCCATCACGGCCACCTTCTCGTCGATGATGACGTAGGAGTTGTAAGCCATGCCGTTGGGAACCTCGTACTGGCCTTCGAACAAGTCGATCTCATGGTCGTTCACGCCGATGTAGACGATGTCTTCGGTAATCTTCATAACATGCTCCTTCTCGTTAGACATATATCGAAACAACAGGATAGCGACAAAACCGCTATCCTAGGATTCCCATGCTTGCGGCAAACGCCGCAAGGCAGGCGAGAACGGCTATTGCGATAAGCGCGACCGCCACGTCGCCGCTGTTGCGGCGCACGCGCTCAATTTCTCTCTTGATCTGCTCAGACGTGTAGGGCGCCGGTTCTGGCTGCATTACATCGCCGTCCCCTCGGGAAGCTTGACGTGCCTTCCGCGCCGCACGAGCGCTCCGGTGGAGTTAGGATCGAGCTCGCCTTCGGAAAACGCGGTCGCAGCAATATCAGACACGATAACGTCGATGTCCAGGGGAGCCGTGCTTTGGGAGATTTCGTCTTGTGGCTGTTCCACAGCCCGAACATCTTCGCTCTCGGGCTCCTCAGCCACAGCCTCGTCCTGAATTGCCACTTCGCCATACACATTGTCTTCGGGAAGCTCTTCAGCCACCGATTCCTCAACATATGGCCCCTCAATCGGGACGTCCTCTTGGGATAGCTCTTCGATCGGGATGCTCTCTCCGGACAGCCCCTCGATTGCTGCCACCTCTTGCGAAAGCTCGTTTCCCTCCAAAGCTTCGTCGATGGGCGTTTCTTCTAGGAAAACGCGCGTCTTGGCTTCTTCGATGATAGCCTGAGCCTGATCGTTGGCCTGCGCGATGATCTCGTCCGAGCGCATGCGGGCGTCGTCGATGATGCCCCGAGCTTGCGCATCTGCTCGCGCCATGACATTGTTGGCGTAAGTCTGCACGTCTTGGATATAGGTTTTCGCCTGATCCTGGATACGCTCGAACAGCTGCGATTGCTCCAGCTGGTCTGCTTCGGAAGCACCCAGAGCACCCTGGCTCTCCTGCGCGGCCGCTTGAGCCTTGCTTCGCTCGACCATTTCATCGCGAATCTTCATTATTTCACGAAGATAGTCGTCGGCAGAACGCTGCGCCGCCTCGAAGAACCCGTTGACCCGCAAGGCTTCCTCAGCTATTGAACCGACTTTGGCTGAACGCGAAATCTTCATAGACGAAGCGCTCTTCAGCTCCGCATTTTCCGCCATCAGGGCTTCATTGCTCTCGGTTACCCGTAGCAGGACCTGCAATAGCTCCATCCTGCCGAGATTTTTCAAATCGTTTTCCATGACCAGTCGCTGCTCTTCCAGGATTCTCGTTCGTTCGTACAGCATCTTCAATCAAGCATAAGCACCCCATCATTATCAGGGAAAAAGCCCCCCGTTTCAAGGGGAGCCGCCACGTTGCAAACCTCCATATCAATCACCCCAAGGATGGCTGATCATTTGGAGAAAACGTAGATGGTTGCCAAACGCAGGGAAAACGTGTAGTATGTTCGGGCTGCTGAAAAGCAGTGTGAACTGTAAGCAGTTCCGCTACCGAAGACAGCTGGTACCCGCAAGGGTTTAATCGCGAAAGCGGCCCGCCGAGGTGGTTGCAACACATGAGCGTATGCGACCCCTGCTGTCTTTGGACGGCAGGGGTCGTTTCTTTCTAGCTCGATCCTGCCTGAGGTGCGGAACCCGAGTTGGCAAAGAAGGGGGTGTAACTATATGCCTAACGCTCGCAACATTGAGATGATGGAGAACATCAAGGCTGACCTGGACGGTGTCAAGGCTGTATGGGTCGTCGACGCTTGCGGCCTGACCGTCAAGGAAGTCGAAGGCCTGCGTCGCGCCGTGCGCGAGGCTGGTGCTGTCATGAAGGTCTACAAGAACACCGTCATGAAGAAGGCTCTGGCCGAACTCGACATGGTCAACATGGATTCCATCTTGGAGGGTCCCTCTGCTTTCGTATTCTGCAACGGGGACGTGGCCGCAGCTGCCAAGGCTGTGACCGAGTTCGCGAAGGAGAACAAGAAGCTCGAGGTCAAGGGCGGCATGATGGACAACTCGTTCGTCAGCGCCAACCAGGTCGCCGATATCGCGTCCCTGCCTTCCAAGGAAGTCCTCATGGCTCAGATCGCCGGCGCTATTTCCGGCGTTGCCCGCGGCCTTGCCGTGTGCATCAACGGTGTACCCAGCGGTCTTGCGCGTGCTCTCCAGCAACTCGCAGATCAGAAGGCTGCCTAAACGCAGCATAGGCGGCCGAAGGGCCGCCTGACCAAGACAAGAAACCAATCGGCGCGCTAATAAGCGCGGCCAACAACAGAAAGGATGCCAAAAATGGCTGCCACCAAAGACGAAATTATTGAGGCTCTGAAGGAAATGACCCTGCTCGAGGCTTCCGAGCTCGTAAAGATGATCGAGGACGAGTTTGGCGTCTCCGCCGCCGCTCCGGCCGCCGTGGCCGTTGCCGCTCCTGGCGCTGCTGCTGCCGAGGAAGAGGAGAAGACCGAGTTTGACGTCATCCTCGAGGGCTTCGGCGACAACAAGATCGCCGTCATCAAGGTCGTCCGCGAGATCACCGGCCTGGGCCTGAAGGAAGCCAAGGAGACCGTCGAGGGTGCTCCGAAGGCCATCCAGGAGGGCGTCGCCAAGGACAAGGCCGAGGAAATCAAGGCCAAGATCGAGGAAGCTGGCGGAGCTGTCACCATCAAGTAACAGGCTCGTTGCAAACCGCTTCAAAGGGAGTGCTCCGGCACTCCCTTTTCATATATAGTGGTACGAAGCATCGAAAGGAGCCGCTATGCGCATACAGTATTTCCAGACCTCCTGGAACGACATCAAAAACTCCCATGGATGGTTCGGCAAGCTGTGCCTGCTTGCCCTCGTCGGCCTCATCCCCATCTTCGGCCAAATCGTCATCTTAGGTTATCTCTACGGCTGGGCACGCGAAATCGCCTGGGGCGTCCATGAACCCCTGCCCTCCCAGATATTCGGCAACGAGGACGGCAAGCTGTATCGTCGCGGTTGGTTCATCCTGCTGCTCACGTTCGTCTTCTCCCTTGTTCCCGCCATCATCATGGGAGTGGGAAGCTCAATGCAGCAAGTTGGCTTGTATGCAAGCATAGCCAACGATGCAACCGCAAGCGCTAACGCGTCTATTGCGATTGGAAGCATCCTGTACCTGGTCGGAATCGTAGCCGTGCTGCTCGTATCGATCCTGGCGTGGATCGGATCCATGCGAGTCACTATCTACGATCGCCTCTCGGCAGGCTTTCAGCTGGGTAAGATCTGGAAGATGTTCAGGCACGATACTGGCGGCATCATGCGCGTTTTCGGCATGAACCTTCTCGTGGGGTTGATCTTGGGAATACTCCTGTCGATCATCATCACCATCTTGATCATGCTGGTCGTGTTCGCCGGTGCCGCCGGCCTCATGAGCGCGGGATATACGCCAGAATCGCTCGAGTACATGAGCGATGCCGAAGCGACGCGCATCCTGGTTCAGTTTGTAAGCTCAGCCGGATTCGTGGGCATCATCTGCATGGCCGTTTCTCTGTTCTTGAGCAATGTCGCCAGCGTGTTCGTCGAGATGCTCGTGGCACGTGCCCTCGGATACTGGACATGGCAATTCGATGTTCCCCAGTGGCGTGGCAAAGACGACCCGATGCCCTTCGAGCTCAACCAGCCAGCGCAACCCATGGCACAATAAACCAAAGGGACAGTCCCCTTCTTGCCGTTCCTAAAAATGCGAAGCCGGGCGCGATGTCACCCGGCTTCGTTTTGGTCTATGGTGGCTGGCAAGAGAATAGGCGCCGTGTCAGGCTATTCGCAAATATGGCTCATTCCCTGTGCAAGCATCGTATACACATGGTCATCGGCAAGCGAGTACATGACGTTCTTCCCATCGCGCTGGAATTTCACCAGACGGGACGCTTTCAAGATGCGTAGTTGATGAGACACGGCACTTTGCGTCGCGCCGATTGAATCGGCAATATCGGCCACGCGGCGCTCCCCGTTCATCAGCGAATAGAGAATCTTGATACGGGTGGTATCCGAAAACACCTTGAACAAGTCAGCCAAATCGTAGAGGATCTCCTCGTCGGGCATGACATCGTCGAAAGCGTCGAACATCTCATCGTGATGATCCGCGTTGCTCATATCGTCCTCTCTATCCACAGGTTGCAGGCGAAGCTTATTGCTTGGCACTTTCCCCGCTCTGCGACTCTTCCTCAAGCTCGAGATACTCCACGGGCTCTGCCAGGTCCTCCGTAGTTTTCTCGTAGCCGGAAAGGTCGATAGCGTAAGGCAAGCCTTCCGGCATGTCGTTCACCGTGATGGCAGCCTTCTCGCGATACTGGTTAAACCAATCTGAGAATGCTTGCTGCTTGAGCAACGTTCGCACGCTGTCCACCATGGAAGCATCCAATCCCTCAAGCGATTCGGCATCTTCGGGCACTTGGTCGGGGAAGTACATCTTCATTATCTCGAGCACGGCTTCATCGGTAACCGCTTCGCTATCCGAGCCGACCTTCTCGACGAGGGCTTCTTCCAGCAAGCCTAAGGAGATGGTCTCCCGATACTCCTCTACGCTCGTGCCCTGCATTTCAAGCGCCTCGCTCAAGGCTTCTTCTCCACCAACCTGCTCGGCTATGCTGGCCAATTGCGCATCGACATCCGATTCGGAAACCTCAACGTCGAGCTCCTTTGCAGCCTGCACAAACAGTTCGCGCGTCGTGAAGAAATCCATCACGCTGGCGCGCAGCTGCTCAGGAGTATAGTCATTATCGACGAGCCACTGGCCCCAAGCGTCATCGTCTGCGAGCCCCTGCGCCATGCGGAACGAGCTAATGTAGTTGGTAACGTCGTTCTCGCCGATTTCGACGCCGTTGATGCTGGTGGCAACGCCGCCGGAAGTGTCGTATTCGTAGCCCGTACCGCTCGACGATCCAAGGAGCGTAGGCAAGCACAGCAGCAGGCCCAAAATGGCCGCAAAGATGCTGACTATCACGAAATCAGCTGTGCTCGGGCCGTCTTTGCCTTCTTCATCCATCTCGGGAGCATGATTCTTTTCAGAGGCTTTGACAGATGCTTCCTCGTCGGCTGCTTCGCCCATATCGGCGGCTTCAGCATCGGTCTCAGCGTCTGCCTGAACAGATTGTTCATCTGGAACGGTTTCAGCATCAGCTTGAACGGGCTGATCATCTGCATCGGTTTCGGCAGGAGATTCGGTTTCGTCAGAAGGTTCGACCTCAGGTTCGATTTGTCCTTCTGCTTTCGCATCCTTCAGTTCTTCGACAGCTTCGCTCATTCGCACTCCTAACGCTCGCGCTTTCGCTGGATTTCTCTTCCCCGTATCCTATACGAGATGAGGCGAAGCCGATGCGCTCCGCACGATTCCCACGCCGCTTCTACAACGACCCCACACGAAAGTTAGCTGGCAACCTGATAGCGGGTCGCAGCCGAACCCCGATTCATTTTCCGAAACTCACCGAGAGCGTCATGCTAGCAGATCCGGGGAAGCTGCTCTCCTACAAGCATGTCAAGCACGCGCCGTCCACCGAAGGCGTTGCGGACAAACACGGCAGAGCCGCGTCGCTCGTCGGCCTCGGCAACACGGCCGATGACGGCGGCATCGCCGCCATAGCAGTTCGCGCGCATGGCGTCGAGCGCGCTTTGAGCCTGGTCGGCGGCTACTACGCATACCATCTTGCCCTCGTTGGCAACCTGAAGCGGATCGTAGCCCAACATATCGCAGGCGCCGCGCACGGCATCGCGCACGGGTATGGCTTCCTCGTCCACCTCGAACGACGTACCCGACTGGCTAGCCAACTCGTTGAGCGTTGACGCCAAGCCACCGCGTGTAGGATCGCGGAAACAGCGTACGTCAGGCGCTGCCGCCAGCACATCGGCAATAAGGTGGTTCAGCGGCGCCGCATCGGAGCGCACATCAGCGCTAAAGGAGAGCGACTCCCTGCAACTCATGATCGTGATGCCATGGTCTCCCAGCGTACCGCTCACAAGCACCGCATCGCCCGGCCTGCACAGAGCGCCTCCAAGATCGACACCCTCTGGAATGTAGCCCACTCCGCTCGTATTGATGAACACTCCGTCGCCGTGCCCCCGATTCACCACCTTGGTATCGCCAGTCACGAGCACAACGTCAGCTTCGCGTGCGGCCCGTGCCATGCTCTGGCAAATCTTGCGTAAATCGGCTATGGGATACCCTTCCTCCAGCACGAACCCGCAGCTGAGATAGAGGGGCACCGCTCCGCTTGTGGCCACATCGTTGACCGTGCCGCAAATTGCCAGGCGCCCTATATCCCCTCCGGGAAAGAAATGCGGAGAGACGACGAAGCTATCGGTGGAAAACGCCAGGCGCGCATTTGCGGGAAGCGGCGGCAGCACGGCCGCGTCATCGCCGCTGCGCAGCTCGTCACCCGCATATGCCTCGAAGAACACGTCCTCGATGATCCGCTTCATCATGGTGCCGCCACTACCGTGGCCGAGAAGCACTTGCTCGTCCATGTCCCTGCCCGACTCCTAGCTCATCTGGTCGACGGTGGTCACGACCAAGCCGCTGTGCATGACGCCCTTAGTGCCTGCTATGCGGTCTGCCACTAGGCGTACATCGGTCGCCTCGCCGCGCAGAATGATAACTTCCAGGCAGTTCCCCTCATCCAGGTGCACGTGCATCGAAGATACGACGATGCCCAGATACGAATGCTGTATGGTGTGCAAGGTTTCCTGAACCTCGCTTGCGTGATGGTTGAACACGATCGTGAGCGTCCCGATGACCTCGGTTCCCACCTCTTCGATCTGGCTTTGGACGAGGGCATCGCGCACCAGGTCGCGGACCACCTCGCTACGGTTCTTGGCCACTCCGCGCCGAGCCACGAACTCGTCGAAGCTCATGAGCAGGCTCTCGGGCATGGCAACGGAAAACCTGACGAGCTGGTCGTTTTCTACTTGGCCCATCATGTGAAGCATCTACACTAACTCGACCGTGATGCCGGAACTTGCCTCAGCATCGCTTTCAAGCGCGTCCTTCGCGTCGGTGATGAGGGCGCGCGCCTCATCGAGCAGCTCTTGCACCGCATGAAGCTTGTCATCCACCGTAGCGAAGCCCGCATCGCCCGCTTGATGCGCAAGGCGATGCACCCAGCGACGCTCCAGCGCGATGTGGTCGTCTATCTGAGACATCATCTGTTCGAATTGCCCGGTATTGATGCCATTGGTGCACATGCTCTTCTCCTATCTTTCGCCTTCGCCGACGACATGTATCGCAACGAAAACCGAACCGAACGGGAGCGCCCCGTTCGGTTCGCTGTTATTATTGATGGAAACAACAATACTCCTTTATTACCTCAAGTGGTGTGAAAAATATGGTTCAACGTAACATATTCGAAGCAGGAGCGGTAGAGGTCAACCAGCTGTTCGACGACTACCTTGAAGGAAATGTGCAGCCAGGGGCCTGCATCGCGCTCATCTTGAGCATGCGCTCCCTCGGAAAACCCGCCCGCACGGCAATAGACAACTCTCTTGCCGCCTTAAGGCTGGGTGAAAGCGGTCGCATATACGCCACGTTGCTACCTATCCACACCGAAGCGGAAGGGGCCGACATCCCCTTGGATGCCCAATCGCTGTTCCTGCTCGTCGAAGGCCTTGACCCCTTGCGCATCATCGCCTCCGACCATGCGAGCTCGAAGCTTTTGGCGGATGCGTATCGGACACCGCTCCCACCCGATGCCTCTGTCCGCATTTTCGGCAGGCCATCTGCAGTGTTCCGGGATCTCGAAAGGCTAATCGAAACCGACGGTGGTAAACAGAAGGCATGGGCCTTGTTCAAAACGCTCGCCTAGGACAAGGCAAAGCCTTCAGGACGCATGAGCCTCTTAGCGCCAACGGGTCAGGCGACGCTCGAGAAGATCGAAGATGGCGTAAAGCACCACGCCGAGCAGGGCCATGGCTATGATGCCCGCAAACATGCGTGGATAGTTCACCATCGACCAGGACTGCATGATGAAATAGCCCAACCCTGTTGAACCAGCCATCGCCTCGGCGATGAACAACACGGCGATAGCGGTTCCCACACCGATGCGCAGCGAGGTGAACACGGCCGGCATCGTTGCAGGAATGGCCACATGGCGATACTCGTCCCATGCACTGCCGCCGAGCGCCCGCACCGATACCACCGCGCTTTCCGGCACAGCGCGCACGGCATCGCGCACGGCCACGAGCACCTGGAAGAAGACCGTCAGAGAGATGAGCACGATCTTGGGAGCGTCCGCCAGACCCAGAAGCACCAGCAAGATGGGCAACAGCACGACTTTGGGTATGGGGTAGAGCAGGTAGAGCACTGGCGCAAACAACGCGTCCAACACGCGTGAACGGGCGCACACCTGCGCAATCGGCACGGCCAGCGCGGTCCCGATTACAAGCGAGACGATCACGCGGTAGGCACTCGTGCAGAAGAAGGGTACAAGCACTTCGAGGTTCTCCGCCAGAACCTGGACGGTTTCCGCCGGCGTGGGAAGCGCAGGCGAATTCAACGCAAGCGCCGTGAGCCACCAGCCAGCGACGATAAAGACGACGGCGAATGCGTAACCGCCAATTTTGCGAAGCAGCGGGCCTCTCATCATTAGCTCGCCTTCTCGTCGTTGCCTGGAAGATGGCTAAGCGCCAAGGCGGCGCGCACCTCGTTGCAGAGAGCGGCGAACTCGGCCGAATCGCGCCAGCCCGCTGTTCCCATTCGCAGATTTGCGATGTCGGCCACAAGGGTCGCGGGGCGTGAGCTGAACACGAGGATACGCTCTCCCAAGAAGACGGCTTCTTCAATGGAGTGAGTGACCAGCATCTGCGTGTGCCCGCGCTCACGCCACAAATCCAACAGCAAATCTTGCAGGGACTCGCGCAGCAAGGCGTCGACCGCGGAGAGGGGCTCGTCCATGAGCAGCAGGTCGGCATCCATTGCAAGCGCACGGGCAAGCGCCAGGCGCTGACGCATGCCGCCCGATAGCTCCTTGGGCCAGGATTGCTCAAAACCAGCAAGGCCTACCTGGGCAAGGGCTGCAGCAGCAAGCTCATGGGCTTGGCTTTTCCCGACTTTGCGGATAATCAGCCCCAAGGCGGCGTTTTGAAGTGCTGTTTTCCAGGGAAGCAGCCCCAAATCCTGCGGGATGAGGGCCGTCTCCTTGCGCGGCTTTGCAACTGGAGAACCATTTACCAACACGTCGCCTTCCGTAGGGGCGAGCATGCCTGCAGCCAGCCGCAAAGTCGTAGATTTGCCGCAACCCGAAGGCCCGATGAGGGCAACCGATTGGCCGGGAGATACCGAGATGCTGAGGTCGCGCAGAGCACGCAGCCGTTCGACCCCGTCTTCGAAGACAAGCCCTGCATGGATGAATTCGATATGCGCTCCCCGCTGTTCCATTAAACGGCATCATAGCATGCGAGCAGGCACGACTATCCCCATGCGCTGCCGAAATGAACAGCAACTGCCCGTTTGTCGGCTACTGCCCACGGGCAATGTCGTCTCATCAAGAGCCGCGAGGGTGCGTGCATTCGCTTGGCTTCGGCTAACATAAAATGATTGAAAGTTTGTGCCTGCAGAATCGCTCATGCGCGCACCCTCGCGGCTCTTAACTATGTGACATTAACCCACGGATTAGCCAGTCGCAGGGTTCGCCCGCGTTCAACCGCATGGTTTTGAATCGGCATGGAGCATGAATACGCCGACCACCTATTCGAATGGGATGCAGTCTACTTGATGTGACCCAGGAAGTCCTTCGTGCGATCGTGCTGGGGGTGATCGAACACCTGGCTGGGCGTGCCTTCTTCCACGATGACGCCGCCTTCCATGAAGATAACGCGGTCGGCGACCTCGCGCGCGAAGCCCATCTCGTGCGTTACGACCACCATGGTCATGCCAGCTTCGGCCAAGCTGCGCATGACGTCGAGCACGCCGCGAACGAGCTCGGGGTCCAGAGCCGAAGTGGCCTCGTCGAACAGCATGACGTGCGGATCCATGGCAAGTGCCCGCGCTATGGCCACGCGCTGTTGCTGGCCACCCGAAAGCTGTCCCGGCAAGAACTCGGCCCGATCTGCCAGCCCGACGCGGTCGAGCTGCTCCATTGCGATACGCTCCGCTTCTTGCGCCGAGCGCTTGAGTACCTTGCGTTGCGCCAGCATGACGTTCTTCTTGGCGGAAAGGTGCGGGAAGAGGTTGAACTGCTGGAACACCATGCCCACGTGCTCGCGGAGCTTGTCGACGTTAGTGTGCGGCCCCGTAATCTCTTCGCCTTCGATGTAGATATGACCACCTGTGGGCTTTTCGAGCAGGTTGATGCAGCGCAGCATCGTGGACTTGCCAGAACCGGACGGCCCCAGCACGACGACGACCTCGCCCCTTTTCACGTCGACGCTTACATCGCGCAGCACCTCGGTTTCACCGAAGGACTTCGAGAGGTGCTGGATACTTACCATGATGTCGGAATCAGCCACGACATCCCCTTTCCCACAGTTTTCTCTTTGGGGTATTTTAGTATAGGTGACTGCAATCGGGGGAGACGTGATAAGAATCCCTTCCTGTGGAGAAGCTCTTTCTGCTTGTATTGGCTTTTCGTTCGGATGGAGTTGATGATGACGCCGATGCATGATATGCATTGCCACCTGGGTTTCATGGATAACGGCGAGGACGTGGCAGCTGAGGCGCTGGACGCTGGAACGCTGTTGTTCGCAAACGCTGTTACTCCGGCTGAATGGCTTGATGCCCGCGAGCGTTTTTCGCGCTTCGGCAATGTGGCGATTGGATTCGGCATGCACCCTTGGTGGGTGACGGGAGGCAGCGTGGCGGAAACCGTCGAAGACGGAGGCGCCAAAAGCCAGCGAGAACGACGTCGCGAAGCGCAGCAGCGGGCTTTGGAGCTCATGCAGGATGCTCCTGAAGGTGGCGAATCAGAAGCGCAGACACAACGGAACCAGGTGATTGAGCTCTTGGACGTACATGACCCCATCCTTATCGGTGAGGTTGGCCTTGATTTTGGGTGGAACCACATCTCCTCGCGCGGCGAACAGCTGGCGATGTTTGACGCAATCGCTTCATGGGCCGCAAAACGGAACGGCAAGCTCCTCTCCATCCATGCCGTCAAGGCTTCTCGGGAAGCTTTCGGCATACTAGAGCAATCTGGCGCCCTCGAGGCCTGCACCTGCGTGTTTCATTGGTTCACGGGTCCGAGCGACCTCCTGAAACAAGCTGTTCAAGCTGGCTGCTTCTTCTCCTGCGGCCCGCGCATGTTGGCAACCGGCAAGGGGCGAGAGTACGTGAAAGCCATCCCTGCAGACAGGCTTCTTCTTGAAACCGACGCGCCACCTCAGCAGGGAATGCCCTATTCGTATTCCGAGTTGAGAGCAGAGCTGGAACATGTCGCTGCCGACGTTGCCGCCCTCAAGGGCATAGGCATCCTCGAAACAATTGCCCACACAAGCGAATCGATCCTTTCACCTGCAATTGCGCGATGATTTTTAATTCGCACCTCTGGCTCATCGACGTTCAGGAAGCACCTCCCCGTGTGCCCGAACCTTCCGTTCTTCTGGTTATATGCGATTCATTTATAATGGAGGCGTTATCTTCAGGCGAAAGGGGACATCATGGCGAACAGAAATCTTGCGAAAGATGCCCGGGAAACATGCGTGCTCGTTACGGGAGGCGCCGGCTTCATCGGCAGCCACACCTGCGTCGAGCTGATGAACGCAGGGTACAACGCCGTCATCGTCGATGACCTGTCCAACTCATCAGAAGAATCGATCCGCCGCGTGCGCGAGATAACCGGCGTCGACGAGGACCGCCTTTCGTTTGTCAAAGCATCCATCCTTGACCGCGAAGCGCTCGAGCAAGTCTTTTCCACCTATAGTATTGACGCAATAATTCATTTCGCCGGCTTCAAGGCCGTCGGCGAGAGCGTGGTCAAGCCGCTTGAATACTACTGGAACAACATCGCGGGCACACTGGTCCTCTGCGACGTCGCGCGGGCACATGGTTGCAAGAACATCGTGTTCAGCAGCAGCGCAACCGTTTATGGAGAGCCGGAATTCATTCCCATCACTGAAGATTGCCCCAAGCACACGCCCACTAACCCCTACGGCCAGACGAAGTCGATGCTCGAGCAGATTCTGAGCGATTTGTACGTGGGCGACAACGAATGGAATGTCGTGCTGCTGCGCTACTTCAACCGCATCGGCGCGCACGAATCGGGCCTCATCGGCGAGGATCCTCATGGCATCCCGAACAACCTCGTCCCCTACGTGGCGCAAGTCGCAGTGGGAAAGCTCGCCGCCGTCGGCGTGTTCGGTGACGATTATCCCACCCCTGATGGCACTGGCGTACGAGACTACATCCATGTCGTGGACCTGGCGCGCGGACACGTAGCCGCACTGCGCTGGATGGCGGGACTCGTCGGCACCGGTAAACCGATTGGCTTGGGCTCGATGGCGGGCGAACCTGCAGAGGACGGCACGCGCCGTGGCGTGGGCATCTTTAACCTCGGAACGGGATGCGGTTCTAGCGTACTGGACGTAATTGCCGCCTATGGGCGCGCTTGCGGCCACGACATTCCCTACCAAATCAAGCCGCGCCGTGCAGGCGATATCGCTGAAAATTATGCCGCTTGCGACAAAGCCCGTGATGAGCTGGGGTGGGTGGCCGAGTACGACCTGGATCGGATGTGCGCGGACAGCTGGCGCTGGCAGTCGAACAACCCCAACGGATACCGAGATTAGGATAGCAGAAGCGTACTTTCCGCTCTATTACCCTTCGTCCTCAGTGTTATCGCCTGATTCCGTTTCGTCGACGTATTCGCCTTCGCCCTCGTTATTGCCTTCATATTCGCCTTCATAGCCGTACTCGCTCACGCCGTCGCCTTCGGCATAGCCCTCTTCGTACAGCTCGGGTGAGGCGGCATAATCGTCTCCCTCGTAGTACGACACGCCTATGGCGCCTTCGTCGAACAGATTCTCATCGTCGACGCTCGTGCCACGCGCAGCGGCAATGTCCTCGGCGATGCTGCTTTCGGACACTCCCTGGCTAACGTCTTTGCCTTCAACGAAAAGCTTCATCATGGCTTTGACGCCAGCGGTATCGGCAATAACCCACGAAACTTCGTCGATAGTGGCCGTGCTGGAGGGGATGGAGGCGGTAAAGATCTCCACCGGGTAATCGTTGTTGTGGCGAATCTGGTCGGCAAGATCATAGATAAAGTCGACGTCGATACCCTTATCTGTTTTCAGGAACTTCGTAGAAGCCTTGATGATGCCCGAAAGCTCAGAGGCGGGAGCCGTGAGCGCCTTATTGATGATGGCCATGATAACCTTGCGCTGGTTGGCCTGACGTGAATAGTCGCCGTCAACGTAGGCACGGCTGCGCGCCAGGATGAGCGCATGTTCGCCGTCGAGGTGCTGTTCGCCAGCATCGATATGGCCGCCGGCGTCTTCGTCGTCGATTTCCTCGTCGACGACAACGTCGATTCCACCAATTGCGTCAACCAAACCTACAAGTCCCTCGAAATTAATCTCGGCATAATGGTCGATATCGACGCCAGTCAGTTGCTTGACTGCTGAAATGGTGCCGCTCGGCCCACCGAACGTGTAGGCGGCATTGAATTTCTGGAATCCCTGGCCCTCTATTTCGATTCGCGTGTCACGGGGAATCGAGACCATCGATATGCGGTTAATGGTTGGATCGACCCTGACCAGGATGATGGTGTCGGTACGTGCGCCCATGTCGGGGTCGTCCGCGCGAGCATCCGATCCTAGGAGGAGGACGGTGAAAGGCTCGTCAAAGGTGGTGCGCTCGCGCTCTTTCTTCTTCTGCGTAAGCTCTTTCTCAACCTTTAACGACTCCTCCTCTGAAAGCCGCAAATCCTCATTGATAGCCTGCTTCTGGATCTCCTTGAAAACATAGAAGCCCAAAGCGCCAACGGCAATGACCAGCACCGCTATGATGACCGCCACAGCAATCTTCTTATTGCGGGACATGCTGTTGTCGCTGCTCTTGTAATGTTGGCTTGAACGAGAGTATTGGTCGAGGGTGCTCGTGCCGACAACCTGACTGTCTTTTTTTGCGTTCCGCTGGTAAGTGGCGGGAACGAACCCGCCAGGCGCAGATGATGGAGCGTCCTGGCTCTCGGTGACGTTCTCGTCCTTGTTATTAGACATGCGTTGTCCCCTTGCGGCTTGGTTTTGCGTTTGCGTCTAGCAGGTTATTCTAGCATTGGGCGTTTGCCATCATAAAACAGCCATAGGAGCAGCGCATTCTCTACGATAGACACCCGCTTTGGGAAACACCCCTGCTGCATTTGGATCAGTTGTCAATTCTGACAAAGCTTAGCGCTGTCACCTATAGGTCACAAAGATTTCGAAATGAGCAATACCATAGTCACATGACTCGTAATTATCGCTACATCCGCATCCCTCGACGACCGATGGATTCCGTAGGTCTCAGCGTCGCGCTCGGACGCAACGTCCGCGACCTCAGGAAAGAGCAGCATATCAGCATCTCGTTGCTTTCGCGCATCGCAAAAATCAGTCGACCTTTGCTCGCCGAAATAGAGAAGGGCGAGGCGGACGTACGACTCTCGTATGTTGAGCGTTTGGCCGATGCCTTGTGCGTCGATCCGCTTCAGCTGCTTGAACCCTAGGAAACGACGCATTCCCCTTAAGTGCAAGGAAGGCGCCCGCAACATGCGGACGCCTTCGAGAGCGTGGGTATGTCAGACTTACTGCATGATTCCACTGACCACGGTCTCCAGATTGGCGAGGAGCTCCTGAGCCGCCTCGAGCGTCTCGCGCTTCGAGAACAGGTACGCTTTGACCTTGGGCTCGGTGCCGCTTGGACGGAAGATCACCTTGTTTCCGCCTTCCAGGTCGAACTCCACGACGTTTGCAGCAGGTAGTCCGTTCACGCCTGTGGCGTAATCGATAATTCCCTCGACCGCGCACCCCGCGAATTCGGCAGGCGGCTGCTCGCGCAGGTTCTTCATCAGCGCCGCCATGCGCTCGCCGCCCTCGACACCGGGGAAGCTGAAGGACAGCGTCTTGTTGAGGAAGTAGCCGTGCTTCTCGTACAGTGCGCGAATCGCATCGGCCAGGTTCATGCCGAGAGACTTGTAGTACTGAGCCATCTGGCAGATGAGCATGCTTGCGTCGACGGCGTCTTTATCGCGCACGTGCGTGCCATTCAGGTAGCCGTAGCTCTCCTCGAAACCAAACATGAAGCGGTCGGCCTCGCCAACTGCTTCGAGCTCGCCGATGATGCCGCCGATGTACTTGAAGCCAGTCAGCACGCGACGTACCTCGAAGCCGTATTCTGCCGCGACGGCATCCACCATCACCGACGACACGATCGTGGTAACGGCCACCTTGCGCGCCAGAGCCTCGGCGCCCTGCGTATCGCCAATCATGCGCGCGCAGTAGTCGAGCAACAGCACGCCGGTTTCGTTACCGGTCAGAAGCAGGTAGTCGTCACCGTCCTTCACGGCGATACCCACGCGGTCGGCATCGGGGTCGGTAGCGACGAGCAGGTCGGGATGGACCTCCTCGCACAAATCGATACCCTTCTGCAGCGCCTCGCGGATCTCGGGATTGGGATACGGGCAGGTGGGGAAGTTTCCGTCGGGTTCGGCTTGCTCGGGCACAACCGTTACGTCGGTGACGCCGACGCGCTCGAGAATGCGGCTGACGCATTCCAAGCCCGTGCCGTTAAGCGGCGTGTACACCAGCTTCAGCGGAAGCCCCTCGTCTTCGGGACGAGCGACAGAGCATGCCTCGACGGCATCGATGAAGCGGTCGAGAACGGCCTCTTCGATCCACTCGATCATGCCCGCAGCCACGGCTTCGTCGAAATCGGCAATCTTTACGTCCTTGAAGGTATCGACCTTTGCAATCGCCTCACTGATCGCATCGGCGGCTTCGGTTGCAATCTGGCAACCATCAGGACCATAGGCCTTATAACCGTTGTAGGGTGCAGGATTGTGGCTAGCCGTCATGCATACGCCACCTGAGCAGGCTAAATCGCGAACAGCCCAGGAAACGGCAGGAGTAGGCTCGATGCGTGGATACACATAGGTCTTCACGCCGTTGGCGGCGAACACCTCTGCCGTGCGACGGACGAACTCCTCGCCCTTGTTGCGGCTGTCGCGGCCAATGGCCACGCTGGGATTCTCGAAATTGGCATTCAGGTAGTCTGCAAACCCCTGGGTTGCGCGACCGACCGTGTGAACGTTCATGCGATCGGTGCCAGCGCCTATGATGCCCCTCAGGCCAGCGGTACCGAATGCGAGATCTTGGTGAAACGCCTCGAGCGCCGCCTTCTCGTCGGTTTTCATGGCCTCAAGCTCTTCGCGCAGGTCTTCCTCCTGCACATTGTCGAGCCAGAGATTCAGCAAGTCGGTTTCTTTCGTCATTGCAATTCCTTTCCGTAGGCTTCGCTCAGCATGCTCATAATTTTAAATTATTTATACGGAAAGGCTTGTATGATTCACCCGCAACGGCTGCTTTCGCATGGGGAAACGCAAAACTAGGCGCGCAAAACAATTCGCTCGTTCGCATTGGTCGATTTTAGCGGCTTAATTGCGGCGCGCTGCGAGGAGAAGGACTCAGCCCTTTAGATTTCTGTCAACTCTGACGGTGAATCTATCAGGAAACGCGCTCCTTTTTCTAGAAGCTCGTCTTTGCTCCGATAGCCCCAGGTTACACCTACGGGTACGCAGCCAGCTCGAACGGCCACCGTCATATCGGATCCGGAGTCGCCCACATAGGCACACTTTTCAGGCTCAACGCCAAAATCGGACAGCATCTTCAGAAGACCGGTGGGGTCGGGTTTCCGCGGAGTTTCGGGGCCTTCGCCGCGCACTAGATCGAAAACACCAGGAAAATGGTGCCCGATAACGGCACATGTAGCTGCATCGAACTTGTTCGAGAGCACGCCGAGCTTCGCTCCGCCGCGCTTGAGCGTATTAAGCATCTCCGGGATACCCTTGTAGGGATGCGTGTATTTATGCCCGAGTTCGGGATAGATGCCCCTCCAACGCGCCAGCATCGAGTCGATAATGTCGTCGGGCGTGCCTTCTGGGGCCGCACGCACCAAGAGAAGACGTGCGCCGCCGCCGACATAGCTGCTGATCTCTTCGGTCGTATGCGTGGGCATGTCCCATTCCACGAGCACTGTGTTCGTGATGTTCACAAGATCGGGAAGCGTGTCAAGCACCGTTCCGTCCAAATCGAAAATGTACGCATCGTAAGCCATGCCCGCATTCCTCTCTCTAGAGCTTATGCTGCTGCCCAATTCTGCTTTTACCAACGGATACCATGTACTTTAGCAACAAAAAAGCCGCTTAAAGCGGCTTGGTTTGTGGTGCGGGCGAGAGGACTTGAACCTCCATGGGGAAAACCCCATACGGACCTGAACCGTACGCGTCTGCCAATTCCGCCACGCCCGCAAGTGACTCGTAAAACGAGCGAGAAAAATATTACCCCACCACAGATGCCGACGCAAGAAAATATTTCTGCAATTCTTTGAGTTTGCATGTTTCGTGATGAAAAGAGCGCTATTATAGCTTCTTGCCGCATATACTGCGGTAGATAAGCGGGTGTCGCCAAGTGGTAAGGCACGAGCTTCCCAAGCTCGTATGCGCGGGTTCGAGTCCCGTCACCCGCTCCATAACAATCCAGGATGCAGCCCTTGTTCGGCTGCATCTTTGTTTTATCGACAACATTCAGACAGCGTCATGGTGAACACTGTGGGAGTCCAGACGGCGAACTTCTGCGGCTCTTCGGCCAGCTCGGCTGTAAGGGCGTCGAGTCCAATCCAGCGTACATCGCTGACTTCTGCCGCGTCGAGCGCAAACTCGCCTTCGCATCTTCCGACAAATACGTGGTCATATTCGTATTCGCAAAGACCGTTTTCAAATACGGCACGATAGGCAAATGATCCGATTTCGCGCAGCTCAACCGCTTTGCATCCCAGCTCCTCGCCGACTCGACGATAAGCTGCATCGAGTAGCTGCTCTCCGGCACGCGGATGCGAACAGCATGAATTCGCCCACAAACCGGCCGAATGATATTTTGTCGCAGATCGCTTCGCCAGCAAGAACTCTAGACCAGCAGCACCATCGCGCACGAGCACAACCGAAAACGCCCTATGCAGCAACCCCTCGACATGCGTGCGCCACTTTGACTCAGTCCCAATTTCCCGATCGAATACATCCACCAAGATCAGCATGTCATCACGGGCCGGGTCTCCTGCTAGATAATCACGTCCGTTCATAGCAGCCATCTCCGTTGTCTATCGGTTAATCAAAATGGAATAAAACCATTGTCCCCGATTGGAGCTCTTTTTAGCGCGACAAAAGCGTAAAAACCAGCTGCCTAGGTTAACGTTTGCGCTTCTTGCGATCGGATGCCTTTTCTCCGCGAAGACGACGCGCTTCGTCACGCCGCTCACGCACGGACTGGATTTCTGCTGCGAGCGATCGGTACGAATCCAAGCGCGCCTGCGCGAGCTCTCCTGCCTCAACTGCCTCCCGAACAGCACAGCCAGGCTCGTCAATATGTTTGCAATCGCGAAAACGGCAGCTCTGCGCAAGCTCGTCGACGTCTGCAAACGCGGCTCCCAAGCCCTCATCGGCATCCCACATGCCCAAACCGCGCACACCTGGCATATCGACAACGCATCCCCCTCCGGG
Organism: Eggerthellaceae bacterium; assembly: GCA_017432445.1. Classification (GTDB taxonomy): domain Bacteria; phylum Actinomycetota; class Coriobacteriia; order Coriobacteriales; family Eggerthellaceae; genus UBA9715. The sequence goes on along the minus strand of JAFRJC010000160.1, from coordinate 12,696 downwards.
AAGCTCGACCATAACGCGGTCAACCGTGGTATGACGTCCCTTGCCGTCGCGGTCGCGCACTGCACCCACGCCTTGGACCTCGGCTTCCGCCAAGACATTCACGAGGCTCGACTTGCCTACGCCGCTTTTCCCAATGAGCACAGCAACTCGCCCGTCACCAATGAGATCGCGCACGGCCTGGATGGATTCCCCGTCCTCGAGAGACATCGCACACACTCCAACGCTTCGACCCGCCAAAGCCCGTACCTGTTCACACACGTTCTGGGCTTCCTGCTCATCTTGTGCAAGATCGGCCTTCGTTAGCACAACGGCAACATCGGCGCCCGTTTGGTGTGCAAGCACAAGCTCTCGCTCGAGTCGATTGCGGTTTAGCCCGACAATGGGCTCTGCGATGATTACCAAATCGAAATTCGCAGCGAGCACTTGATGTGACGTGCGCTCGGCAGGATCTCGACGCACAAACGATGTGCGACGTTTCGCTATTGCGACGATGACCCCCTTGTCATGCCCTTCTGGAAGGAATACCTCAACGTCATCGCCTATCACGGCTCGAACACGCTCGTTTTTCTCCAGCGAAGTGGCGTGTTCGCAGCGCACGTGAGCCCCATCGCAACAGCGTACAAGCGGAAACCCTCGATCGAGCTTGACGACAGTGCCGTTTGTCGAAGTCGAAGCCCCCTTGTGCGTCTCCGTCACATCCGGCATGTGCTACCTCGAACGCTCGCGTATGAAGTAATAGACGCCCATGAGGATGAGCCCTACGAGAACCGCAACCGCACCGGGGACGAAATCCCCGATCTCGAACATGTCGGGATGCTCCGAGCCACGCGAAATGACGGCTGTATTGGTGGCGTGAACATCGGGCGTACCCTCGTGCTCTGGACATGCCTGATGGTAGATGCCGCGGATTTGCATTATCGAACCTGTCACGCCATAGCGCCCCAGATGGTCGATTTGCGCCGCCTGCTCACGGGACATGAATACGGAAATCGTCGCAGGATTCGCCGAATCAATCGAGGTCAAAGTGATCCAACAATTCTTACGACGCAAAGGATCCTCCACCACGATGTCACCGATGGCCTCGCCGGACACCTGGACGATCTTGCCATCGTAGAGCGATGGCTGACTGAACAGGGAATCAATGGTGGTGTCATAGATGAACGAGTTATCAGCGCGCTGCGTGGGATCGACCCGATTGGTCTCGCCATCGATCTCCACAGCATTCTCGTCGTCGATCTCGATAGCGCTATCTGCTGTACCCTCCGATTCGTTCGATGGCTTCGCCTGATCATCAGCCCATGCAAGCATCGGCAGCGCCAATGACAACGACGCAGCGCACAAAAGCGAGAACAGCGCGGCGCGAAGGGTTCCCCAGGTATTGCTCGCGTTCGCCATCACTCACCAGCCTTCCGCTCACGTTCGCTCCGACGAACATGCAGCCAGCCCACGAAGGAACTTGGCGTCGCAGAAACCACGATCTGAATAATCACGGCGATGAGCGTCACGAATTCGAGACGACCGGCCCACATCTCGAACAGGTAGAACAGTTCGAGTTGCCAATCCATTCCCGGAACCACGATGCCCGAGGTGATGCCGCCGTTCGAGGCCATGGCGATGGATTCGAAAATGGCCTGGGACGCCTCATAGCCATTGGCGATGCCGAACAGCGCCCCGACAATGTACGTCGAACCATACAACAGCAACACGGTCGTGGCTTCGCGAACAAGCTCGGGCGTAACCATGCGACGGCCGACATGCCGGTACGAGGCGACAACCCGGGCGCTGTCGGGAGCAAGCGTCTCCTTGAGGGTGGCGACGACCCCCTTGACTAGAATGCCGATTCGCTGAATCTTGATACCGCCCGCGGTCGACCCAGAACACGCTCCCACTGCCATGAGGATGGCAATCACCAAAAATGCTCCTGATGACAGGAAGTCGGTGAGTTGCGTAGTGGTGATGTTCTGGAAACCCGTCGTCGTGAATGCCGCGAATATCATGAACAAGCCACGACGTACCATGGCGGGCAAATCCGAGAATAGGCGGCTACCTGCAAGCGATGCCATGAACACGATGACGATCACGGCAATCCAAACCACAGTCGAGCGAATCTCCAAATCGTCAAAGAAGGCCTTGGTGTGGCCCTTCAAGATTTCAGCATGCAACATGAAGTTAACGCATCCCATGAGCATGACCAGAACCAGGGTGAACTCTATTGCGATGGAATGGTAGTACATGATGTTCTGGCTCATGGGAACGAAGCCCGCCGTCATGAACGCAGAAATGGATACCCAAAGCGATTGCAAAAACGCTCGAGCAGGCTCCATGCCGATCTGCAAGCACAGCGTCCCCACGAGGACGGTTGAAATCGCAATGAACACCAGCGTGATCCTGCCGATGAAGCGCGCCGTCTGCACGACATTGGGCACTACATGCTCGCTGCGCGCCTCGGAGGAGAACAGCGATGCACCGCCTTTGCCGAACAGCCCGAACGAAATACCCACGACGACTAAACCGAGGCCGCCCATCAGGTGCATCATGAAACGCCACATGTTATCGGAATAAGCCAGATGGTCTAAATCCGAGACGACAGAAGCCCCCGTCGTGGTCAAACCCGACACAGCCTCGAACAACGCATCCAAATAGCTCGTGTAATGACCCGAAAGGTGCAGTGGAATGGCTGCGAAAAAAGCCACGACGAGCCACGCCAAGCCTGTGACGGCCAACGCCTGCTGGCGAGAGAGGCGCCCTGGCTGAATGCGCAGGAAACGGAGGACGGAGCCCGCCGTCAGCATAATACCTGCCGTCAGCAGATAGCGCGATGCGGCGTTCCATTCACCGAACAGGATGGCCAGGCACAGGGGAGGAAGCAGCCCGAGCGACGAGAGCAGTAGCAGAACGCCTAGATAATGGCCTACTACACGCACATCGTAGAATGAAAGCCGCTGCCACATTTCTCGGTTCGAGCCTCCGCTATCCAGCAAGCGCTGTTATGCGCCCGCGCTCGCCCCCACAACAATGCGAACGATTGCAGAAAGAACGGCCAAAGACAGCACGAAGCAAGCGATAGCCAACACGACGACGGCATACCCCGCCGCCGCGTTCTTCACGCTCTCGTCAAAGCTGATCTTTCGCCGTCGGTTTTCCATCCGCGTTATTCTAATACATTATTCGCCCGATTCGTCGTCGGCCTTGCTGTCGCCCATCAGCTCGCCAACGGTAACGAACTCGTAGCCCTTTTTCACCAGCTTGGGTAATGCGCGCTTTAGGGCAGCCACCGTGGCATCCTGCTGAGCACCGCCGTCGTGCATGCGCACCACATCGCCAGCGGAAGCCGACATGAGCACTCCGTAGATATCGTCTTCGGTCATATAGACCCAGTCACCCGTGTCCAAAGTCCACCCAATTTCCGCGTCAATCAATGGAGCAACGGTGAGCAGGGATTTCTCGTCGAGGTCTTTGACTCCGATTCGCGCAATCCGGCTCGGTTCGTAAGGCTCCTCCTCTGTTGACAGGGCATCAGCGATAGCCTGCAGACCTAGATTTACCTCATCAGCAAGCTGCTCGGCCGTGAGAAGCGACATCTCGCCGTTCATGAGCTCGGCGTCGTCATAACTATGCGTGCAGATCTGATGGCCTTCGGCCGCTGCGCGTTTGACGATATTCACTCCCTCGCCCGTAATGGCATCCCCTCGGCAGAAGAACGTCGCCTTGACGTTGTTCGCTGCGAGAATGTCGAGGATATCCTCGGTGTAAGCTATCGAAGGCCCTCCATCGAAGGTCAGCGCCACAACCTTGCGATCGCCCACGACGGGCTCCGAACGGGTTTCGATTAGGTCCACAGGGTCGACCGTCTGCTTGTCGACAACCTCACCCGATATCTGCCCCGTCCTCGTCTCGAGAACGCCATCCGAACCGGGCGTGAAGGTATGAATGGGCCCGACGCCCACAATGCTCGCGCTGAAGGGTACCGTACTCTCGACAGCATCGTAGGGCTCCAGCTTGTCATTGCCGTCAACGATGGTGATGACATCGCCATCGCGTAGCTTGTAGTCGGGGTCGACCGTCTCTTCATCGTTGACCGTCGCGTAAAACGGGTCGCCCGCGCTGCGCTTGATCACGTTTCCCTCAAGAGATATGAGATCGCCCGGGTTGATGGGCAGCCCGCTTTCCTTCAGCGCAACCTGCATGGTCTTCTCGCCCCGCAGCTCGTACTGCGAACCGTTCACGGTAACGTGTATGGGCGAAGCAGATGAGCACAGCTGGGCAGCGAATACGACGAAAGCCAACGCGAGCGCGATGAACACCACTTTGCCAAGAGTCGGGTGATACCAGGATTTCCGCATGGGCTCTTCCTGCGGAACGGAGGAGGACCGGCGGCGAGACGAATCGCCTCTGGTCCCAGCGGCACCTACATCGCGGCCATGGCTTTGTACGGCTGGACTATCCGGCTCCAAGAACCGGGTGCGATCGCTGCGTTGCTGTTCGCCTCTACGTGCCAAAAGGCTCCTTCCGAAAAATGGTGTGCCCTATTATACGCGACGCCCCTTTCGACCTGACAATACGCAAGGGAGTGCACCGCGAGCCTTCACATCTGAAACGGAGAGACCACACACCAGCAAAGAGGCAATTACCGCCGTTGACATGTTTCGAATGAGTCGCAGGACACGCCTCCGACTCATTCAACATAGAGATAGGCAGAAGGAGATTAGCGCTCCAGCAGTTCGCGCGCGTGCGCGCGCGATGCTTCGGTTGCAGTGCCGGAGAGCATGCGGGCGATCTCGTCAACGCGCTCGTCGCCTTCCACACGCGAAAGCGCCGTTTCGGGGCCGTCGGCACCTTGCACGCGGCGCACGATGTAATGCCGATCGGCCTTGACGGCGACTTGAGCAAGATGCGTGACGACGATGACTTGATGGGTGCGAGCTAGATCTGCAATCACCTGGCCCAACGCGACTGCTACAGCACCGCCGACGCCGGCATCAACCTCGTCGAAAACAAGCGTGTCGACATCGTCAACCGCGCCGAGGACCACTTTCGCCGCGAGCATGACGCGACTGACTTCTCCACCAGAGGCGATGCGGGCCAGGGGCCTTGCTTGCATACCCGCACCCGGGCGGAACATGAACTCGACTGACGAGGGACCCACAAGCGTCCATTGTTTTCGGTCGAGCCGCTCCTGAATGCAATCGAGCTCCGCCCCGCCCATTTCGAGACGGCCCATGACCTGCGTCACGTCACCTGCAAACTGCGGCGCTGCTTGAGCGCGTTCTGCGTCGAGCGCATCAGCTGCCTCGGCAAGCGTGCGCTCCGCGCTCTCGCACGCGGCTTGGGCAGCCTTCAACCGTTCGGCCGAATCGTTGACGAGCGATATGGTTTCGGCGGCTTCCGCACGCGCTGCGAACACATCTTCCATGCGGGGGCCATATGAACGCAACAAGCTCTTGAACTGCGAGATCCGTTCTTGCTGCCATGCGAGCTGTTCTGGATCCAGCTCTATGCCATCTCGGTAATCACGCGCTTGCGCAGCCACGTCCTCGAGGACATAGCCCGCCTCTCTCAGTGAGTTCGCAAGCTCCGCTAGGCTCTTGTCAACACGGCCGCCCGCCTCCAAGGCTGCTGCGGCGTTGTTTAGCGCATCGAGCGCTCCCTCATCGCCCGAAAGGGCCGCATACGCGGTATTCGCGGCTGACGCGAGCTGCTCGGCGTGCTCTGCAACGTGCAGGTCATGGGTAAGTTGTTCGTACTCCCCTTCTTGAGGATCGACTTCGTCTATGCGCCTCAAGATGAAACGGGCTTCGTCGAGTTGGGCCGAAGACATCTCTCCGGCCTCCCGCACGCGCTCAAGCTCGCGTTCTGCCTTCTGGGCGGCGCCATATGCCTCCACATAGGCATCTCGAGCCCGTGCAACTTTCTCGCCTGCCCAGGCATCGAGCATAAGCACATGATTGGCGGGTTTCATCAGCTGCTGGTGCTCGAACTGACCGCAAAGATCAATCGAATGAGCTACGAGGGCCGAAAGCTCTTTGGCGCTGACCATCTCGCCGTTCGCAGAGGCCCGCGAACGCCCGTCAACGCTTACACGCCTCTGCACGACAAGCTCGTCATCCGCATCATCGGTCTTTCCGATTCCAAAAAACCTTCCCGACACAACGAGGGCATCTTCCCCATCGCGCACCGAGTCGGCGCTCGCCCGCGCCCCCATCAGCAGCTTCAAAGCCGAGAGCAGGGCTGTCTTTCCCGCACCGGTCTCACCCGTCACGACGGTGAGGCCCTCGCAGGGGCTAAGCGACGCCTTGCGAATAAGCGCCAGATTCTGTACCTGAATCTCATCAATCATGCGAGAATTATACCCTGACGAAAGGGGCTGCACATGCGTGCGATCATACAACGCGTTTCGAACGCAAACGTTTCCATCGGAGGGGCTGTCGTCGGCTCATGCGGAACTGGCTTCCTCATCCTGCTCGGCGTAGCCCAAGACGACACTGAAGAAGAGGTGGAACGCCTCTGGCAGAAGATCTTCAAGCTGCGTATATTCCCAGATGGCGACAAGCCCACTGGCGCCTCGCTTGCAGACATCGGAGGCGAAGCGCTGATTATCTCGCAGTTTACCCTCTATGCCGATTGCCGTAAGGGAAACCGCCCCTCGTTCACGCAGGCGGGAGACCCCGAAAAGTCCAACCAGCTCTATGAGCTGTTCGTGGCACGCGCGAAGGAGGATTTACAGCATGTCGCCAGCGGCGAGTTCGGCGCCGACATGCAGGTTTCCCTCGTGAACGACGGCCCCTTCACCATCGCGCTCGACACCGATGAGCTCAAACGACCCCGTCATCGGTAAATGCAATGCCCTGTCCAGCTGAGATGCTAACCCCGTAGGAAACGCTCCCACCAGGCGCGCGACGCACCTCCCGCAGACGCCAAGGCGTCAAGGAGCTTTTCTTGCTCGTCAGGCGGCAGACGCTTGAACTCATCCCTCATGCGCACTTGCAGTGCATAGGGATCCGAACGCGCCTGTTCTAAAACGGAAAGCATCTCGGATAAATCGGCGCCTCCCAAACCCCCGTCTTTCATAAGGTCGGCCATCTGCGCGAAGCCGGCATCCATTCCGTCGAAGAGATGCGCATCTGCCTGCACTGACGGGGCCTTTGGCCCATTGGGGCGGGGGAAATCGAGCCGATAGAGCTCCTCGAGCATCTGATCGAAACCGGCGGGCGTGTCGCTTCCACCCCGCGACGCCACCGAAAAGACGCCTTCCTTGAACACCGTCGTCACGGACCAGCGCCTCTGCCCAGGAGCGAAGGAGTCGCCGTACGACTCCTCCCAGGCAAACACGCCGATATCCTGTAGGCTGTCCTTCAGGCGCTGAGCGACTTCGCTTGGCACCTGTCGGGTGAACTGAGAAATCGGATTGGAAGCCGAGCCCTTTTCCACGTGGAGCTCGTACATTCCCTGTTCGCCGACGGACAAGCGCAACGCTGCGCGCGGACGCTTATCTTCGACGAGCGTGAACGAGAAACGCTCAAACGGGAGCTTCTCGACGTGTGAATCGCCCATAACCCTTCTCCAAACCGCAACAAAGAACAGATGCTAGTTGCAGTTTAAGACATTTGCGATACAACGTAGCGAATCTTGGGATGGCGGATGACGAAGCGGAACTGTTTCGGGTCGTTCAAGTACAACACGACGCAATCGCCCCGATATGAGACGATGCGCAAGTTCTCGTAGCTTCCCGGACGCACCTCGCGAGCCCGCCCAACTGCCTGCCTCTGAGCCTCTTCGCGCTCGAACTTCCGCATGCCTTCCTCGTCATCGTTGCGATAAATCTCGAGCAACACAGAGGCCTTCTCGAGTACGAGCATCATCTTCTTCTGGTAGTACTCCAGATCCTCGGGAAGAGACGTGATGTAATAGCGCCCATACTCTTCGTGGCCACGTATCGCCTCGCATGCCAGCGCATAGCATTCGCACACGTTGTTGCCATGGCAGAACAGGCGATTGTAAGCGCCTTCCAAGAACAGCGGCGTCACATGCCCTGTCATGTAAAGGGGCATCCACAGCTTGAGGGCGCCGATAGACTCTCTCAGGGGCCTGCCCGCATCGTGAACGATAGTGATGTGGCAACCCTTGTTGATCAAATCGAAGAGAGCCTTGCGATACCTTTCGCGCCAATTGTCGGGAAGCTCGGTTTCCAGAGCGGGTATATCGCTGCTCAGGTAAAGATTCTTAGCACCGCATGCTGCAGCACCCAACAGGAAATCCCTCTCGGCCTTCCAGATGAACCCTTCGCCCATGTAGAACCGGGCTTCTGGCTCGTGTTCGATCGGACAAGATGGAGGGCTTTCCAGATGGTAGAATTCCTCGACCATCGCGGGATAGCGCATCGTATCGAATTTCTCGAACAAATCCTCGATGGCGGCTACGTCAGCTTCGACGATCTGGTTGCCGAGCAGCCAACGACCGATGTACTCCGCCAGGCCTAAAGCGCTGTCGATATCGAGCTCATCAAGCGAGATGAGCTCGTTTTCGGCTCCCATAAGCAAGACGAGTTCCTTCAGGAGACCACGCTCCATGCAGCTGAGCGCCGCCACCTGCGCAACCACTTCGGCAAAGCGCCTCTTGTCGTTTGGGGTCCGCTCGCCGCGTCGGATGCGGGAGATGTAGGAAGAATCCAGGTGCAGGGGAATTGCAACGTCGACGTTTTTGATACCTAGCAGCTTCATAACCGAATCGACACGCGTCGAGAAGCTCGGACCCAGCGGTTTGGAGCGGATAACGCCTTCGGCGAGCGCTTCTTTCACCGCAACTTTCGAAGCCGCTACGCTTATTCCCCGCTCGGTCGCTATCTCGGATATGCCTTGAGCTAACTTGTCGATAACGTCTGAGCTCGCACGAGGCACTCGTTTCCCATTGCGATAACGCGATAGGGCAGACATAGAAAGGCCACATCGATGGGCAAGCTCTTTGTTCGAGCAGTCGAGCAGTACGCAATATGAATTCAGGACAGGAGCAAATGCCATAGCTCCCCCCAACTCTTGTCGAACTCCGACAATTACGGTAGCTCTGTTTGGCTGGTTTGCATCTCTATGCCGAACGGGCTACTCTACGCGCGGTGTTTCAAAAGTGTACCTTAGAGTATACCGCTTCACGATGGCTCTTTAGCAGCACATTCGAAACATGAGTTATCGCTTTTCTTTATTCTATTTAATCGATTTTAGTCATATTTAAAGCGCCGGCGCAGAGGACTGCTCGCCATCCATGCGATTACCTGATTCTACGACATCACGATCGTCTCGATGAACCGTATGCGGCTTGCTTTCGATTGCCAAACGCACTCCCCTTACGAGCCTGCTTCCTCAACCCGGCAAGAACGTCCTCCTCGGACTGCCCCTCCACTTGAGCACGCAGCTTGACAACCTGGTCGCGTAAATGAGCTGCTTGTTCGAAATCCATGTTCCGAGAAGCAAGCGCCATCTCGTCTTCCATGCTCGAGATGATGCGCAGGACCTCTTCGCGCGAAAGCGCCGCGAGTTCCTTGTTGACCTCTTCGGCCGTGAGACCCTCGACGTCCTCGGTCACGAAGCCCAGCACGTCGTTTATGGCCTTGCGGATGGTCTGGGGCTCTATGCCATGCTCCTCGTTGAAAGCCATTTGCAACTCGCGCCTGCGACGCGTCTCGTTAATGGCGCGCTCCATGGAATCGGTCAGCTTGTCTGCGTACATGATTACTTGGCCGGAAACGTTGCGAGCCGCCCGGCCGATCGTCTGAATGAGCGAGCGATGGTTGCGCAGGAAGCCCTCTTTGTCGGCATCGAGTATGGCAACGAGCGATACTTCGGGGAGATCGAGGCCCTCCCGCAGCAAGTTGATGCCGACGAGCACGTCGAATTTGCCCAAACGCAAATCGCGCAATATCTCGACCCGGTCGAGCGTCCCGATGTCCGAATGCATGTAACGCGCCCTCACGCCCTGGTCGAGCAGGTGGTCCGTCAAGTCTTCGGCCATCTTCTTCGTAAGCGTCGTGACGAGCGTCCGCTCGTTTTTCTCAGCCCGCAGCTGCACTTCGTCTATAACGTCGTCGATCTGAGAGACGATTGGGCGCACGATGATCTCGGGGTCGAGCAACCCCGTCGGACGGATGATCTGCTCGACACGCGCCTGCTCGACCTTCAGCTCGTAATCGCCCGGGGTTGCCGAGACATAGACGAACTGAGGCACCCGCGCCTCGAACTCGTCGAAGCGCAGCGGACGGTTGTCCAAGCAGCTTGGCAGGCGGAACCCGTGCTCGGCTAGCGTGATCTTGCGGCTGCGGTCCCCTTCGTGCATGCCGCGAATTTGGGGCACGGTCACGTGTGATTCGTCAATGATGCAGAGGAAGTCGCTCGGGAAGTAGTCGATGAGCGTATAGGGCGGCTCTCCCGGCTCACGCCCATCGAGGTGACGCGAGTAGTTCTCAATCCCGCTGCAAAAGCCCATTGTCTCGAGCATTTCCAAATCGTAGTTCGTGCGCATCTCCAGGCGCTCCGCCTCGAGCAGCTTCCCCTCGTCTCTAAACTGTTGCAGTCGGCCGCGCAGCTCGTCTTGGATGGTCTGGAGCGCACGGTCCATCTTGGGCCGCGCCGTCACGTAATGCGAAGCAGGCCAGATGGGAAGCGCCTCGTACGTTCCCAACACTTCCCCGGTGACAAGATCGACTTCCGATATCGCCTCGATCTCGTCGCCCCAAAACTCCACGCGCACCGGGTTGTCCGCATACGGGGGGAACACGTCGAGCGCATCGCCGCGCACGCGGAAGGTCCCGCGCTTGAGCTCGTAGTCGTTTCGGTCGTACTGGATGTCGATGAGGCCGTAAATCACATCGTCTCGTTCGGCAGGCACCTGCTTGTCTAGGAACACGGCCATACCCGCATAGTCCATCGGGCTTCCAATGCCATATATGCAGCTCACCGAGGCCACGACGACGACATCGCGACGTGAGAGAAGAGCGCTTGTAGCGGCATGCCGAAGCTTTTCCACTTCCTCGTTTATCGAGGCGTCTTTTTCGATGAAGGTGTCGGAGGCGGGCACGTAGGCTTCAGGCTGGTAGTAGTCGTAGTACGACACGAAGTACACCACGGCGTTGTCTGGGAAGAACTCCTTCAACTCAGCTGCCAGCTGGGCAGCCAGCGTCTTGTTCGGAGCCATGACCAACGTAGGCTTCTGCACTGCCTCGATGAGCTTCGCCATGGTAAAGGTCTTGCCCGACCCCGTGACGCCGAGCAGCGTTTGGTAGCGCAACCCATCCCGTACGCCCTGTGCGAGGGCGTCGATTGCCTGCGGCTGGTCTCCAGCCGGCTCGTAAGGCGACACGACATGGAACGGCGTGTTGGCCAGCCGCACCTCCGGCAGCTTGCCTTCCATGGAAATGCCTTCGATATTGGAAAGATGCGATGACATGCTTGCCCCCATCGTTCTCGGCGGGGACGCCCATGCAGCGGTCGCTAAAGCTAACCGCTCGTCGCTCTGGCGAAGCAGCTCCGGAACTCGGCCGCTTCGCGGCCTCAAACAGCCCTCGCTCCCGCTTCGCCTCCGCTCCTCGCAGCTTCAGAGACCGCTGCATGGGCGTCCCCGCCGAAAACTTCTTCTCTCGTTTCAATAGTAGGTCGATATCATTAAAACATAGCCTGACAATCAATGAAGCGAGCGGGGCTGTAGCACCTGAGATTGGCTTAAAAGACAAGCGCCGCGTACTTCGGGTACGCAAGCGCAGGCTTGAAAGTCAAGATCAGGTGCTACAGCCCCGCACAGCGTGCTGCACATGCGACGGCTGCTAAGTCGTCGCCGTGTATTCCTTCCACCAAGAAACGACTTTGTCATAGAGCTCTTTTTCCGTGCCGTCGTTGTCGAACACAACATCTGCGCGTTCGGCGCGTTCGGCATCGGTGATCTGCTGGGCTATGCGGCGTCGCACGTCCTGCTCTTCAAAACCAGAAGCAACCGCACGCTTGACTCGCGTTTCGAGCGGAGCTGCGATGGCCACGATGACGTCGGCGCGATAGGCGAGCGACATTTGGCGGCTCTTAAATACCGAATACTCGACGACCACGGCCGGACAGCCAGCGGCTTCGAGCTCGTCAAGCCGCGTCGCAAACGCATCTTCGATGCGCGGTTGCGTGATGCGGTTGAGCGTGCGCGTTTCATCTGGCCCCACAAACGCCTTTTGAGCAAGAGCCGGACGATTTATTTCGCCGTTTTCGTCTAGGATGTCTTCACCAAACGCAGCGACAAGTTCGTCTTTGACGATTGGCCAGTGGTGGATCTCGTGACCGATCTCGTCAAGATCGATATATTGCAATCCTAGGTCTTCGAGCGCCTTGCGCGCCGTCGACTTGCCTGCGCCCATACCGCCGATGATGAAAACCTTTTTCATGAAACGCCCCTCGAATCACATTCGGGTCCGCCAATGAACTTTTGCAATCATACAATGAAAACTTGGAAACAGCCGTCGATGCGGGTCCGTGCGTACTTCATTTCAGGTAGACGGAGCCAGCGCCAGGAATCATGACCACCCGCATAGCGGGTGGTTTGCTCTAAGGGTATAACCCTGATGGTGCCGGCCAGGGACTCAAGTCCCTGGCCTTCACGTCGTTCAGGCCCAATGGCCCCTTGACTCATGGCAGGCCGGTGAAACCGGCCGTGCAGCCTATCTGCTAAAGGGATCCT
>JAFRJC010000159.1 GCA_017432445.1 Eggerthellaceae bacterium | reverse complement strand
GGTCGCGCGGCAAGCCCGCGAACGTCGTCAACGCCGCCATCGCGCGCGAGCTCGCGGGCTTCGTCTGGGCGCTCGCGAACCTGGCGGCGTAACCCAAACGCCACCTCCGCGCGCCGCGCCTGCTTCGATGGCGCGTGGGGCAACCCGCGGTGCAACTATGCGCAGCCCTGCGGCCACGCGCGGTGCTAGACATGCGGAGCTCCCCAGCCGAAGCATCGGAATGCGCTACCCAACGCGCGGATATCAGACTCGCAGTCGTGCGTCGAGACAGACACGCCAACGGCGGCCGCGGTGCGCGGAGCGGCTATAGCATCGAAGAGGCCAGCCCCGAACCAATCGGGCCTGGCCTCTCTTTGCCTCTTGACAAATCTATCTACATATCAGTTGCGCCATGCGTTCTGGGTATTGAAATGCGAACGGATGTATGATATTATGCCGTGAGGCAAACGAGCCGGACGGCCTTGCGCCCGGCAGCATGCGGGGTTCGGCGTTGAGATCGATGCGAAATTCACCCGGATATGCGAGATTCTTGAGATTGAGGTGCAGCCTAATGAGCGAGCAGCGTAGCGAGATGATCCGCAACAGCACAGCGGATTTCCTCATGTTCGCCCTCGATGGCGACGGGGAGGGGATTCAGGTAATCGTCGAGGATGAGACCGTGTGGCTTACCCAAAAGGCCATGGCCGTTCTGTTCGACTGCTCGGTGGCGAACATCAACCAGCACTTGAAAGCCGTGTTCGATTCTGGAGAGCTAGCGCAGGAGTCAGTTATTAAGAATTTCTTAATAACTGCGTCTGACGGGAAGAACTATGCCACCAAGCACTACAACCTCGATGCCGTCATATCCGTTGGCTACCGCATCAACTCGATGCGTGCAACCCAGTTCCGCAAATGGGCGACCAAGGTGCTCTCGACGTTCACGCGGCAGGGCTACGTGCTTGATCGCAAGCGCTTGGAAAACGGTCAGGTGTTCAGCTCGGAGTACTTCGACCGCCTCACCGAGGAATACCAGGAAATCCGCGCGAGCGAGCGGCTGTTCTACCAGAAGATCACCGACATCTACGCGACGGCGTATGACTACGACCCTCAGGCGGAGCAGACCCGGAAGTTCTTCGCGACGGTGCAGAACAAGATGCGCTATGCGGTGCACGGAAACACAGCTGCCGAAGTCGTCTACGGCCGCGCCGACCACAGGAAGCCCCATATGGGGCTTACGACTTGGGCGAAGGCTCCCAAAGGCAAGATCGTGAGAAGCGACGTTTCCATTGCCAAGAATTACTTGAGCGCAGATGAGCTACGCAGTTTGAACGAGATTGTTTCCATGTACCTGGATTACGCAACCCGCCAAGCGAGGCGTCGCGTTCCCATGACGATGGAGGACTGGCCAAAACGCCTCGATGCGTTTCTGCAGTTTAACGATGAGGAAATCTTGAGCGGGAGCGGAAAGGTAACGCATGCCATAGCCAAGGCGTTCGCAGAAAGCGAGTTCGAGAAGTACCGCGTCATCCAGGACCGCGAGTACCGCTCCGATTTCGACGAGGCGATGTGCCTGTTCCTGCTCGACGGTGGCTCTTCAGACGATGAGACAGGTGCAGCTGAAGGCTAAGAATGACAGGGGTACGTCCCCTGTCAGACGCCCAATCAAGGACCTATGAGGTAATTGCACAAACTCACCGAGCCGTGATTCGGCCGGGCCATCTCCTTCGGACGACCGCCTCGGGATGCGCCCGAAGCCGGATGTCCTACAATGGGCATTATGCCGGCGGTCGGCCCGGAAACCTTCGGAGCCCGGGTCCGCCGGCCTGAATCTGAGAGGAGGCGCCGCATGCTTGAATCGTTCGAGATCGAGGGCGGGATCCTGCGGAGGTACCGCGGCGATGAGGCGCACGTCGTCATCCCCGCGGGCGTGACGCGAATAGGGGAGTCGGCGTTCGAGGGCTGCGAGGTCCTCGCCTCGGTGGACATCCCGGGCAGCGTGACGGAAATCGGGGATGAAGCGTTCCGGTGCTGTCACGCCCTCGCCTCCGTCTCCATCCCCGAGGGCGTGGCGCGGATCGGGGAGGCGGCGTTTGCTGGCTGCTGGTCCCTCGCCTCGTTGGACATCCCGAGCAGCGTGACGGAGATCGGGGACGGGGCGTTCCGGTGCTGCAATACCCTTGCCTCCGTCGTCATCCCCGACGGCGTGAATGAGATTGGTAGCGAGATGTTCTATGGCTGTGATGCCCTTGCCTCCGTCTCCATCCCCGAAAGCGTGACTCGAATTGGGGATTGGGCGTTCGACAGCTGTTATGCCCTCGCCTCCGTTTCCATCCCCGAGGGTGTGACGGAGATCGGGCATGACGCGTTCGCGTGGTGCGAGACCCTCATCTCCATCTCTGTCCCCGAGGGCGTGACGGTGATCAGATATGGGGTGTTCATGGGCTGTACAGGCCTCACCACCATCTCCATCCCCGGCAGCGTGACGGAGATCGGGGAATGTGCATTCTGGGGCTGCACAAGCCTCGCCTCCTTCTCCATCCCCGAGGGCGTGACGGAGATCGGGGAAGATGCGTTCCAGAGCTGCAAGGCCCTTGCCTCCGTCTTCGTCCCCGAGAGCGTGATTGCGATCGGGGAGAACGCGTTCGGCTTTCCTCCGCTGACGGTTGTTTGCCCCGAGGACTCGTACGTGCACCGCTACTGCGAGTATCATGACATACCAACAAAGCCCAAACTCATCTGGCAGTGATCCGGTCGGGCTATCCTCTCCCGGCGGGGGGCGGTCGAAAAGCCGTGGCGTGGTAGCTCCTGGGATGCGGCATCGTGGCGGATGCCATGGCACCTGCCGTAGCAGCGAACAGCCTTGATGTCCCGCTTCGTGTACTTCGAGGGTTTTCCACTTAAGCGCGTAGAGGGGTTTTCCTTCCAGGATGCCTATCCCGCTCTTGCCCTCCGCCATGCGGCAGGGATTTCCTTCATGGATACCTGTCCCACCCTTACGCCACGGGAATGAGTCGAAGATATGTTCTCCGACTCATTCGGGGGTTGAAATACGTACAAATGTATGATATTATGCCGTTAGGCAAACGAGTCGGACGGCCTTGCGCTCGGCAGAGCGCGGATATGCGCGCTGCTTCCTTTTCTCTTGTGGCCTAGTCGCCCGCTTGCCGCTTCCGCTGAGGGGCGTCCGCCCTTTCCAATCCCGGTGCGGCCGGTACAGCAAATCCATATTTGGCAAAGCCCGCGCTTGCGCCCAGGAAGTGCGCTTTCTTTTGGCGTGGGCTTAAAGAGAGAGGAAAAGGATATGGCTAACAGCATCGTTTTGTTCGAGTCGCATGATGGAAAAGTTTCGCTACCAGTGATGCTGGATAGCGGCACAGGAGAGGTTTGGCTTACTCGGGCTGGTCTCGCAGAGCTCTTCGACCGCGATGTGAAGACGATAGGCAAGCATGTCGGCAACGCGCTCAAAGAAGAGCTGGTTGATTCGGAAAATCGAGTTGTCGCAAAATTTGCGACAACTGCTTCTGATGGGAAAACCTATCAAGTTGAGCATTACTCGCTTGACATGATTCTATCTGTCGGTTACCGCGTTAAGTCCCAGCGCGGCGTGGAGTTTCGCCGCTGGGCAACCGACGTGCTCCGTCGCTACATCGTCGATGGCCATGCGGAAAACGAGAAACGGCTCGAGCAGCTCGGCAAGATAGCGACCATCATGGCCCGCATCCCCGACAGCCTGGAGACGCGGCAGGTGCTCGACATCGTGCAGAGCTACACGGTTGCGCTCGACCTGCTGGACGACTACGACCACCAGCGTCTTTCCGCTCCCAAGGGCGATGCGGCCACCTATGTCTTGGAGTACGGGGAATGCCGCAAGGTCATCGACGGCATGCGCTTCGGCAACGAGAGCGATCTGTTCGGCGTGGAGAAGGACGACTCGTTCAAGGGCTCCATCGGCAACGTCTACCAAAGTTTCGATGGAAAAGAGATTTACCCCAGCCTCCAGGAGAAGGCGGCGAACTTGCTGTACTTCGTCGTGAAGAACCACTCGTTCCTGGACGGCAACAAGCGCATCGCGGCAACGATGTTCCTGTACTTCCTCGACCGCAACGGGGCGCTGTTCGACGGCCGGCGCAAGCTCATCGACGACAGCACCTTGGTTGCCATCACCATCATGATCGCCGAGTCGAAACCCAAGGAGAAGGATGCGATGGTGGCGCTGGTGATGAACTTTCTGGCCATAGGGTCGTGATGACAATCAGCGCCTCGTAGGTCCTTGATTGAAGACAATTGGTTGACGGCGTCCATACTAGGATGCTGCGAATTCCTAGAGTTGCCGCAATCGTTCCCGATCAAGGATCTACGAGGTAATCGACGTCCAATACGTCTCGGCAAACAGCGTTGCCAACTGGCCCGAAGAGGAATGGTGCCATAATGGACATAGAAAGGATGCCGCCGCAAGTGCACGGAGTGCGGCCATACGACGCCGTTACCGCCATCATGCATACTGTGCGCTTGGCCGATGATGATTCCACGATGTGCCGATAGGTGTTCCACGCTTCACCGATGGCTCATTCCTCGATATGCCGATGACTAACGCTCTTTGCGAGGACGTTGATTTCCTCGATTACTTTCCCGTCATTTGAAAGCTAGGAGCAAGTCAACGAACCTGTTGTCGAAGCACTTCTCCAAGGCTTTACCGATGTTACCGATGGAAATAGTGCAGGCTGCGATGTAACTGGCCTGGGCATGTGAAGGAGCGCCCGCGCAAACTGGCATTTACCGATCTATTCTTTTGTGATTCGGAACCGACAATGCTCCGCTCCACGTAACACGGTTTCCAAGATCTCCACCTCAAAACTACTGTTCGGCTCCAAACGACCGAGGATGTATAAGATGCTCTGTCTAGAGCAGTTGCCTTGAGCCGGGTCGGTAATCTGGCCGGACAGAACATTCGGGCAAGTGCATTTCTCGTAACCGAGCTCGTAGACATGGCCGGGCTCTATGACTTTTCCAAAGTATCCGTTTCCAGTCATGGCTTCGCCGTAAACCCTGTCCAGATCGCCATCGCAGGATTGATAAAGATTGAGCTGAGCGGGGAGAACACGGTCCTTCACGCATGCGACAGCCTGATCGTAGTACTTGTCTTTCATGATATTGATCCCCTTCTCAAACTCCGATTTGTCGCTCAGCCACCATTCTACGGCTCGGGCGGGGTTGCGACTATGCGAATGCCGACATAGTTCGCCGATAACCAGAACTCATCGATGATAATCTCAAAAACGGTGTTGACCCTCCCCTTGGAGGATGGGAGATGATTGCTTCGTCGCGACACGAAGGGATGGAACGGACATGCTCAAGATCGGCGAGTTCTCGAAGCTCTCGCAGCTGACCGTGAAGGCGCTGCGCTTCTACGAACGAGAGGGAATCCTTGCGCCCAGCGAGGTCGACCCGCACACGGGGTACAGGCTCTACACGACCTCGCAGCTGACGGACGCCGCGAAGGTGAAGTCGCTGCGCCAGCTCGGGCTCTCCGTCGGGGAGGTGAAGCGGATCCTCGCGGGGGCCGACGCGCGCGAGATGCTCCAGCGGAAGGCCGCGGAGCTTCGGGCCGAGCAGGTCGGCATAGCTGTTCGCATCTCCATCATCGACCATCTGCTGAAGGAGAGAGAAATGGACTACCAGGTTATAGAGAAGACAATACCCGCCGTAACCGTCTATTATTCCGAGACCACGTTGCCGAGCACCATGGACAAGATGCGCTGGATTCCGCAGCAAGGCGCCGAGGTCCGCGCGCTCAACCCCGAGCTGAAGTGCACGGAGCCGCCATATGAGTTCGTCGAGTACCTCGACGCCGAATTCCGCGAGCACGACGTGCGCGTGAGGCACTCCGAGGCCGTCGTCGCATGCGGAGTGGAAAGCGACAACATCAAGTTCCGCGACATCCCCGAGGCGAAGGTGCTCAGCCTCTACCACAAGGGCGCCTATGAAGAGATCGGCGCGGCCTACGCCTACATCTACCAGTACGCTGAGGACAACGGCTACGAGGTCGCCGGCCTCAGTCGCGAGTGCTACATCGACGGCATCTGGAGCAAGGACTCCGTCGACGAGTGGCTCACCGAGATCCAGCTTCCCGTGAAGTAGGATCCGCCATGCAGAGAGCCCATGCGCAAGCGCATGGGCTGAATCGGCTAAAGGTAGGATGCGAGGAGGGGTTGCACGGCCCCTCCCCGCAATTTGTGTATCGCGGAATGAGATACCGGCGAAGCGTGGAACGCTTATCGACACAACGTGGAATAGCTATCGCATAAGCATGCTATACATAGGTCGAAACCCCTGTTTGTTGGTATGATTCTGCCAAACAGAATGTAGCTGAACGGATGCTGGATTCCCGGCGTTGGCGTCAGTCGGTCGCCGAAGCGAGCAGGACCACGAACCTGTCCAAGCACTTGTCGTAGATGCTCCAGCATGCCGTGCCCCACCATTCGTGCCCTGCGTCGAAATAGTTGGACCAGTCCGTCGTCCACTCGAAGACCTCGAGCGCGTCGGCCCCTTCAGGGAAGAGGACGCCGTTCACGTGTCGGAAATCGTCTGGCGTGTGATCCGACCATTGCGGCGGCTCCAGGAAGGCATACCAGTACGGTATCTGCTCGCCCGCATCGATGTCGGGATCCGTACGGTCGTAGATCACCGACCCGCCCTTGATCTTGCGAACTACTGTCGGGACGAAGAGGAACTCCTCCGGGTCGATCCGATGCGCTTGCGCTTTCCCGAAGTCGAGGCTCCAGGGGAAGAAGTCGTCCTTGACCTTTTCCGTCCACCTCTCCTCGGAGGTGCGCTGTTCAACGAGGTACCGCTCGATCATCTTCAGTATCGCGAAGAGCACCGCTTCCCGATGCGACCGGATTCCGCGATAAGGCATATCGGGCGCAATGAGGCAGTAGTCGATGACGCACCTGTCGTACTGTTTGTCGATTAGCTCGTAAAACGGATCATGCGTCAGTTCGCGCATATCTGCCCCTTCTTGCCCTGCTAACCTCAATGCAAACATGTTATTCGACACCGCGCAAATGGTACAGGGGGACTGCGAATAACTGGCTGATCGCTTCGTCAGAATCTTTCTGGTTCGTATCCCGCGCTCTGAGAGTTTTTCCATTTCCCGTTTTCGTGCACGCGGGTAGCCCCCTATGCACTCGAAGTGGACTTTGGCGAAGATTTGCCCTTCAGCCTGAGCTACAATCTCATGCGGAAGCGTAGTTTCAAAGCCCAGCCGCCACCCAAGTGAAAGGGATGCACCATGAACTACAAGATCACCAACCTCGAGTACGGCACGGGACCCTGGGGCACCGAGATGCTCTACGGCGGCATCGGCAACCCGAAACCTGGTGAGACCGAGAACAACGTGCATTCCGTCACGCTGCTCGAAGGCGAGGACGGTAGGAAGATCCTCGTCGACACAGGCGTCGACGAGGCGGATCCAGCCACGAAGGAGCTGTGGGACTCGCTGATCACCGAGTTCAACGGCACGATTTGCGCATTGCGCCTCGTCGGTCTCGCCCCCGAGGACATCGATGCAGTCATCGTCACGCATGCGCACCTCGACCACATCGGGGCGCTCATGCGCTTCGCCCACGCCGACATCTACATGCAGCGCGAGGAGTTCGAAGCATGGGAGCGCATGGCAGCCGACCCCAACTACCTGCAGCTTGTGCTGCCGGCGGCCTTCCCGCCCGACTACCCGCAGATCCGCATGTTGATCGACGAAGGCAAGGTCCACATGCTCGAAGGCGACGTGGACGATGTGCTCCCGGGCATCAGCCTTCACGTCGTGCGCGAATGCCACTCGGTGGCCGAGCAGCTGGTCGTCGTCGACACCGCCCGCGGCAAGGTCATCGTCGGCGGAGACGTCGCATGCCGCCCCGCCAACGTGTTTGGCACTGCGGAATGGCCCGGCTACCTGGTGCCGGTGCTCGGCCGCTCGGGCTCCGCTCGCATGGTCTGCGAGGCCTACGGATGGATACGCGATATGCTTGACGGGGACGCGAGCCGGCTGGTCCTCACGCACGACGTCACCATGCACGATCGCTTCGAAACGGAAGGCCACGAAGGCCTGGCAATACACTACATCGCGAGGTAGCGATTCCTACGCCAAATGGCGAACTATCTGCATCCGCACGGCAGCTTATCGCGTAGGGCGTCCAGGAATCAGCACCTCGTAGGTCCTTGATTCGAGATAATCGATCGACGGCGTCCGTATCAGGGTGTTGTGAATTTCTTGAATTGCCGCAATCGTTCCCGATCAAGGACCTACGAGGTAATTGCGATTGTGAGGTGCGTGCCGAATTTTCCTCTGCAAATCAATGCGCGCATGCTATAATACGAACAAATGTACCTTTCATGAGGAGCTGCGTGATGGCAAACGATGAGCTTGGGATCCAGGGGAAAGAAGCATCCGAGTTCGTATCTGCGGAAATCGTCCTGTACGAAACCGAGGGCCTGAACGTCCCGGTGGAGGTGCGCTATCTAAACGAAACCTTCTGGCTCACGCAAAAGGAGATCGCGGAACTGTTCGGAGTGGCTCCTCAGACCGTGAGCAGGCATTTGAAGAATATCTTTGCCGAAGGCGAGTTGGACAAGGCTTCAACTAGTACATTTTTTGTACAAGTTCGAAAAGAGGGGAGCCGCGACGTTGCCAGGTCGCTTGAAATCTACAACCTCGATGCCATCATCGCCGTCGGCTACCGCGTCAACTCGTTTAAGGCCACGCGGTTCCGGCGCGACCGGTACAGCAATCCCATAAAGTGCCCTCGTGCGAAGGAGTTCCCAGGCCCCTGTTTCCATTACCCGTTTCGTGGACCGCTTGAACGCGTAAAAGCGCCCGTCCTTTTCGCATCCGCACGCTAGGCAAGCTACGCGAGGGCAATGATGAGGTACGGCACCGTCATCAGCGTAATACCAAGTGCAGCACCCGCCAGCACCTTTAGGGTGACGCTTGCCGCCTTCGACATCCTGCGGTTGCGGACGATCTGATCGGGCTCCACGCCATCCATGAATGCCTTGATCTCGCTCATCGTCTCAATGTCGTAGCGTTCTTTGACGCGCTCGGCCACAAGCGACACCGCAGCGCCTGCCACCACCACCACTATCGCGACGATGACGAGCGGGGACGTGGCATCTGCCCCCTGCTTGTTCAGAATCGCAAGCATCACGGCGCCCAACACGATGAGCGCAACGGACAGCCCCATGCTCGCCTTCACCTTGAAACGCTGCAGCTCGAAGTTCTCGATGTTGTCCTCCATGGTCTCCATGTCTCCCTTCACAAGCGAATCCACGGACACGCCGTACAGGTTGCTCAGCAGAAGCAGGCTCTGCACGTCCGGGTAGGTCTTGCCGGTCTCCCAATTGGAAACCGTCTGGCGCGACACGAAGATTTCGCGCGCGAGAGCCTCCTGGGACAATCCGAGACGCTCGCGCTCTTCCCGAATGCGGTTGCCGACTTCCACGATGCTCCTTTCGCATGTCCTTATGAGACCATGGTGTCATGTGTGCAGCCATCGTACCACCGAAAGGCTTTGACATTGGACCGCAAGCGCAGACTCGCCGCTGCCAAATGCTTTTGACAACGACTGTGAACTGGGATTATAGAAGACTGATTGATTAGAGGTTCCAACGGTTGATAGTGGACGCCCTCATGACCACGCTACGCCGTATAATGCACCTCATGGAAGCAGATCCCGAGAGCATACTCACCGACGTCTCCGACAGGCGCTCGTTCCGCAAGTGGCTGGAGCGAAACCACGCCACCGAGGCCGACTGCTGGGCGAAGTTCAAGCGGTTCCCGCCCCTGTACCAGCGCGTCCGAGCGTACAACGTGGCCTTCTACAAGGGACGCGATCCGGAGGCGTACGAGAAGGCGCTCGCGAACTTGATAGCCCACATGAGGCGTGGCGAGATGTACGGCGAGTGGAACGACTACGGCCGCCTGCTCGGCTACTGAGCTCTTTTGCCGAGGCCTTCCGTGCGCTGGGTTGGCATGGCCATGGCCACAACCAGCCTGCATCGTAAAAAGTCTCCTATGCGGCAAATCGGAGTTTTCCGATTCGGGCATTATCGGGTGTCCCATATGGCGGGCATGATAACCCAGCTCTGACTTTTTCATGGTGGGCTGATGGGCGAAGCGAGTCGCATCGTGGCTACTGTCTGCCCTTCGCCTTCCTACGATTCATCCGTGGGATTTCTCTCCTGGATACGCGTCCCACTCATTGAGGTTGGCGACTTCGAGAGGTTCCCCAACGCCAAGGCCTTCCAGTCCTACCTAGGCTTGAACGTGTCCGAGCGTTCGAGCGGGGAGACGAGCGCGAAGGGCGGCATAACGCTCACGGGCAACGCGCTCGTACGCAAGCTTCTCGTCGAGGCTGCGTGGACCTACATGCGCTCACGCGCCTTCCGCTCGGACTGCGCCGCCGAAGGCGTGCCCGCCCACGTGGTCGAGCATGCCAGGAAGGGCTGCCTGAGGCTGAAGAAGCGCGCCCGGCACCTGCAGCGCAGGGGGAAGAAGGGGTGCGTGGTCAACGTGGCCGTGGCCCGGGAGCTCGCAGGCTGGGTCTGGGCGCTGGCAACCATGTAGGCACAACCCGGGATGCCGCACGCCCACGGGGAGACTCGCGCACCAGCTATCCGCAGCCGCTGTTGCGGCCATGCACGTTTTTAGACTTAGGCGACAACCCCTGCAGGAAAATCGTGATGTGGTTCCGGCCCACGGATATAAGACTTGCAAGACTTGCGTAGAACACGCGCTCAGTATCCTGGAGTTTGCATAAGAGAGGGCGATTCCTCCCCGAACGAGGGAGGGTCGCCTTCTTATTGCCTACTTGACAGATTCTTCCTCATATAAGCTGGGGGATGATCCCAATCAAACTCTCTTTGAGGGGTTTAGCATGCTCGGATTGACGCGCGATTGAGTTTGTTTGCAATGAAGGGGCTAAAAATGGCCTCTGACGTCGATTGTTTGATAGCAAATTCGGACTGAATCCATTACTGTATTACTATCAAAGCTCACAAAGCGGGGGAGGAGCGAGGCTCGCTAGTTTCTGTGTCTGTGGTAACGAATGGTTCGGTGTAACAGCGTCTTTTTAAGGAGGGTTCTATGCGCAACAACCCGCCAAACAATGATTTTGATCGAGGTACGATTTTGAAGAGCTTGGCTGATTTAGAGCCTGCGGCGGCGCGTCTATCGAATGTGCTCGATGAGCTTGATTGCATCTACAGAGAAGTGGCGAAATGTTCAGAGCTAGCTATACCCGAGTCCTATGCTTCATTTATGAGGAAGGCGAATGAAGAAATCCGGGCTGCAGCTTCGAGCGTTCGGAGTGCAGAGTCAATAATCGGTCAGGGAGTGACGGACGCTGTAATGGGCAAAATAAGCACGTTGTACGGACCACCTCGAGGCTAACTACGCTCGATGCTTGATGGGGTTGGGCGATTTAATCGCGCTTTCGTCGATCTCCGTCACGCCGTTGGGGATGGCGACCTCGCCAAGGAAAGCGAATGAGACAAAGGGGCGGCCCCTTTGTCTCCCTAAAAGTTTGACGGAATCGTGCGATTTGTCACATTCCATGAAGGAGGAAAAGATGCTTACACGCAGGGGCTTTTTCAAGTATGCGACAGTAATAGGTGCGGCGACTCTGGGCGCCGTCCCGTTGGCGGCGTGTTCGAGCGGTGATGGGTCTGCAAGCTCGTCTGCAGCGGCTTCTGGTGCATCGGACTCGAGTGCGGCCTCGTCTGCAGGCCAGGTGGAATCTTCGGGCTCCTCGGCAGCGCAGTCCAGCGAAGCTACCGGGTCGTCGGAGGCGTCCTCCGCGCAGGGAGGTACTGCCAAAGTTCTCTACCTCGGGCAGGGATCGCTGCGCATAAGCACGCCAGAGGGGAAAGTCATCTATGTCGACCCGTATGCTGGAGACGGTTATGACCTGGCCGCCGACCTCATCCTCGTCACGCACGGGCATTTCGACCACAATGCGTTAGACAAGATCACGCTGCGAAACGATGGGTGCCAGATCATCACGCAGGACGACGCGCTCGCAGGTGGCGAGCATCAGACGTTCGACCTGGGGTATGCGACTATCGTCGCCGTGCAGGCAGGGTTCAACGCCTATCACGATGTGAGTTCGTGCGTGGGTTATGTCATTGAGCTATCGAACGGCGTGAGAGTGTACGCGTCCGGCGATACGTCCACGACCGACGAGATGCGCGATGGCACGCTCGCCGCGATGGATATCGATTACGCGTTCTGGTGCAGCGACGGCGTGTACAACATGGGCAACGAGGAGGCTGCCGAGGCCGCCCGCATGGTGGGAGCCAAGCACAACATTCCCTATCACAATGCGCCGACCGATTCCGGAGAGGTGTTCGATCCCGATGCTGCGGCGAACTTCGACGCCCCCAACGCGCTGGTGGTCCAACCCGGCGAGGAGATCACGTTGTAGCCCAATGGGTGAACGCATTGCACGGTTGGGGACTGTCCCCACTGGTGCAGGGTGCACGGTTGGGGACTGTCCCCAACCGTGCACGCCCCAACCGTGCACGCCACTGGTGTACGACCATCCATCCCAGGGGGTAATGATCAGACGAGACAGGACGTCGGGTGCCGTACCTCATTAGGGTAGCGGGACAAATCGCGCAATGAAAGCGTAGAATCAGTGTGAGATATGCAGGGAAGGCCGGCTATGCACTGAAAGTGCGTCTTGCGCGTGGTTATGCCTTCCTTTGGTTTGGTTGTAGGGGAAAGCGGGAAGACATGGCATCAACAACAGCGGTATTGGACAATAGGGAGCTAAAGCTCCAGCGTATGGAGAAAACGGGCGGCGCGGAGCTTTCGCGGCGCGCTTACAACGCCGCTATCGGCGCCGTGCTCGCCATAGGCTTGATAATCAACGCAGCGATGGCGCAGTATTTGCCCGCTTCTGCCTTCGAGATCATGGTCACGTATCCTTGGGCGGTGATTATCGGGTTCCTCGTCGTGGCGATTGGCTCGGTTATCGTCATCTACAAGTCGGACAACCCGACCGTGAGCTTCATTGGCTTCATCGTCTTGTCCGCGGCATTCGGCTATCTGGTTGCGTCGGCCGTCCAATCTTATACGCAGACCACGGTCACGCGCGCCTTCATGTTGACCGCTGCGATATCGCTTGCTATGGTCGTGGCGGCCACGATTGCGCCAGGTATCTTTGCAAGGATGGGTTCGGCGCTGTTCGCGGCGCTTGTCATTACGCTGATAGCAGAGATCGCGACGGTTTTCATCACGCATTCAGATCCGATCGCATTCGATTTTATCTTCGTCATCATCTTCTCGCTCTACATTGGTTACGACTGGCAGAAGGCGCAGTCCTACCCGCCGACACTCGACAATGCAGTGGATAGCGCCGCCGACATCTACGTCGACATCGTGAACCTGTTCATTCGCCTGCTCGCCATTTTCGGTCGCGATAATTAGCGATGCAGGGCCTTTTCGGCGGCTGGAAGAGTGGCGCGAGAAGGGGATTATTCTCCTGGAGAGGAATTCCATCGAGAGGGGCTTTTGTGCTTGGGGAACAGAACGAGCTCGACGTTTGCGCCGATGATCTGCTTGAAGAGCATGTCTATCCCACGATGTTCGGGGATGCAGAAGTGTTCGTTCTGCAAACCGAAGAGAGCACGCCGCTTCGCGTGCTGTACGTGGGCGATGGGTTCCAGTCGGCGACGTATTTGGGAAAAGACCGGTTCCGGCCGGTTTTCGCGTATTACCGGGCCATCGATCTTGTGTTCGGCGCTGGAGGGCCCGTCCGGCGCATGCTCATGATCGGCGGGGGAGGGTTCTCGTATCCCAAGCATCTGCTGATGGACGACGACCCCATGCATCGGGATGTCGGCATCGACGTTATTGAGATAGATCCCGCGATTGTGGAAATCGCCCGAAAGCATTTTGACCTGGATGAAGTCGAGCGGCTGCATGGCGCGCAAGGCACCGGTCGGCTGGGCGTAATTGTGGCAGACGGCGTAAGGGCCCTGCACACGATGGCCCCGTCGGTTTACGATGTCGTCGTCAACGACTCGTTCGACGGAGACGAGTGCACAAGCGCGCTGTTCTCGCCCGAGGCCCTTGGAGACGCCAAGCGCGTCTTGACGTCAGGCGGAGTCTACGTGGCCAACGTCGTTGCGGAGGATGCTGTCGAGGCAGCCCCTTATGTGGACGCGCTGCATGCAGTCTTCGCCCATGTCTATCTGTTTCCGTGTCCCGACGATGATTTCAACGGCTCCAGCAACAGCTTGCTTTTTGCTTCCGATACGCCTCTGACGCTGCCTGGGCTGATGTGAGACAAATGAGACAAAGGGGCGGGGCGGGTTCAGGCGATCGTTGCACCTTCCGCCAGCACTTCCTGCATGACCTCTGCAGGGAACTTCCAGCCCAGCACCTTCCTCGGCCTGTTGTTGAGGAGCCACTGCGCCCTCGCCACCTCCTCGTCAGTGACCTCCGCG
>JAFRJC010000158.1 GCA_017432445.1 Eggerthellaceae bacterium | reverse complement strand
GTTGTCGCAACGGGTTTTCTGGCGTTCTCGGGCCGGCTTGGCCCGGCCCCGCCCGACAACAAGGAAACCGCTCGTTTTCCGAACAGTTGTGGAACCACCATCGCCTACCTGAGTCCAAGCGCGCGAAAAAAGGCTTGCAATGTAGGGTTTCAACTCGTTCACCCTTTGTTCCGGCTCATGTGAGTCGGGCTCCGCGGGAGAGGGGATCATCCCAGCCCCGGCGGAGATGATGAACGTGCCCAATGAGGAGTATGTATGAGTAATCGCTTGATAGGATCATCTGTCCTCGTCGGTGGTGCGGCGGCTTTATCGCTGCTAGCATCCGGCGTGGTCGCGCAAGAAGCGGGCTCGCCATCTGCCGCACAAGGCGAAGCAGCTCCCAAAGCCGATCCGGCAGCGGTCAACGCCCGCCAGAACCGGACCGACGATCAGGCCGTAGCGGGCTTCCTTAATCGTCAGCGGGAGCGACAGGCTCGTCGTGAAGCTGCTCTCAGCCGGCGTGGGAACGCGGCGGACCAGCAAGAGCTTCGGCGTCTTTATCGTGCGCTGAATATACCTAGGCCCAACCCGCGCGCGCAGATCTCGGCCGCCAATCAGTCGGCGCTTGCGGAGAGTTTCGAAACGGACTCGATCCAGCTTCTGCAGTCGCTCAATTTCAAGCCGGCGCGAATCCGTCGGCTTTCGGATGCCGGGCTCAACCCGCTTCAGGCGGCAGCGGCCTACACGCGTGGAACGGCGACCGTGACGGAATATGCCCTGCTTTCCGACGTGGTGGCGGTGGCGCGCGTAGTAGAAGTCCGAAACGAGCGGCTGGGCGACGGTTTCCGATCGACCGTGCTGCTTGAGATCACCGATTCGATCCTCGGGCGTGCGCCCAATCGGCCGATCGCCCTGCGGCAGCGCTCGGGAGAAGACGAGAATGGGCAAACGCTGCGAGTGACAAGCGACCTCCAAGCGGTCGACGGGCAAAGTTACCTCGTGATGCTCTCTGCCGGGTTGTACGAGCAGCTCGCCACCGAGGGTGCCGGAAACCCGGCCGCGTCCGCACAGGGCGCAGCGCGGAACTACGTCCAGCTCGGGCCAACGTACCTCGTCCAGGGCGACACGTTGACGCCGGTCGACACGGGAGAGGTGTCCCCCACGACGCTCTCGCAACTTAAGGCAACGCTCGCGCCGGTCGCGCGGGCTCGAAACACCGCGGACGACGCCGCGCCCGCGCAGGAGACGGTACGGTGAAGAACATTACGCTCATCGCGGCACTGGCCGCAATCATCGGCTCGGGCAGCGCGTCGGCACAGACTATCGGCGCACGCTGGCCGACCACGACGAAGTCGGTGTACCTGCATATCGATATGCCTGCGGGATGCGACGCGGCGCTTGGCCGAGCAACTGGTAACTGGAACGCCCAAGGATCGCGCTTCTATTATCAGTGGGACGCGGCCAACAACCTGACCACGACCCGGGGAACGCAAACTACCGTTCAGATCGTTACCGTGGAGGATGGCTACCCCACGAACTCGACGGCGCTCGCGTCGACGGACGTATGGACCAGCGGCTCGACCATAACTCAGGCTGATGTGGTCGTGAAGGCCGATTACCTCTGGTACTATGGTGACGAGTCGGGCGGACGATTCCATTGCCCGAGTACCCGGTCCAATCCACCCTCCAGCTCGTTCGATTATGAGTCGACCATGACGCACGAGCTCGGCCATGCCCTGGGCTTCGGAGAAGCCAATAACACGGCGTGCGTTATGCACTATACCCAGCCCGCCGGTGTGGTGCGTCGCACCCCGTGCTCGACGGAGACGACGGCGCTTCGTAACGCCTACGGAGTACGCTGATCTGAGGGTTGCGGCGTGGTCGGTAGCGGGATTGCTGCTGGTGTCGTGCTCGCCGAGCACGCCGCAACCAAAGGTCCCGACCGGCTGGAAGTCGGTCGGGATACCCTCGTGCTGCACGGTCGCGGTGCCTCCGGGCGCGGTGTTGGAGGCTGGAAAAGACCCGGTGGACGATCCCGTGTTCCTGCTGCGCGGTCCCGATTTCGAGGGTTTGTTCACCGTCACGCGGCGAGGGTCGACCTTGCCGATCGCCAGCTCGGGGGCAAACTACAGGGCCGAGCAGCTCACACTAGACGGACGTAAGGCGGGCATGGCCTCCTACTACGTTGTTGATTCCCGATATCCCGAACGCCGTAGCCTGCTCTGGACATTCAGCGGCCGCAATGACGGCTCCGGGCGTAATCTGGTCCTTGATCTCTCGTGTAGGCAAAGGGGTTGCGACGTGTTCGGCCCGATGATCCGGTCCCTGAACGCTCCCAAAGCCAATTAGCCCTCCGAGGGGCCGCAAGGCCGCTGAAGCGCATGGACGATCGCTTCCACTTCGTCATGCTCGACCAGCCCGACCGGTTCAAGGCGGCCGTGACCGCATTTCTGGCCAGCTAGGACGTCGTCTCAACCAGCGTGCGCCCGATGCTCCGCATTTTGGGTCCGTTGCTGCACCGTGCGCTCACGATCAGCGAGCGTGCGCCAGCGCGCCGCGTGTGTCTCAGTTAAACCGAGTTAGAAGGCGGCCAATATTGTGAGCAAGCGATGCTGTCATTGCAGGCCGCTACATCTATGCCC
>JAFRJC010000157.1 GCA_017432445.1 Eggerthellaceae bacterium | reverse complement strand
TCATATTCTTGGCGGTGCCCGTCGGATACATTGGCATTCATTTCATGGCCAAGAATCCTTCGTTCAACCTGTTTGCAATGCCGATGAAAGTTTGCGCGACGGTTTTCGCCCTTGTGCAGCCAATCATCGCATTGCTCATGTACCAGGGCGTTTACATGCCCATGGCGGCTGTGTGTGTGGCAAATGTCTTAGTAGGAATGGCTTCTGCAAGCATCACGCTTGCATGGCTCGACATCTGTTCGCGGCTTGGCGCCATTAGTTACGGTCGTTTCACCGGGCGTTCTCTCTTTATAGGTGGTCTGTTGTTTGCTTTGGTCGCGTTCACGCCCACGGCCATGCAACCCATCTTCGCACTCGTCTTCATAGCTGGTAGCTTCGGATTGTTGTCGTATTCCTCGAGGCACGCACCAGGCAATTCAGAGCGTGCGCCTCTCGAATCCGTTGCTGATACCTGGCGGTTCACGAAGGAAATCGAGCCGTCGTTCTTCATGTTCGGCGTTGTGTTCGCACTCACGTTCGTGTTCTTGGTCAACAGCGGGTCGGAGTCAGTGTTGCTCGGCCGTATCTCAAGCCTGGTCGGTGCGCTTGCCGTCGCACTCCTTTCGATTGCCGATCGGCAATTCTCGATCTTCGTCTATCAGCGTGCACTCGTCATGGTGACCGTAATAGCCTGCATTATCATGCCTTTTGTCGAGTATACTGGCCAGCTCATCTGCTCGTGCATTGTCACAGCAGCGTGGGCGTTATTCACAGCCATCAATTACGCTTACTTGGTTAAAAAGGCAGTCATCGCCCATGATGCTCCACTGTTCCGTCAGATTCCCTCGCGTCTTGCGATTCCTGCTTCGGGCTTCGCAATCGGTTGGCTTCTAGCGGTCATCTTCACCATGACGTTTGGCGCCCATTCGCCCATGTTCATGTATCTCAGGCTGGGTGTCGCTATTGTGCTCGTCTTGACCATCATGGTGTTTCTGCCCAACGCGTCGCACCACCCAGCGAGTGGCGAGTCGCCTACGGGTGAGAAAGTCACCACCACGGTGGTCACGGTCGACACGTCTGAAAGCGAATTGTTCGAGGCGCGTTGTGCGGCGGTCGCCAAGCTTTACCAACTGTCGCCACGCGAAACCGAGATCCTGGGCTTCTTGGCGAAAGGGCGCAACGCCGCCTATATCCAAGAAGAGCTTTTCATCTCTCCGCACACGGTCAAGAGCCACATCTACAACATCTACCGCAAGCTCGACATTCACTCTCAGCAGAAACTCATGGACTTCGTGGAACAATTCCCACTCGACTAACACGCCCAATAAAGCCGCAGAATGGCCAGATGCGTACGCTCTGCTTCCTTTTCGAAGCTGTGAGGAGTGAAGGCACAGCGGGAGCGAGGACTGTTTGAGCCCGCGAAGCGGGCGAGTTCCGCAGCTGCTGTGCCTGAACGACGAACGGTTAGCTTCGAGGAAGCAGAGCGTACGCATCTGGCCATTCTGCGGCTTTATTGGGCGTGTTAGTCGAAACCCCAGGTCAACCATCTCATACCAGAAGGATGAAATGGGTAACTGCATACGCATATAGCGATGGTCACACCCCCTCATCATGGTTCACTATGGCCAGTCTTTTGAGGGGGACGACTACCGAATCGATCGGCGGAGGAAGCCGCCTTATCGCCCTCTCAACCTTGCGGGGCCGACACCCGCAAGTCTCGAGACTGAGACGAGAGAGGAGTTGCGATGGCAGAAACTACTATTGAGGCCAGGGACCGCGACGATATCGGTGCGACAAAGGAGGAGAACCAATTCAACTTCGGCGCCGGTGAGGCGCATGAGGTCGACCCCCGCTGGAAGCATCCTGGTGAGTGGCAGTACATGGAAGACGGGATGCTCGTAACCCGTACGTCCGTGTGGTCCGCTCCTGGTTGCCACGAGGGCTGCGGCGTTTTGGTTTATTCCGACCCGGAGACCGGTAAGTTCATCAAGTGCGAGGGCGACCCGGACGATCCGTACAACCGCGGTGCGCTTTGCCCGCGTTGCTTGGCTTTCAAGCAGGTTGAGTTCCATCCCGACCGTATTCTGTATCCTATGAAGCGCGCTGGCGAGCGCGGCGAGAACAAATGGGAGCGCATCACGTGGGACGAGGCCCTCGAGACGTGCTACAAGGAGTTTCGTCGTATCGCCATGACCTACGGTGGCGACTCCATCCACTGCCTGCGCGGCACCGCCCGTGACAACCAGTGGCAGGTCGGCCGTATGGCCAACACCTTCGGAAGCCCGAACGAGTACGGCTTCCTGTCCGGCACGGCATGCTATCTGCCGCGTCTGTCGCTGATGATCATGACCTACGGCGGCATGCTCATCGCCGACTTCGCGCAGTTCTCCGCTCTGCGCTATGACGATCCCGAGTGGACGTGCCCTGAGTGCACGATCGTCTGGGGCTGCAACCCCACCATTTCTAACCCCGACTTCTTCATGGGCCACTGGGTAACCGACGCCATGAAGCTCGGCTGCAAGCTCATCTCCGTCGAGCCGCGCGTGACGTGGCTGGCCGCACATGCTGACATCCATCTGCAGCTGCGCCCCGGCACCGACACCGCCCTGGCCATGGGCATGATGAAGGTCATCATCGAGGAAGACCTCTACGACCACGACTTCGTCGAGAAGTGGACGTTCGGCTTCGACGAGCTCGCAGAGCGCGTATGCGCCCTCGACCTCGCTGAGGTTGAAAAGATGACGTGGGTCCCGCAGGAGAAGATCATCGAGGCTGCCCGCCTGTTCGCCAACTCGCGCCCGGCGAACGTCGTGTGGGGTCTGGCTGTCGACATGCAGTCGCAGGGCACTCCGTGCGCTCAGGCCATCGCTGCTCTCTGGACCATCACCGGCAACCTCGACGTTCCCGGCGGCATGTGCTACACCGCTGCCCCGATGGGCGTCGACCAGCCGTCCGCTGGTGCGTGGGGCATCTACGACCTCATTAACGAGGAGATGCAGAAGAAGCGCGTTGGTTGGAAGGAATACCCGATGTACCGCTACGGCCTGACCCAGGCCATGCCCGACATGTGCCTCGAGGAAATGGAAGCCGGCAACGTCAAGGGCGTCTGGATCCAGACCTCCAACGGCATCGCCTGCATGAGCTGCGAGGTCGACCGTTGGTACAAGGCCATGAAGAAGCCCGAGTTCATCGCTGCTTGCGACATCTTCATGAACCCGACCATCCAGAGCTCTGCCGACATCGTCATGCCGGTTCAGACGTGGGCTGAGAAGCACTCCGTGCGTGCTCACTACTACTTCCTGTCCGCCATCACCGGTGGCTGCGCCGCCGAGGGTGAAGCGAAGTCCGACTGCGAGATCAACCGCGAGCTCGCTCAGTACTTCGACAACGACGACGAGTTCAACGCCGCCATCCAGCGCCCCGAGGGCAAGCAGCACACGTGGCCTTGGGCAACTGAGGACGAGGTCTACGACGAGATCGTCAAGCCGTCCGGCTTCACGTTCCGCGAGCTCATGGAGCATGGCCCGGCTTATCAGCACTATGTCTACAAGAAGTACGAGAAGGGCCTCATGCGTCCTGACGGCGAGCCCGGCTTCAACACGCCGACCGGCCGCGTCGAGTTCAGCTCGGTCCTCTTCGGTGCTTACGGCTACGATCCGCTGCCCTACATCGAGGAGCCGGGCATCGGTCCTGTGACCACGCCCGACCTGGACGAGGAGTACCCGCTGATCATGATCACCGGCGCCCGTACCACCTCGTTCTTCCACTCCGAGCATCGTCAGATCCCGTATCTGCGTCAGCTCACCCCCGATCCGTGGGTCCAGATTCATCCCGAGGACGCCGCTGCCAAGAACATCAGCGAGGGCGACAGGGTTTGGATCGAGAACCATCGTGGCCGCGCCCGCCAGCGTGCTCGCGTGACCTACGAAGTGCACAAGGGCACCATTGCCGCCCAGCACGGCTGGTGGTTCCCCGAGCAGGATGGCGCCGAGCCCAACCTGTACGGCTTCCGTCAGTCCAACATCAACCAGCTGCTGGCCAACAAGCCTGGCCGCACCGGTTTCGGCGCTGACCTGAAGTGCACG
>JAFRJC010000156.1 GCA_017432445.1 Eggerthellaceae bacterium | reverse complement strand
ATATTTCCTGACGCTTCGCAGTGTCTTTGAGCGGCACGGGAGAAGCGGCCTCTTGCTCGGCCAAATCTATAAGCACCCTCAATGCGTAGCGTCCTTTGGTGGAAATCATCGTGCTCCTCAAATCGTTCTACTGACATTATAGCTTCTTTTCTCTCTTCAAAATACCTATTGACATACTATGTTGGTATGTTATTGTACACAAGCGTTGGGCCATTGCAAGAGAGAGAAAGATAATGAGAACGGTTCTTACAAGCGAACTCATGATGTGTCGTCGAATGCAGAACTCCCGAATGAGTCGGAAGTCAATCGGACGTGCTTTCGCTTAGCTCAAAGCACCTTAAAGACAAGTTGACATTCGATACGTTCGGGAGCCTTCAAGGCTCTCTTTCATGTCAAGGGAGCAATCTTCAGAAGATCACATTTCACGGTATTCAAGAAGGAGACGACATCATGACTAACTACAGATTCGAAACGCTTCAGCTCCACGTCGGCCAGGAACAGGCCGATCCGGTTACCGACTCCCGTGCGGTTCCCATCTACCAGACAACCTCCTACGTGTTCCACGATTCAGAGCACGCTGCTGCGCGCTTCGGCCTCACCGATGCCGGCAACATTTACGGCCGCCTGACAAACTCTACGCAGGACGTGCTCGAGAAGCGCGTCGCGGCCCTCGAGGGTGGCGTGGCAGCTTTGGCCGTTTCGGCAGGTGCAGCGGCAATCACGTACACCATCCAAGCGCTCGCAGGATCTGGCGAGCACATCGTCGCACAGAAGACGATCTACGGCGGTAGCTTCAACCTGCTTTCGCACACATTGCCGCTCTACGGCATCGAGACCACGTTCGTCGACGCGAATGACCTTGAAGAGGTCGAGCAGGCCATCCAATCCAACACCAAGGCGCTTTTCGTCGAGACGCTCGGAAACCCCACGTCTGACATACCTGACATCGACGCCCTCGCAGCCATCGCCCACAAGCATGGCATTCCACTCGTCATCGACAACACGTTCGGCGCGGCGTACTGGGTACGCCCCATCGAGCACGGCGCCGACATCGTCGTCCATTCCGCAACAAAGTTCTTTGGCGGGCACGGTACGACGCTTGGCGGCATCATCGTCGACGCTGGCACGTTCGACTGGAAGGCAAGCGGCAAATACGCGCCCATCGCCGAGCCGAACCCGAGCTATCATGGCGTGTCATTCGTCGACGCTGCAGGACCTGCGGCTTTTGTGACCTATATCCGAGCAATCCTCTTGCGAGACACGGGCGCATGCATCTCGCCGTTCAACGCGTTCCTGCTGTTGCAGGGCATCGAGACCTTATCGCTTCGCCTCGATCGCCATGCCGAGAACACGGCGAAGGTCGTCGAGTACCTGGTGAACCATCCTCTGGTGGAGAGCGTGAGCCACCCCAGCGTACCCGAACACCCGCACAACGAGATCTTCTGTAAGTACTTCCCCAACGGAGGCGCTTCCATCTTCACGTTCGACATCAAGGGCGGGCAGGAGGAAGCCTGGGCGTTCATAGACGCGCTCGACATCTTCAGCTTGCTCGCAAACGTGGCCGACGTGAAGAGTTTTGTCATCCACCCTGCGTCCACCACGCACTCGCAGCTGACCGAAGAAGAGCTGCTCGACCAGGGGATCCGGCCGAACACGATCCGCCTTTCAATCGGATGCGAGCATATCGACGATATCATCGCCGACTTGGAAAAAGGGTTCGATGCCGTGGCAGCATTGCATTAAATACCAACTAGCCCAAATGATTATTCGCTTAAGGAGATTATCATGACCCAGCCGAAGATTCTTGACACGAACATAGCCCAATCCGTCATCGAGCTCATCG
Organism: Eggerthellaceae bacterium; assembly: GCA_017432445.1. Classification (GTDB taxonomy): domain Bacteria; phylum Actinomycetota; class Coriobacteriia; order Coriobacteriales; family Eggerthellaceae; genus UBA9715. Next base: position 14,504 of record JAFRJC010000156.1, on the reverse strand, counting down.
GGAATACGCCGCTCTTGCAGCTGAACCGTTACGGCGCAGCTCATGACTTGGGAGCCACCATCCTCGCAAAACTCGAATACCGCAACCCTGCCGGATCGGTCAAGGACCGCATCGGGTACTCCCTCATCGCACAGGCCGAGAAGGACGGCGTGCTGAAGCCGGGCGGCACCATCATCGAACCCACGTCTGGCAACACGGGCATCGCCCTTGCAGCATATGGCGCGGCGCTTGGCTACCACGTTATCATCGTGCTCCCCGAATCGCTTTCCGTCGAGCGCCGTGCCCTGGTTCGCCAATACGGCGCCGAACTTGTTCTCACGCCTGCATCTGAGGGCATCAAGGGCTCAATCGCGAAGGCCGAGGAGATCCACGCCGCAACGCCGAATTCGTTCATCCCCCAGCAATTCGAGAATCCTGCCAATCCCGCCATCCACGCCGCCACGACAGCCGAAGAGATTTGGCGCGATACCGCAGGCCAGGTCGACATCGTTGTGGGCGGCATCGGCACCGGGGGCACCATTTCTGGCATCGGTCGCGCACTGAAGCCACGCAAGTCGAGCCTGCAGATCGTCGCCGTGCAGCCGACAGAATCCCCGATTTTGGATGGCGGGACACCGGGTCCGCACGGAATCCAGGGCATTATCCCGGGTTTCGTGGCGAAGAACTACGATTCGGAAGTCGTGGATGAAGTGGTATCCGTTGCCACCGCAGATGCGATCGCCGCATCTCAGGAGCTCGCGCGCACCGAAGGCGTCAACACGGGCATCTCGTCTGGCGCTGCGCTTGCCGCAGCAGCCGTCCTGGCTGCACGCCCGGAAAACGCCGGCAAGAACATCGTAGCCATCTTGCCCGACACGGGCGAGCGCTACCTCTCTACCGCCTTGTTCCCGAAGGTCGACGAGTAGACGGGCGGTTTCACGTATCGTTTTTTAGGCGCTGGCCACGAGAAAGGCAAGCATATGGACTCATCTGAAAACATGAATGGCTGCAAGAAAACCCAAATCAACGAAACTGCTCAGGCATTAGCAGAAGACCTGGGTATCGACAATCCCCTCATGGTTTCCGATCAGGGGCCCGCGCCCGTCGAAGGAGATACGGGAATCGTGCTATCGGTTAACACATCGCCCAAGAAAGGCATGCGAAAGGCCCCCGTTGCGGATGGAGTCATCAAGCTTGTAGCCGATTTCGGCGTGGAAGATGACGCGCATGCAGGCGATTGGCATCGACAGGTATCTTTCTTGGCCAACGAGTCCATTCAGGTCGCAAAAGACAACGGTCTTGACGTAGGCTTTGGCGACTTCGCCGAAAACATATCGACGAGCGGCATCAACATCAAGGAGATGCCGCTCGGCACTATCGTTAAAGTCGGGACGGCTATTGTGGAAATCTCGCAAATCGGCAAGATCTGCCATACGCGTTGTGCGATTTATTACCTCGCCGGCGACTGCATCTTCCCGAGAGAAGGAGTCTTCGGTTGGGTGGTCGAACCAGGCGAAGTGCGCGTCGGAGACGAGATTCGCATTTTAAGCCTCGGAAAAGGCGAAGTCCATCGGGCGGTGTCAGACAAGCCGCTTTAAACGCCATCTACCGCTCGCGACGGATGAGCACGACCGCCGCCACCGTTTGCAGGATACCTAAAACCAGATAGAACGCGGAAAGCCCGTTGGGGATTATCAGCATCTCCGTAATGGTCCAAATCAGAAGCATGATTCCAGCGACGAGGCTGGCGCGATACCAGGCAGCATCTCCCTTGCGTTTCAATACGAGTGCGACGATGTTCGGTAAACCATTAACCAGCAAAAGGGCCAAACCGGGCCAGAAATGGCTCGTGAAAAACACGTCATGGAACGGAAACGGATCGTAAATCGATAGCGGCATCCAATCGTTCCAGGAAAGCGGCAAATCTAATAGGGCGCTCAGCATCATCCACAGACCGCATATTGGCGCGCATATCCCGTTGAACCAGTTCATGAACAAGCTAAATCTCTTCATAGTCTTCACTACGCCCTGTATGTTTCGATGAAATGGCCGATGAACGAGCGGATGCGCTCCATGATTTCGGGCTCCGTCTCAGGATAGCGGTCGCATTGCAAGATGAGCGACGATACGGGTGCTGTGTAGGCAAGCGCGAGAAGCGCCGGATCGTCTTGTTTCAGCAATCCCTTGTCCATCATTCCTTGGAAAACATGCAAGAAGATACGCTGTAAACGACTGAGGAAATGCTCCGCTGCAAGCGACTTGGCGCGTTCGTCATGGAACTGCTCCATGAGCAGCAGCCTTCGCACGAGGACGAGCTGTTCGTCATGAACCGTGAAGTCGATCATCTTCATCGAGATTGCCATGAGCTCGTCACATGAATTCGGGATCGGCGGCAGATTCTCATCGGACCCGAATCCTTCGGAATATCGAGCCTCGACCTGATCGAGCATCGAATTCCAGATATCGTCTTTGCTGGCAAAATGCTTGTACAAGGCAGATTTGCCAAACCCGAGCGTCTGCGCGAGCTCTCGCATGTTCGTACCCTCGTACCCTCGCTGTGCGAACATGACGAGCGCTTCATCCAAGATGCGCTGCTTCGTGCCTTTTGCCATCTTGCTTCCCAATGTGACATCGAATATAGTGAACGTACGTTCACCTACGAAGTATATAGACATCCCGCCTAACGCGTCAAGCCGCTTTCGGGACGGTAGCCGGGTCAACAAACTTGATAAAACCCCGCCCTCTCGGTCTTCTGAACACTTGGGCAGCAAGCCCATAAGAAAGGAATTGCGCATATGTCCGGAGACTCGGACGAAATAGATGATTCGAATCGCACGGCTTCGGGATACAGCCTGCCTGAAAACTGGCTTGGACGCATCATCCTTATCTGGAGCGGGTACGCCCTTTCCATGTTCGCAGGCAATGCTTCGAGCTATGCCGGCATCTGGTATGCCACCGAAACGACCGGGTCGCCTTTGAGCCTTGCTTTGCTGTACGTGCTTGCATTTCTGCCTATGGGATTGCTCGCGCCGTTCGGCGGCGTGCTTGCAGATCGCCTCAACCGTAAGGCCATCATCATCACTTGCGATACGTTCATGGCCATAAGCAGCTTGGCGCTCACCGTCTGGATCGCCGTCAAAGGACCCAGCTTTACGGCAGTTGCCCTGTACTGCGCTGCGTTCGGCCTGATGTCGGGTTTTAGGACGCCAGCTTTCAACGCGACCATGCCCCTGTTGGTACCTGAACGCCATCTTGTGCGCATTAACAGCATGGACACGCTCATCTCAAGCATATCCATGATCGCCGGTCCTGCGCTGGGAATCCTCCTGTATACAAGTTTCGGGCTGCAAGCAGCGATCTTCCTCGGCTGCATCGGCGCAACAGCTGCAGCGGTGACGATGCTGCTCGCCAAGGTCCCACGAAAGCAAGAGGCACACGAATACGCCGGTCCATTGCAAAGCCTTCAGGAAGGCGCGGTCGCCCTCGCTAGCCAACGCGGACTGCTCGTGCTTACCGTTTGCGTTTCGCTCGGGCTCATGGCCTACGGCCCCATCGACTCCTTGATGCCACTCATGGTGTACAGCCATTTCGGTGGAGATGGTTTCGCAGCATCGCTGCTCGCAGCCATCATGGGCATCGGCCTGCTCGTCGGTTCACTTGCGCTTATGGTTGCAAACCCGCAGAAGAAGCTGGCTCGCATCATCATCGTTGCTGCATTCGTCGTGGGATTAGGCGCGCTAGTGGCTGGAATGATTCCCGAAGGCGGCTACTGGATGTTCGTAGCCTGCATCGGCATCCTGGCTATCGCCTGCGCCTGGTTCAACGCCCCGCTCATGACGCTTCTGCAGAAGGGTATTCCCGACGAGAAGCTCGGACGCGTAATGGGGCTTTTCTCGGCTATGAGCGGGCTGGCCATCCCCGCGGGAACGGCACTTGGCGGCATCGTCGCCGAATTCACGGGGACTCCGATGTTCTTCTGCATCGATGGCGCTTTCATACTGGCACTCGCCGTAGCGCTCACTTACTCGAAGAGCGTGCGACAGCTTGATGCAGAATCCGCTGACCATTCCTAGAATTGTCGATACCACGACGCGCTGCGCTTGCCATTTTGCACCATCCCGCAAAGAACTCTCTTTTGCTCTTTCACACGTTGAGCACCTGAAATATCAGGCAATCTAATCACGGTCCTCGGTCTACCGAGCGTAGGGTGCATTTCAATGCCATGTCCCTTACGATTATCAAGATGATAGCGCGCACATGAATCTGAACCCAGATGCACTTTCTTTGAAACATGCCACAAGAAAAGGCGGAGATGGAGTTGGAACGATGAACCAATACGTAACCGGAGCCACCATCAAGGAGCTGCGCGAACGGAAGGCAATGACCCAAGCCGACCTGGCGGGCAAATTGTCAGTCAGCGATAAGGCCGTATCCAAATGGGAGACGGGCAAAGGCTATCCGGACATCACCCTGCTCGAACCCCTCGCGCAAGCGCTGGGCGTCTCGATTGCCGAATTGATTTCGGGAAACACCGTAGTGAACACCAACGTTTCCGCCAACATGGCACGTTGCAAGTTCTACGTCTGCCCCGTATGCGGCAATGTGCTCGCAAGCACAGGCGAGGCGTCGATAAGCTGCCATGGTGTCGAGCTCATGCCCCTCGAACCCGACGATTCCGACGAGTGCCACATGATATCCATGGAGCAGGTTGAAGACGAGCTCTTCGTGCAAGTGGATCACCCCATGACCAAGCGACACTATATTAGTTTCTTGGCAGCGGTCTCCCCCGATCGCGTCCAGCTGGTAAAGACCTATCCGGAATCAAACGCGGAAGCCCGATTCAAGATCGATCAGGTCAGCGCAGTATACGCATACTGCAACAAGGATGGGCTGTTCAGGGCTAACGCCATTCGGAACAGGAGCTAGCCGTTCAGCCAAGCCATAGCGCAACCAGCTCAAAAACCAATTATCTAGAGAAGCCTTTTGGCTCAGCTAGTCAAGAAAGATAATGGTTTAAAAGTTGCTTTAGAACGGATTGACAACGCGCTTTCTTCCGCGCACGCATACAGGTTTAAGCCAACCTTAAGCTGACTGTTGCGAAGGTATATAATACGAATGACACGCAAAGAGGGAACCGGGTGCAAATCCCGGACGGTACCCGCCGCTGTAAGTGTCGCGCCAGCCTCCGATTAGTCACTGGCCTCGGCTGGGAAGGCAAGGGGGCATGGTTCCGCGCATGCGCGGTCGACACAAGCCAGAATATCTCGATGCGAATGTTGGCTGCTCAAACGGGATGTTTTGATAACAGCCTGAAGACGTGGCGAATACGGGCCGCGGTTGCGCATATGCGCACCGCGGCCCGTTTTTCTTTGCAGAAACGGTTTTTTACGAGAAAGGGCACGACATGAACCGAAACTCGAAGCGTCTCTCAATCCTCGCAGTAGCCTTTGCGCTTGCGTTCTCGGTGGCGCTTGCCGGATGCGGTCAGCAGGCCTCGAGCTCGGCAGCCAGCGATTCCGCAAGCTCCGAAAGCGCATCTGCAGCTGCTAGCGAATCTGCCAGTGCGGCCAGCGAATCCGCCAGCTCCGCAAGCGCATCTAGCGATGTGAATGAGATTACGTTCACGATGACGGTTGATGCTACCGAAGCCGGCAAGGGCATGCTCTACGATGGCGGCGGCACAGTCGAGAAGGGCGTCACGGTTTATCAGGCACTCGTAGATACGGGTCTCGATCTGAATGTCGATTCGTCTTCGGGTAGCGCGTACGTTTCCGGTATCGGCGATATTATCGCGAATGACGGCAAGGCCGGCTGGATGTTCACCGTTAACGGCGAGATGCCTAGCGTCGGCGCGGACAAATTGGAAATCGCCGACGGCGACGCCATCGAATGGAAGTACTACGAAGACGCAAGCAAGGCCATGTAAGTTCTTGGGCAAAGCATGGCTAAAGGCCTGTTCGCGACATATCATCCTGCGGTTTGCATGCTGTTCTTCCTTGCGGCAATCTGCTTCTCGTTTTGTACTCAGCATCCCGTTTACGTAGTGATGACCTGCGTATTCGCAGGCGCGTACCTCATCTACTTGAAAGGCGCACGCCCGTTTCTGCGTTCGGTCGGCGCGTTCATCCCCATGGTCGTTTTTATCGGGCTGCTCAACTCGCTGTTCAACTCGGCCGGCGCTTCTCTCCTCTGGCGCTGGGGGCCGTTCAGCATCACCGTTGAAGGTCTGTGCTACGGCCTGGCGGTTGGCGGGATGCTCGTGGCCGTATTGCTCTGGTTCTCCTGCTACAACGAGGTCATGACGGAGGACAAGTTCACGTACCTCTTCGGCAAGCGCATGCCGACCATCTCGCTTATGGTTTCGATGATCTCGCGCTGGATACCGCGCATGGTCAGCCGCGGCCACTCTGTCTACGACTCTCAGGAAGCGCTTATCGGCTGCTACGACCAGTCGAAATCGGGCAAGGTGAAACGTGGTCTGCGCATGGCCACGGTACTCGCGGGACTCGGCATGGAGGACTCGGTGCAGACTGCCGACTCCATGTGTGCGCGCGGTTACGGCTCGACGCGGCGCACTGCGTATGCGCGCTACAAGTGGCATGTGCGCGAATACGTGGTGTTAGGCCTGCTCATCGCGCTTGTCTTAGCGAATGCTGTACTGCTTGTCGTGGGAACAGGATCGTTCAAGTTCTATCCGCGCATGTCGAACATCGAGTTCCTCTGGGGCTATGTCACATACGCGCTCATGCTGGGTATGCCGTTTTTGGTTGAGCTCGAGAGGTTGAAGAGGTAAATGGAGGATAGGAACCAGCACGAGTTCGCACTCGAAGTCGAGGATTACTCGTTCACATATGCCTCGTCGGACGTGAAGGCGCTCGACAGTATCACGTTCCGCCTGCGAAAGGGGTCGTTCGCAGCGCTCTGCGGCGTCTCGGGATCGGGTAAGTCCACGCTGCTGCGCGCATTTAAACCCGAGATTGCAGTAGCGGGCAAGCCGAGCGGCAAGATCCGTGTGCTCGGCGACGACCCGTACGAGCTAAGCCCGGTTGAGTCTGCCACGCGCATCGGCTTCGTCATGCAGGATCCGGAAAACCAGATCGTCACCGACACTGTGTGGCACGAGCTTGCTTTCGGGCTGGAAAACATCGGCATGGACGTGGACACGATGCATCGTCGCGTGGCCGAAACCGCACACTTCTTCGGCATCGGCGGCTGGTTCGACCGTCGTACTACAGACTTGTCTGGCGGCCAGAAGCAATTGCTCAACCTTGCGGCAATCGTCGTCATGCAGCCTGCCGTCCTCGTGCTCGACGAGCCCACGTCCCAGCTCGACCCCATTGCAGCAAAGGATTTCTTCGACGTCCTCGAACGCGTGAACTCCGAGCTCGGCATCACGATCATCATCATCGAGCATAGACTGGAAGACGTGCTTCCAGCAGCCGACCGCGTGCTTTTCCTCGGGAAGGGCGGACGGCTGCTCTACGATGGCGACCGCGATGGCTTCGTACGCATGCTGGTCGAGGATAAATCCGGCTTCGACGTGGCATTACCGGCTGCAACGCGTATAGCTGTGTGCTTCAACCGCTCTGGCAAATCGCTCGACGCAGGAGGCGCTTATCCGGTGACGGTCCGCGAGGGTCGCGAGTTCCTAGACCAGAAGGCTCGTCAAGAAGACGGAAGCCTCATGGAGCCACGGCCACTCGGTCGCGAAGTGCCGCCGGAAAACGTAGCCCTATCTGCTAAGGACCTGTGGTTCCGCTACACGAAGGAAATGCCGTTCGTGCTGCGCGGCGTCGATTTCGACGTGCATGCCGGGCGCATCGCGGCCCTCGTGGGCGGAAACGGCAGCGGAAAGTCGACATTACTTTCGGCGCTCTCCGGCGTGCGGAAGCCAGAACGCGGACGCATCGCAAACCCGCGCAAACTGCATGTGGCGCTTATGGCACAGAATCCGAAGATGCTGTTCGTACATGACCGTTTGCTTGATGACCTGATGGAATGGAGCTCTGTAGGCTCGTATTCCGAAGGCGACGCAATCGATATGCTCGAACGTTTCGGCTTGGAGGACAAACGCAATCGCCACCCATACGACCTATCGGGCGGCGAGATGCAGAAAGCCGCGCTGGCCAAGATACTGTTGCTTGATCCCGACGTACTGTTGCTCGATGAGCCCGTGAAGGGCATCGATGCGCTCGCGAAAGCACAGATCGGCGAGATCTTGACCGAACTTGCGCTAAAAGAGGGCAAGGCCATCCTGTTCACGGCACACGACCTTGAGTTCGTGTCGGAGATTGCCCACACGTGCTCGATGATGTTCGGCTGCGAGGTCACGTGCACCCAGGATGCGCACGGCTTCTTCGTAGACAACCTCTTCTACTCCACGCCGACGGCGCGCATTGCCCGCGGCATTTTGGATGGCTGCGTGATGACCGCGGATATCGCTGCCTCGATTAATGCGGAAGGGACGGCCTAACATGGGAAGGCTGACGCGCATGATGCGGCTTCTCGAGCCCATAGTGCTTGTGGTGTTGCCCGTCCTCATGATGGCCTGGGCGTGGCTCGAGCTACCCAATGCCGCCATCGTCACCAGCGCAGCAGCCATTGTGGCGCTTATTCCCTTCTTCGTCAGCTTCGAATCGGGCAGCCGCCGTGCGCGCGACATCATGCCGGTCATTGTCATGACCGCGCTTGCCGTGGCAGGCAGGCTCATCTTCGCACCCGTGCCCGCTATAAAACCTGTGTATGCCATCGTCATCATGGCGGGGCTGTGCTTTGGTCGCGAGGAGGGCTTCATCACCGGGTCGCTGACGATGCTCGTGTCCAACATCTTCTTTGGGCAAGGGCCGTGGACGCCTTGGCAGATGTTCGCGATGGGTCTCGTAGGCTATTTATCTGGCGCGCTCGGGAGCCGTGGCCTATTGAATCATCGCTGGTCAATCGGCATATTCGGGTTCGTCATGGTATATCTGTACGGGTTCATTCTGGATACATGGACGCTTGTCGGCTTCGTGAACGGCATGAACGCTGGAAGCATCATGGCCACGTATGGCGCTGGCATCATCACTAATACGGTTAGCGCTATCGCCACGGTGGTCTTCCTCGTTCCCATAGCGCACTCCTGGCCGCGCATGTTCAGACGAATCAAGAAGAAATACCAGATAGGACCGGCGGAATATCGCGCATCGTCATAAGTGTGTTTAGGCGTGATGGAGTATGTGTGTGATGAGATACTGCTTGCTTACCGCATGAGCAAGGATTTCTGGACCTCGAGAGCCCTCGTCGGCGGCCTTCTAGTCGAGATGCTTCTCGAGCTTTTTTAAGACGGGTCGCCGCCAGCAAGCTGGAGAGGGTAGAAACGATGCCCGACCGTATTGGCCGGGCATCGCGGCGTTTTGGTTAAAGCGCGAGCGCTGTCGTGTCGGTGGTTACGCGTCGCTCAATCCAGATCGTTTAACCGACGTAAGCGAGCAGGTCGAATTGGGATACGTCCGTGAATTCGCAATTGCCCTGCAGGTCTTCGTAAACCGTCGCAACATAAAGCGACGAGAAGGGGCTCTGGACGACCGCATGGCCAGTTCCCAGGATGAGGTAGTTCGTGCCGGAAACCACCTGCGTGCCAAGCAGGGCAAGCGGGTTGGTTTCGACGCCGTCATAATTCGAAGCAGCTTTGCTAAATGCCTGGGCAGCTTCGTCGGTCATCGCGACGCCACTCGCTGCTTCCTGGATCTCCCAAGCGCCAACGGCCTCGCCATCAGCCGTGTCCTCGGTGGTTTCCACATTCGCGAGATCTATCGTGGCAACGCCTGTGACGCTCGCGTCTCCCTGAAGGTCGTTGTAAACAACGACGATTACCCAATCGGTTGTTGGGTTCTCGGTTTCATAAGTGCCTTTGCAAAGGTATGCGATGTTCTGGCCTGAAACCACCTGTGTGGCAAGTACGGCGATAGGCTCGTAATCGAGGCCGGCTTGGGCGCCGATCGCTTTCTTGAAGATATCCATCTCTTCATCTGTGAGGTCGTTAGCGCCATTGCCTTCCGGAACTGTCCAGCCGCCAACGATTTGGGCGGGCTGGGAAGAAGAGCCCTCTGCGGCCTCCGAAGAATCGGAAGGCTCGGCAGCGGAAGATGACTCGGCAGATGCCGAGGATTCCGCGGCAGATGACGAGGCGGCTTCGCTGGACGATGCCGAATCAGACGCCGATGCCGACGAGCTGCCCGAAGTGCTTGCGCATCCCATCAGGGCAAAGCAGGCTGCCAGGGCGCCGATGGCCATGCATACGATTAACCGTTTCATAAAAAGTCCTTTCTCTGTAGGTGCTTCGCATCTGCCGCTTCTGGAAGATGCGCAGTCCTTTTATTCATTTTGTCAAAGATAGCAGAAAGAATTGAAGATATTGCCCTCGTTACGATTGCGGTCGTCTAATAGTGGATTATTCACGCGCTCCTGCCCCGGCCAAAAGCCTTTCCGGCGTCTATCCTGCTATCCGTTTTATCCATAGACCAATATCCGGTTAAGACTATTCTTCTCAAGCTTCGCGCATTTCAAAGCTTTTGAGCTCCCACATGTTCCCAGAGAGTAGAAACGTTCCCGATTTCCCCTTTTTCGTTGCGCACATTACCACGTTCTCCGATCAAATTGCAGTCTGCAATTCGCTTGAATTTCGTGGTATTAAGCCTTATCCGAAAAGGACAGGAGGGTGAGCTCGACCATGAATCTAGCCAGGATTGCACATGCCGCAATCGAAAGAGCCGCATACAGCACGGGGCTTTCGTTGACGCCGGACCAGATACGGGATATCGCGGAAACCGAAAACGCCTGTCTCGCAGAACATGGACGCATATCGTTCGGCAAAAGCGCTGCTGAACAGATTGTTCTAGAGTTTTCTGAATCGCCGTTTATCACAGGGGGCGATTCCGCCAAAACGTTCATTGAGCTCACGGAAGCCTTCTTCGAGGTACGAGAAGACCTACCTGCACGGTTTACCGATGCCGAGATTATCGAAGCACTCAAGGAGGCATTCGACGGAGACGCCGCCGGCGATGCTGCCCTTGCGGCTGCATTGGCGCGCGATTCGCTCTCCAAACAGCATGAATCACTCGCATACGAGATCGCCGACGACTACGGCAAGGTCTACCGATGGGATCCCGCGGAATGGCACGAAGACGTTATGGCAGACGGATGGTATGGCGAACGTTGGGATGCTGACTATGAGTTACCTGATGAGCATCGTCGAACCCATTGAAACCGAACGAGCCATAGAAGGCTTCGCCTCTCTGATGGCGCATATTTGCGAACTCTATACTTGCGGCGAGTCATCGAGCGTTTCCGAATTCGAAGGCCACGAGCTTGCCGAATCGGTTCTGTACGTTCTGGGCCTGACCGACGAGACCGTTCAGCAAACGATCAACCTGCTCACTTCAGAAGATGTTGTTACCATATGGACCATCAAGCGCAATGAGCTCGAGTCTCGCATCCCCGACGTTATGGCGCTCTGGCAACGTGCTGTTTCTGTCATGCCGCCGATCCGCAATATCGCGCTAAGGGACACTCTGGCGAGTATCGGCAAGCTGCCGCAGGTCTATGACACCTTCTTCGCGGCGCACGAGGTTCCCGCAAGCATCGATTATCCGTTAAGCGTGCCCGTGCCCGAATGTCTCAAAGGCTTGGATTATGTTGAAGCATGGTTGACGCAACTACTAGAAGAAGCGCGTTTCCTCGCGCTTTTCGACGAGAATGAGATATCGGCCTACCTTGATGCATGGTGTCCCGACTATCGCGGGTTGCTTATCAATTTGCATGACCCTATCCACGAGGCGTGGCGCAAAGGGCGGATTTCCCCTCGGCGCGAACCAGAGGACATTCGTGAATAGCGGCGACTGTCTCACAGCACATGCAGTAACGGCGGCAACACCGCCAACTACAACTCAAGCGCCTTCGCTCGCTCGAGGAGGTCGTTTCGGCGTTCCTGCACGGCGAGCCGCTCGCTATAACGCGCATATCCCTCGCTTCCGAACGTGCTCACGAAACGCATGCTCGTCGGACGCGTGCTCAGCCCTGAAACGAAGACGAGCATCTCGCGCTCGTTGCCAAACGTTTTTGCGATGAAGGCAAACGCGTTCTCGAGCTGCGAGGACGACTCATCTGCAAACTGGCTCATCTCCGACACCAGCTGCGCGTACGCTTCTCCAAGCGCATCGAACGCTTCGCTTCCGCCGCCAACTGCCGCACCGATTCGCTGAAACGCCCTCAGCTGCTCGACGACCATCTTGCGCAAGCGCACCTCTCGAGCGGTTACCGTGCCAGAGGACCTGCGAACTTCCAGCTCGTCCATACGTTGAGCCGCGAACTCGTCGAGCACTGCGCCTGCCGCTTCCCCGCCGACGATGCGCTCCTTTGCCTGCCGCAACGCATCACGCACCTCGAAGACAACGGCCTCGTGCTCGAGGGCCTCCTTCGCCCGAGTCTCGACGGCGTCGATCAGAAGGTTGAGCACGGCAAGCCTCTCGTCGAAGGCGGCCTGCTGAGCGCGCTGTTCGACTTCTGGCGTCCATGACCCTTGCAGAATCTCGCCTATCTGGTAATCGGAACGGTATTTGCTGAACAGCTCGTAGTACACGGCAAAGCGCTCCGCGATGGCCGAATCCTGGACGAACTGGCCGATCAGCCCAACGTCCACACTCTTGCCCATCTCTTCGAGGGTTGTGAGCGTCCTTGACAAGTCGGTCCAGCCGCGCGCGCTGACGAACCTCTTCCCCGACGGGGTCGACTCGACCGCATAGAAGCAATCCTGCTCGATCTGGAGGAACGAGAGAATGCTTGGATGCACGCCCGTCCCCTCCGCATACGTCTTCCACGATTCGAAATCAGGCTCGACATCGACCTTGCGCACGCGGTCGAGCGTGACGATGTCGAACTCCCTGGCCGACTTGTTGTACTCGGGCGGATTGCCAGCGCATACGACGATCCAATTGTCGGGAACGCGATGGCGCCCGAACGTCTTGAACTGCAGGAATTGCAGCATCGAAGGATACAGCGTCTCGGATACGCAGTTGATCTCGTCGAGGAACAGGATGCCGCGCTCGAGACCAGTCTGCTCCATGTAGTCGTAGATGCTCGCGATGATCTCGCTCATGGTGTACTCGGTCGCCTTGTATTTGAGCGAACCATGCGCACCGTCGACGACGAAGGGCAATCCGAGCGCCGATTGCCGCGTGTGATGCGTCATCGAGTACGACACCAGCCCGATTCCCAGCTCGTCTGCAACCTGGCTCATGATTGCCGTCTTGCCGATACCGGGAGCTCCTATGAGGAACAAGGGGCGCTGCGCCGCAGGCTCGATACGGTGCATACCGACTTCGTCGACCGCAAGATATGCCTCGACCGTATCTTTGACCTGCTGCTTGGCATCTGCGATATTCATAGTTGCCTCGTTTCGCCGTACTGTTCGTCTCCGTAAGTATCTCTGGCTAGGCTATTCAACGCTTTCTTACGCCCGATTAGAGCGCACGTATGCCATCTTCGTCAAGTACCACCTTCATCGCCCAGGGCGGCACGCGGACGGGAATTCCATCCTCCTCCAAGAATACGAACGCCGTGTCGTAGGGCGGCATGTGTTCGGGATAAGTGCCCTTGCCATCTGTGAAGTAAATAAGCCCGCGGAGGTTTTCAAACTCGCCGGCTTCGACGAGGGCGTTGACATGCTCGAACACGGGACGGAAATCCGTTCCACCCAATCCCTTCACCTGCATATTGTTGGCGATGTCTCCTATCTGGTCGAGCGAGTTGATCACAATCTCGTCTTGCACTCGCGCATCGCACTGGATGATGTGGATGTCCACATCGCGCCCGAACTGCGCCGTGCTCTGAAGAATCTGACAGGTACGCGTGAGGAAATCCGTAACGAGCTCGCCCTTGCACGACGCTGACGTGTCGACGGCGATGACGAACTCGCGCACGCAGTTGACCTCCTGGTATTCGAGGGGGTCGATAAGCGGCATGTTGCCGTACGTATCGAACCCGAAGATATAGAAGATGTAGTCGAACTCCTCGTCGTTTATGCGCAAGTCTTCTTCGGTCGATGCGAAGCTGCGCAGGAAGGCCTCGTAGTCGACGGGCTTGCGCGCCGCGAGCTCTATCTGCGCGACCAGCATGCCGGGGGTTTCCGCCTCCTGCATCGCCGCAGCGTGCATATCCATCTCGATCTGCTTGTAAATGCCATCCCACTCTTCCTGGGCAGCCGCCCGCTGCTGCTCGGATATGCGCGACATGTGGTACTTGTCACGCAGGTCATACGTGGATTCGCCCTCCCCGTTTCCTGAGTCGTTATCGGCTCCGTCCCCGTCACTTGCCTCATCGGAGCTGGCCGCATCGCGACGCTCGTCCCCGTCATCTGCATTCATGACATCTGCGATGCTCGTATGCTCGTTCAGCTCGTCGCCTGCAGATTCTTGAACAGAGCGCCCCCGCTCAAACAAGTTGTGATGTTTGCCTCGCTCCCATGCCACATGGCTGTCACGCACCACTAT
>JAFRJC010000155.1 GCA_017432445.1 Eggerthellaceae bacterium | reverse complement strand
CTACACATCGTCGATAGTCTGTGCCATCATCTTGCACGGCCCGCACCATGTGGCAAAGAAATCCACGAGAACCGGCTTGCTCGCATCCAATACCTTTTCTTGCCACTGCGCCGAACTAATCTGCTGAATCATGTCAAACCTCCTTTAATATTGTATGCAATTACATTGTACACAATATTATTTTACACGCACATATCGTTACGTTGCCGTTACACAACGGCGTCTGCCAGGAGGTCGACCATCTGCTGCACGGGCCATGTACCCAAATCGCCCTCGAAGCGCTCGCGTACGCTGATCGTGCCGTTCTCGACTTCCTTGTCGCCCAACACGATCATATACGGAACTTTCTGGGCTTGGGCTTTCGCAATCTTCACGCGCATGGGCTCGTTTTGCTCGGCGACTTCGACGCGGCCGCCAACGGCTGTAAGCTTTGCCGCCAGCTCGTAAGCAGCGTCCTTGTGGCGATCAGCGATGGGAAGGATGACGGCCTGCACCGGGCTCAGCCACAGCGGCAGAGCGCCAGCGTAATGCTCGATCAGGATGCCGAGGAAGCGCTCGATGGAACCGAACAGGGCACGATGCAGCATAAACGGCTGCGCCTCGCCGTTGTCGGGCGTACGATAGGTCAGGCCGAAGCGCTCGGGCAGGTTGAAGTCGACCTGCACCGTCGAGCACTGCCAGGTTCGCCCGATGGCATCCTTGACCTTGATGTCGATCTTCGGACCGTAGAAAGCGCCGTCACCTGGGTTGATCTCGTACTTCAGGCCGCGACGCGTGATAGCCTCCTTGAGGGCTCCTTCCGCGAACTCCCACATAGCATCGGTGCCGATTGACTTCTCGGGACGCGTCGAAATCTCGGCGTCGTACTCGAAGCCGAACTCCTTCATGATGTTGTCGGCCAAATCCAGAATCGCCTCGACCTCGTCGACGACCTGGTCTTCGCGGCAGAACACATGCGCATCGTCCTGCGTGAATCCGCGGGCACGCATGAGGCCGTGCACGACACCGCTCATCTCATGACGGTAAACCGTGCCGAACTCGAAGTAGCGCACGGGAAGGTCGCGGTAGGAATGCACGTCGTTGCGGTAAAGCATCACGTGGCCCGGGCAGTTCATGGGCTTCACGCCGTACTCGCTGTAACGCGGCTGCTCGTCGGTACCCTCGTTGATGTTGAAGAAGTACATGTTCTCATGGTAGAAGTCGTAATGACCCGACGTCTTCCACACGTCCGCTTTGTAGATATGCGGGGTGATGACCTCTTCGTAGCCACGGCGGTACAGCTCCTTGCGCAGCCATTCCTGCATAATGCGGATGATGCGCGCGCCTTTGGGAAGGTAGAGCGGCAAGCCAACGCCAGCCATATCGTCCATCATGAAAATGCCGAGCTCGCGGCCGAGCTTACGATGGTCGCGTTTTTCAGCCTCCTCGAGGTTGTGCAGGTACTCGTCGAGCTCCTTCTGCTTGAAGAAGGAGGTGCCGTAGATGCGCTGCAGCTGGTCGCGCTCGGCATCGCCACGCCAATAGGCGCCTGCGATCTTCTGAAGCTTGAACGCGGGCACCTTGCTCGTATCAGGCAGGTGCGGGCCGCGGCACAAATCGGTAAAGGACCCGATCGAGTAGATGGTGATTACCTCATCCTCTGGAAGCTCGTTGATCAGCTCGACCTTGAACGGCTGATCGGCGAACAGCTCGAGTGCCTCAGCGCGCGTGACTTCCTTGCGGACGAAGAGCTCTGCTGCGGCGACGATCTCGGCCATGCGTGCTTCGATGGCAGCGAAGTCGTCGGACGACAGCGAACGGTCGAGCTTGACGTCATAGTAGAAGCCGTTTTCGATGGCCGGACCCACGCCGAACTTGACATCGCCGTACAGATCCACGAGCGCAGCCGCCATGACATGCGCGGTCGAGTGACGCAGGAGCTCCAATGCCTCTTGATTCTTGCTGGTGACGATGGCGACCTCATCGCCGTCGGCGACTTCCCTACCCAAATCGACCATCTTGCCGTTGACGACGCCGCCAAGCGCGGCCTTGGCAAGGCCGGTGCCAATGGAAGCCGCAACATCGGCTACGGTAGCGCCGTCTTGGATTTCCTTGGGAGATCCGTCGGGGAGAATAACTTTCATGTTCGTTTTCCTTTCTGCCGGGCGCATACAAAGCGCCTGCTTCTTGCCGGGTGGCTACAAACCACCTGCCTGGACGGTTGTGGCGTCGCATCTGCCTTTCAGGTCCCTCACGCATTCGCACGCGGCGAATCTGCATAACAGACCCTCGAGCATCTTAAGCAGCGCAAAGCCACGAAGGCCTATTATAGAGAAAAGCCGCCATCGTGGGCGGCTTTTCTTTGAATGTATATTTGGGACCAGATCCCAAGCGCCCTCCTATTGGTGGGCAGCGCGCTGCTGCTGGCGGGATGTGTTGCCGCCGCGGTTGACGGGCGTTGTGCAGTACGGGCACACGGTCCACGACGGGTCGAGCGCATGGTGACACGTGGAGCAGAGGTTCTTCAGGCGCTGATGGCAGTTCGGGCACATGACATAGTCAGCCTCAACCGGATACCCACATGCAGCGCACTCGCCGTATTTCATGAGTTCGCGCTGCTTGAGTGCAACCTCCAGCTCCTGCTCGTCGCGGTCGATTTGCAGCAGGGGCGGACGCAGCAGGCAGTAGGCGATGACGCCCAGAAGCGGAACGAGCGCCACGATGGCCCACAGATACCACATGGTGCCGCGCATGTAGGCATCGCGTGCAACCCAGATGATGCTGAGCACGTACAAAATAACCAGGCACACCAGCACGACCGAGAATGCCATCTGCAGTTCTGGTGTCCAAAGTTGAGAAATAAGTTCTGCCATGTCTTCCCCTTATGAATCCTGCGATTAGCTAGTGCATTTTCACACAGCATGCAATTATAGCAAACAAACGCCGCGTTTGGCCGATGCGCAAAACCTCCAATCGTCCGCTGCATTATAATCAGATGTGTTGCAGAAACCACCAGGAGGTTGCATCCGTGACTGATAGCGCGCAGAAGACCATCAGCTTCGTCATCCCCTGCTACAAAAGCGAAGGCTCAGTCGGCCTCGTCATCGACGAGATCCGCGAAGTTGTGGCGCAACGACCCGAATTCAACTATCAGATCGTGGCCGTCAACGACTGCTCTCCAGACGGCTTGCTCAGCATTATCGTGGCAAAAGCCCAGGAAGACGAGCATATAATCGCGATAGACCTCGCAAAGAACGGAGGGCGTCACAACGCGCTGATGTGCGGTTGCCATTACGCCACCGGCGATTACGTCGTGTTCTGCGATGACGACCAGCAATGCCCCATGGACCGCCTGTGGGATCTGCTCGCACCCCTGGTGAACAGCCCCGAGGACGGCGGCGGATACGACGTCTCCATCGCCAAGTACCCCAAGAAGACCCAATCCAGCTGGAAGAACTTCGGCTCAAAGGTCAACGACGTCGTCGCAACCTGGCTTCTGAACAAAGACCCCGATTTGAAATTCTCGAATTTCTCAGCCATGAAGGATTTCGTGAAGGACCAGGTCATCCGCTATACCAATCCCTACCCCTACCTGTCGGGGCTCATGCTCTCCGCGACGAAGCGCGTCTGCAACGTCGAAATGGAGGAACGCGAGCGCACGATCGGCACGGGCAACTACAGCTTCAAGAAATCGGTTTCGCTGTGGATGAACAGCTTCACCTCGTTCTCCGTCAAGCCGTTGCGCATCGCAACCTTCTGCGGGTTCACACTCGCGCTTCTCGGCATCATCTTCGCGATATGGGTCGTCGTGCGCAAGATCATGCTCCCGCACGTCACGCTCGGCTACAGTTCCACGATGGCCGCCCTGCTGTTCATCGGCGGCATGATCATGGTCATGCTCGGGCTTATCGGCGAGTACATCGGGCGCATCTACCTCTCGCTCAACAACTTACCCCAGTTCGTCGTGCGAGACGTATACGGAAACGAACCGGCCAGAGGACTTCCGGAGGCGCAGACGAAGCTTCTGGAGGCGCCGACAAATCAAGGCTAACCCGACGTGCCCTTCGAGAATTCGTAGACGTTCATCTTGCTGCTCGACGAGGGCTCCTTTATCACATCGACCACCTCGCATGAAGCGTCTGGATAGCCGTGCTCCTGCAAGTACGCGAGCAGCATATCAGCCGTATCGGCTCCCCTCGTCAACAGACGCGCCCGATCGTTTTCCACAAGGCCTCGGATGGGGCTCTTCATATCTATGCGCACATTCCTAGCCGTAGCATAAGGAGCATGAGCCGCCCAACCCCCCACCGAACTCGTGTGGTTCACCGTGTCCGCGTCAAAGGGCGCAATCATCAAGTTTGCATAGATGAGCACCGCGCTCGAGGGAATGTCAAGCACGAACACTTCATCATCATGGCTTTCGATGTAATCGTAGACGTATCCCCCTGGATTGAAGGAGTCCTCGGCAAACAACGCCTCGAGCCTATCTATCCTGATATGCGTGACCGAGAATGCCATGATGAAGGCTATAGCCACAACGGGAAGGACTGCAAGACAGGGTCCGATGAGACGAGTTGGCCATGAAATCGCAGCATGGGAAGCCATCCTCGTACGCCTGAAGCCAGCCGCAGGCTCGCGCATGCCCGCGAGCATGCTCGCCGCCAGGGCCGTGAAGAGCCATGCGGGCAGGAACACCCGCGCGGGCATGCGCCCGAAAGCGAACAGCGCCCAGCAAACCACAAGCGCCACGAACATGACCGCAAGCGCAGCTACGCGTCCTCTGCCCCGCGCGCAAGCGAGCACAGCCGCCAGCAGCGCGACTATCAGGCCGTCAAAGCGCAGGGACGAAACGATGTCAACGAAAAACGAAGGAACGGCAGAGGCGAGCCGACTCACGTCGGCGCGCTGGCCGGTCACAACGTCCCTGATGGCCTCGAGCTTCTCGACTGTGAAGAACTCGGGGTCTTCCGTTATCCACGATTTAAGCATCCGATAATCGTTTCTGGAAACTCCCAGCGCGGAAAGCTCGTCGGCGACATCGTCGTATGAGGCGTAGGTGTAGTCGGCTATGTCCGACCGAGCTTCGTTGAACTCGTACCATTCGCTCCAAGGCTGTTCCTGCCAGGCGGAGTCGTTGTAGAAGTACAGCCCGGCGAAGCAGACGAGCGCCAAGGCGAAAGGCCACAGACGCACAAGCCGCCTTCCCGCCTCCATGCCGTCATTCCTCTCCCTGAACAGCACGAACAGTGCTGCGATTCCGAACAGGGGGACGCTCAGCACGAACATGGTCCATCGGAAGAGCGCACCGGCCGCCATGAACACGATGCCCGCAACGACGAGGCTCGGCGCATGGCGGTCTTTGCCCAGCGAGCACAGCAACGCGAGCCCACCTGCGCCCACGAGCATGCCCGCCACATAGGTGAAGTTGCTCTCGTATGTGCAGCCTGGAAGAGCCAGCACAGTTGCCGCAAAGAACGTTACCGCCGAAAACGGAAACCTCAAATGCCTAAGCGATAGGTAGACCACGGCTAAGTACGCGGCGAAGGCACTCAAGCGCTCTACCACGAAAAACCAGTTCACGCTTGTAAACGCACTGTTGAGCCAGAAGATCAGCCGACAGAGGAGCGCGTTGAGGAACAAACACAAGCCCTCGTCTTGCCCCCAATTGGCACTCAGCGCGTTAGATATGGACCAGTCGTCGTACACGCCGTTGGGAACCCATGCGCAAGAAGCCACTCCGAAAACGACCAGCGTGACGACAAGGGAGACCAAAAGGCAGCGACCGCCTGATTCGGCGAGCCGGTCGAACGAAGCGGCTATGCGTTCGTACAGCGTATTCTCCAAGATAGCCAGCGCCTCTCGATCGCCTTGTGGTTTTCGTAAGTGTACCACGCGCTTCCCCTCCCAGCCTCGAAGCGCTCCCCACCGCCATTGAACTATACTTCTGCCCATGAGCCCTACCGACATCAAAGCAAGCAAGCTCGATGAGCTATCCGAAGCCGAGCAGCGGAAGATAAAGCACGGCGCCTACCGCTGGAACAGCGTCGGCGGCATGCTGTTTGCGCTGCAGTCGGTCATCATGCTCATCATCCTCACGCGCGTATGCGACGTGTACACTGCAGGCATCTTCACAATCGCTTTCGCCAACTCCAACCTGTTCTTGAACATCGGCAAATTCGGCATGCGCAAGTTCCAGGTATCCGACCGCAACCTGGAATACTCGTTCAAGGAATACCAGGCCTCGCGCATCATCAGCTGCGTCGCCATGTTGGTCGCTTCATGCGCCTACATTGCCTATTCCACGGTCACGCTCGGGTATTCTGCCGAAAAGACCCTCGTCATGATCGTGATGTGCGTGTTCAAGGCCATCGACGCCTTCGAAGACGTCTACACTGGCGCCTACCAACGCGAAGACCGCCTCGACGTGGGCGCCAAGATGATCAGCATCCGCATGGTGTTTGCCCTCGTGGCATTCGCCGTCGTCGCGCTCATGACGGCCAACCTACTCATTTCACTAACTGCATCGACGATCTTCACGGCCGTCTTCCTTGCCGTGCAAATCCGCTACGTCCGCAGCCGCTACAACATGCCCGCACCAAGTTACCTGCGCAGCATCAGGAAGGTGTTCCAGCTGCTTCGCGAATGCCTCCCTGTTTTTGCCGCCGACTTCCTGCTCTTCTACATGGGCAGCGCTCCCAAATACGCCATCGACGCGCTGATGGACGATGCCGCACAGGCGTATTACGGCTATATCGCAATGCCGGTGTTCGTGGTGACGCTCCTGGCGAGTTTCGTGTACAACCCGATGATCGCCTCGCTCACCGACCAATGGCAATCGGGAAAGCTCCGCGAGTTCGTGGTTCGCTTCCTCAAGCTTGCAGGCGTCATTGCACTGATCACGGCCGTCTGCGTGCTCGGAGCTTGGCTCATCGGCATCCCCGTGCTCAACATCTTGTACAACACGCAGCTCGCAGACTATCTCGCCGAACTCCTGATTCTCGTCATCGGCGGCGGCTTCTTGGCCGTCACCACGCTCGCCACGCTCGGCATCACCATCATCCGCTTCCAGAAGGTGCTCATCCCCTTGTATGCCGCGCTCGCCGTGTTGGCTTTCCTTGCCTCCAACAGCCTCGTGGAGGCGATGGGCATCACCGGGGCATCATGGGCCTACTTCCTCGTGATGGCCGTCGCCGCCGTCATCTTCACCGTTGCTTTCTTCATCGGCATCAAGCTTAAGCATGCGACGGTCACTGAAGCGGCCGATCTCTCCGACGATTCCTCCGATATGGGTTAATCGGGGTTTGTCGGCGCGGTTTGTTGACGTGGCCCGAACCGCATCTTATGATTTTGGGTTACAGCTCGTAAAACAAACGCAGCATAAACGGAACAGCTATTGAACGAGGTCAGGATGGGAAAGAAAATCATTCTCGTCATAGGTGCGGGCCCCTTCCAGCTCGCGCTCGTGCAGAAGGCATCGCAACTGTGCGACGTGGTGCTCGCAGCACCCGTCATCTCTGATGCCTTCAAGCCCTACATCGCCGACGAATTGCTCGTCGATGTGCGTGACTTCGAGTCCATTCTGGCATTTGCAGATGGTGGAAACCGATTCGGCCGCAGGGTCGACGGCGTCATCACCGACGAGACCGACATCCCCGTCTACACCGTCGCGCGCGTAGCTGAGGCGCTCGGCCTCTCCGGCATCGAGCCTGATGTGGCCCATCTGTTCACGAACAAGTCGCTCATGCGCTCCAAGATGGCCGAGCTGGGCATCAAGGTGCTGCCGAACAAGACCGTCACCACACTTGACGAGGCCGTATCCTTCTACAGCGAAATCGGCGGAACGGTCATCATCAAACCGGTCGACGCACAGGGAAGCCGCGGCGTGCAGCTGTGCCACAGCACCGAAGAGCTCCACGCGAAGTTCCCCGAAGCGGCACGCTGGTCTACAACCGACGAGGTCATCGTGGAACGCTACGCTACTGGCCGCGAATTCGTCATCGAAGGCTTGGCCTTGGACTACGAGTTCTGCAACCTCTGCATCGGCGATACCGTATATTTCGACATCGAAGACTCGCTTTCCGCACGCGAGCGCACCTTCCCCACGACGGCGCCGGACGACCTGCGTGACCGCGCGTTAGAGTTGAACACGCGCATAATCACCGGATTCGGCCTGAAGCAGGGTATCACCCACAGCGAATTCGTCATGGAAGGCGACGATATCTTCCTCATCGAAACCGCTGCACGCGGCGGTGGCGCCTTTATCTCTTCAGACCTCATCCCGCTGTCCTGCGGGCTGCAAAGCGAAGAGTTCCTCGTGAAAATGGCACTCGGCGAAATCGCGACGTTCGACGACTTGGGGAATCTCGAGCACCCCATCACCGTGGCCTCCACCGACTCTCTCGCGAAAAGCCCCCTTGGGCATTGCTGCTATGTCGCGTTCTACATCCCGGTCGGCGAGATTCTGGCAGTCCGCGGCGTTCAGGACGTACTCGCGCTGCCCTATGTGCACAACACGCAAATCGAGCATCTCGAAGACCTCGTGGGAAGCGGAAATGCCGAAGGCCAGAGCGACAAGACCTCGCGCTACCTCATCACTATCGAGGCGCCCACGCGCGAAGAGCTCGAGCGCCGCATGAACCTCGTCCGCAGCACCGTCCAGGCTGACGTCCGCACGCCGGAAGGCGAAGTCGTCCCGCTCATCTGGTACTAGCGCTTAAAATGCAAGCTTGAATCAAGAGGGCGCTGCAAGCGAGTACTTGCAGCGCCCTCTCGGTAGCATCCCCAGGCAAGGGGCTTTTCCTTTAACTCGCGTTTCGTTAGGCAGGCTTCACCTTGCTCACGATGACGCGCAGCTTGCCGTTCGGATCCGACGGGATGTCGTCGACCCACTCGACATCGATATGCATGTCCGGATCCTTGAAGATGCCCATGAGCCCCTCGATGACCCGCGCCTGCACCTCGGGTTCCTGCTCCTTGGGGGTTTCGGGGTTACGCACGCACAGAAGCCTCACGCGCGACAGCTCCTCTTGGATCAGGCGGTACGAGACAACCTCCTTGGTGTAGTTCATGACCACGCTGATGTTGGCCCACTCGGTCACGCCGCCGTTGGAATGGTAGATAACGTCGTTCATGCGCCCCTGGATGCGGCTTACAAAGGGTAACCCGAACTGGTAGAAGCGCTCCATGTAATCGAGTGACGCGTAGTTGATTAGAGGCAGTTCGGTCTTGAGCAGCGGCGTGATGATGGCCATGCCGCTATCGGCCGGACCCGTCAGCTCCGCATTGTAGGTGTTGACCACGAATGCATCGCCATTGATCTGGTAATACTCGTTGCCTGGGACGCGCGACACGCACGATCCGACCTCGGCCATTCCGTATGCGTCCAGAAGACCCGGCCCGAAAACCTCGCGCAGCAGGATGTTGGAAGGCTCGTCGAGCATCTCGGAGATGGGCGTGTAGAACTTCGGCTGCCAGATGTACAGATCGTTTTCCTTGACGTACTTGGCAATGCGCACGAGCACGTTCTTGTGGTTGTACAGGTAGTCGGGCTCGTAAGCGTTGATCTCGTCGACGAGCGTCTGGGTCTCCACGCGCTGGAGGATCGTGTCGGACATGTACTTCCTGCGCAGGATGCCGAGCTTCTGCAACGGAGAATCGCCCTTGTTCGGATCGATCTTCACATGAAGCGAGTTCGGACGGCTCATGGTCTTGCCGGTGAAGGGGTTGAACCCGCCCAGGCTCATGACGCGTAGCCAGTTGGCCGTGTAGGCAGCGTTCTCACGCGGGCTGATGAGAGTGCGCAGCGGGCGTCCAGTGGAACCCGACGTGGGGCTCACATGCCACAGCTCGTACTTCTCGGGATGCTGCTCGGCCTCGTCGTCCATCCAGGCGCGCAGCTCGTCCTTCGTGAGCACCGGGAACTTGTACAGGTCCTCGGCGCACTTGTAGTCCTCGGGCGTCGTGCCGGAGCGTTCGAAGCGCTCGCGGTAGAAGGGTATCTCATAGGCAACCTGCATGAGCTTCTGCAGGCGCTCGTTCTGGCGCTCCAACACCAGTTGCGCGTTCTGCTCGGTAATGGGCTCTTTCACGAGCTGCTGGTAGAGCTGTACCACATATAGGTTCTCAAGTTTCGTATCAAGCTTGTAATTCGACACGATTCCTCCTTTTACAGACGTCGAAGCCGCCTACCCAATCCCTCTAGCTGATGCCGAAGGAGTAAACGACAATGCCGACTATTATAAGCACGAGGGCGATGGCCTTCTTCCAACCCAGCTTTTCCTTGAAAATCGTCACACCGAAGAAGGTGATGTAAATGTAGCTCGTGGCTTCGAGGATGGGCCCGAGTGAAATCGGAATGACCTTGTAAGCGTAGATGGTCAGGAGCGTGGTCAGGAAGAACAGGATGTAGGCGAACATGACGAGCGGGTTGAGGTACTCACGGACGGCGCTGCCGTGATCCTTCTGCGCCGCCTTCTTAAGCATGACCTGGGACACGGCTGCCACGAAGACGCCCACCAGGTAGATGCCGGAATACAGGATCATCTCCATCTAGCCTTCGCCTCCTGCGTCCTCGGCACGGCGCTCTTCGCCATCGGCTATGGAGAACAAGACGATACCCGCCATGACGATGGCAGCTCCCGCGATCATGGGAGGCGTGATGGGCTCCTGGAAGAAGACCGCACCCCAAACGATGCCCCATACCACGGTGATCGCCTTGTTGGCGAAGGCGACGGTCAAAGGCAGGCGCTTGAGAATCTGCTGCCAGCCGATGGCATACACCACCAAGATGGCCAGCATGCCGGCGTAAAACGCACAAAACTCGAAACTCATGAAGGGCTGTCGCGATGCGTTCTTGCTGAAGAAGCCGCACAGCGAATACACGAGCAGGAGCACGTGCAGCGCTATGAGCACGATCGCGTGCGAGTTGAGCTTGCGGGGCTGGGGATCCATCGATGCCTACCGGATCTGGATGCTTCCGTTTTCGTAGGAAGCGCGGCAGATGACCATGTCCTCGCCCTCCACGTCGAGAATCCTGATGGTGTCGAAGGCGAACTGCAGGTAATCGGCCAAATCGTCCTTATTCGGAAGATATGCGATGATCTCGAGCGCGCGCTGGCCCACATCGCCTGTCTTCTGGATGACGTCGCCAACGCGATGGCGCTCGGACAAGCAGTGGGAACGCGGGTCCGCCATGAGCACGTCGAGCCCTTCGATTGCCCCGATGGTGCCGGGACGCACGTCGATGGCAAGGATGACCCCCTTGCCGCCCTTGAGCCTGAACGCATCGCGCGGATCGCCGAAACAGCTCGTCTCGTCGCCCGTCAAGGCAAAGCGCACGGCGGATTTCATGGAGTCAAAGCCCGTCACGTTGCGGATCATGACGTCGAAGTCGCTACCCGGCATACGCAGGCCCGGATCGTAGTAGTACACGTCGCCACCGTCGATGAAGCCCTGTAGGAAGAGCGCACCGAAACGTATTCCCAAGTCGGAAAGGAAGGAGCGCACGCGCGGGTCGGTCTTTTCCAGGTAACGCTCGATCTGGTCGGTCGGGGAGACGTTCATGACCTGCTGGCGGTCCATCCCCTCTTCCTTCGTGCCGAGGAACCTGTCGCCTACCTTCATGAGGTATGGAACCGAATCGATGATGAAGTAAGACGACCCGAAATCCTGGTAAGCGCCCATGTACTTCTCGATGACAACCTCGCCGTCAAGTGAGAACTCGCGTGCGGCAGCAATAGCCTCCTGCGCCTCTGCGGTTGTTTGACATATAGCCTGACCGCGCGAGCCGCGTCCGCAGCTGGGCTTCACGAACACCGGATAGTCCGCCTCACCCTCGAGCGCCTCTTCAACCGTGTAAGAAGGCACGATGAGCAGCCCGTGTTCCTTTGCATACGCGCGGAACGACCTCTTCTCCGAAAGCACGGCGAACTGCTCGGCTGTTCCAAAGCAGGGGAAGCCCAACTTCTCGCATATCTTCTGATAAGGCACCTGGGGCGCATCCGAGCAGAAGTTCAGCACGCCTTCGACTCCCGCCTCCCTGCAGCGATCCACGAGCTCGTCCACATCGAAAACGTTCACGAGCCACGACTCGTCGGCAATCAGCTTGGCCGGCGATTCCTCGTCGGGCAGGTAATCGGCCACGATGACGTACACGCCCAGCTCATGGGCTGCGTCCACGACTTTTCTATGGGGATCCGCGCCTGCAAGAAGAAGCAGCTTCTTGCCCTTCAACTCATCTGGAGGATAGGTGCTTGGCATAAACGCTCCGTCAACTATGTATAGCCAAAAAATGTGCGAATCCAGTATACCCGACTCCGAATACGCATGCAGTATACTTACACGTGGAGTCACAGGTGGCAACTCGTTGTCAACGTAACCTAGCCAGCTCGAGGCTATTCCTCGCCAGCGCGTGCTAACCGCCCGTTGCTTCGGCGCGGCAGCTGCGGAACTCGCCGCCTTCGGCGGCTCAGACAGTCCTCGCTCCCGCCGCGCCTGCGCTTCCTCGCAGCACGCGAAGGCTCGTCATGGCCTCGAGCTGGCCAGGCTGTAACTCGGAATGACGCTCTGCCGTGTCATAACCTTGTATGTGAAAGGACTGTTTGACCCATGAAGGCCTCGTCGTTGAAACTCAACGTCGTGCGGGCGATTTGCTATGCCGCCTTCTTCGCATTCACCACCTACCTGTTCTATCTCGAATGCACCGAAGTCCTGGTATCTGACATTCCGACGCATATCAACCAGGCCATCAAATCCTTCCACGCCTATTCGGTCATGTCGGTGTTCATCACCATCGCCTACACGATCGGCAAGGAGTTCGGCGTCGCAGTGCTTCTGGGCCTGTTCGAGGTGGCAACGGTTTTCATCTGCGAAATGCTCATGAGAAAGCTCGCCCCCGACGTCAACCGTGCGGCTGTTTTCGCTTGCGCCCTGTGCTGCAACGTGGCCATCGCCATCTGGGTGCCATTCCTCCATCCCTACCTGACGCGCGGCCTTTCCATCGGCCAGGCATGGCATAACTCCACCTACCTGTCCATGCGCTTGGTTGGAATCGGCGCCATCTGGTTCTACCTTCGGTTCATCGGCCGCTTCGAATCGAAGAACCACAAGCTCGACTACTTCGCCTTCGCATTCCTCGTAGTGCTCTCGGCTTGCACGAAACCCAATTTCGTCCTGTCGTTTGGCCCAGGATTGGCAATCGTATGCATCTGCGACCTCAAGAGGGAGGGCATATCGACGCTCAAGCGTTCACTTGCCCTCGCCGTGCCTTTCGTGCTCGCATGCGCAGTTATCCCCTTCCAGTCCGCGGCGCTCTACGACGGAACCTCAAGCGGCATCGGCATCGGGTTCTTCTCGGTGTGGCGCAAGTTCCACCATTTCATCCCGCTCGCAATGCTGCAATCGTACGCATTTCCGCTAATCGTGCTGTGCGCTTGCGTGCGGATGCGCTATCGCGACCGCAACTACCAACTCACCTGGGCAATCTTTTTCGCATCGCTGTTCATCTACGCATTCCTGAAGGAAACGGGGCCGAGAAAGTACCATGGCAATTTCGGCTGGGGCCTCATGTTCGCCGTGTACTACCTCATGATCGTCTCGGTATGCGCCTACCTGCAAACCAGGCGGAACAACATTCGCATGCTCCTCGGAATGCCCCTTGCCACGAGCACTGTCCTCAAAGATTCGGGATTACCCGTCACCTACGACGAGGATGTGCCCGAATCGCCCGACGAGATCAGGAAATCCAAGGTATTCGACGCCTGCGCTCTAACGCTTTTCGCGCTGCACACGATATCGGGCATCATCAGCTTGGGATCCATCCTCGCCGGAAACGGCTACGCATAGCTTTGCATCTAAGCGCCCTCTTCGTTCGTTGGAATACTAGGCGTCTAAAAGCCCTGACCGCTTTCGTGCGAGCAGGGCTTTCCCCTAAAAACGAATACTGTACGAAGGCAGGTGCTTAGTCGGTAGCGCGGCTGTCGACTACTTGCTTCACTACGAATTGCGGGGCGTTGTTAGCGGTCATGAACAGACGGCCAATGTATTCGCCCACGATTCCCATGAACAACAGGATGAGCCCCGAGCAGATGAGGATAACGACCATAAGTGAAGGCCAACCTAGTTGCATCGTGGGATCGAGGATCCTCATGACGATGACCACAATCGCAGCGATAAGGCCTAACAAGCCGATGATCAATCCGGCAATCGAAGCCGCGCGCAGGGGCAGCATCGAAAAGCCCAGCACCGAGGCCCACAGCTTGACGAGAGTCTTGAAGGTGTAACCCGACGTACCCTGCTCACGCTCGAAATGCTGCACCTCGACGTTCATCATGCGCGAAGTGGCGCGGAACAGCAGTCCTTGGATGTAGGGATATGGTCCCGTGTAGCGCACGACCTCGTCTCGAATGTAATCGCGTATGACGAAAAAGTTGCTTGGATAGATATCCTTGGGGCGGTTCGTCATAACGCGCATGGACCACACCGCGAAATCCGAGCCCAGACGGCGCCAGAGCGCCTCCTTATGCTCGGGCCACGAGGCGAACACGACGTCGCAATCCTCATGCTCGACGATGGCGTCGATGATCTTGAGGCACTGCGAGGGATGCGTTTGCATGTCGTCATCCATCATCATGATCAGCTCGCCGGTCGCATAGCGCAGACCGCACATGATGGCCGCGTGCTGGCCGAGATTCTTGGCGCAATCCACGCCCACGACATCGTGACTCGTGTTGGCAAGCTCGCGGATCTGCGCAAAGGTGCCATCGGTTGAGCCGTCGTTCACGAGCACGAACTCGGTGTCGTAGCCTCCCTTGACGAGCTCCTCGCGCGTCAGGGTCACCACCTTGGCGATGGTAGCCTCAGAATAGTAGCAGGGAATGACGACGGAAACCTTGATCGACACCTGAGAACTCCGATCCTACGAGCTGAAGGTTGCTATGCCCATGGTACTACAAAGGCGGGGCCCCGCACCTGGGACCCCGCCAAGTTGTTCACCGCCGGTCGAACTGCTAGCAGTTTCTAGTAATACCTGGAAACAGCCGTGCCGCTATGGCAGTTCTCGTAGATCCACTTCGCGTTCTCGAGCTTCATGCGCATGCAGCCATGTGAGATGTACATGCCCAGACGTCCGTCGGTTATTCGGTTTGGATACGACGAGGAAGCGTAGAGCACGGAATGGAAGAAACCGCTGCCCGTCAGGTGCGTCCAGTAGAAGCAATTGAACCCGCCGAACGTAAAGGTGTGATGGCTCACGTAATTGTCCTTGGCGCTCGTCCAGTTGCCCCGCGATCCGGAGGCGATACGCCAGGTGTCGTAAAGCTTCCAGGGGCCTCCCTCGGTATTCGGGTTAGCCTTCTCGAAGACGAAGAGCTCATGCCAGGTCAGGTCAGCCACTATACACCACTTCGTCCTGCTCGTACGCGTGTTGGCCTTCCACAGCGCCTTCTTCCCGATGGCGTTGATGCCGCTCACAGACGGACTTATCTTCCAGTCCGTGCACCCGCCGACGGTGAGCAGCTTGCGGGTTTTCTTGTTCTTGAACTGGACCTTGCCGTCGGGGAGAAGGGTCGCCTTCCATAACTGAGCGCGGTTCTTACCCCGATACACTGCGGTCTTCTGCCCGCGCTTCTTCACAGTCTTCTTGTTTCCAAGCGGCTGCTGGAAGACCTTCTTGCCAGCTGCGGTGACATACTGCCCAGAGTTCACGTTCCTGATGCGATAGTTGCCGTTGGATACGTACTCGACGTCGAACACCTGCCCCAAAGTTGATTGATTCGACCTCATTGCAAGCTTCTTGCCGACCGAGATGGAATCCCTCGGGACAGAGAGCAGCTTTCCCTTCCCGTTCGAGAGCGTATAGGTGCCACCCCTGAGAAACTTCTGGCCAGCCTTCTTTAACAACCAGAACTTCTGGATGCCTTTGCCGGCTTTCGCAACGATGAGGTTGTCATTGGAAATAGTGAGGAAAAGCTTCGGGTTGGCAACCGAGTACAGACGATAGCCCGTCGCCGCAGCCGTGATGCGCCATTGCTGCAGCAATTCGCCATCTGTCTTCTTCGATGCGCTGGCCTTGACCTTCTTGGCCATGCTCACGTTGGCCTTGTTCTTGGCCTTCGAGCCCGATACCGTGAGATATCTACCTGTCTTGGTGTTGACGATGTAGTAGGCCTGTGCTGCCTTATCGAAAGTCAGCTTCCATTTCTCAGTCTTCTTCGTGCCCACGTTACGCATGACCGCGTTCTTGCCCTTCGCGCAGGCAACACTCGTCGTATTAGCACCCGATGCGATGTAGTACGTCCCATTTGTCACGACCATGCTCTTGCTGGAATCGAGGTCCATCTTCACAGTTTGCTTTGTGAAGGCAAACTTGGCTTTCTTCGCAACACCCTTAGCCACGCTAGTCGCCGCATTGTTCGCAGCAACCCCCACCTGCAAGCTTCCATCATCGGCAAGCGCAGTTGCGGGCATCACAAGAAGCGTTATGGCGATAAAAACCATCAAACACGCCAGTTTCGAGCCACAGGTCTTGAGCATCCTTACATCCCCTCTAACATGCATGAGCGTCGAAAGCGATCAGGGCCGATATGACAGCCCCGCCCGACTAGTAGTAACGTTGGACACGCGTCCCGTTTGGCACCTCGTAATAAATGTATTTCGCGTTGGACAGGCTCATCCTCACGCAACCGCTCGAGTTGCTGCGGCCCAAAGCGCCATCCTGAACGTTGTGCGTCCCTGGATAATAGATGATGGAATGCATATACTGCGCATGGCCCATGCCCGACCAGTAGTATGCGCTGTAGCCCTTGTACTCTGGATTCGTTTCGTAGAACCGATATTTCGTCCCAACCCATTCGACCGTCGCCTTGTTCATGCCATTGGACACGCGCCAGCTGTCATCGAGCTGCCAGGCAGTGTCAGCCTCCTTATCGTGCTTGAAGAGCATGAGGTAATGCCTGGTCAGATCGATAGCGATGCTGTAATCCGTTGCGCTTTTCATATTGCTCACACGCTGCAGCGCCTTGGCCTGCATGGTGTTGAGACCCGTGATGGTGGGGCTGAGCTTCCATTTCTGCGTATCAACGTCTTCCGCCGCAACCGCTTGCTTCAGGAAGCGGCCAGCAGCTGCTTGCCCACCTGCAATGTCAAGCACCTTCCCCGTCTTCTTGTTCCTGAACTGCACGCTTCCGTCATCGTCGAGCGTCGCTTTCCAGAGCTGTGCATATGCGCCGGTGAACTTCTGCTCGATGACCTTATCCGAAGTGGTGGAGGCAGTGAGCGCACGAGTCGTGCCGACGTTTACGATCTTGTACAGACCCTTCTTATGGAGCTGAATGTTGTAGATCTGAGCCCGGTTCTTGTTCTTCTTCGCTTCGACCACAGATCGCGCGCCATCCGTTACCTTGTTTCCAAGCGGTTGCACGAACACGTTTCCCGCGGCAGACTTAATGACGTACGCGCCGCTTTTCACGACATTGCTCGTGGTCCAGTTCTTCGCGTTGAACAACCAGAACTTCTGGGAGCTTGCCTTCTTGCCGGTTTTTTTGGACAGGCCCTTGATCTTGGAACCCGATACCGTCAGGTACACCTTCTTGTTGGCAAGGGATTGGATGGTATAGCCCGTCGAGGTCGCCGTTACCAGCCAGCGTTGCTTCTGGTACCCAGAGCCTCCACGTGAAATGGCCTTGCGCTCGACGATGTTGCTACCGTTCAAGGTGAGCACGAGCTTCGATCCGACATTCCTGATCTCATATGAATCGGAGCTTTTGATGTAGGTGAAAGTCCAAACCTTCAACTTCGAATTGGACTGCTTGGCAAGCTTGACCGCACTACCGTTCTTCTTATTGGGCACGCCTACGAGCATCTGAGCATTGCTCGACGATGAGATGATGTAGCTGCCATCAGGAATAACCTGGCCGCCGACGCTCTTCATCTTCATGTTCACCTGTTGCTTAGTGAACGCAAAAACGGGCGCAGGCGTAATCTTGGCTTGATCTTCGGGCGTCTCTATCGTGGCTGTCGTTAGGCCGGAACCTGACCCATCGGACACCGCCCATGAGGTGAACGGTACGCACAAGAGAACTGCTGCCGCCAGAACAACAATCATGATATGCCTTGCAAAATGCTTTTTCATATACTTCCTCACCCTCGCGAAGCCTGTATCGGGTCCTTTATCCCTACCGCACAACATACTTGCACGTCTTTAGCCCAGACTTTGCAAAAATCTACTTCTAACATTCGTCATATTTTGAAAAATTTATCAGAAACGGGCATCGTTTACAACATACGCAGCCACCATTCAACGTAAAAGGTATACGATTTCGACCATTGCGCTCGCAGATATTGTGCGTTGTCTAACGCTTGTATACAGGAGGTAGTTTGATCATGTTTCAAGCGCTGCTCGACCCGGTAGCCAGCAACCTGGGCCTCTCGGCTCTGGTGGCCTGTGTTCCCCTGGTTACGTTCTTCGTCATGCTGATGGGCTTCAAGGCCAAGGCGCACACATCGGCTGCCGTGGCGCTTGCCGCGGCAATCATCGTCGCCGCCATCGCCTTCCAAATGCCGCTTCTGCTCGCAATCCTGTCCGCCACACAAGGAGCGGCTTACGGCGCCTTCCCTATCGTGTTCATCATCCTCTCGGCAGTGTGGCTCTATGACATGACCGTAAAATCCGGGCGGGCCGACGACCTGCGCGCCTTCTTTGACGAAGTGGGATCAGGCGACATCCGCGTCCAGGCGACGATGATCGCCTTCTGCTTCGGAGGCCTGCTCGAAGCCGTGGCAGGTTTTGGCTCTCCGGTTGCGATCACTGCAACCATGCTCGTCACGCTCGGCGTCAAGCCCAAAAAGGCTGCGCTCGCTGCACTCATCGCCAACACCGCACCGGTTGCATACTGCTCGGCAGGCCTGCCCATCACCACCGCCGCGAGCATGGTGTCCGGCGGAGACGCGGCCCTCACATCCCAAATCGCACAGCACGTGGGCGCGATCGTGGGCACCCAGGCGCCGATTTGCGGCTTCATCGTGCCGTTCTTGATCCTGATCATCCTCGACGGAAAGAAGGGTTTAAAGGATTGCTGGCTTCCTGCGCTGGTCATGGGCCTATCGTTCGGCTTGACCCAGTACTGGTGCTCCAACCATTTCGTCTTCGAGCTCACCGACATCATCGCCACGCTCGTCTCGCTTGGCTGCATCGTGTTGTTCATGCGCTTCTGGAAGCCCAAGGGTGTAAACGACGTGCGCGAGCGCTTCGGGCTTGATCCGTACGACGCAGCCGCCCCCTCGAAGCTCAACGGAGACCGCATCTTCATGGCGCTCCTTCCCTATTTCATGCTTGCTGCCGTCATCGCGTTCTGCAAGATCGTCATCCCCGACATCCTGGCACCGACGACCGTCAAAATTCCCTGGCCCGTAATCTCGGGAGGCACGCTTACGAACTACGCAGGCGCTGACCCTGGAACGACGTTCAACTTCAACTTCCTAACCACACCGGGCACTATGATCCTGGTCTCCTGCCTTATCTCGGCAGCCATCTACTCTCTGCATACCGAGAACGGCAAGTACAAGATGACCATGGGCATCGCCGTCAAACAGCTTGGAACCTCGGCTGTGAACATGCGCTTCTCGGCGTTGACGATCGTGCTCGTGCTCGCATTGGCCTACGTCATGAACTTCTCTGGCCAGACGATGTCGATTGGCTATTTCCTGTCGGGATCGGGCAACGCCTTCCCATTCATCTCCCCGGTCATAGGCTGGGTGGGCACGGCGGTAACTGGGTCCGACACCTCCGCGAACGCGCTGTTCGCAGGCTTGCAATACATGGCTGCCACGTCAAATCCCGCACTCACCGGCATTACGCCCGACCTGTTCCTGGCCGCCAACACCATGGGCGGCGTCATGGGCAAGATGATCTCCCCACAATCGCTGGCTATCGCCGCGCTGGTCACGCACGTACACGAGTCAGAAATCATGAAGAGCATCCTGCCCTGGAGCATGGGAATGCTTCTTGGCCTGTGCGTGCTCGTGTTCCTGCAGTCCGGCATCCTGTACCCGCTCGTACCGTAAAACGCATCACTCGATACGTCATTCTTGCTTGTTCGCCCAATTAGTCGATTCTTTAGGCTCGCTCCACGCAAAGAGAGTCTCGGCGTATTTCGAAGTACAATACCCACATGAAGAGCAGCCGCCTTACAGACGTATTCGCCAGATGGCCGAGGGCCTCGTACTACACGGTGCTCGTCGTGGCCGTCTGCATCGCCTACGTAGGCGTCAACGCCTTCCTGATCGCGACGGGACGCGAAGCCGTATGGACTCAGGACGCGCAGCCGCTGTACGCGAACTTCCTCATCTGGGCGTGCGGGGCCCTCCAGCAGATGGTTGAGCAGGCTGCCAATGGACAGGGCATCGTGTTTCCCCAGTACACCTACTCCATGGGATACGGCGCCGACGTCCCCATGACGATGGGAAGCTACCTGCAAGATCCCATCAACATCATCGTGGCGCTGATGCCCGCCGAGCTCATAGGCGTAAGCTATCCCCTCATGACGCTAGCGCGCATGATCGGCGCGGCCGTGGCTTTCTCCACATATTGCTTCGCGCGCGGGCACGGTCGACGCGCTACGGGCATTGCCGCGCTCGCCTACGCCACCTGCGGGTTCGTAGTCTTTCTGGGAGCGTTTAGGCATCCGAAGTTCATCGACTGGGCCATCCTGCTCCCGCTTATCCTGCAGGGTGCAGACCGCCTGTTCAAAGGCAAGTCGCCCATCATGCTCACGATCGTCCTGTTCGTCCAGTTCTTCGTATCCATCTATTACTCTTACATGAGCTGCGTGGTTCTGCTCGTGTACTGCCTGGTGAAATACTTCGCTACGCCAAGAGAGCGCAGCTTGTCGGATTTCGCCAAACTCGTGGGACTTTTCATCGTAGCTGGTCTGACTGCCTTCCTGCTTAGCGGCTTGTTCTCGTACCCCCAGATCGTCGCGTTGCTCTCGCAAGGGCGCGCCACCTCGGGCGGCACGACCGTACCCCTCCTGTTCACCATCAAGTACTATGCGAAAATCGCCGCGCACTTCATCGGCGCAGCGGGAACCACTGATGGCATGGTGGCCAATATCGTCACCACGCTTGGCTTGCTCGTGTTCTTGCTATGCGGCAAGCAGTTCGAAAGCTCCCAGCACAGGACTTGGCTCATCGGGTTCGTGCTGTGCTTCGCAGGCGTGCTCATACCCTACCTGGGCCATATCATGAACGGCATGGGATACTCCACAGACCGCTGGATGCTCGTGCTGGCTTTCGTGAGCTGCTATATCCTCTGCATGGCGTTGCCTAAGCTCGGCAGCCTTGGCGCGGCGGAATGGAAGCGCGTGAGGATCGGCGGGGGCGTCGTCACCGCGCTTACGATTGCCTACGCTATCGCCCAGATCTGGATGGAGGACGGCATCCAAGGCGCCATCTGGCCGCTTTCCATGAGCGTGCTGTTCATCGCCACCCTCCTTGCTGCACGGGCAGTCGCGTCACGGACCAACGTCTTACGCACGGTGGTCGCAGCCGCTGCGGTCATCGTGTTTGCAACGTGCTCGGCAACGTTCTACCTATCTCCCTTCGGGCAAAACTGGGGCGCCACATTCCCCAAGAATGGAACCACTTGGCAAAACATCTCGCAAAACAACCCCGCCGCTGCGGTCGAAGAGGTCGACGACGATGGCGTGTACCGCTACACCATCCCACGCGTGTACAACTCCATGAAGAACTCGGCGCTGGCCCACGGCATCATGGGCATCGACTATTACACGAGCTTCTACAACCAATGCATCGACGATTTCAGGCAGGAGCTGGGCATCAGCGACCACCATATGAACTTCAGCTTCATCGGCTCCGATTCTCGCCTTGCCATCGAAGACGTCACCGGGGCGAAATACTACGTTGCGAAAAGCCGCGACTTCTGGCGCGTTCCCTATGGGTTTGTCGACACGGGCGTCGAGGTCTCGGGGTTCCGCGTGTACGAAAACGAGAATCCAGTGCCCCTCGCCTTCATCAGCCCGGGCGTCATTTCGGAAGACGCCTACGAATCGCTGTCGATGACGCAGAAGCAAGAAGCGCTCTTGCAAGGTGCAGTGGTAGATACGACGAAGCTCACGGGCTCTTCCGCCGAAGCGGTGCTTTCATTCTCGTCTCAGGAGGTTCCTTTCGAGGTGACGGCAACTGACGGATTGACCTTTGAAGACGGACACGTGCGCGTTCTCAAGAAGGGCGCCACCTGCACGCTGAGCTTCAAAGGCCTGCCTGCCAGCGAGACCTATCTCAGCCTGGTAAACCTTAGCTTCAAGGGCTTCTCTCCAAGCGAGCTGCTCGAGGCCAAGGGCCAGCAACCCACCTCCCGCTCGCGTATGAACGACCTGTTCTACAGCGAGAGCACGACCTACCCCATCACCGTCACGTCGGGCAAGCGTTCGAAGATGGCCAACCCCGCCACATCGCGCCATTTGCGCTACGGCGGCAAGGTCGACTGGATCTTCAACCTGTGTTACAGCGATGAGGCCCTCGACCAGATGACCCTGGAATTCGACGAGGCGGGCGATTACCGCTTCGACAAGATGGCCGTCGTATGCCAGCCTGTGGCGCCTGTCGTCGAAAATGCAAGCACCCTGTCAGCCAATGCGCTCGATGACCTCGAGCTCCATACGAACCGTATCACGGCAACAGCCAACATCGAGGACGATCAACCGCAATTGGCCGTGTTCATGTTTGCCTACACGCCAGGATGGTCGGTAACGGTCGACGGAGCGCCCGCTGATGCCCTATGCGTCGATACCGCGTTTTTAGGCGTCGAGGTATCCGGCGCGGGCGCTCACGCCATCGAATGGCGCTATACTTCCCCCGGCGTGGGAAGAGGGGCTCTGATGAGCCTCGTCGGAATCGCGGCATTCGCGATCATGATCGTCGTGTGCAGACGCCACGCCAAACGCGAAAAGCCTCAGCTTACGCGTTAGGCAACGATGACCCGATTTGCTTGATTGGAAGGCGTGTATGCAGAAAAACAAGATAGCGCTTGCAATCGTGAGGGCCGTGACCTACATCGGCCTGTTCGCTGCGCTGTTCTTCCTCTTCTCGCAGCAGGCCACAGGAGCCTACCCCAGCGATCTGCCCGCACACATCAAGCCCCCGGCTGACGACACCTACAGCGCGCTGCGCATCGTCTACCAGTTGCTCATCGGCGCGTTCGACCTGCCTGGCATCTGCGCTTTTCTCGCGCTCGTAGAGATTGCCACACTTGCTCTAACCGAGTACCTGATCAGGAAACTCGCGCCTTCAGCTAAGCCTTCCGTTGCCTTCGTCTGCGCGGTTGCCTGCAATTTCGCGATCGCCATCTTCCTGCCCTTCATCCATTCCTACTACACGGTCGGCTCGCCTGGCGGCAACTGCTGGCATAATTCCACCTACACCGTCATGCGCCTGCTCGCATTGGCAGCGCTCGTTTTCTACTTCAAGTTCGACGGGCGCATCGCCGCACGCTCCCGCGCTGCAAGCTGGGTCGGCTTCACGGTCATGCTCACACTTGCCACCTCGGTCAAGCCGAGCTTCGTCATGGTGTTCGGGCCAGCCGTGTTCGTGCTCTGCGTCATCGACCTTAAGCGCCAGGGCACCTCAACGGTCAAGACATCGCTTCTCGTGGGACTTTCGCTCCTCATCGCGCTCGTCATCGTGTTCTACCAGCTCACCATACTCTTCCCTGCCGACGGCAGCGAGGAGGGCGGCATCGCCTTCGGCCTGGCCAAGGTATGGAGAGCCCGACATGCCAACATCTTCGTCAGCTTCTTCCAATCGCTTGCCTTCCCCCTGCTCGTCGCCTATGTCACGCGCTTCAAGTTCTGGGAAGACCGCATGTTCCTTCTCGCCTGCCTCATGACGTTCTTCGCGCTCTCGGAATACGTTTTCCTCTACGAAACCGGCGCGCGCACTTACCACGGCAACTTCGGCTGGGGCGTTTCGATGGCGATATTCTTCCTGTTCGTCGCGGCGATTTCCGTCTTCTTGGAAAACAGGGGCGCGCACCTGGGGCTGTGCACGACGACACTCTCAGATGAAGCAGGCGAGGTCGTCGTCGAACAGAAATGGCTCGACTACGTCACGCTGTTCGCCTTCGCCTGGCATACCGCATCGGGGCTGTGGTACTTCTTCGCCCGACTTATGATGGGCGCCTCGTTCTACTAGAAAGCGCGTGCTAGTCTCGTTAGTTCTGATGCGACGTCTGGCAATGGGCGCTACCCGCTCCGACGCGGGCAAACCGCTCGCCGCTTCAAGGGCGGCAGCTCCGGAACTCGCCGCTTCGCGGCTCAGACAGTCCTCGCTCCCGCCGCCCTCTCCGCGGCGAGCAGCCCGCGAAGTCGCGGGTCGCGCCCATTGCCAGACTCCGTATGAGCGCAAGCTCAATCTCCCGCAGATAATGCGTCGAAAAACCGTTCTACGACGTATGTCCGTCGTTGGCGTTTACAATGACCATACAGAGGTTTTCGGGAAGGTGGTCTTCACATGATAGAGTTCAATATCCCGCCTTACGTCGGCAAGGAAATGGACTACGTACGCGAAGCGGCCGAGGTAAACCGCAAGATTTGCGGCGACGGCCCGTTCACCAAGCGTTGCCACGCTTGGCTCGAAGAGCGCTTCGGCGCTAACAAGGCGCTGCTCACCACAAGCGGTTCGAGCGCGCTCGACATGTCCGCCATCCTCGCCGAAATCAAACCAGGTGACGAGGTCATTCTACCGAGCTTCACCTTCTCCTCCACGGCGACCGCTTTCGCAAACGTCGGCGCAACGCTCGTGTTCGTAGACGTGCGACCGGACACCATGAACATCGACGAGACGCTCATCGAGCCCGCCATCACCGACAAGACACGCGCCATCATACCCGTGCACTACGCCGGCGTATCCTGCGAGATGGACACCATCATGGCCATCGCACAGGAACACGGCCTGTTGGTCTGCGAAGATGCCGCGCAAGGCGTCATGTCGACCTACAAGGGACGTGCACTGGGCACCATCGGCGATTTCGGGTGCTATTCCTTCCACGAGACGAAGAACTATTCCATGGGCGAGGGAGGAGCCATCTGCATCCGCGACGAGAAGCTTGGCGAGCGCGCCGAGATCATCCGCGAGAAAGGCACGGACCGCTCGCGTTTCCTGCGCGGACAGGTCGACAAGTACACCTGGGTCGACCTCGGGTCGAGTTTCCTGCCCTCCGACATGAACGCCGCATACCTGTGGGCCCAGCTCGAAATGGCTGACGAGATCAACGAGGATCGTCTGGCCACCTGGCACGCATACAACGACGCCTTCGCCGACCTGGCAGCCCGCGAGCGCATCGTCACGCCCACCATTCCGGCAGAATGCACCCACAATGCGCACATGTACTACCTCAAGTGCCGCGACTTAGCCGACCGTACGGCTTTCATCGCCCACATGAAGGAACGTGGCGTCGGGTGCGTGTTCCACTACATCCCGCTGCATTCCGCCCCCGCTGGCTTGAAATTCGGCCGCTTCCACGGCAAAGATGTCTACACTACCGCCGATAGCGACCGCCTCGTGCGCCTTCCCATGTACTATGGCGTCACCTTGGAGGACCGTGCCACCGTCATCGAATCGGCGTTGGAGTACTTCGAGCAAAACGCCTAGCTAACAGCCACCTTCGATGGTGACAATTTGAGAGTAGCTAACAGACGACGAGGCCCCGTACGAAACGGGGCCTCGTGGTTTACTGGCTCATGCGAACTACTTGTACCACCGGACGATCTTCGTCCCCGACGAGATCACCTTGTACACATGCTCCGCATTCTTGAACGGAATCCTGATGCACCCGTGCGAGATGAACCATCCGAGCTGTTCAGCCCCATCCGAGCCGTAAAGGACCGAATGGATCCAGGAACCGTAACCGATGTAGATGCACCACTTCGCGTTGATCTTCGGATGACTGACGGTCATGCCGCGCGTGGTGGTCGTGCCCGCCCAGGTGCATTTGCCCGCGCCGCTCGTGCAACGGCAGGTATCGTCAAGCACCCACGGCGCGCCTTTCTGAGAAGCGTTGGCCTTCTTGAACAGGAAGAACTCGTGTGCGCCCATATCGACGGCGATGCAGAATTTCGTCCTGCTGGTTTCCTTGTTGATGCGGTACAAAGCCCTCTTGCCCGTATCCGTCAAACCGGTCGTCGTCGGGCTGATGAGCCATCTCTGCCTTGCCGAAACAGCACCGCTCTCTGAGGCGGTTTCCTTCTTGGTCAGCTTCAACGATCTGCCGTTATACGTCAGCGCCTTGCCCGTTTTCTTGTTGACGATCTGGACGGCGCCATCAGATCCAATTAGCTCGAGCTTCCAGAGCTGGTCGGCAGCCGCGTTCGAGGAAGTGCCCTTCTGCACGACGCGGGACCCGGATGCCGTCAGAAGCTTGCCGGAATTGAAGTTCGCGATCTTGTAGAATCCGTTGCCCGCATACTTCAGGTCGAAGATCTTGCCCCAAAGCGTCAGCGCGTTTCCGACTTGCGCTCTGGCGTTGTCCCTCACAGACGATTTTGCTATCGAGAGCGTCTTGCCGTTGACAGCCGATTCCACGATGTAGCTCCCGCTGCCAATGCCGTCTTTCCCGTACGTGCCCGCTGCGCCGACGAGCCAGAAGCAGGCGTTCTTCGCGCTCTTCCTCTTGACGAGCTTCACCGTTTTGCCGCTGACGTTGAGTGCCACCCCTTCATTCTGGGCAGACACGAACATATAACCGTTCTTGTTGCTGTACAGCTTCCAGCGCTGTGTGGGAATGGGCACGGTCCGAGTCGCATAGCGCGTGATTCTCTGGGACTTCTTGACGAGCTTTTCCTCTCTGACCTTCGAACCGTTCTTGGCCTTGTTCGTCGCCGTCAGCGCCTTGCCTGTTTTGGCGTTGGTGATCGTGTAGCATTGCGTGTCGTAGTCGAAGGAGAGCTTCCATACCTGAGACTTGTTGTTCGATGCCTTGGTCTTCATAACGCCTTTGTGCTTGGCGATGGCCAGAACACTCGAGGAATTCTTCGCCGATGCGATGTAGTAGTTGCCGTTCGCGACAACCCAGCCTTTCGAGCTTTTCACATTCAGCTTCTTGTGGGCTTTCGTGTATGCCTGGGCAGCGGGTTCCTCGACGGTCGCCGCATTGTCCGCATCGGTAGCAACCGCCCCCACCGCGAGCTGACCGGCTCCCGAAGCTTGTGCATTTCCTTCTTCAGCAGCCCAAGCAGCGGATGCGAACACGAGCATGCCTGCAAGGGCAAGCATGGCCAGCAACGCGCTGAGGCGCTTTCCTTTAACGATCATCTTCTTCTTTCACTACCTTCCGTGGCTTTTAAGACTGCTGACATCAAAAGCCCGATTTTCTCCTTGAACACCTGATGTGGGATTCGCCGTCCGGATATACCTATCCGAGTTCGGCGAGCTGCCCGTCGATGCGGGCGATCTTATCGGCAAGCTCGGCGTGCTTGGCGCGGTCCTTCTCGATGATCTCGGGCGCCGCCTTGGCCAGGAAGCCCTCGTTGGAAAGCTTCTTCGCGAGCTTCTGCTCGTCCTTGGCGAGCTTCTCGCGCTCCTTCTCCAAGCGGGCGCGCTCGGCATCGAAGTCCACGAGGCCGGCGAGCACGATGTAGGTCTCCATGCCGCTTCCGAGCACGACCGTGGAAGCCTCGGGCTTCGATGCATGCTCTGCTATGAGCAGCGACTCGGTATTGGCCATGTTCTCCACCAGCAGGCGCTGGGCCTCCAACAGGGCGGCATCTTCGCTTTGGGCCTTCACGACCACGTCGAGCGCTTGCTTCGGGGAGATGCGGTAGCGGGCACGCGTCGAACGCACGGCGGTGACCGTCTGGCACACCATCTGGATGGCGCGCTCGGCGCTGTCGTCGGCGTAGGCTGCCAGAGCGGCAGCTGACGGCCAGGCGGCGCCGATCAGGTACGGCTCGGCCTCGCGGTCGAACGGGAGTTCCTGGTAGATCTCCTCCGTCACGAAAGGCATGATCGGGTGCAGCAGGCGGATGGCCTGGTCCAAGACGAACATGAGGTTGCGCTGGCAGGATAGGCGGTCAGCCGGGTCCGCATCGGCGGCAAGGCGGCCCTTGGAGAACTCGATGTACCAATCGCAGAACTCGTTCCAGAAGAACGAATACAGCTCGCGCGTGATCTCGCCGAACTCGAACTGGTCGTAGAGCTCGTCCAGAGACGCGACCAGCTTCGCCAGGCGGCTGAAGATCCACTTGTCGACCGGCGTGCTCACCTCGGGAGCGCCAGGCGTGTAACCGTCCAGGTTCATGTTCACGAAGCGCGCGGCATTGCGAATCTTGTTCGCGAAGTTACGCGAGCTCACGAGTTTTTCCTCGTTGAATTTCAGATCCTGCGAACCCGTGACCTGCATGAGCAATCCGAAGCGCATGCCGTCGGCGCCGTAATCGCGCATCAAGCGCAAAGGATCGACGCCGTTGCCGCGGCTCTTGGACATGGGCTTGCCGTCAGCGCCCATGACCGTGGGATGGATGATCACGTGCTCGTAGGGAATCTGACCGGTGCAATACTCCGAAGCCATGACCATGCGCGCCACCCAAAGGCCCATGATGTCGCGGGCCGTGGAGAGCACCTGGGTGGGATACGTCGTCGCGATCTCCTCCGAGACCTCGTCACGGTTCTTCCAACCCTGCGTGGCGAAGGGCCACAGCTGGGACGAGAACCAGGTGTCGAGCACATCGACGTCCTGGCGCACGGCCGCCCCGCATGTCGGGCAGCACTCCGGCTCGTCGACGCAGGCGTCTTCCCAGCCGCACTCGTCGCTGTAGTCCATCGGGATGCGATGGCCCCACCACAGCTGGCGCGAGATGCACCAGTCCTTCAAATTGGCCAACCAGTCCAGATACACCTGCTTCCAGCGCTCGGGATGGAACTGGATCTCGCCGTTCTCGACAGCGGCGGCCGCAGGCTTCTTCAGCTCGTCAACGGCCACGAACCACTGCTCGGACTCCCACGGCTCGAGCTTGGTATGGCAACGGTAGCAAGTCATGACGGAATGCGCATGCTCCTCGATGTGGTCGAGCAGGCCCAGCTCCTCGAAGGCCTCGACGATGGCGTCACGAGCCTCGTCACGATCCATGCCGGAGAACTTGCCGTAGCCTTCCACCACGTGCGCCGTCTCG
This sequence comes from Eggerthellaceae bacterium, assembly GCA_017432445.1. Lineage (GTDB taxonomy): Bacteria > Actinomycetota > Coriobacteriia > Coriobacteriales > Eggerthellaceae > UBA9715. The sequence continues at coordinate 6,328 of JAFRJC010000155.1, read as the reverse complement.
TCGAAGATGTTGATGCGAGGCAGGTCGTGGCGCTGCCCCATACCCCAGTCGTTGGGGTCGTGGGCAGGCGTGACCTTCACGAAACCGGTACCGAAGTCGGCATCAACGACAAAATCCTCGAATATGGGAATCTCGCGGTCGACCAGCGGCAGCATGACCTTCGCGCCGACGAACTTCTTCTTGTCGGGATCCTTGGGAGAAACCGCAACGCCGGTGTCGCCGAGCATCGTCTCGGGACGCGTGGTGGCCACGACGATGTATTCCTGCCCGTCGATCGGTTCGACCAGCGGATAGCGCATATGCCACAGGTGGCCGACCTCGTCGATGTATTCCGCCTCGTCGTCGGCGATGGCGGTCGTGCAGTGGGGGCACCAGTTGACGATGCGCTTGCCACGGTAGATGAGCTTGTCATGGTACCAGTCTGCGAAGGTCTGGCGCACGGCATGCGCGTAATCGGGATCGAGCGTGAAGTGCTCGTCGTCGTAGTCGCAGGAACAACCCATGCCCTTGATCTGGTTGACGATGGTGTTGCCGTATTCCTCGCGCCACTTCCAGCATTCCTCGATGAACGCCTCACGGCCGATCTGCAGGCGCGAGACGCCCTCGTCGGCAAGCTTCTTGTCGACCTTGGTCTGCGTGGCGATGCCCGCGTGGTCGGTGCCGAGCACCCAACGGGTGGGACGGCCCTGCATGCGCGCATGGCGCGTGCACGTATCCTGGATGGTATCGTTGAGCGCATGCCCCATGTGCAGCATGCCCGTGATGTTGGGCGGCGGGATTACGATCGTGTAGGGATGGTCCGCGTATTCGCCCCAGCCCTTGCCGCGGCGGAAGTATCCGCCGTCCTTCCATGCGTTGAACAGCGGCACTTCGTGTGCCGCGAAATCGTAGTCGATCTTCTTGTCTTCAGCCATCAATGCTCCTCAATGCTCGGATGCGCAATCTTGTAAATGATACCTCAAAAGAACAGCAAGGCCAAAGGGATAGTTTTCCCTTTGGCCTCATTTCACAAGCACTTTACCAGCAACCTTGCTCGGCAGCCTTGGTCGGCAAGGCTTAGGGGCAAAGATTTGGCGATGCCCCTTTTCCTATGCCGCCATGATTTCGGGCTTCGTCTCGCCGATAACGTCGGAGGCACGCAGGACGACGTGGGAAGCGCCGGTGTGTTCGGGCAGCTCGTACATGACGTCCATCAGCACCCGCTCGCAGATGGAGCGCAGGCCGCGCGCGCCCGTACCATGGTCGACCGCTTCGTGCGCGATGGCGCGCAAGGCGTCGTCAGTGAACTCGAGGGTGGACTTCTCGAACTCGAACATCTTCTTGTACTGCTTGACCAGCGCGTTCTTCGGTTCGACCAGGATGCGCATCAAATCATCTTCCGTTAGGGCCGAGAGCGACGTTATGACGGGGATGCGGCCGACGAACTCGGGAATCATGCCGAACTTGTTCAGGTCCTCGGGCAGCACCTGCGAGAGCAGTTCGGCCTCGTTGGCTTCCTTGCTCTCGGGCAGCTGCGAATTGAACCCGATGGCCGACTTGCCCACGCGTGCCGCAATGATGTCGGTCAGCCCCACGAACGCACCGCCCAAGATGAACAGGATGTTCGTCGTGTTGATGGGAATGAGCTCCTGCTGGGGATGCTTGCGCCCGCCCTGGGGAGGAACGCTGGCATCAGTGCCCTCGACAATCTTGAGAAGCGCCTGCTGCACGCCCTCGCCTGACACATCGCGTGTGATGGAGAGGTTCTCGGCCTTGCGCGCGATCTTGTCAATCTCATCAATATAGATGATGCCGATCTCGGCGCGGTCGATATCGAAATCCGCCGCGGTTATGAGCTTGAGCAGGATGTTCTCCACGTCCTCGCCCACATAGCCCGCCTCGGTAAGCGTCGTGGCGTCCGCAATGGCGAACGGGACGCGCAGCGTGCGCGCGAGAGTCTGGGCGAGCAGCGTCTTGCCCGAACCCGTCGGACCCAGAAGCAAGATGTTGCTCTTCGCGAGCTCCACTTCGTCATCATCGCCCGCGCCCAGCCCGATGCGCTTGTAGTGGTTGTACACGGCCACGGACAGCGCGCGCTTGGCGCTTTCTTGGCCCACAACGTAATCCGAGAGCTGCTCGTAGATCTGCCGTGGCGTGGGCAGGGCGGCGAGAACCTCCTCGGGCGTGGGCTCGTCGTCATCGTCTACCGTGCGAAGCTTCGCCGACTTGGCTTCGGGTTCCTCGTCCCACTCGAAACTGCCATACATCCCCGGGTTCATACGCATGCCCAGATCGCGCATGAGCGCTTCGGTGCACACCGCGATGCATTCGTCGCACAGGTACACCCCGTTGGGACCCTGGATCATCGCAGTTGCTTCTGCAGGCGTCTTGCCGCAGAACGCGCACCTTGTCTCGTTATTCGTGCTGTCGGGCGTCTTTCTGGAACTCAAGCTTCTCCCCTTCTTCCACGATGAGCAACTGGGCCGTGCCCCTCGTGCTCATTATTCGGCAGCGGCGACGCGTGAAGTGGTGATGCGGTCGACGATGCCGTACTCCAACGCCTGCTCGGCGGTCATGTAGTTGTCGCGTTCGGTATCGCGCTGGATGGTATCCAGAGTCTGGCCAGTATTGTCGGCGAGGATCTTGTTCAGGCGCTCGCGCGTCTTGAGCATGAAATCCGCCACGATCTGGATCTCGGTCTGCTGGCCCTGGGCACCGCCGCTCGGCTGGTGGATGAGCACCATGGAATTGGGCAGGCACAGCCTCTTGCCCTTGGCGCCGGCGGAAAGCAGGACGGCTGCCATCGAGGCGCATTCACCCAGACAGATGGTGGACACGTCGCACTTGATGAAGTTCATGGTATCCAGAATGGCAAGACCTGCGGTCACCGAGCCGCCCGGCGAGTTGATGTAAAGCGAGATGTCCTTATCCGGGTCCGCGCTTTCCAGGTGGAGCAGCTGCGCCACCACGGAATTGGCCACGTGGTCGTCGATTGCCTCGCCCAAGAAGATGATGCGGTCGTTGAGCAAACGCGAGTAGATATCGTAGCTGCGCTCGCCGCGCGGCGACTGTTCGATTACGTAGGGAATCAATGCATTGTTCGGATGTGCTGTCATGTGCGTCCTCTCTTCTGCGTTTTTGCGTACCTGCCTATGGTAAACGTCTTTTCGCCTTTTGTCCTGCCCCGCTCATACCGTTACGAAAAGGTCATGCTTTCGCCCGGGTGAACAACCATCGCACTAAGCCAGATGAGTCGAAATTGCGTTCTTCGACTCATTCCCGTCCACAAGAAAAGGGCGCACCCGAAGGCGCGCCCTGTCCGAGTTTGCATCGTTGCGTTATTCTGCTGCGGCCTCGGCCTCGGGCTCGGCTTCAGCCTCGGCCTCGGCCTCGGCGACCGGCTCCTCGGAAGCGGCATGCTTGCCCGTCTTCTCCTCGGCCGGAGCTTCCTCGGTGACCACGGCGGACTCGACGAGCTGCTTGGCGGCCTTCTGGCGCAGGATGCCCTGGCGCACCAGGAACATCTGGCCGTTCTCGCGCCACTGCTGCATGAGGGCCTCGGGGTCGGACGCGCCGGCGTTGCGGAACTCGTCCACGACGTCCTCGTCAGTGACCTCCATGCCCTCGTGCGCTGCGAAAGCGTCGAGTGCAAGGTCCTGCCTGGTCATGTCCTCGGCCTGCTTCTTCACGTCATCGCGGAACTGCTGCGAGGAAATGCCGGCCTGCTGCAGGTAAGCGTCGAGCGTCGAGCCCTGGCGCTGGATCTGCTGGAAGAAGTCTTGGAGGAGCGATGCTTCGTTCTCCTCGACGAGGTCGGCGGGCAGCTCGCCCTCGAGGCGCTCGGCGAGGGCCATCAGCACGCGGTTTTCCTTCATGTGCGGGAAGCTCGAGCTCTGGGCGGACTCGATTTCCTCGGCGAGCTCGCTGCGCAGCTCCTCGACGGTGTCGATGCCGATCTTGGAGCTGACCCACTCGTCGGTGAGCTCAGGCAGCTTCTTCTTCTTGACTGCGAGGATCTCGATGTCGAAGTTGATAGCGTGCGTCTTGCCCATGAGCGTGGCGGTCATGGCCGTGGGCTCGGAGGGGATGTCCATCGTGAACTGGACGGTGTCGCCCTTCTTCAGGCCGATGAGCTTCTCGTCGAAAGCGGCCGGATACAGGCCCGAGCCGATGCCGTACTGGATGGACTCGGAGGTGATCGAGGGGATGTCCTCGCCGTTGTCGTCGGTGGCCGTAATCTTCATGTCGACGTACTTGTCAGCCTTGACCTTGGTGTTAGCCGGAGCATCGACGATCTCGTAGTAGTGCTCGAGCAGAGCCTCGATTTCCTCGTCGATCTGCTCGTCGGTGGCACCCTCGTGCGGCATCTCGATGGCGACGGGCTCGTAGTCGGACAGCTCGGGCGTCGGCTTCACGCCGATCTCGTACACGAAGGTGTAGGCCTGCTTGTCCTTGACGACGTCCATTGCTTCCTCGCCGAAATCGGGCTGGCCGACCGGATAGATGCCGGATTCGTCGATGGACTTGGGATAGTACTCGTTGACGATATCGTCGGTGACGGTAGCGGCAACGGCGTCCTTGCCAAGCATGCTGTCGATGACCGGGCGGGGGGCCTTGCCCTTCCTGAAGCCCGGGAAGTTGTACTGGTTCGCAAATGCCTTGTACTGCTTCTTGACGCGTTCGGTGACGACCGACTCATCTACCGTGACGCTGATCTTGACACGGTTGCCTTCCAAGACCTCAACTTTAGTTTCCACTTAACTTTCCTCCGTTACACGATCGTATTTCGGACGTTTGACACGCAAACTGGAATTATCGCACACCTATCCGAACGAATGAAGTGCGTTCACAGATTGCAAATAAAGCGCAATGAGGGGTGGGGACGGGTTCAATCCGTCATTCCACCCATCATAAAACGAGAAAGGCTTTACTCTTCAGCAGAACCCAGGGGCGTGTTGTTCTTGCCCATCACGAACTTGCGGCCGACCTTGATCCAGTCGCGGTACTCGGCCGTCGCCGTGAACACCGCGTCGGAAGAGGAGTTCAGAGCCGTCTCGCAGGAGTCCTGGATCACGCCGATGATGAAGCCGACGGCAACAACCTGCATGGCTACGTCGTTCGGGATGCCAAACAGCGAGCAGGCCATCGGGATGAGCAGGAGCGATCCGCCCGGCACGCCGGAAGCGCCGCATGCCGAGATGGCGGCGAGCGCCGAGAGGATAACGGCCGTGGGGATGTCGACGGTCAGGCCAACGGTGAAGGCAGCCTGCATGGCCATGACCGAAATCGTGACGGCAGCGCCTGCCATGTTGATGGTCGCGCCCAGCGGAATGGAAACCGAGTACAGGTTCTTGTCCAGACCCAGGTTCTCGCACAGCTCCATGTTGACGGGGATGTTAGCCGCGGAGCTGCGGGTGAAGAACGCCGTGATGCCCGAATCCTTCAGGCAGCGCAGAACGAGCGGATAGGGGTTCTTGCGCGTGAGCAGGAACACCATCAGCGGGTTGGTGACAAGCGCGATGACGAGCATGCAGACGACGAGCAGGGCGATAAGCTGGCCGTACTCGATGAAGATCTCCATGCCGTTCGTGGCGACGGCGTCATAAACCAAACCGAGGATGCCGAACGGGGCCAAGCTGATAATCCAGCGCACGATCGTGGCGACGGCCTCGGCGATGGCGTTGAAGACTTCCTTGGGGCCCTCGCCCAGCGTGCGCAGGGCGGCGCCGATCATGGCGGCCCACACAAGGATGCCGATGTAGTTCGCCTCAACAAGCGCCTTCACCGGGTTCATGACGATGTTCATCAACAGCGTGTTGAGCACTTCACCGATACCGGATGGCGAGGACTGGGAGATGTCCTCGGCAGATGCCAGCGTCATCTCGATTGGGAAGATGAAGCTGCCGACCACGGCCACGAGCGCGGCGACGAAGGTCGAAACGAGGTACAAGACGATGATGGTGCGCATGGACGCAGGCGCTTTGGCGTTGCACAGCGCGCTGATGATCAAGAAGAACACGAGGATGGGAGCAACGGCTTTCAGTGCCCCAACGAACAGCGAGCCCAAAAGCGTGATGATAGCCGGGACAGCCGAGCCGTCAGACGGGATCAGCAGCCCGAGCACGGCGCCGATTATCAAGCCCACTACAATCCGCAGCACCAAGCTGATGCTGTTCCACTTTTCGATTACGCCTTTCACAGTACTTCCTCTCTTCGCTTCGCCTCGTCATGCCGAAAGGGAACGGTTCCCAGGCGGTCATTTCCTCGGCGCACTATCCAGATACGTTCCCCTAGTATCAAAGCTGTCTTGCGAATGCCGACATACTGCTCGCATCAGTGTCGTGTGCGG